>NZ_JBIWGA010000012.1:0-353653 GCF_044763345.1 Streptomyces sp. NPDC096132
GAAATGGTGACGGACGAGGAACGCGACTACATGTACGCGGAATACGCGAAGGACCCGCGGATGCGCGCCAACATCGGCATCCGCCGCCGCCTCGCACCCCTCCTCGACAACGACCGCAACCAGATCGAGCTCTTCACCGCCCTGCTGCTGTCCCTGCCCGGCTCGCCGATCCTCTACTACGGCGACGAGATCGGCATGGGCGACAACATCTGGCTCGGCGACCGCGACGCCGTCCGCACCCCCATGCAGTGGACACCCGACCGCAACGCGGGCTTCTCGTCCTGTGACCCCGGGAGGCTGTTCCTGCCGACCATCATGGACCCCGTCTACGGCTACCAGGTCACCAACGTCGAGGCCTCGATGTCCGACCCGTCCTCGCTGCTGCACTGGACGCGCCGGATGATCGAGATCCGCAAACAGAACCCGGCCTTCGGCCTCGGCTCCTTCACCGAGCTGCAGTCCTCGAACCCCGCTGTTCTTGCGTTCCTGCGCGAAGCCCCCTCGACAGAGGATGGAGGGGACGACCTGGTGCTGTGCGTGCACAACTTCTCGCGCTTCGCCCAGCCCACCGAACTCGACCTGCGCCGCTTCGACGGACGTCATCCCGTCGAGCTCTTCGGCGGGGTGCGTTTTCCGGCCGTCGGTGAGCTGCCCTACCTGCTCACCCTCGCGGGCCACGGCTTCTACTGGTTCCGGCTCACCCGAGCCGCGGCCCGGGTCGGCCGACGCCGGTGAGCGTGCGCCGAGGAAAGGATGGGTCACCGTGATGAAGACCGCCTCTCTCAGACCGAGCACCCCGAGTGCCTTCCACTCCGGCGGGCCGCTCGTCGCGCTGCTGCGGGAGTGGCTGCCTCGGCAGCGCTGGTTCGCCGGGAAGGACCGGCCCCTCACCGATCTGCGCATGCTGTCGATGACGGAGCTGTATCCCGGCTGTCTCCATCTGCTCGTGCACGCCGGGCAGTCGGGGGTACCGACCCCCGGGGGCACTCCCCCGGCCGGCGACTGCTACCAGCTGCTGCTCGGTCTCCAGGAGCATCTGTCGCCGCGGCTGGGCCGGGCCCTGATCGGCCGGGTCGAGGAGGGCCCGCTGGCCGGGCTGACGGTCCATGACGCGTTGCAGGACCCGCGGTCGGCGCAACTGCTCCTGGAGCGGATGCGGCACCCGGGCACACTCGGTCCCCTGTGCTTCGAATCGGACCCGTCCGTCTCGCTGCCCGCCGGGCTCGCGCCCCGGCTGCTGGAGGCCGAGCAGTCCAACACCTCGCTGGTGTACGGCGACGCGTACATCCTGAAGATCTTCCGGCGCATCCAGCCCGGGGTGAACCCGGACCTGGAGGTGCCGGTGGCGCTGGCCGGGCAGGGGTGCGGGCGGGTCCCCGCGCCGGTGGCCTGGTTCCGGACCACGCACCCCCAGGAGGCCACGCTCGGTGTGCTGCAGCCGTTCCTGCCGGACGCCTCGGACGGCTGGACGCTGGCGTTGCAGGCGCTGGCCCGCGGCGAGGACTTCACCGCCGAGGCGCAGGAGCTGGGCCGGGCGACGGCCGACGTCCACCTGGCGCTGGCGGCGGCCCTCCCCGCCGGTCCGGACGCCGAGGACGGGCGTACGGCGGCGGCGATGACGGAACGGCTGGAGGCAGCCGCGCACCACGTGCCCGCGCTGCGGCCCTTCGTCCCGGGTCTCACCACCGCGTTCGCGGCGCTCGCGGTGTGCGACCAGGGTCCGCCCGCCCAGCGCATCCACGGCGACCTGCACCTGGGGCAGGTGCTGCGGGCCGGACGCGACTGGTTCGTCATCGACTTCGAGGGCGAACCGTCCCGTCCGCTGGCCGAGCGGCGGCTCGCCCACTCCCCGGTCCGGGACATCGCCGGCATGCTGCGCTCCTTCGACTACGCCGCCCGGCAGCGCCGCCCCTGGCGTCCGGAGTGGGCGCGCCGCTGCCGGGAGGCCTACTGCGCGGGGTACGCGACCCGGGCGGGCTGGGATCCGCGGAAGAAGCACGCGCTTCTGCGTGCCTACGAGACGGATCGCGCCGTTTACGAAGTGCTCTACGAGGCCCGCAACCGGCCCGACTGGCTACCTGTACCCATGGCGGCGATCGAACGACTCGCCGTCCGAGGAGGCTGACCCATGGCCCTGCGCGACACCGCCCTCCCCGAAGCGGCCGGTCCCCGGTCGCTCGCGGCGCCCGCGCTCGACCCCGCCGACCGCCGACGCCTGCTGTCGGGCGCCCATCACGACCCGCACGCCCTGCTGGGCGCGCGCCGGGTGCGGGAGGGCGTCCTCTTCCGGGCCCTGCGCCCCTTCGCCGACTCCGTGAGCGTGGTGGTCGACGGCGCGGCCACCCCGCTCGCCTCGGAGGAGGACGGCCTCTTCGCCGCCGTACTCCCGCTCGACGCGGTGCCCGCGTACACGCTGCTGGTGGCCTACGGCGACGACACGCACGCCGTGGAGGACCCGTACCGGTTCCTGCCGGCGCTCGGTGACCTCGATCTGCATCTCGTCCGGGAGGGCCGGCACGAGGAGCTGTGGAAGGCGCTGGGTGCCGAGCCGATGACCCACCAGGGGGTGACCGGCACCCGTTTCACGGTGTGGGCGCCGAACGCCCGGGGGGTGCGGGTCACGGGCGACTTCTGCTGCTGGGACGGGACCGCCTTCCCGATGCGGTCGCTCGGCGCGGCTGGGGTGTGGGAGCTGTTCCTGCCCGGCATCGGCGAGGGCACCCGCTACAAGTTCGAGATCACCTCCCGCCACGGCGACCGCTTCCTCAAGGCCGACCCGATGGCACGGTACGCGGAGGTCCCGCCGGACACGGCGTCGATCGTGCACACCTCGCGCCACAGGTGGCGTGACAAGAAGTGGATGACGCAGCGCGGCGCCCTTCCCGTGCACCGGGCGCCGTTCTCGGTGTACGAGGTCCATCTGCCCTCCTGGCGCCCCGGATCGACCTACCGTCAGCTGGCCAAGGAACTCCCCGCGTATGTGCAGGACCTCGGCTTCACCCACGTCGAGTTCATGCCGGTCGCCCATCATCCCTTCGCCGGTTCCTGGGGTTACCAGGTCACCGGTTTCTACGCGCCGTTCTCGCGGCTGGGTACGCCCGACGACTTCAAGTACCTGGTGGACGCCCTGCACCGGGCCGGCATCGGGGTGATCGTGGACTGGGTGCCGGCCCACTTCCCCAAGGACGACTGGGCGCTGGCCCGGTTCGACGGGGATCCGCTGTACGAACCCGGGGACGCGCGGCGGGCCGAGCACCCGGACTGGGGGACGTACGAGTTCGACTACGCGCGGACCGAGGTGCGCAACTTCCTCGTCGCCAACGCCACGTACTGGTGCGAGGAGTTCCACATCGACGGGCTGCGGGTGGACGCCGTCGCCTCGATGCTCTACCTCGACTACTCGCGGGACTCCGGGCAGTGGGAGCCGAACGTCTTCGGCGGGAACGAGGACCTGGCCGCCAAGGCGTTCCTGCAGGAGATGAACGCGACCGTGTACCGGCGCAACCCGGGTGTCATCACCATCGCGGAGGAGTCGACCGCGTGGGACGGGGTGACCCGGCCGACCGACAGCGGCGGTCTCGGCTTCGGGCTGAAGTGGAACATGGGCTGGATGCACGACTCGCTGCAGTACGTGTCGAAGGAGCCGGTGCACCGCAAGTACCACCACAACGAGATGACCTTCTCGATGGTGTACGCCTACAGCGAGAACTACGTCCTGCCGATCTCCCACGACGAGGTCGTGCACGGCAAGCAGGCGCTGGTCTCCAAGATGCCCGGCGACTGGTGGCAGCGCCGCGCCAACCACCGGGCGTACCTGGGGTTCATGTGGGCCCATCCCGGCAAGCAGCTGTTGTTCATGGGGCAGGAGTTCGCGCAGGGGGCCGAGTGGTCCGAGGCGCACGGTCCCGAGTGGTGGCTGCTCGATCCCGGGTACGCGTCCGCGGGTGATCACCGGGGGATGCGGGACCTGGTCCGGGACCTCAACACGCTGTACCGGGCGACCCCGGCCCTGTGGGAGCGCGACACCGACCCGGCCGGCTTCCGGTGGGTGCTCGGGGACGCCGCCGACGACAACGTCTTCGCCTTCCTGCGGTACGGCGCCGCCGGCTCCCCGCTGCTCGCGGTCAGCAACTTCTCGCCCGTCGTCCGCCACGACTATCTCCTCGCCGTCCCCGGCGACGCCCCGGTCTGGGAGGAGGTCCTCAACACCGACGCCGAACGGTACGGCGGCAGCGACGTCACGCATCCCGACCCGGTCAAGGCGGCGAACGGGGAGCTGACGCTCACCCTGCCGCCGCTGGCCACGGTGTGGCTGAGGCCGTCGTCCGTGTGAGAAGGCGCCTCCAGGGGCAGTCGGTTGCATACCATCCGGGCGCAGAGAAAGGCCGCATCGCGTGCGCACCGTCGGAGTGGAGGAGGAACTCCTCCTGGTCGATCCCGAGACCGGGGAGCCCAGGGCGCTGTCCGCCGCTGTTCTCGCCCGCGCCGCGCGGTGTGAGAAGGCGGAGCAGGAGCCCGTCTTCCAGAAGGAACTGCACAACCAGATGGTCGAGTTCGCCACTCATCCCCAGTCGGGGATGGGTGAGCTCGGCGAGGAGATCGTCCGGATCCGCGCGGAGGCGGCACAGCACGCCAAGGAGGCGGGGTGCGCCGTCGCCGCGCTCGCCACGTCCCCGCTGGCGGTGCGGCCGTCCGTCAGCATCGGCAGCCGCTACCGGTGGATGGCGGAGCAGTACCGCATCGCGACCCGGGAACAGATCGTGTGCGGCTGTCACGTGCATGTCTCCATCGGCTCCGACGAGGAGGGCGTCGCGGTCATCGACCGGATCCGGCCGTGGCTGTCGGTGCTGACGGCGCTGAGCGCCAACTCCCCCTTCTGGCAGGGCCGGGAGACGGGGTACAGCAGCTATCGCAGCCGGGTGTGGCTGCGCTGGCCGTCGGCCGGTCCGACCGAGCTGTTCGGGTCGGCCGAGCGGTACCACCGGCGGGTGGCGGACATGCTGGCCACGGGGACGATCCTCGACGAGAAGATGGTCTACTTCGACGCCCGGCTGTCCGCGCGCTGGCCCACGGTGGAGGTGCGGGTGTCGGACGTGTGTCTGCACGCGGACAACGCCGTGCTCGTGGCCACGCTGGCCCGCGGACTCGTCGAGACGGCCGCCCGCGCCTGGGAGGCGGGTACGGAGCCGGTGGACCACAGCGTCAGCACGCTGCGGCTGGCCGACTGGCGGGCCGCCCGCTCCGGGCTGACCGGGGACCTGGTCGACCCCGTGACCATGCGGAACGCGCCCGCCGAGACGGTCGTACGGGCTCTGCTGGAGCATGTCGAGGACGCGCTGGCGGACAGCGGAGACCTGGAGCGGGCCCGGGAGGCCTGCGCGGCACTGTTGCGGAACGGCAACGGGTCGCAGGTGCAGCGGGAGGTGTACGAGCGCACGGGCAACCTGCGCGAGGTGGTCACCACCTGCGTACGGCACACCCAGACCTGAGGCGTGGCTCATTTCCGTCCCGCCTCCCCGACACGGCCGAGATCATCAACGCTCATTACTTAATCCGTTCCCGGCCACAACCGGTCCCACCTGGGCTACATTCGCCAGCGTCGATAACAGTTCTCGTCGACGGGGTCACCCTTCGTACACGTCAGGAGCAGCGTATGCGCGACTTCGCTGTCGCTCCCCCAGCCGTTCCGCCCCTGACCGCAGGGCTCGCCGACAGCGTTTTCGAGACAGCGGCCCGTACCCCCACGCTGCCCGTGCTGGCCCGCCGTGCCCCCGGCTCCCCCACCTGGGAGGAGGTGACGGCCGTCGAGCTGCGCGACGAGGTGGTGGACCTGGCCAAGGGTTTCGTGGCGTCCGGGATATCCCCCGGTCACCGCGTCGCGATCATGGCGCGCACCCGCTACGAGTGGACCGTTCTCAGCTACGCGCTGTGGGCGGTGGGCGCCGAGGTGGTGCCCGTGTACCCGACGTCCTCGCGCGAACAGGTCGAGTGGATCCTGCGGGACTCGGCCTGTGTGGGCGTGGTCGTCGAGGACGAACAGAGCGTCATGACGGTGGGGTCGGTGTGCGCCACCCTGCCCATGCTCCGGCACGTCTGGCAGCTGGACACCGGGGCGCTGGAGGAGCTCGCGCAGCGCGGGGAGCTTATCCCGCTGACCACCGTGGACTCACTGCGCCGTATCGTGCTGCCCGACTCGACCGCGGTGATCGCGTACACCTCCGGCACCTCGGGCCGTCCCCTGGGCTGTGCGCTGAGCCACCGGAGCCTGGCCAGTCCCTGCGACACCCTGCTGGCCGGCTGGGGGCAGACGGCGGCGCCCGCGGGTGAGCAGGCCTCCGTCCTCGCGTTCCTGCCCTTCTCCCATGTGTACGGCCTGATGATCCAGGGGCTGTGCCTGCGCGGGGGCATCGTGATGGGCCACCAGCCCGAGCTGAGCGCGGCGGCGCTCTCCGAGGCACTGCAGTCCTTCCGGCCCACCTATCTGTACGCGGTCCCCTCGGTCTTCGAGAAGATCTACAAGAACTTCCTGCGGGCGGCCCAGGAGGCGGGCCGCGGGGCGCTGTTCGAGCGGGCCGCGGAGACCGCGCGGGACTTCGCGGCGGCCGTCGAGCGGCAGCGGCTGGGCCGCGGTTCGGGTCCCGGTTTCGATCTGCGGCTCCAGCACGCCCTGTTCGAGCGGACGGTGTACCGCAAGCTCCGCGCGGCGCTGGGCGGGCGTGTCCACCGCGCCACTTCGGGCGGTTCCCCGCTCCACCGCGACCTGTCCCTGTTCTACGAGGGCATCGGCGTGTACGTCCACGACGGCTACGGCCTGACGGAGACCAGCGGCGGGGTCACCATGCAGCCGCTGGGCCGGGAGAAGTCCGGGACCGTCGGGCAGGCCCTGCCGGGCACGGACATCCGGGTGGCGGACGACGGGGAGATCCTGGTGCGCGGCCCGTCGGTGTTCCAGGGCTACGTCAACGACGACGCCGCGACCCGGGCGGTGCTGCGGGGCGGCTGGCTGGCCACGGGAGACCTGGGCTTCCTGGACAACGACGGCTATCTCACCATCACGGGCCGCAAGAAGGACGTCATCATCACCAGCAGCGGCAAGAGTGTGGCACCGGCCGCGCTGGAGCAGCGGCTGCGGATGCATCCGCTCGTCCACCAGGCGGTGGTCGTGGGCGACAACCGGCCCTGCGTGGGCGCGCTGATCACCCTGGACCCCGAGTTCCTGGCGCACTGGCGCGGGAATCTGACGCTGCACGGCGACAGCCGCGAGGCACGCGAGGAGAACGCGCTGCGGGAGGAGATCGCCCGGGCGGTGGCCGCGGCCAACAGCACGGTGTCCCGCTCGGAGTCCATCCGCGCCTTCCGCATCCTGCCGCAGCCCTTCGACCAGACGAACGGTCTGCTGACCCCGTCGATGAAGCTGCGCCGCGACTCGATCGTGGCGCACTACGCGGCGGAGATCGAGGCGATGTACCAGGCGAGGGCGCGGCTGCCCCGGCAGAGCGCTCCGGAAGAGGTGCTGAGCTGGGACGACGCGGACGACGTGTTCCGCTGAGCCATGCCGTCGGTGCGGATCGACCGAGCGGGCCCGCGGTCCCCCGTGTCCGGCGTCGTCTTGTGGCCGGTGCGCGACGCGGAGTGATCGCGGGACGCTGGGGTGCGGGACGCGTAGGCCGGGCGGCGCCGGGAACCCAGTGAGTGGCGACGCGAAAGATCCGTACGAAGAAAGGACGTCGGTCCCGGCTCGCCACCGGGCCCGCACCCACGACATGGCGATCGAGCCGCGCGGCGACGACTCATCGGCCTCCCCGGCCGTCCGGGGCCGTACCGTACGTTTCGAGGGCGAACCGCACGA
The DNA here is from genome assembly GCF_044763345.1 of Streptomyces sp. NPDC096132. Classification (NCBI taxonomy): domain Bacteria; kingdom Bacillati; phylum Actinomycetota; class Actinomycetes; order Kitasatosporales; family Streptomycetaceae; genus Streptomyces; species Streptomyces sp. NPDC096132. The sequence continues at coordinate 7,850 of NZ_JBIWGA010000012.1, forward strand.
CGTGACGGGGGCGCGGCTGGCCGCGGAGGAGTTCCTCGACGAGCTCGCCCTGGCCGCACCGCCCTCGGCGCCGGAGTGCTGGCACGACATCGTGCTGATCGTCACGGAACTGGCCTCCAACGCCGTCCAGTACGCGCCCGGCCCCTTCGAGCTGGGCCTGCGTCCCACCTTCGACGGCGTGCACGTCACGCTGCACGACACCAGCGGCGTCGTGCCGTCCCCGCGGCCCTTCCGGCCCGACAGCGGGGGCGGCGGCATCGGCTGGTATCTGATCCAGACGCTGTGCACCCAGGTCAGCGTGGTGCCGGACGCGGCGGGGAAGCAGGTTCACGTCTTCCTGCCGTGGTGAGGCGCAGCGGTACCAGCACACGGATCGTCTTCCCGCCGGCCGGGCGCGCCTCGATGGCGATCTCGTGGCTGAGCCGGACGATCAGGGGCCAGCCGTAGCCGCTGACACGGTGGCCCGCGGGCAGTTCCCCGGCGTCGTGGGCGACGGCGGGCAGCGCGTCGCTGTGGTCGTGCACGCGGAGCCGGACGCCGTCGGGCACGGGCGTCACCTCGAATCCGGCCAGGCCGCCGCCGTGCCGGATCGCGTTGGTCACCAGTTCCGAGACGACCAGCAGCAGGTCGATGACGTCCCGCTCGCGCACCGGACGCCCGCGGTCGCCCCAGTGGGCGTCGACCACCGCGCGCGCGTGGGCGCGGGCCGACGCGGCGCTCGTCACCGGCACGACCGCCGGCTGCGTCGGGGCGAGTTCGTCCCCCCTCACGTCGGACAGCCTCTTGAGCCGGTCAACGCGGCTCCGTGCCGGAGGAGCCGAGCCGCTCGTAGTACGCGCCGACCTCGGCCAGGTACCGGCGGTCCGTGGTCTCGCCGTCGGTGCGGAACCGGGGCGCTTCCCGGACCCGGTCGCCGGTGCAGGACAGGGAAACCGTGCGGGCCGTACGGTCGATGCCCGTCACCAGGCCCACGGGGACGACCACGCTCCTGCCGAAGAGCCAGACCCCGGTGTCGACCACCACATGCCGCAGGCCGTGGGGCGCGGCCTCGCGCTCGACGTGCCCGATGGCGCCGTCGGCCGCGACGACCGTCCAGTCCGTCAGGTCCTCCCCCTCCTCATGACCGCTCCGCATCGCGTACGACCAGATTCCGTCGATGGTCACGCCGCTCCCTTCTCACGCTCCATGCCACCGGCTACCCGGCCGTCGCGTCCGCATACCGGGGCGGCCGGCGAGGGCCGCGGGAGCGCCGTCACAGGCCCGCCGGTGATCGCGGCCGTGGGCATGAGGGGCGGGTTCCGGGGTATTCGCTGGGCGCGGCGAAAAGGCCGCGGCCCGCCGGAGGAATCCGTCCCACCCGTTGCCCCCGTCCTCGCCGCGCGGCCGTCCGCCGGGGCAACCGGCCCTGACCGTCAGCTTTCGGAGGTACTCGTGTCCACCGCCCAGAACCCCCTTTCCGTCGAGGTCGACGTGGTCCGCGAGGACATCGCCCTGGTCACGGTCGAAGGCCATCTGGACCTCGACACCGCGACCGAGTTCCAGGCCCAGCTGGCGAACCAGCTCCACCACGGCCGACGGCACTTCCTGCTCGACCTCTCGGCCGTCCCGTTCATGGACTCGTCCGGGATGAACATCATCCTGCGCGTGTACCAGGAGGCCCGCGGGCTGCCGGGCAGCGTCCACGTCATCGATCCGACGCCCGCCGTACGGCGGGTGCTGGACCTGACCGGGGTCAGCCTCACGGTGCCGGTCTCGGACAAGGTGGACGACGCCCTGGCGCTCATCGACCGGGGTGAGGAGGGGGCGGAGGAGGCGGACCAGGGGGCCTGATCCGCCGGGCGGCGCCGAACACCCGTGAAACGCGCAGGTGTGCGACCACCTCGGAGCAACAGTTGCCATTTGACAACTATGAGCGTGAGGCAACAAAGTGTGCGGGGCAGTCACGCGGGAGGGATCACGGATGTGCCGGTGGGCGAGGACGACCACCCGTGGCGCGCCGCGGCGGCCCGCACCGGGTGCCGGAGATCCTCAGGCCGTGGCCGCGTCGACGGAACCGGTCTCGTGGATCTGCGCGGCCGCGGCGGCGCAGAAGGCCTCGAGGCCCCGCAGCAGCGCACCGCGCTCCGCGGCCGGCATCTGCTCCAGCACGGCCTGCAGCGCGCTCTCGCGGCGCGCGCGCAGGTCGCTGAGGAAGGCACGGCCGCGCCGGCTCAGGAACAGCTGGAGCTCGCGGCGGCTGTTCTCGGCGGCCCTGCGCTCGACGAAGCCCACGGCCTGCAGCCGGTCGCACAGCCTGCTGGTGGACGGCGGTGTCGAGCCCAGGTGGTCGGCGAGTGTCCGCAGATTGATGCCTTCGTTGTGCTCCAGGATGAACAGCACGCGCAACTGGGAGGCGGAGACCGGGGCGGTGGAGGCTCGGCCCCACAGGACCTCCAGCAGCTCCGCCGCCTCCGAGGTCACCCGCGCGACCTCATGGGGCCGCGGGCGCGAGGAGGGGGACATCACGGACCCACTCTCGCAGGCTTCGCCGACGCTGTCAGCTCGCCCCCTGCCGCCCGCGCCCGAGCGGCGGCCCGTGGAGCGGGCGGCCGCGGCCGCATCGCCCTGTCCCGACCCCTCCCGGAGAAAGGCGTGACCGACATCGTGAACCGGCTCGTGACCACCGGGCGCGCCCTGCGCTCCGCGGCCGCGCACGAGGTGCCCGAGGCCCTGCACGAGGTGCTGTGCGCCCACTACGCGGCCGAGACGGCCGAGTTGAGCCTCGCCGACTACGGCGCGGCCGTCCTGCTGCCCGTCTCCCCCGCGCCGCACGGCACCGGACCCGAGCCCGTCCCCGTACACGCCGGTGCTCCCGGACGGGCCTACGGCGCCCAGGAGCCGTACGTCGAGCGGCTCGACGGCGGCCGGGTGCGCGCGCATCTGCCCGTCACCGTGCGCGGCGACCGGCTGGGCGTGCTGTCCGTCACCCTGCCCGCCGACGCGGCGGACGCCGCGCGGCTCGCCGAACTCGCCGAGGTGGCACGGCTCCTGGGCCACGAGCTGCTGGTCGCGGAGCGCGACACCGACCGCTATCTCCAGGCCCGCCGCACGGACCGGCTGACGCTCGCGGCGGAGATGCAGTGGCAGCTCCTCCCGGCGCGTTCCTGCGCCCGGGACGTGTACGCGCTGGGCGCCCAGCTGGAACCCGCCTACGCGATCCACGGCGACAACTTCGACTGGTCGGCCTCCGCGGACCATCTCATGGTGTACGTCACCAACGGCATGGGCGAGGGCATCGAGGCGTCCCTGCTCACCAGCCTCGGCATCAACGCGCTGCGCAACGCCCGCCGCGCGGGCATCCCGATCGCGGACCAGGCGGCCCTGGCCGACCAGGCGATCCACGCCCACTACCGGGGCGAGGCGCATCTGTCCGTCCTGCTGGTGGACATCGAGCTGTCCACGGGCCGGATGCGGGTCGTCGACGCGGGGTCGCCACGGATGCTGCTGCTGCGCGACCGGGTACTGGCCGCCGTGGACCTGGAGGCGCAGCTGCCGCTCGGCATGTTCGAGGAAACGGACTACGTCGCCCAGGAGTTCACCCTGCTCCCCGGGGACCGGCTGCTGTTCGTCAGCGACGGGGTCCACGCGGTGCCCGGGCCCGGCGGCGAGATCTACGGCGAGCGCGCGCTGGCCCGGGCGGTGAACTCCGCCGCGCTGCTGCCTGCGGCGGAGGTGCCGGCCGCGGTCCTGCGCGAACTCTCGCGCCACCGCGGCAGACCCGAGCCGGACGACGACGCGCTGGTGGTGTGTCTCGACTGGTTCGGCAGGCCCCCCGCGTCCCCGTCCGAGGCCCCCTGACGCCGGGGCCGACGCCTGGTTAGGGTTGTCGCCCGGCAAGGGTCACCAGGCGGTCCCGTCGCCCCCGGCGGGACCGCGGCTGCACAACGCACCGAGGAGTGAAGCAGGTTGCCGGAGCACCACACGGCCGCACAGCACAGGGCACCCGAGGACGAGGTCGGGGCGTTCCTGCGCCGACGGCAGGAGCAGCTCGCCCAGCGGTGGGCCGACGAGCCCCTGTTCCGCTCGGTGTTCACCGTGTCCCGGGACGAGGCGGTGGAGGCGGGGCGGGTCGTGGTCGACGCCCTCGCCCAAGTGGCCGCGACGGAACGGGTGGAGGACCCGGAGAGTGCCGGGTTCACCCTGGTGCGCGAGCAGTTGGCCCGGATGGCGGCGGCGCGCGCCCGCGTCGGTCTCACCCCGTCCCAGGTGTCGACCGAGGTGGACGCGCTGCGCGCCCCCGCCGTGAACCTTCTGGTCGCGGACCTGCCGGACGCGCCCGCGGACCGGGTGCGGGAGTGCACGACCGCGCTGACCGTCCTGATGGGCACCCTGCGACTGGTCGTGCTGGGGACGGCGCTCAACGAGGGCGAGGCGCTCATCGACCGGCAGCGGCTGCAGCTGCTGGAGGTCGCCACGCCGGTCATCCGGCTCTGGGACGGGATCGTCGCGGTGCCGCTGATCGGGACGCTGGACAGCGCCCGCAGCCAGGTCGTCATGGAGACGCTGCTGAACTCCGTCGTGGACGAGCAGGCCCGGTTCGCGATCCTGGACATCACCGGGGTGCCGACGGTGGACTCCCTGGTCGCCCAGCACCTGATGAAGACCGTGGCGGCCGTCCGGCTCATGGGCGCGGAGTGCGTCGTCTCGGGTATCCGGCCCGCCATCGCGCAGACCATCGTGCACCTCGGTCTGGATCTGGGCACGGTGCTCACCCGGGCGAGCCTGGCCGACGCCCTCGGGTACGCCCTGCACCGGCTGGGCGCGGACATCGTGCAGTCGACGCCCGGTGGTGCGGGTCCGCGGTGAACGACGACTTCCCCCGCGCCGCCACGGCCTCCGTACCGGTGCTCAGACTGGGCGACGTCCTGCTGGTCACCCTCCAGGGCGATCTGCAGGACGGGATGGCCGCGCGGCTCCAGCAGGACATCGCGGAGGCGATCGTCCGCAGCCGGGTGGCCGGCGTGGTCATCGACATCTCGGGGGTCGAGATCGTCGACTCCTTCCTCGGCCGGGTCCTGGCCGAGATCGCGGCGCACGCGCGGCTGCTGGCCGCGCAGACCGTGGTGGCCGGCATGCGGCCCGCGGTCGCCCTCACGCTGGTGGAACTGGGGCTGACCCTGCCGGGCCTGCGGACCGCGCTCAGCGCCGAGGCGGCCCTGGAGCTGCTCGGCCGGGCGGACGCGGTCCGGTCCGGCGGCCCGCACCGGGACCCGCGGTGAGCGCCGCCGCCGCGGGCGTCGAGGCCCGGCTGCCCATCCGCTCCGACCTGGACCTGGTCTGGGTCCGCCAGCATGTCCGTCAGTCGGCCGCCACGCTCGGATTCGGTCTGGTGGACCAGACCAAACTGGTCACCGCGGCCAGCGAACTGGCCCGCAACACCCTGGTGTACGGCGGGGGCGGCGAGATGGAGTCGGCCCGGGTCGCCGACGCGCGGCGGGAGGGGCTGCGGCTGACGTTCTCGGACCGCGGGCCGGGCATCCCCGACCTGGAGCAGGCGCTCAGCGACGGGTACACCTCCGGCGACGGGCTGGGCCTGGGGCTGGGCGGGGCGCGACGGCTGGTCCACGAGTTCGCCATCGACAGCACGCCCGGCGTCGGGACCACCGTCACGGTGATCTCGTGGACGGCCCGGACGCCACGGCAGCGCGGGGGGTCGTGATGGCACGCGTCTGGGACGTCCCGGTGCACGACTCGACGCGGGTGCGCGACGCCCGGGTGGCCGCGGAGGGCGCGGCGGCGCTGGCCGGTCTGGACGAGTCGCGCACCGCGGCCGCCGCCCTGGTGGCGACGGAACTGGCCACCAACCTGCTCAAGCACGCGGGCGGGGGCCGGCTCCTCGTGGAGGTGGTGGCGCCGCCCACCGGGCACGACGGGGCCGTGGTGGCGCAGATCGCCGCGGTCGACCACGGTCCGGGCATCGCGGACGTGCCGGCCGCCCTCGTGGACGGGTTCTCCACGACCGGCTCGCTCGGCGCCGGGCTCGGCACCTGCCGCCGGCTGGCCGACGACTTCGGCGTGCACGGCGCGCCCGGCCGCGGCACGGTGGCACTCGCCCGGATCGGCGCCGTACCGAAGGCGCCCGCCGTCGGCGCGCGGGCCGGCGGGATCAATGTGCCGTTCGCGGGCGCGGAGTACTCCGGGGACCTGTGGACCTGTGTCCGCGCGGCCGGCCGGCTCACCCTGATGCTGGCCGACGGGCTGGGCCACGGCCCCGAGGCCGCCCGCGCCTCGACGGCGGCGGCCGGGGAGCTGCGCCGCAGCGCCCATCTGTCCCCCGCCGATCTCCTGCGCCGCCTCGACGGGGCACTGCGCGGCACCCGGGGCGCGGCGGTCGCGGTGGCGCAGCTCGACCCGCGGGCCGCGTGCCTGCGGTTCGCCGGGATCGGCAACATAGGGGCCCGGCTGTACGAGGGCGGCGGCTGGCGGCCGTTGCTGTCCCGGCCGGGCATCGTCGGTGTGCACCGGCCCGCGACGGTGCCGCAGACCGAGCTGCCCTGGGCGGCGGACCGGCTGCTGGTCCTGCACACCGACGGGCTGCCCAGCCGCTGGGTGCCGCCCTCCGGCCCCGGTCTGCTGACCGCCGACCCCGCCGTCACCGCGGCCGTCACCGTGCGCGACGCCGGCAGTTCCGCGCGTCCGGTGCGCGACGACACCGCGGTGGCCGTCCTGTCCCCCGACCCGCCGGACCTTCCATGACGCGCAGCTGGCAGATCACCACCGTCACCGACGCGGCCCGCGCCCGGATCGCCACCGCCCGGCTGGCGGCCGCGTACGGTGTGCCGCCCCTGGAGCGCACCCGCCTCGCGGCCGCGCTGAGCGGGCGGCTGCGGCAGTGTCTGACCAAGGGCGGCGACTGGCGGCTCACGGTGCGGGCGGCCGACGGGCTGCTCGGCCTCGAGGTGCTGCCGGCCTCCGGCGCCGAGGAGCCCGCGTGGCGGACGTCGGCGCCCTGCCCGGAGCCGTCGGAGGCCGCCGTCTGCGCCGACGTGGCGGACGACGCGACGCTGCTCGCGGAGGCACTGCTGGGCGCCGACGAGGACACCTCGCTCGTCCTGGAGAGGCTCGCCGAGCAGGAGGAGCTGGTCGACTTCCACCGCGAGGAGCTGCACCAGACCAACCAGGGCGTGCTGGCGCTGCACGCGGAGCTGGACGCCGCCGGGCGGGCCCAGCGCGAGGCGTTCTCGGCGGAACGCACGGCCCGCCGGGAGGCGGAGAGCGCGCGGCGCCGGCTGACCTTCCTGGCGGACGCCAGCGCCGCGCTGACGGCGTCCCTCAACCAGGAGCAGATCGTGCGCCGGCTGCCCGAGCTGCTGGTCCCCGAGTACGCCCGGACGGTCGACGTCTGGCTGTTCGACGCCGAGGACGACCGGCAGCGGCCCACCGCGCACCCGGCGGCGGCCGTGCTCGCCGCCCGTACCGGACGGCCCCAGTACGCCTCGCCCCGCCCCGGCGGGCTGCCGGGCATCGACGACCATCCGCCGTCCGCGCTGGATCCCGCCCGGCCGCTGCTGTGCGTGCCGCTGGCGACCCGGCGCGCGCCGCTGGGCGTGCTGACCCTGACCCCGCCCGGTGAGCGCTGGGACGCGGACGACGCGGTCATGCTGGTGGAGCTCACCCGGCGGGCGAGCACCGCCCTGGACCACGCGCGCCGCTTCGAGCACAACCGGGACATCGCCGAGACGCTCCAGCGCGCCCTGCTGACCGATCTGCCCAGCACGCCGGGTCTGCGGCTGGCCGCCCGCTATCTGCCCGCCACCTACGGGCTCAACGTCGGCGGCGACTGGTACGACGCGTTCCGCCAGCCCGACGGCAGTCTCATCGTCGTCATCGGGGACGTCACCGGGCACGGGCTGCACGCGGCCGTGATGATGAGCCAGTTGCGCACCGCGCTGCGCGCCTACGCCGTCGACGGGGGCAGCCCCGGGCAGCTGCTGACCCGGCTGCACCTCTTCCTCCACCATCTGCAGCCCGATCTGTACGCGACCGCCGTGATCGCCCGCTTCCAGCCCGGCGAGCCGTCACTGACCTGGGCGGCCGCGGGGCATCCGCCTCCGGTGCTGCGCGGTCCGGACGGGCGGGTGCGCACGCTCGACGCCAAGCCCGGGGCGATGCTGGGCATCCCGCTGAAGCAGGAGATCGCCGACCACACGGTCCCGCTCGCGCCCGGTTCGACGCTGGCGCTGTACACGGACGGGCTGGTCGAGCGCCGCGCCCAGGGGATAGACCCGGGTATCGCACGGCTCGCGGCGGCGCTCGGCGCGTTCCGTACGACGGAACTGGACCGGGATCTGGACGGGTCCGCGGAGCGCATCCTGGATCCGATGCTGAGCGACTCGGAGCGCGACGACGACGTCTGTCTGCTGCTGTGCCACCTCGGCGGCACCGCCTCCGGGGCGGCCGGGGACCTCTGAGGGGGCGTCAGCCGTCCTCGGCCTCCGGCCGCCGCCGGCCCTGCGCCGTGTGCGACCGGTGGAAGGCGTACAGCCCCTGTTCCAGAGCCGTGCGCTGGGCCGGGGTCATGCCGGCGAACACGGCCGCGAGGCGGCGCACCCGCCGCTCGGTGACGTCCGCGAGGACCCGCCGTCCGTACGCGGTGACCACGAGCTGCACCTCGCGCCGGTTGCGTGGCTGCACGGTCCGCTCCAGCAGGCCCGCGGCCTCCAGCCGGTCGCAGAGGCGGCTGGCCGTGGGCACGCCGATGCCGAGGTGCTCGGCCAGCGCCGTCAGATTGAGCTCCGGTCTGCGCCGGACCGTCCTGAGCGCGAGCAGCTGCCGGGCCGGCAGCCGGGGCGCGGCCTCCTCGGCCGCCGCGAACCAGCAGGCCACCAGGGACTCCACCGCGTCGACGACGTGCCGCGCCGCCGCCTCCCGCACCCCCCGGTCGTCGGAGCCCTCCGCGCACACCACGTCAGTCCCCTCCGGCCACCGCATGTGTCATGTACGTCGGCCTACCCGAAGGTCCGGGACGTACACGACCCTTCCCAAAGGTCCCGGGCGTACACGACGCTTGCGCGGGGTACGACGGGAGCCTCAGGAGAAACGTTCGTCTGCATGCCTCGCCCGGCTGGCGCAACCGGTCCGGGCGCGGTGGGATCGATGAGGTGCGAAGCGCTCGCGGGAGGGCACGCGCATGACGTCGGGCAGACCGCCTGGAGCCGCAGAAAGGGATGGACACCGTGACACGACCCAGGATCCTGGTGGTGGGCGCGGGCTTCGCCGGAGTGGGATGCGTTCGACGTCTGGAACGCAAGCTCGCCGACTCGGAAGCCGAGATCACTCTGGTGACGCCGTTCGCCTACCAGCTCTATCTGCCGCTGCTGCCGCAGGTCGCCTCCGGGGTGCTGACGCCCCAGTCGATCGCCCTGTCACTGCGCCGCAGCAAGAAGTACCGCACCCGGATCATCCCGGGCGGCGCCATCGGCGTCGACCTGAAGTCGAAGGTCTGCGTCGTCCGCACCATCACCGACGAGATCGTGAACGTGCCGTACGACTACATCGTGCTGGCTCCCGGCAGCGTGACCCGTACCTTCGACATCCCGGGGCTGACCGACCACGCCTTCGGGATGAAGTCGCTGGCCGAGGCCGCGTACGTCCGCGACCACGTCATCACCCAGCTCGACCTCGCCGACGCCAGTCACGACCCCGACGAGCGGGCCTCCCGGCTGCAGTTCGTGGTGGTGGGCGGCGGTTACGCGGGCACCGAGACCGCCGCCTGTCTGCAGATGCTCACGCACAACGCGGTCAAGCGGTATCCCAGGCTGGATCCGAACCTCATCAAGTGGCATCTCATCGACATCGCGCCCAAGTTGATGCCGGAGCTCGGCGACAAGCTGGGCCACAGCGCCCAGGAGGTGCTGCGCAAGAGGGGCATCGACATCTCGCTGGGGGTGTCCATCGCCAAGGCAGGACCGGAGGAGGTCACCTTCACCGACGGACGGGTGGTCCCCACCCGCACGCTGATCTGGACGGCCGGGGTGGTGGCGAGCCCGCTGATCGCCACGCTCGGCGCGGAGACCGTGCGCGGGCGGCTCGCCGTCACCTCGAACATGGACCTGCCGGGCCACGACGGCGTGTTCGCGCTGGGCGACGCGGCCGCCGTTCCGGACGAGGCGAAGGCCGCGAAGGGTGAGGAGGGCGCGGTCTGCCCGCCGACCGCGCAGCACGCCATGCGGCAGGGCAGGGTCGTCGCCGACAACGTCATCGCCAAGCTGCGCGGGCAGCCGATGCGGCCGTACGTGCACAAGGACCTCGGTCTCGTCGTGGACCTCGGTGGCACCGACGCCGTGTCCAAGCCGCTCGGCATCGAGCTGCGGGGGCTGCCCGCGCAGGTCGTGGCGCGCGGCTACCACTGGTCGGCGCTGCGCACGGGCGTGGCCAAGGCGCGTGTCCTGACGAACTGGACGCTGAACGCCGTGGCGGGCGACGATTTCGTCCGCACCGGGTTCCAGGCGCGCCGGGCCGCCAAGCTGAAGGACTTCGAGTACACCGACAGCTATCTGACACCCGAGCAGGTGCGGGCGCACGTCGAGGGCACGGACTCCGGGTCCGGGTGACGGGAGCGGGGGTGAGCGCGGCGGCACGGTGGCGGGACCGGGTCGCCGCGTCCGATCCCGGACTGCTGCGGCTGGCCGCGGGACTGCGGACGGTGGCCGCCATCTCGCTCACGCTGGCCGTGCTCTCGCTGCTGGGGGCGGACGTCCAGCACCTGGTCGCGGGGGCCATCGCGGCGATGGTCGCCACGTTCGCCATCCGGGAGAAGCAGCGCCCGCAGCAGGCGGTCACCCTGGCGCTGGGGCTGCCGGTGGCGCTCGCGTCGGTGTCGCTGGCCGCGGTGCTCGCCTCCCGGCAGGTGGCCGGCGACGTCTTCTTCGTCGTGCTCATCTTCTGCGCGGTGTACGGCCGCCGGTTCGGCGACCGGGGCACCGCGCTGGGGCTGATCGGCTTCCAGGTCTACTTCCTGGCCCTGTTCGTGGGTGTCACGACGGAGGACCTGGCGGGGTTCTGCGGGGTGATCGTCCTCGCGTTCGGGTGCGGGGCGGTGGCGCGGTTCGTGCTGGTGCCGCAGACCCCGGCGGGGATCCTGGAGCGGCTGCGGCAGGCGTTCCGGGCCCGGCTGGCGCAGCTGATCGACGCCCAGCTGGAGTTGCTGGACGCCGGCCCTGACGACGTGGACAAGGCGCTGGAGCATCTGCGGGAGGGCACCGCGCGGCTGCACGAGACGGCCATGATGATCCAGGGCCGGCTGGAGGAGGGCACCTCGGACGAGGCGGTGGCCCGGCTGGTGCAGCGCCGGATCGCCGACGCGGAGATCACCGCCGAGCGCCTCGGTCTGCTGCTGCTGACCGCGCGCAGCGCCGAGCGGGCCGACACGCTGACCCTGCATCTGCCGGGTGCGCCGGTGCCGGAAGGAGGTCAGCTGCCCGTGCGGGACGAGGCGCTCGACGTCCTGCGCCGGGATCTGACCGCCCTGCAACTGCTCGTACGGCATCCCGAGGCGGAGGGGGCGGGCACGGCGCAGGTGCGCAACCGGCTGCTCGCGTACCGGGACGAGGAGAACCTGCCGAAGGCGTCGCCGGCCGTGCAGGACGTCTTCCGGGGTCTGGGTGAGGCGGCGCGGTCCGTGCTGGGGCTGCGGATCGCGCTGGACGGGCCGCTGGACGAGTCCGACGACAGTCCCGAGACGGCCCGCTCCCGGGAGGAGCTGGACGCGGAGGACGCGGCCATCGGCGCCGAACAGGAGGAGGCCGAGACGGGGCTGCGGCGGCCGACCACGCGGGCCGCCGTGCAGGTCGCCGTCGGCTCGTCGCTGGCGATGGTGGGGGGCGAGCTGCTCTCCTCGCACCGCTGGTACTGGGCGGTGCTGACCTGCTGGATCGTGTTCCTGAACACGGCGTCCACCGGGGAGATCCTGGTCAAGGGCTACCGCCGGCTGCTGGGGACCGTGCTCGGGGTGGTCGCGGGCATCGCGCTCGCGGGGGTCGTCGGCCATCACACGTGGACGGCGTTCGCGGTGGTGCTGCTGTGCGTGTTCGCGATGTTCTACACCGCGCCGCTGTCGTACACGCTGTCGTCGTTCTTCGTCACGGCGGCGCTGGGGGTGCTGTACACGCTGCTGCACACCTACAGCCTGTCGGTGCTGGTGCTGCGGATCGAGGAGACGGCGCTGGGGGCGGTCTGCGGGGCGCTCGCGGCGGCGCTGGTGCTGCCGGTGCGCACGGACCGGCGGACGAACGAGCTGCTGACGACCGTGCTGGACCGGCTGACGGACGTCACCTCGGCCGCCGTCGACCAGCTCAGCGGCGGGCCGCCGGCGGATCTGCTGGACCGGGCGCGCGACCTGGACCAGGCGCTGGCGGACCTGCGGGCGGCCACCCAGCCGCTGACGCATCCCGTGACGCCGCTGCGGACCCGGCGGGACACGGCCCGGTACGTGGTCGCGCTGCTCGAGACCTGCGCGTACCACGCCCGGTCGCTGGCGGCGACGGCGGAGCTGCTGCCCTCGCATCCGTCGATCGCGGCGGATCCCCGGCTGCGCGGCGTCGGGCAGCGGATCCTGCACAACATCGGCGCGATCGCCGCCCGGGTCGCGGGGGAGCCCGCCACGGCCGAGGTGCTCAGCGGACCGAGCATCGCCTCGCTGCTGAAGCCGGGCGAGTACGGCACACCGCGCTACGGGCGGGTCACCGACCGGGTGCTGCGGCATCTCCAGCGGCTGGACGAGGCGGTGCTGGGGCTGGCGCGGCCGCTCGGCGTGAAGGTGGCCCGCGCGGCGTGACGGTCAGAAGTCGGTGGGCAGGTCGCTGGCGGCGGCGATGCCGCGCAACTCCTCGGTGTCGCTCTGCCGCTGCCGGATGCAGCCGGCGATCTCGGCGAGGCGGGTGGGGTCCTTCGCGGTGGCCGCGTCGGTGACGACCCGGACCGGGCCCGTGCCGTCGACGTGTATCTCGACGAGCTGGTTGTCCAGGCGGCCGGTGAGGGCGGTGGCGATGACCAGGGCGGCCTCGTCCCGGATCTCCTGGGGCAGGTCGTCGCCGTCGTCCGGGTCCAGGGCGAAGTCGAGACTTTCAGGTGGCTGCTCGTCGAGGGCACGCAGCGCGGGGGCCACGACCTTCATCAGCAGCCGGTAGTCCTCGCTGTCCATGCGGACGCGCAGGAGGTCGAGGTACATGTCGACGGGCCGTCCGTCCGGCGGGAACTCGGATTCGTTCATGTGCTCCGGGTTCCCAGTCGGCCGAAGGTCAGACGTCGCGCCAGCGCGCCATCGCGAAGGAGAACAGTCCGAACAGGACGAGACCGGCCGCGACGCAGGCCAGCAGCCCCGGTCCGACGGGCGTGTGGGCGAACGAGCGGAGCGTGTCGTCGAGCCCCTTGGCGTGGCCGGGGTCGTAGTCGGCGGCGGCGCGTACGGCGAAGGCGCCCGCGGCGGCGAACACCAGGCCGCGCGCCGCGCCGCCGCCCACGCCGGTGACGTCCACCAGCCGCCGGGTGCGCGGGGACATCTCGCCCAACCGCAGTCGGTCGTGGTAGGCCCGGGTGACGGCCCGGCCGCCGATCCACACCCCGGCGACGACGATCCCGGCGCCGGCCACGCCCACGATCCACTGACCCGCGGGCACGTCGAGCAGTCGGGCGGTGACGTCCTTGGACTGCTCGTCGCTGGAGCCGCCCCCGTCTCCCGAGCCCGCGGCGAGTGACAGGACGGAGTAGGCGACGAAGGCGTAGAACACGCACCGGGCGAGGGCCGGCAGCCGCTTCTTCGCGGTGCGTCCCGCCGGTCCGGCCGCGCCGAAGGCGGCCTCGGACAGCCGCCACAGGGCCATCCCGGCCAGGCCGATGCCCAGCGCCCACAGCACCACGGCGCCGAACGGCCGCTGCGCGATCTCGCCGAGGGCCCCCTGCCGGTCGGCCTGGCGGCTCCGCTCCCCGAAGGCGATCTGCAGGGCCAGCACCCCGACGAGCAGATAGATCACGCCCCGGGCGACGAACCCGGCCCGCGCGGCCCCCTTCACCACGGATCCCCGCGCGGCCCGCTCGGCCTCGATCCTGCCGTCGTGCGCCAGAGCACTCGTGTTCATGCCGTCCTCCCCTACTAGCCCTCGTGACCGCGACTGCCCCGGGGACGGCCAGCCACCCGCCGCCGGGGGGCGGACCGGCCGTCTCTCACGTCCTGCCGTGCCGTGCCGTCCCGCTTTCCAGCCGGCCCAGGGCGTGCAGGTGCTCCAGGGCGTCCAGGAGGACCGTGCGCTCGTGCCAGGCCAGCCAGCGGCCAGCTTCCGCGCCGAGCGCGTCGAGGGTCCTGAGCTGGGAGGCCTCCAGGGTGTCCAGGCGGTGGTCGGCGTGGGCCGAGACCATGCCGACGCAGGCGCCGGACGACGCGGTCAGCGGCACGCTGTGGCAGGCCCTGCTTCCGGCGGCGAGGATGGCCTCCCGGGCCGGTTCGGTGAACACCGGGTCCTCCTCCACGTCCCGCACGGTGACCTGGGCGACGTCGCGGGCGGCCTTCGCGCAGGCCGTGCCCTCCTCGCCGACGTGCGCGAAGAAGTCGAGGAACTCCTCCGTCAGCCCGGTGTGCCGCTCGATCCGCAGGCCTCCGGCGACGCGGTCGACGGTCTGTACATTGCCCATGTCGGTGCCGACCACGGTGAGCGTGCGGTTCAGTACGGCGCCCAGCACCGCGCCCCGGCTGCGGCCGCCCGGCGGGTCCTGCGGCATGAAGCCGAGCGCCGGCTCGGGGTGGCGGACCCGCCGGGGGAACCACAGTGCCGTCCGGTCGTCCGGCCGCGGGGTGGTCACGAGCACCGCGGCGAGCGTGCGCATCTTGACGTTGAACCGCTGCGAGGTCCGCCGCATGAGCGTGAACGCGCCGTCCGAGTCGGGCAGCGCGTACCGCTCCTGCAGCATGCCCTGGGCCTGCGCGATCAGCGGGTGGGCGCGGACCCGGGCGCGCAGTGCGCGCACCTCGGCGCGCAGCCGCAGCACCTCGTCGCGCTCCGGGTCCTCGTCCGCCGTTCGTGGTGCGGCCGCGGTCATCGAACCTCCGTCCGGTCGGCGTGGCACAACCGCGCACACGCGGCTGCTGTGACTCGCCTGCCCCGGCCGCTCACGCATACACGTGCGGACCCTCGTCCCGGTACGGACACGGGGCTACATCGCCGGCCATGTCCCGTGCCGGGGCAGTGGTCACGGCCACCGCCACCTCCGCGGCCATCGCCACATCTGCGGCCTCGGCCGCGGTGAGCCAGCCCCTCGCCGCCTCCAGGGCAGGCCCCACGTCCCGTGTTCCGGTGGAGACGCACAGGGTGTACGCGAGATCCTGTGCCCGTGCCCGTGCCTCGGGGGTGCCGGGGGCCGTCAGCGTCTCGTACTCCTCGACGAGGGCGCGCAGCACGGCGGGGTGGGGCCTCAGCATGGGTCTCTTCCTCTCCCTGGTCCTGGTCCTGGTCCGGATCGGTACGTCGTTCATGCGTCGCCGTCGTGCCGATGTCCCAGGGCCTCCTGGCGCACCCGCTCGCAGCTGCGGCTGATGAGCCGGGAGACGTGCATCTGGGAGATGCCCAGCCGGTCGGCGATCCGGCTCTGCGTCATGTCCTCGAAGAAGCGCATGTAGAGGATGGCGCGTTCGCGTTCCGGGAGGCTGCGCAGGCTTTCCTTGGCGGACTCCCGGTCGATGACGGTGTCGTACGAGGCGTCCGGGCCGCCGAGGGTGTCGGCGAGGCTGTAGCCGTCGTCGCCGGTGGGGAGCTCGGCGTCCAGCGACAGCGTGCTGAAGCTCTCCAGGGCCTCCAGGCCGGCGCCGACCTCCTCCTCGGTGAGGCCCGTGTGGGCGGCGAGGTCGGCGACCGAGGGCTCACGGGAGCCCGGGTTCTGGGTGAGGTCCCGGCGGGCGAGCCGCACCTTGTTGCGCAGTTCCTGGACCCGGCGGGGCACGCGCAGGGCCCACATGCGGTCCCGGAAGTGGCGCTTGATCTCGCCGGTGATGGTGGGCACGGCGTAGCTCTCGAAGGCGCCGCGCTCGGGGTCGAAGCGGTCGACGGCCTTGACCAGGCCGAGCGCGGCCACCTGACGGAGGTCCTCGACGGCCTCGCCACGGTCGCGGAACCGGCTGGCGATCCGGTGGGCCATGGGCAGCCAGGCCGTGACGATCTCGTCGCGCACGGCGTCCCGCTCGGGACCGTCCTCCAGGCTGTTCAGCCGCTCGAACCGGCGCGCGGTGTCGGGGGCGTCGTCGTGGGTCCGCCGGGTCTGCGCGGCGGAGCGGGCGGATGCTGCGGGACGGCTTGTCGACATGTCGATGAGCATGCGGAATCGCTCCTGAACGGTCGTCTCAAGGATTGACCACGGGAGGGCCGCTGCCGTCCGGGGCGGTGGGAGCGCCCCGGAGCGGACACACCACTCCCGTCGGCGCGCCTCCGGTCCGAAGCACGAACCTCCGTCTGCCCTGCACCCGGAGGAACAAACTCCGCCCGGGGAAAGGCGTCGCGGTCCGGCTCGGCGGAGCGCGGAGGGAAGTTCAGAACACGGGGACGACGGCGGTGATGCGCTTGCCGCCGGAGGGCAGGTCGGACACCCTCACGTCCCGGGACAGCCGGCACACGATCGGCCAGCCCCGGCCGCCGGTGCGATGTCGCCCGTGTTCGTCGACCGGTTCGGCGGCCACCGGCATCCGGTCGCTGCGGTCGCTCACGGAGACCCGTACGGCCCGCCCGTGGACGTCCACGTCGTACGCGGTGACCCCGCCCCCGTGGAGGATGGCGTTGGTCGTGAGTTCCGAGGCGACCAGCAGCGCGTCGGACAGGGCCTCCTCGTCGTACGGACAGCCGGTGGCGCCACACCGTCCGGCCACCGCCCGCCATACGGCCCTGCGGACGTCGGCGGGCCGGCAGGGCCCCGGTGGCGCGCACGGGTCGGGCCCGGTCGGTGCGTCCGCGCGGTCGGTCGAGTGGTTGACACGCATCCTTTCGCTCCCCTGGCAGTTCCCGTCTGGGTGGTTGAGGTGAGGGCACGGTGAGCGGGCCGGATCGTCGGTCCACGGTCCTGCGGCCGTCTCCGCGCCCGCCGCCGCTCCCCCGCCCGGCGCTCTCTCCCCCGCCGGGCGGCACGGTCCTCTTCTGTTCGGCTGGCCGCCCGCGCCGACGTCAAACCTGCCGGGCGGGAGTCGTCGGCCGGCCCGGCAGGGGTACCCGTGGGGCATGACCGATGTCGTGGACTCGGACGAACTGTTGCGCCGCATCCAGCGCGCCAGGGCCTGCGCGCGGGACGAGCTGCGGACCTGGCGGGCCCGGAGCGGGGACCTGGAGCGGGCCGATCCCGACGCGGCGCGCGAGGCGCGGATGCGGGGACTGGCGTACGAGGCGGTGCTCAGGGTTCTGGACGAGATAGTGACGCCCGGCCGGCACCCCGTGGAGCACTGAGCACCCGGTGGAGTGCTGAGCGGGCCGGGTCGGATTGGCGGGACGGCTGCCGGGAACCCGGCGGCCATGTCTGCCGATCACACCCGAGCCCCCGTTCTGGAAGCCCTCGCCGACTATCACCGCAAGCGACGGCTGGCGTTCAGCCCGCCCGGGCACAAGCAGGCCCGCGGCGCCGACCCGGACGTACGGGCGGTGCTGGGGGACGCGGTGTTCCTCGGGGACGTGCTCGCGTCGGGCGGGCTCGACGACCGGCTCACCCGTGGGCGGGTGCTGGAGCGCGCCGAGGAGCTGATGGCCGACGCGGTCCATGCCGAGCACACGTTCTTCACGACGTGCGGCAGTTCGCTGTCGGTCAAGGCCGCGATGCTCGCGGTGGCCGGTCCGCACGAGAAGCTGCTGATCGGGCGGGACGCGCACAAGTCGGTGGTGTCGGGGCTGATCCTGTCCGGGATCGAGCCGGTGTGGATCGAGCCGCGCTGGGACCCGGTGCGGCGCCTCGCCCATCCGCCGTCGGCCGAGAGCTTCGAGCGGGGCTTCGCGGCCCACCCCGACGCCAAGGGCGCACTGATCACCAGCCCGACGCCGTACGGCACCTGCGCGGACCTGCGGGCCGTGGCCGAGGTGTGCCACCGCCGTTCGCTGCCGTTGGTCGTGGACGAGGCCTGGGGCGCGCATCTGCCCTTCCATCCGGACCTGCCGTCCTGGGCGATGGACGCGGGGGCCGACATCTGTGTCACGAGCATCCACAAGATGGGCAGCGGTCTGGAACAGGGTTCCGTGTTCCATCTGCGGGGCGGTCTCGTCCCGCCGGAGGTGCTGCGGATGCGCGCCGACCTGCTGGGCACGACCAGCCCCTCGGTCCTGCTGTACGCCGGGCTCGACGGCTGGCGCCGGCAGATGGCCCTGCACGGCGAGGAGCTGATGGGCGGGGCCCTGACCCTGGCGGCCGAGACGCGGGCCGCGATCGAGCAGATCAACGGGATGCACGTCGACGGCCGTGATGACTTCTGCGGTCCGGGGCTCGCCAACGACCTGGACCCGCTGCCGGTGGTCATCGACCTCACGGGGCTGGGGATCAGCGGCTTCCAGGCGGCGGACTGGCTGCGCGAGCACCGGGCCGTCGACATGCACCTCTCCGACCATCGCCGGATCGGCGCCCAGATCACCCACGGGGACGACTCCGGGACGGCCGGCGAACTGCTCGCCGCCCTCAAGGAACTCGCACACGCCGCACCGGAACTGCGGCCCGCTCCCCGGATCGAGGTGCCCGAGCCGGCCGAACTGCGGATGGCGCAGGCCCAGTTGCCCCGGGACGCGTTCTTCGGGCCCGCCGAGAGCGTGCCGCTGGAGGAGGCGGCCGGACGGCTCGCGGCCGAGATGATCACGCCGTATCCGCCCGGCATCCCGGCCGTCCTGCCGGGTGAGCGGCTCACCGAACCGGTACTGCGGTATCTGCGCACCGGCCTGGACGGCGGGATGAACCTTCCCGATCCGACCGATCCCGAACTGCGGACGATCAGGGTCGTCCGGGGTTGATCGTGGGTGTCCGCGGGGTGGGAGAAAGTGAAACAGGTCACGTGGCCGGGTTCTGGTTACGCGAAATCTCCGTGGATGGTTTACGGTTCATCCATAGGCGGTGAGCGGGGTCGAGAACAATCCTCCTCCGTGCACCTTCCTTGACAGCCCTGGCTGGCTTCCCCCGTCCAGCCAGGGCTTTTTCCTGCCCTCGCGCCGAAAGTCACCTCCTCCGAGGTGCCCGGCGGCCCGGCAGCGGCTGAAATGGGCTGTGGAGAAAGCACCGCGACCGATCGCCCGGCGAGGAGCACCGCGCCATGACCAAAGCGACCAAACTGCTGACCGCCCTTCCCCCGCCCCAGCGCCATCGTCTGATGGAACTCGCCCGGGAGGTCTCCTTCCCGGAGGACACCCGGATCTTCGAGGCGGGCGGCGTGGCCGACCGCTTCTGGGTCATCCGCTCCGGCGCGGTCTCCCTCGTCCAGCCGGTGACCTCGGTACAGCGGGTCACGGTCGCCAGCCTCGGCGCCGGCGACCTGCTCGGCTGGTCCTGGCTGTTCCCGCCGTACCGGTGGGACTTCGGCGCCGAGGCCTTCAGCCCGGTCCGCGCCTACGAGTTCGAGGCGCGGCCGGTGCTCAAGCTCTGCGAGGAGGACCCGGCGCTGGGGGTGACCCTGGTGCGGATCGTGGCCGAGATCCTCGCCCACCGGCTGGAGATGACCCGCAACAGACTGCTGGAGCAGTACGGGACGCAGCGGCGCAGGGCGCTGTAGCGCGCCCGCACCGGTCTCGGACGCCTCGGACGCCGTGGCGGCCGCCTCAGACGCGGTAGCGGCGCAGGGCCGGTAGCGCGGCGGCGAGGCCCAGCATCAGGGTGACGACGAGCAGACCGCCGCCGGCGACCGCCGCCCGGGGGCCGAAGGCGGCACCCGCCGTGCCGTGCAGGACGTCGGCGAGGCGCGGTCCGCCCGCGACGACGACCGTGAAGACGCCCTGCATCCGGCCGCGCATCTCGTCGTTGGCGGCGGACAGGAGGATCGCTCCCCGGAAGACCATCGAGACCATGTCGGCGATGCCGGCGGCGGCCAGGAACACCACCGCGAGCCACAGGCTGCCGCTGAGCCCGAACCCGGTGATCGCGGCACCCCAGGCGACGACCGCGCCGATCACCATCCAGCCGTGCCGGCGAGCCCGCGAGAACGTCCCGGAGAACAGTCCGCCCAGCACGGCGCCGATGGGGATCGCCGCGAACAGCAGGCCGAGGGCGAGGCCTTCGCCGGAGGAGGCGTACGTCTCGGCGGCGAGCTGCGGGAACAGGGCGCGGGGCATGCCGAAGACCATCGCGATGATGTCCGCGAGGAAGGACAGCAGCAGGACCTTGTGGCGGGCGATGTAGCGGAAGCCCTCCGCGATCTCGCGCACGCCGGCCCGCCGGGCGGTGGCGGCGGCGAGCGGCGGCAGCGCGGGGAGGCGTACGACGGCCCAGAGCGTCACGCACAGCGCGACGGCGTCGACGAGGTACAGCTCGGGCAGGCCGATCACCGGGATCAGGGCGCCGGCCAGCAGCGGGCCCGCGACCAGGCCGGTCTGCATGACGGTGGAGCCGAGGGCGTTGGCCGCGGCGAGTTCCTCCGCGGGGACCAGCCGGGCGATGGAGGCGTTGCGGGCGGGCGCGTTGAGGCCGAAGAACGCCTGCTGGGCGGCGAGCAGCAGCATCAGCACGCCCACCGAGTCGAGCCCGGAGACCGCCTGGAGCCAGAACAGCACCGAGGTGACGGCGATCCCGCTGTTGGTGATCAGCAGCAGCCTGCGCCGGTCCATGGTGTCGGCGACCGCGCCGCCCCACAGGGCGAACAGCACCATCGGCACCAGCCCGGCGAGGCTGGCGTAGCCGACCCAGGCGGAGGAGCCGGTGATGTCGTAGATCTGCTTGGGCACGGCGACGGCGGTGAGCTGGCTGCCGACGGCGGTGACGATGGTCGAGGACCAGAGCCTGCGGTAGGCGGGCCTGCGCAGGGGGCGGGTGTCCATCGCCCAGCGGCGCCAACCCCGCCGGGCGCCCCCGTGCGGACTCGGACCGTCGTCGGCCTCGGCCTCGGGTGCGGTGCTGCTCTCGCTGGTGTCCACACGCTTCCTGGTTGCTCGTTACATCTTTCGGTTCCGGGGGCCACTATCCCAGTACCTCCTGTGGTTTCGCGGCTCTTTTGGACATGCAATCTCAGATTGCGGACATCAGGCCCCTGTGATGAGCAGCACGCCGAGGGTGATCATCGTGGCGGCGACCAGGCCGTCCAGGACGCGCCAGGCGGAGGGCCGGGTCAGGAAACGGCCGAGCAACCGGGCGCCGAAGCCCAGGGCGGCGAACCAGCACAGGCTGGCGAGCGCGGCGCCGAGGCCGAAGGTCCAGCGCAGCGGGCCGCGGTCGGCGGCGATCGAGCCGAGCAGGAAGACGGTGTCGAGGTAGACGTGCGGGTTGAGCCAGGTCAGCGCCAGACAGGTGAGCACGGCCCGGCGGCGCGAGCCCGCGGCCTCGCCGTCGGTGCGCAGGGCGTCCGCGCCGGGCCGGACCACCCGGCGGGCCGCGAGCAGCCCGTACCCGAGCAGGAACGCGCCGCCGATCCAGCCGACCACGGTCAGCGCCTTCGGCCAGGCCACCACCACGGCGCCCACCCCGCCCACACCGAGGGTGATGAGGACGGCGTCGGACAGGGCGCAGATGCCGACGACGGCCAGGACGGCGTCCCGGCGGATCCCCTGGCGCAGGACGAAGGCGTTCTGGGCGCCGATGGCGACGATGAGCGAGAGACCGGTGCCGAAGCCTGCGGCCGCGGCGGCGAGTGCGGTGGACATGCCCTCCACGCTAGGGAGGCGATCACTGCACGTACAGCTAAAGATTCTTACGTATCATTAGCACTCGTGATGACCGACCTTCCTCTGGACCAGGTGCGGACCCTGCTGGCGGTGGTGGACGAGGGCACCTTCGACGCGGCGGCGGCCGCCCTGCACGTGACGCCGTCGGCGGTCAGTCAGCGGGTCAAGGCCCTGGAGCAGCGCACGGGCCGGGTGCTGCTGCTGCGCACCAAGCCGGTGCGGCCGACGGAGTCCGGCGAGATCGTCGTCCGGTTCGCCCGCCAGCTGGCCCGGCTCGAGCGCGACACGCGGTCCGAGCTGGGCATGAGCGGAGCCGGTGAGCCGACGCGGGTGACGGTCGCGGTGAACGCGGACTCGCTGGCGACCTGGTTCCTGCCGGCCCTGAGCCGTGTGCCGCAGGAGCCGCCGCTCTGCTTCGAACTCCACCGGGAGGACGAGACGCGCACGGCGGAACTGCTGCGGGAGGGGCTGGTCATGGCCGCGGTCACCTCCTCGCCGGAGCCGGTGACCGGCTGTTCCGTGCGCACCCTCGGCACGATGCGCTACCTGGCCGCCGCGAACCCGGACTTCGTGGCCCGCCATCTCGACGACGGCCCGCTGCACGAGACGCTGGCCCGGGCCCCCGTCATGACGTTCGACCGGAGCGACGACCTCCAGGACGCGTTCGTGCGCGGGCTGCGGCGGGGCTCCGGCGGCGCGAGTCCGGTACGACACGCCGTGCCGACCTCGGAGGGTTTCGTGGACGCGGTGGCCGCCGGGTTCGGCTGGGGCATGGTGCCCGTGGTGCAGGCCGACGACCTGCTGCGGTCGGGCCGGCTGGTGTCCCTGGCACCCGACCGCCCTCTGGACGTCCCCCTGTACTGGCAGCAGTGGAAACTCGACTCGCCGGCCCTGGCGGCGGTGGCGGACGCGGTGGTGACGGCGGCGGCGCAGGCATTGAGGAACTGACTCAGGAAGCGAGCCGCGTCAGCGTCGCCGCCGCGCTGTCCAGCAGCATCCGCAGGGCCGTCGGATAGGCGCTGGTGACCATGCGGGTGGACAGCAGCGGGGCCGCCTCGGCGATCCGGGGGTGGGTGGCGGCGGGCAGGCGGGCGTACGTCGAGGCCCATTTCGCGTCGTCGGCGCGCTGCGAGGCCCGGGGCAGGGCCAGCGAGGCGGCGTCGAGGGCGGCGAAGGCCAGGGTCTGGTCGATGAAGGCGTGGTAGATCCGGACCGTCTCCGGCAGCGGGAAGCCTGCGGTGCGCAGCACGTCCAGGACGGCCTCGTCGGCGGCCAGCTCGTTGGCCCGCCCGGTGACCCGGCTCGCGGTGAGCTGGGCGGCCTGCGGATGGGCGACGTACGCGGCGTGGATGCGCAGGCCGATCGCGTGCAGGTCCGCCCGCCACTCGCCCGTCGGCGCCCAGCCGCGCAGCGCCTCGCCGATGAGCGCGTCACCGATGGCCAGGGTCAGCTCGTCCATGCCCCGGAAGTACCGGTACAGGGTGCTCGGGTCGCAGTCGAGGGCGAGGCCGAGTCGGCGCGCGGTGAGACCGGTACTGCCGTGCTCGCGCAGCAGGCGCAGCGCCGCCTCGACGATCAGCGGCTCGGACAGCAGCGTACCGCTCTTCGTGGGCCGGCGTCTGCGCCGCTTCTCCTCCGGTACGACCGTCTTCGGCATGGCCGCTCCCGCGTCTGGGTGTCCTTATGCCAACGCCATTGACCTTACGTGAGGGCAGGGCGTTGTATCTCCGGCAGGGCCCCTTCACTCGCACACCTCCGACCGAGGGAGTTCTCGTCATGCGTGTTCTGCTCGTGGGCGCCGGCGGCGTCGGCACCGCCGTCACCCGGATCGCCGCCCGGCGTCCGTTCTTCGAGGCGATGGTGGTCGCCGACTACGACCCCGACCGGGCCTCGGCCGCCGTCGCCGCGCTCGACGGCGACGACCGCTTCCACGCCGAGCGCGTCGACGCGAGCGACGAGGCCGCGGTGGCCGGGCTGCTCGCCCGGCACCGCTGCGACGTGCTCCTCAACGCCACCGACCCGCGCTTCGTGATGCCCCTGTTCCGCGCGGCGCGCACCGCCGGCGCCACCTATGTCGACATGGCGATGTCGCTGTCCCGGCCGCACCCGGAGCGGCCGTACGAGGAGTGCGGGGTCAAACTCGGCGACGCGCAGTTCGCGCGGGCGCAGGAGTGGGAGAAGGCGGGCGGTCTGGCCCTGGTCGGCATGGGCGTGGAGCCGGGCCTGTCCGACGTCTTCGCCCGGTACGCCGCCGACGAACTCTTCGACGAGATCGAGGAGATCGGCATCCGCGACGGCGCGAACCTCACCGTCGACGGCACCGACTTCGCGCCCTCCTTCAACATCTGGACCACGATCGAGGAGTGCCTCAACCCTCCGGTGGTCTACGAGGCCGACCGCGGCTGGTTCACCACCGAACCCTTCAGCGAGCCCGAGGTGTTCGACTTCCCCGAGGGCATCGGACCGGTGGAGTGCGTGAACGTGGAGCACGAGGAGGTCCTGCTCGTCCCCCGCTGGGTGGACGCGCGCCGGGTCACCTTCAAGTACGGCCTGGGCCGCGAGTTCGTGGAGACGCTGAAGACGCTGCACCGTCTGGAGCTGGACCGCACCGCGCCGGTGACCGTGCCCAGCGCGGCGGGCCCGGTGCCGGTCTCGCCCCGTGACGTCGTCGCGGCCTGTCTGCCCGATCCGGCGACGCTGGGCGAGCGCATGCACGGCAAGACCTGTGCCGGCACCTGGGTGCGGGGCGTGAAGGACGGGGCGCCGCGCGAGGTGTACCTGTACCACGTGGTCGACAACCAGTGGTCCATGGCCGAGTACGGCAGCCAGGCCGTGGTCTGGCAGACGGCCGTCAATCCGGTCGTCGCCCTCGAACTGCTCGCCACGGGCGCCTGGTCCGGCACCGGTGTCCTCGGCCCCGAGGCGTTCCCGGCCCGCCCGTTCCTCGACCTGCTGACGGCGTACGGCTCCCCGTGGGGCATGCGGGAGCAGTGAAATGGCCCTGCGGAGTCGTTTCACCCGCGTCCCTCCGGTGACCCGCTCGGGAGCAATGCATCCGGAAGAGCGCATACGACTTCGATCGCAGGTGACTTCGATGGACGACTGGCGACAGCGAGCAGCATGCCGCCACGAGGATCCCGACCTCTTCTTCCCGATCGGCACCTCGGGACCGGCCCTGCTGCAGACGGAACAGGCGAAGGCGGTCTGTCGGCGCTGCCCCGTGCGGGAGCCGTGTCTGGAATGGGCCATGAACACGGACCAGACCCTCGGGGTGTGGGGCGGCACGAGCGAGACGGAACGGCGCGCGATCAGGCGGCGCGCCAAGGTGCGCCGGGGTTCATGACCGCCGTGGACAGGGGTTTTCGACCCGCGCCCCCGCTCAGTCCTCCGCGGGCGCCGCCGCGGCGGGCAGTCGCAGGGTGAAGACGCTGCCGGTCCCGGGGGTGCTCGCGGCCTCGGCGGTGCCTCCGTGGGCGGCCATCAGGTGACGGACGATCGCCAGACCGAGGCCGCTGCCCCCGGTGCGGCGGCTACGGGACTTCTCCGCGCGCCAGAACCGGTCGAACACATACGGCAGGTCCTCGGCCGCGATACCGGTGCCGGTGTCGGCGATCGCCAGGACGACCGCCTCGCCCTCGCGCCGGGCGCTCAGGGTGACCGTGCCGCCCGGCGGGGTGTGCCGTACCGCGTTGGTGACGAGGTTGCCGAGGGCCTGCCGCAGCCGGACCGGGTCCGCGTCCAGCCAGAGGCTGCCGTCGGTATCGGTGCGCAGGGTGACGTCGGCTTCCTTGGCGGCGACCCGGTGGGCGGCGCTCACCTGGGCGAGGAGGTCGTCGGCGGAGACGGGCTCGCGGTGCAGCAGCAGCGTCCCGGCGTCGGCGGCGGCGAGATCGCGCAGGTCGTCGATGACCCGCTGGAGGAGTACGGCCTCCTCGTGCAGGGCGCCGAGCAGGACCGGGTCGGGATCGACCAGGCCGTCCCGGGTGACCTCGAGCCAGCCGCGGATGTTGGTGAGCGGGCTGCGCAGTTCGTGGGCCACGTCGGCGACGAGTGCCTTGCGCTGGGCCTCCAGGCGTTCCCGGCGCTCGGCGAGGTCGTTGAAGGCCTCGGCGAGGATGCCGGTTTCGTCGCGGGTGGTGACGGGCACGCGCGCGTGGCTGTCCGGGGGCTGCTGGGCGGCCGCGGTGAGGGCGCGCAGGGGCCGTACCAGCCGGGTGGCGACGACGGCGGACACAGCGACGGTGACGGCGAGCACCAGGCCGGCCGTGCCGACGACCTTCGTCTTGTTGGCCGGGGACATGTTCCAGCGGGGCGTCGCGGGGTTGTCGCCGCCGCCGAGGAAGAGTTCGGCGGCGGGGGCGACATACGGCTCGAGTTGTGCGATCCGGGCGGCGTCGACGCACTTCTGCAGGACGCGCCTCTCCTTGTCGCCGACGTTCGGGCTCACGGAGAGGGTCGCGCCCGAGCCGCCGGTGACCTCGGCGACGACGAGCGGCGCGTAGCTTTTCTCGCCCTCTCCGGGCAAACAGTCCTTGGCCTGTTCCCGCAGCTCGCCGAGGGCCTTCTGCTCCGTGGGCGTCGGAGCGAGGAGCGCATCGGTGGCCAAGCATGCCTCGGCAACGTAGGGCGGCTCCGTGGAGCCGTCGTCGGCGGTGAGCACCGGCCGTCCGCCGGGGGTGTGCGTGAGGGTCGTTTCGTAGCCGCGCTGCGCGGCGCAGGTCCGCTGTTTCGCGGCCAGGGCATCCAGTTTCGCCCGCTCGTCGGAGGTGAGCCGGTAGGGGCCGACCACACGCGGGTCGATCCCGCTGAGCTGGGCGCCGCGTTCGGTGTAGGTGTCGCTGCGCAGGGGGTCGACGGTGGCGGCGGCGATGGGCGGCAGGGAGGCGCCGCGGGGTGCGGAGTCCGCGATCGGCGTGCGGTCCTCGGTGGTCAGGGCGATGCGCCGGCCGGTCTTCTCGGACAGGGAGCGGACGGTTTTCTCGACGCCCGTCCAGTCGGGGTGGCCGGCGGCGTACCCGCTGAGTTCGGCGAGGATGTCCATGTCGTCGGCGAGGGCCTGGCCCTGTTCCTCGCGCAGGGCGCGGGTGGTGGTGGCGACGGCCAGCCAGGCGGTGGCGGCGACGGAGCAGACGGCGATCAGGACGGAGGTGAACACCATCCGCACCAGCAGCCGTTTACGCAGGGGTATCCGGCTCATCCACGACCGCCGCTGAGCTTGTAGCCGACACCGAAGACGGTGACCAGGCGTACGGGTCTGCGCGGGTCGGCCTCGATCTTGCGGCGCAGGTTCATGATGTGCACGTCGATGGCCCGTTCGGTGGATGACCGGTCGAAACCGCGGGTGCTCTGGAGCAACTGCCGCCGGGAGAAGACCCGTTCGGGTTCGCCGGTGAGGGCGAGCAGGATCTGGAACTCGGCCGGCGTGCACTCGACCGGCCGCCCCTCGCAGAGCACCTCGTGGCGCACCGGATCGACGACGATCCCGCCCGCGCGCACGGCAGGCTCCTCGCGCCGCGCCGCCGCCCGTCCGCTGCGCCGCAGCACGGTCCGGATCCGGGCCATCAGCTCGCGCGGGCTGTACGGCTTGGTCATGTAGTCGTCGGCGCCGACCTCCAGGCCGAGCAGCAGATCCTCCTCGTCGGCGCGGGCGGTGAGCATGAGCACCGGGATGCCGTCGTCCTCGCGGCGCAGTGCCCGGCAGACCGCGTACCCGTCGAGGACCGGCAGCATCAGGTCGAGGACGACCAGGTCGGGGCCGAGCCTGCGGGCCGCCTCGACGGCGGCGGGCCCGTCGTGGACGACGGTGGCCGTGTGGCCCTCGGCGAGCAGGGAGCGTCGGATCAGCTCGGCCTGCATCGCGTCGTCCTCGGCGACGAGTACATGTGCGCACACGCGGGAGACAGCCCTTTCTCAGCGGGCGATTCGAAGTGCCGGACTTCCGGTGGTAGTTGATGGCGACAACGTAGTCGAAGGATCCCTCCAGCGGCCTCGCCCTCCAAAGTGCGCGGCGTCGGCGGAGGCCGCGGCGCCGCCGCCGCATCCGGTGAGCAGGAGGGATGCGGCGAGCAGCGCCGCGTGCGGGCGGTACCTGATCATGGGTCGACCCTGGCCGACAGTTGTGTGGAACTCGTCAGGTCCGAGCACCCGTTCGGCTACGGGGTGCTGGGCTTGCCCGGCTCGTACAGCCATGTCCGGAACAGCACCCCGAGGTCCTTCCCGGACTCCCGCTCCGCGAGGCGCTCGAACTGGGCGGTGGTGCCGTGGCCGTAGCGGTGCTGCTGGGCCCAGGCGCGCAGGATGCGCAGGAAGACGCGGTCGCCGACGGCGTTGCGCAGGACCTGCAGAGTCATGGCGCCGCGGGCGTAGACGGGGGTGCCGAAGATGTTGGCGCCGCTGCCGGGGTTGGCGGGCGGGAACGCCCACAGGCCGTCGGTGGCGGGGCGGGCGTACAGGGCGTCGAAGGACTTCTGGGCGCTGTCGCCGCCGTGCTGCTCGGAGTAGAGCCATTCGGCGTAGGTGGCGAAGCCCTCGTTGAGCCAGATGTCCTTCCAGGAGGTGAGGGAGACGGAGTCGCCGAACCACTGGTGGGCGCTCTCGTGGACGAGGGTGCTCAGTTCGGGGGCCCTGTCGTACACGGGCCGGGTCTGGGTCTCCAGGGCGTAGCCGACGTTCGGCGCGTGGTCGACGATGGAGCCGGCGGCGCGGTACGGGTAGGGCCCGAACAGCTTGCTCTCCCACTCCAGTACGGAGGGCAGCATCTTCAGCACGGGCGCGGCGGCGGTGGCCTCGCGGGCGT
Organism: Streptomyces sp. NPDC096132; assembly: GCF_044763345.1. Lineage (NCBI taxonomy): Bacteria > Bacillati > Actinomycetota > Actinomycetes > Kitasatosporales > Streptomycetaceae > Streptomyces > Streptomyces sp. NPDC096132. Next base: position 36,482 of record NZ_JBIWGA010000012.1, read on the forward strand.
CGACGGCGTCGTAGACCTTGATGCCGTCGCGGGTCGTGTACTGGTTGACCTGGAACGTCCCGACGGTGGCGGTGGCGAGGTAGGCCGCCATGGGTTCCTTCTGGCGCCAGTGGAAGGTGGTCTTGCCGTTCCTGGTGCTCTGGCCGAGCAGGACGCCGTTGGACACGGCGGTGCGGCCCTTGGGGACGGTGATGGTGATGTCGTACGACGACTTGTCGAGCGGGTGGTTGTTGGCGGGGAACCAGGTCATGGCGCCCTGCGGTTCGCCGGCGACGAAGGCGCCGTCGTCGGTGGGGATCCAGCCGTCGAGGGAGCCGTCGGGGTCGGTGACCGGGCCGGGCTTGCCGTCGTAGGTGACGGCGACGCGGAAGGACTGGCCCTTGCGCAGGGGGCGGGCGGGGGTGACGACGAGCTCCTGGCCGTCGCGCTGGTAGGCGGCCTTGCGGTGATCGACCGTCAGGCCGGTGATCCTCAGGCCCTTGAGGTCGAGGTCGAAGCGGGTGAGCCGCTGGGTGGCGCGGGCGGTGAGGACGGCCTTGCCGGTGAGGTGACGGCTGCTCGGGTCGTAACCGAGTGTCAGTCCGTAGTGGGAGACGTGGTAGCCGCCGTTTCCGGCGAGCGGGAAGTACGGATCGCCCACGCCGGGGGCACCGACCGAACCGGCGGCGGTGGCGGGCCCGGCCGCCGTGAGGAGAGCCGCCACGGCGACGGGGACGGTGACGACGACGGCTTCGCGACGCAGCAGGGCGGGGCGTCTGCGGGGGTGGGTCACGTGCGCTCCTTGGGGGGTGGCGAGTGATCAAACGTCCCTCAGACTAGGGAACCGGCTGCCGGGAATCGCCCTCATTCAGGTCAAGCCGCGCGGCGTCGCCGGGCGGCCATGACTAGGACCTGTCCGGCCGATCAAGTCGCAGGAAAGCTGCGGTGTCTGCGAAGTGCCGGTGAGCGGGGTGTGGTGCGTGCAGCTGCAAGGCGGAGGAGGGAGTCGACGCGGAGCGTCGGGGACCGACGACAACGCGGCAGATGCGCGTGACACACCCCGCGTCTGCGGCATGATCGGCCGGACAGGTCCTAGGCTCGGCCGCATGAGTGTCCGTGTGCGTCGCGTGTACGAATCGCCCGAACCCGAGGACGGTGTACGGGTCCTCGTCGACCGGCTGTGGCCGCGCGGCCTGGCCAAGGACGCGGCGCGGATCGACGAGTGGCCGAAGGCGATGACCCCCTCGTCGGAGCTGCGCAAGTGGTACCACACGGGCGAGGGGTCGTACGACGAGTTCGCCCGCCGTTACGAGGCGGAGCTGGCCGCTCCCGAGGCGGCCGAACTCCTCGACCACGTCCGTACGTTGGTCGGCGAGGGCCCGGTGACCCTGCTGACGGCCGCGAAGTCCCCGGAGGAGAGCCACGCGGCCGTACTGCTGGGCCTGCTCGGCTGAGCCGTACCGCTGGGTTGTGCCGCTAGGCCGTCTGCTGCGCCGCCGCCCGGCCCGCCGCGCGGCCGGAGAACAGGCAGCCGCCGAGGAAGGTGCCTTCGAGGGCGTTGTAGCCGTGGACGCCGCCGCCGCCGAAGCCGGCCACCTCGCCCGCCGCGTACAGACCCTCGATCGGCTGCCCCTCGGTGCCGAGGGCGCGCGAGTCGAGGTCGGTCTGGATGCCGCCGAGGGTCTTGCGGGTCAGGACGTGCAGCTTGACCGCGATCAGCGGGCCCGCCTGCGGGTCGAGGATGCGGTGCGGGGTCGCGACCCGGCCGAGGCGGTCGCCGATGTAGCGGCGGGCGTTGCGGATGCCCTGCACCTGGGCGTCCTTGCTGTACGGGTTGGTGATCTGCAGGTCGCGCGCCCGGATCTGGCGGCGCAGCCCGTCCGCGTCGAGCAGGGGCTTGTCGGTCAGGGCGTTCATCTTCTCGACGAGCCGGTCGAGGGTGTCCGCGACGACGAAGTCGGCACCGTGGTCGAGGAACGCCTGCACCGGGGCGGGGGCGCCCTTGCCGAGGATCCGGTCGCGGAGCACGGCCTTGCGGTCCTTGGCGGTGATGTCGGGGTTCTGCTCGGAGCCCGAGAGCGCGAACTCCTTCTCGACGATCTTCTGGCTGAGGACGAACCAGGAGTGGTCGTGTCCGGCGATGTCCTCGGTGGTGCGCAGGTACTTGAGCGTGTTGAGGGTGTCGTAGCCCGGCAGGCACGGGTCGGGCAGCCGGCGGCCGAGGGCGTCGAACCACATCGAGGACGGGCCGGGCAGGATGCGGATGCCGTGGCCGGGCCAGATGGAGTCCCAGTTCTGGATGCCCTCGGTGTAGTGCCACATGCGGTCGCGGTTGACCAGCCGGGCGCCGGCCTCGGCGCTGATCTCGAGCATGCGGCCGTCGACGTAGGCGGGGACGCCGGTGACCATCTCGGCGGGCGGGGTGCCGAGGCGTTCGGGCCAGTAGCGGCGGACCATCTCGTGGTTGGCGCCGATGCCGCCGCTGGTGACGACCACGGCTTGCGCGGTCAGCTCGAACTCGCCGATCGGGTCGCGGTTGGAGGCGACTCCGCGGGCCGAGTCGTCGGGGGCGAGGACGGTGCCGCGGACCCCGCGGGCGGCGCCGTCCGTCAGGACCAGCTCGTCGACGCGGTGCCGGTGGTGGAAGGTCAGCAGCCCGTCCTTCGCGGCCTGCTTGGCGTACCGCGCGAAGGGTTCGACGACCCCGGTGCCGGTGCCCCAGGCGACGTGGAAGCGCGGGACGGAGTTGCCGTGGCCGTCGGCGCGCAGATCGCCGCGCTCGGCCCAGCCGACGGTCGGCACGAAGGAGATCCCGTGCCCGGTCAGCCAGTCCCGCTTCTCCCCCGCCGCCCACTCGACGTAGGCGCGGGCCCAGCGCACCGCCCAGGAGTCCTCGTCCTCGGTGCGGTCGAACCGCGCGCTGCCCTGCCAGTCGTTCCAGGCGAGGTCGAGGGAGTCCTTGATACCGAGGCGGCGCTGCTCCGGGGAGTCCACGAGGAACAGTCCGCCGAAGGACCAGAACGCCTGGCCGCCGAGGTTGGCGGCGTTCTCCTGGTCGACCAGGGCGACCCGCCGGCCCCTGCTGGTGAGTTCGTGCGCCGCGACGAGGCCCGCGAGGCCCGCTCCGACGACGATGACGTCCGCGTCCATGGCGACCGTTGCCTTTCTCTGACTGGGGGAGGTTCTATTCCGGGGTGCTGCCGTCGGTCAGCAGCGCGGTGAGCAGTTGCTTGAGCCAGGCGCGGGCCCCGTCCACGTCCTTGTCCAGCAGCAGCTGGGTGGTGACGCCGTCGTACGCGGCGACCACCGCGTGAGCGGCGGCGTCGGCGTCACCGAGGACCGCGGGCAGGGGGGTGTGGCCGCGGGCCCGGGCGAGCCGGTCGGCGATCGCGCGGCGCAGCCTGGCCCGGTGTTCGAGGAGGGTCTGCGCGACGGCCGGGTCACGGGCCGCGTGCACCAGGAAGTCCGTCTTGACCAGCAGCCAGTCGAGGTCGAGGAGCAGCACCTCGGTGACGCGGTCCACGGAGGCCGGTACGTCGAGGTCCGGGCCGTCGCCGGCGAGGGCGTCGGCGACCTGTTGGGCGATCAGGTCGGCGCGTTCCCGGTAGAGCGCGAAGAACAGCTCGTCCAGGGTCGCGAAGTTGGAGTAGAAGGCACCCCTGCTGTAGCCGGCGGCCTCGCAGACCTCCTCGATGGAGACCCGCCCGAAGCCCTTGGCGGCGAACACGGCGAACGCGGCGTCGAGCAGGTTGGCCCGGGTCCGCACCCGGCGCCTGGTGACCCGCCCGGTCGCCCGCTCGCTCTGTTCCGTCTGCTCCGCCGCCACTGCCGGACCTCCGTTCGATACGCGAATGTATCGGATACATCGATGTATCGAAAGATCTCGGGCAGGCTCGCTCGGAATCCGTCAGACCGGATCAGCCGGATCAGCGCGCATCATCCGTATGGAACATATTTTCGATTAAGGCGTACGCTGGGACCATGACCGCGCACCACCTGCAGGGCTCCCTCTTCGACCAGACCGACGAGCCACGGCTCGGCCCCCTGACCGGGCTGCGCCGCACCACGCTCGGCGCCGGCGCCTGGATCGACGTACTGTCGGGCTGGCTCACCGGATCCGACGCGCTGTTCGAACACCTGGTGACCGAGGTGCCGTGGCGCGCGGAGCGCCGGAAGATGTACGACAACGTCGTCGCCGTACCGCGGCTGCTGGCCTTCTACGCGGCGGACGAGGAGCTGCCGCACCCCCTGCTGGCGCAGGCCCGCCGGGCGCTGAGCGCGCACTACGCCGAGGAGCTGGGCGAGCCCTTCGTGACGGCCGGACTCTGCTACTACCGCGACGGCCGGGACAGCGTCGCCTGGCACGGCGACCGGATCGGGCGGGGCGCCCGGGAGAACACGATGGTCGCGATCCTCTCCGTGGGCGCACCGCGCGACCTGCTGCTGCGCCCGGCGCACGGCCACGGCGGCGAGACGGTGCGGCGGCCGCTGGGCCACGGCGACCTGATCGTGATGGGCGGCTCCTGTCAGCGGACCTGGGAGCACAGCATCCCGAAGTCGACCCGCGCAACCGAACCGAGGATCAGCATCCAGTTCCGGCCGCGCGGCGTGCAGTGAACCGCCTCCGGGCAGCGTTGCGTCACGCGCCCGGGTCGGTGGCCGGAGAGGCCTCCCGGCGGACGTGTTCTTCCGTGAGCAGGAGGTAGGCGGCCGCGGTCCAGGTGTAGGCGCGGTCGCGCAGGCCCCGGCCGGTGAGCGCGTCGAAGTTCTCGGCGAAGCCGTGGGTCTCGCACAGCCACCGGAAGCGGGCGCTGATCTCGTCGGCGAGCCGCTGGTGGCCGCAGCGGCGCAGGCCGTCCTCGATGAGGACGGTGGCGGGTGCCCAGATGGGACCGCGCCAGTAGCCGTCGGGGCGGTAGTGGGGCGAGTCGGGCCGTTCGGTGGCGAGGCCGTACGGGGTGAGATGGGCCTCGATGCGGGCGGCCAGCGTCTTGGCCACGTCCTCGGGAAGGTGCTCGCCCAGCACGACGGGCATCAGGTCGAGGAGACTGGAACTGCTCCAGGTCTCGCCGCTGTGGGCGCCTCGCGCGACGAACCGCTCCCCCGTCCACAGTTCGTCGAGCAGGGCCGCCTGGGTCGCGTCCGCGGTTCTCGTCCAGTCCCGGGCGTCGTCGTCCCGGCGGAGTTCCGTTGCCAGGACGGCGAGTTCGCGCAGTTGGAGGACGAGGAACGCGGCCAGGTCGGCGGTGACCACCACGCGCTCGGGGTCGAAGGTCGTGGCGTTGTCCCAGCCGCTGTCGTTGCCGTGCTGGTAGTGGGGCAGCGCGGCGTCCGGGGCGCGGCGCGCGGTGAGCCAGAAGTCCGTCCAGCGTCTCAACCGGTCGTAGGTGTCGGCGAGTTCGAGGTGGTCGAGGGGTTCGGGCAGGCGGCGGCGCAGGCGGGAGAGTGTCCAGCCGTGGATGGGGGGTTTGACGAAGTTGCGCAGAACCTCCGAATGGGTCACCGAGTCGGGCAGCGCCCCGCTCTCGTCCTGGTGGTCGAACGGCAGCGAGAACTGGTCCCGGGCCAGGGCGGGCACGCCCGGTGCCAGGGCGAGGGCGTTGAAGCAGTGGTCCCAGCTCCAGACCTTGTCCATCCAGTGCTTGGACATCAGCACCGCCGGCCGGGTGACCAGCCCCGCCGGGTCGACCGTCGCCGACCACAGGACGTAGACGGCGAGTTCGGCGGCCGGGGCGCTCGAGGAGCGCCAGGGGGCCACCGCGTCGGCGAAGCCGGCGAAGGCCTGCTCCGCCGCGGCCACAACGCCGCCGAACGTCGTCCGGGCGCGGTAGGGGCGGCGTGCGCTGTCGAACTCCTCGACGGCGGCCTCCCATCCGCCGTCGGCCCCGGCGGCGATCGTGAGCCCGCGTTCGGTCTCGCCGATTGCCTGGCTGCCGACGACGTCGTCCACGACGCCGGACAGGACGGTGACCCGGTAACGGCGACCGGTCTCGTACGAGGTGAACACGTACGAGCCGTCCACCGGGTCGCGGTAGAAGTACGTGCCCGTGAAGGGCGTCAGGGCCCGTGCCGCCGCCGTCACGCGCAGACCGAGTCCGGTGCCGCGCAGGCGTACGGTGTCGGCGGCCTCGTACGCGAGGTCGACGTGCCCGCTCTCGTGGGTCCAGCCGAGCACACTCGCGGTCGCCGCGACCCGGGTCCCGGCCCGGTCGCCCGTGGTCGGCTCGAGTGGGACGAGGCGCAGGACGGCGTGCATGCCGTTCTGGTGGGAGACCAGGTGGAGGTCGTCGGCGAGCGTGTTCTCCGCCAGTACCGGGGAGATGTCGAACCAGGATCCGCGCGTGCTGAACGGGATGTCGTGGAGGGAGAAGGCCGGGCCGGGGCGGACGGCGGTCATGAAAGGGCTACTCGTTTCTTCCAGGGGAACGACAGCTGTCTGCCAGGAGGGGTCAGTCCTTCACCGCTCCGGCGGTCACGCCGGCGGCGACATAGCGCTGGGCGAGGACGAGGATCGCCGTGGCGGGCAGCGAGGCCACGACGGCGGTGGCCATGATGGCGTTCCACTCCTGGTTGTTGTTGCCGATGTAGTGGTAGATGCCGAGGGTGATCGGCTCGTGCGCGCCGCCGCCCACGAGGGTGCTGGCGAAGACGAAGTCGGACCAGGACCACAGGAACGCGAACAGCGACACGGTGACCACGGCGTTGCGGCTCATGGGCAGCACGATCGAGCGGAAGGTGCGCAGGGGTCCGGCGCCGTCGGTCTTCGCCGCCTGGAGCAGCTCCTCCGGGATGCCGGACATGAACGCGGTGAAGATCAGCACCGCGAACGGCACGGCCAGCGTGGAGTCCGCGACGATCAGGCCGGGCACCGACCGGAGCAGTCCGAGGCTGAGATAGACGGCGTAGAAGCCCATCGCCATGATGATGCCGGGGATCATCTGGGCGACCAGGAACAGGAAGCTCACGACACCGCCGCCGCGTGGCCGCAGCTTGGCCAGTGCGTAGCCGGCGGGCGCGGCCAGCGCGACCGTGACGACGACGGTGCCCAGACCGATGACGAGACTGGTGCCCAGGTAGGGCAGCTGCTGGTCCAGGACGGCCCGATAGCCCTCCAGCGTGCCGTGCACGGGGAACAGGTCGGGCGGGCTCTTGCGCATGTCCTGGTCGCGGGTGAAGGACACGTTGAGCATCCAGTAGACCGGGGAGAGCATGACGGCGGTGAGGGCGAGGCCGATGGCCGTCTTCCCCCACGTACGGGAGGTTCGGATCACGACAGGGCCTGCTTTCGCTGGACCCTCAGATACACCAGGCCGAAGACCAGGGCCGCGACGACGAGCAGGTTCCCGACGGCGGCGCCGGGGCCGAAGGCGGGCAGCAGGTTGCCGAAGCCGAGCTGGTAGGACCAGGTGGCGAAGGTCGTGGAGGAGTCCGCCGGGCCGCCCTTGGTCATGATCCAGATGATGTCGAAGACCTTGAGCGTGTAGACGAGACCCAGCAGCAGGGTGATGGCGGAGACGGGACGGAGCAACGGGAAGGTGACGCTCCAGAAGCGTCGCCAGGCGCCCGCGCCGTCGAGGGCGGCCGCCTCGTACAGGCTGCCGGGGATGGACTGCAGACCGCTGTACAGCACGACGAGGTTGAAGGGGACGCCGATCCAGATGTTGGCGATGATCACCGAGGTCAGCGACCAGGACGGCGACGTGAGCCAGTTCAGTGGCTCGATGCCGACGGCGCTCAGCAGGGCGTTGACGACGCCCGAGTCGCTGTTGAGCATCCACGACCAGGTGGACGCCGACACGATGAGCGGCAGCAGCCACGGTACGAGGAACAGGGCGCGCAGGGTCGCGGACAACCGGAAGTGCTGGTGGAAGAAGACGGCGAGGGCCAGGCCGATGGCGTACTGGAAGAACAGGCACACGGCGGTGAACACCACCGTGTGCACCAGCGCGGGCCCGAAGGTCGGGTCGTCGAGGACGGTCTGGTAGTTCTTCGGGCCCGTGAAGGGGGCGTCACCCCGGACGAAGGAGCGGACGGTGTAGTTCCGCAGGCTCAGATCGACGTTGCGGTAGAGGGGATAGGCGTAGAAGAGGACGAGGTAGAGGGTGACCGGTGTGAGGAAGGCCCAGGCGGCCCACTGCGGGGAGGTGGGGCGGCGGCGCGGCCCGGGGTGCGCCGGGGGCGGAGCGGCGGTGGCCGCCCCCGTCCGACGGGGCCCGGTCCGGGGGTCCGGCGGGTAGGTCGTCTGCTTCATCGGGTCCACGTCACTTGACGGCGGACTGCGCCGAAGTGAGCGCGTCCTTCGGGGACTTGGCTCCGCTGAGCGCGGACTGGACCGCCTTCCACAGCTGCTCGGAGATCTTGGGGTACTTGGTGCCCAGGTCGTCGCTGGTGCGCCCCTTGGCCGCCTTGACCGCCTCGACCCACGGCTTCAACCCGGCGTTCGTGGCGACCTGCTTGTTCTGGACCTCGGCGGTGGGGGCCACGTAGGAGAGGGTGGTGTCGGTGGCGTAGAGGTTCTCGGTGCTGGTCAGGCAGGTCACCAGTTTCTGGGCGGTGGTGTAGCGGCCGGTGTCGCCCTGGACGGGGAGGGTGACGAACTCGCCGCCGGTGGGAGCCGCCGCGTCGCCGCCGGCCGAGGCGGGTATGGGCAGGACGCCGTAGTCGAAGCCGGCCTTCTCCGCGTTGGCCAGCTGCCAGGTGCCGTTCTCGGCGAAGGCGTAGTCGCCGCTCGCGAACTCCTGCCAGCTGGTGGTCTGGGTGTTGTTGATGACCGAGTTGGGGGCGTAGCCCTTCTTCAGCCAGTCGGTCCACAGCGACAGCGCCGACACGCCCTGGGAGGAGTCGAGTTCGGTGAGCTTCGCGCCGGCGCCCCAGAACCACGGCAGGAACTGGAAGCTGCCCTCCTCGGTGCCGATCGCGGAGAAGGTGATGCCCTTCTTGCCGGCCTTCTTCACCCGCTCCAGCGCCGCGGTCAGCGACGACCAGTCCTTGATCGAGGCGACGTCGACGCCCGCGGCCTCGAGGACGTCCTTGTTGTAGTAGAGGGCGAGGGTGTTCGCGCCGATGGGGGTGCCGTAGGTCTTCCCGCCCGACTGGCCGGCCGCGAGGAGGTTGGGGTCGACCTTCGAGGTGTCCAGCTTGTTGTCGTCGGTGGTGGTGAGGACGCCGGCCTCGGCCAGGGTCGACACGACCGGGTTGTCGACGATGAGCACGTCGGGCGAGTTGTCCTGCTGGGCCGCCAGGAGCACCTTGTTGGTCAGGTCGCTGGTGTCGAAGGCGGTTCGCTCGATCTTCACACCGGCCTTGGTGCCACAGCCGTCGAGCAGCTTCACCCAGGCCGAGTCCTTGGCGAACTGGGGGTAGGGGTCCCAGACGGTGTAGGTGCCGCTGTCCTCGTCCTGCGCGGACGAGCTGCCGTCGGACGAGCAGGCGGTGGTGCCGGTGGCGAGGGCGACGACGGTCAGGGCGGCGGCGGTGAACCGTCGTCCGGTGGTTCTGGTCATGGCGGTTCCGTTCATGGCGGTTCCTTCGGGTTTTCGGCACGGCGAGCCCGGCAAGCAGCGGAGAGGCGGCCGGCCGGGGAATGCCGGTGAAGGGGCGGCCGAGGGTGACAAGGGCCGTGTAGGTGAAGGGAGTCGGGGTCTCAGCCGTCGGTCGTGGGCCAGTGGGCGGGGCCGGTGCTGGCGCGCAGGGAGATCGGGGGTGCCAGGAGTCGGTGGCGCGGTGCCGCGTCGGGATGGTCGAGCCGCTCGACGAGCAGCTCCACGGCGAGGCGTCCCATCTGCTCGGCCGGTACGTCCGCCGCGGTGAGCTGCGGGGTCACCGTCTCCGCCCAGCGGCCGGCCACCACCCCGGTGACGGAGAAGTCGCGTGGCACATGGCGGCCGGCCACGGTCAGCCCCCGGTAGAGCCCCCCGAGCGCGGCCTCGTTCAGGGTGACCAGGGCGGTGGTGTCCGGGTCGTCGTGCAGGATCCGCTCCACGCAGGCCTGTCCCGAGGGGGCGTCGTCGCCGCAGCAGTAGGTCCGCACGGTGAGGCCGCGCTCGGCCGCGGCCTTCGTGAAGCCGTCCAGGCCGCGGTGCGCGGACTCGTAGCCGGACCGCAGCAGGTGCTCGGGCCGGTTCACGAAGGCGATCCTGCGGTGCCCGAGGTCGGCGAGGTGGTTGACGCACGCCTCCACGAGCGCGGTGTGGTCCAGTGCCACCCACCAGTCGCCGTCGGCGTTCGCGGTGCGGCCGATGCAGACGGCGGGGAAGTTCTCGGCGAGGAGGTGGTCGACCCGGTCGTCCTGGAGCCTGATCTCCATCAGGATCGCGCCGTCGACGCGGCGCTCGCCCAGCAGTCGCTGGAACGAGCGGTCGCTGTCCACGCCGCTCGGGGAGAGCAGCACGTCGTAGTCGAAGGCCGCGGCGGCCTCCACCACGCTGCCGATGAAGTCGAGCTGCATGCCGGTGTAGTGGGTTCCGGCCGGCGGGAAGACCAGGCCGAGGGTGCTGGTCCGGCCGTTGGCCAGGGCCCGCGCGCTGGCGTTGGGCCGGTACCCCAGTTCGTCGATGACCCGCTGGATCTTCCTGCGGGTCTCCTCCGACACCGCGCGCTTGCCGCTCAGGGCGTAGGAGACGGTGCTCCGCGAGACACCGGCCCGCTTGGCGATCTCCCCGATGTTCACAGCGGCACTCCTTTGTCGAACCGGTTCGCGTGACTGGAAGGTAGGAGCGACGGAGGTCGCTGTCAATGCCTTGCGCAGGCTTCCGGTAAACAGCACCCAATCAGCGTCTGGAGTCTTGCTGGCCCCATTTTGGCGGTGCTAGCTTCCGGCACGCATTCTTCGAACCGGTTCGACACTTCTGACGGATCACCCCACGGAGACCTCAGTGCGACGCACCCGCAGCAGAACAAGGGCCGGGGCCGGTGCCACCGCCGTCACCGCCCTCGCCGCCCTCCTCGCCGTACCCGCCGCCGGCGGCACGGCCCGCGCGGCGGAACCCGAACGGCTCACCATCGACCTCGCCACCGACACCGGCGCCTTCCACGGCGGCGCGTCCGGATCGCTGTACGGCGTCTACGGCGACGGCGTACCCAGCCGCACCGTCCTCGAGGGCATGCACCTCAGGACCGTGTCCACGAAGGCACAGGACGGCCCCCAGCACCCGGGCGCGGACGCCCTGGAGATGCTGCCGCCGTTCGTGGACTCCGGCGGCGAGGACGTCTACATCTACATGACCGACATCTACCGCGGCTTCCCGTACCAGTGGCCTGGAGCCGACGGTCCGGCGAAGCTCGCCGACTTCAAGGAGAAGATCAAGAAGCAGGTCGAACAGGTGCAGACCATGGGCACCTACAAGGACCACGTCGTCTACGTCCCCTTCAACGAACCCGAGGGGAACATGTTCGGCACGGGCGAGTGGAGCTACAACAACGTCTCCTGGCTGAAGGACCCGCAGTACTACTTCGCGGCCTGGAAGGAGGTCTACCGGCTCATCAAGGACCTGGACCCGGACGCGCGGATCGCCGGCCCGAACACCTCGGTCCTCTACGACCAGGTCAAGGGCTTCCTGCAGTACGCCAAGGCCAACGACGTCGTCCCGGACGTGATGACCTGGCACGAGCTGTCGTCACCCGCGGCCGTCCGCACCAACGTGGCGAAGTACCGGCAGATGGAGAAGGACGTCGGCGTCGGGCCGCTGCCGATCAACGTCAACGAGTACGGCCACAACTACCATCTCTCCGTTCCCGGCCAGATCGTCCAGTGGGTCTCCGCGATCGAGGAGTCCAAGATCGACGCCGACCTCGCGTACTGGAACATCGACGGCAACCTCAACGACTCCGCCGTCGAGGCCAACAAGGGCAACGGCCAGTGGTGGCTGTTCAACGCCTACGGCCAGATGTCCGGCCACACGGTTCGGGTGACCGCCCCGCACCCCAACCAGCAGTACACCCTCCAGGGCGTCGCCACCCTCGACGAGGACAAGAGGCAGTCGAGGGCCCTCTTCGGCGGCAAGAGCGGCGACGCGGACGTCGTCTTCGAGAACGTCGACCCGGACGTGTTCGGCACGACCGTGCGCGCCACCGTCCAGGAGATCCCCTGGACCGGACAGGTCGGCGACTCGGCGCAGCCGCTGCGCCTGGCCGACCGGGAGCTCTCGGTCGGCCCGGACGGCTCGGTGACGCTCCCGATGACCGGCATGAACGAGATGTCGGCTTACCAGGTCATCCTCTCCCCCGGCGGCAACGGCGGCGTACCGGCCGACCCGTCGGTGAGCTGGCGTGGGACGTACGAGGCGGAGAGCGCGAGCTACACCGGCGGCGGCTACTCCAGGAACGGTCCCGAGGGCACGCCCTCGAACGTCGGCGGGTTCGCGACCTCCGGCACCTACAACGTGGGCGGCCTGCGCACCGGCTCCGACGGCGTCCTCGCCTTCGACGTCGAGGTCCCGCAGGACGGGACGTACGACCTGAGCGTCTTCGCCAACTCCTACAACCTGTACGGCCTGGTGAAGGAGCAGGGCCCCACCAATGTCTTCCTGCGTGTCGACGGCGCGGATCCGCAGGAGCTGCGGTTGCCGCTCGGCTACAAGTGGGTGGTCTGGGGCCACACCGACACCACGGTGGAACTGACCGCCGGCAGGCACCGCATCACGCTCGCCGCGAAGGACGCGGACCTGGGCGTCACCAAGGGCGATGCCATCATCGACAGGATCGATCTCGCGCTGCGCGACGGGCGGGTGACCGCACCGGCGATCTACGAGGCCGAATACGCCACGCTCTCCGGAGCACGGCCCGCCTATGACCGTCCCGGCGCCTCGGGTCCCGGCGCGGTACCGCTGGGCAGGGGCGACTCGGCGACCTTCTGGGTCCACTCCCCCACCGACGGTGAATCGACCGTGTCCGTCGACCACTTGGGCGGTGGCCGGGCGGCGCTCTCCCTCAACGGCGAGAAGCTCGACGTGCCCGAGGTCGGAGGGGCGAGGAAGGGCACCGACCGTGTCCGGATGTTCCTGTCCGGCGGCATCAACAAGATCACCGTCACCGGCGCCTCCCGTGAGCTGGTGCTGGACCGGCTGAGGGTGGCCCCGTCGAACGGCGCCAAGGAAACCAGGGTGTACCAGGCCGAGGACGGCACCCTGACCGGCGCCGCCAGGGTGACGGACGCCTACACCTTCGCCTCCGGCGGCAGGGCGGTCACCGACATCGGCGACGGCACGGACAACGCCCTCACCTTCGACGTGGTCGCCCGGCGGTCCGGACGGCACGCCGTGACCATCCGCTACGCCAACGCCGAGCAGGCGCCCGCCACCCACTACAACCCGGACCCCATCGCCCGCCACGCCGACCTGTCGGTCAACGGCGGACCGGCCCGCCGGGTGCTGTTCCCGACCACCTTCCACTTCAACAACTTCTGGGAGCTGACCGTCCCCGTCACGTTGAGGAAGGGCACGAACCGGCTCACCTTCACGGCGCAGGAGCTGCCCGACTTCAACGGCGACACCTACAACCCGTACGACCAGCGGTCGCCGTACGCACCGGTCGTCGACCGCATCGCCGTCACCCCCCTCGCGCAGGCGCAGCCCTGACGCTCCCGCACAACCTGTGGGGCGCCGACGGCTCAGTCGTCGGCGCCGTCGCGGAGGAGCAGGGCGAGCAGTCCGGGGAAACGGGCGTCGAACTCCTCGCGGCGCAGCCGGTTGACCCGCTTGGGCCCCTCGTCGCGCTGTTCGACGAGACCGGCGCCGCGCAGGACCGAGAAGTGATGGCTGAGCGCCGCCTTGCCGACGGGCACGTCGAAGCTGCCGCAGCTGCGTGTCCAGTCGGCGGAGCCCGCCAGCTCGCGGATCAGCTGGATGCGCACGGGGTCGGCGACCGCGGACAGCGCCGTGAGCACGGGCACCTCCGTGGGGTCCGTGTGCACCGGTGCCGGACGGTGACTGCCGCCCGCGGCCTGGTTCGACATGCCTCTCCCGTCGCCCCGCGTTCCCCGACGGGTTTCGCGTGGTGCGTCCCGGCCGGTTGTCGAGTGTTCGACGGATATCTTACAGTCCCAGTGTTCGCTTCCCGTTGAACACTCATCGAAGGGTGCGGTGATCCGTCATGCGCGCAGTCGAGTTCCACGAATACGGCACTCCCGAGGTGCTGAAGGTCGTCCAGGCCGAGACCCCCGAGCCCGGGCCGGGTCAGATCACCGTCGACGCCGCCTACGTCGGGGTGAACTTCGCCGACCTCAAGGCCCGCGCCGAGGGCTACCGGGTGCAGTCACTGCCGTTCCGGCCGGGGCTGGAGGTCTCCGGCCGGGTCCGGGCCGTCGGCGACGGTGTCGAGGGACTGCGCCCGGGGCAGGAGGTCGCCGCCCTCGTCGACGGCGGGGCGTACGCGGAGGTCGTCGTGGCCGACGCCGTGACCGCCTTCCCCCTGCCCGAGGGCCTGGACCTGCGGACCGCCGCCACGCTGCCCACCGTGGTACCGACCGCGCACGCCCTGCTGCACGAGGTGGGGCGGCTGCGGGCCGGGGAGACCGTGCTGGTGCAGGGCGCGGCCGGCGGCATCGGCACGGTGGCCGGGCAACTGGCCCGGGCGGCGGGCGCCGCAGCGGTGTACGGCGTGGTCTCCTCGGCGGCCAAGGCCGACCACGCGCTCAAGCACGGCTACGACGAGGTGTTCACCGCCGACGCCTTCGACGACGACGTCCGCCGCGCCACGGGTGGCAGGGGGGTCGACCTGGTGCTCGACCCGGTGGGCGGCGACACCCTGCGCCGAGGTCTCGGGGCGCTGGCCGCCTTCGGGCGCCTGGTGTCCTTCGGCAATGCGAGCGGGGCCGAGCCGTGGCGGATCGGGCAGCCCGAGCTGTACGCGCAGGGCCGTTCGGTCGGGGGCTTCTCCATCCTCGCTCTCGCCCAGTCCGCGCCCGAAGCGCTGCGCGCCCTCGCCGAGCGCGCCTTCGCCAAGGTCACCGACGGCACCGTGAGCCTTCCGGTCACGGCGGAGTTCGCGCTCTCCGACGCGGCCGAGGCGCACCGGCTGATGGGCGGGCGCACGTCGACGGGGAAGCTGCTGCTGCGGGTAACCGACTGAGGGCCCGGACGGCACCGGAAACGGAGTCCGCGCCACTCGTTCCCCGGCCCGGAGGGCGTACGTACGTCCGTCGCATGACGAACCCGACGGATCCCGCGCCCCCGGTCCCGATCCGGTCGGCGCTCCTGCGCCGCCGGCCCACCGGGGCGGGGATCGCGGCGACCTCGCTGATCGCGTTCGACGTGGAGGAGGGCGTGGACCTGGCGCCCGCGGCGCTCGTCCACTTCGGCGCCGCGGCACTGCGCAGACGATCCACGACGTGGCCCCTGTTCCTCGTGCCCACCGTGGTCATCGTCGCGACCGAGGCACTGGGCGGCGGCGAGGTCGACCCGACGTCGGTGCCCCCGTCATGATCTGCTTTGCTGTGCTCGTCGGACAGGCTCCTCACAACTCGGGACGACGATCATGGGCGCGGACGTACGGCAGGTCGCGGACGGCATCTACCTCGTGCACGGCTCCAACACCAACTGGGTGATCCTCACCGAGGGGGACGCCGTCACGCTGATCGACACCGGCTACCCGGGCGACCGGCAGCAGGTCCTGGACTCCCTGGCCGCGGTGGGCAGTTCACCGGAGGCGGTCGCGGCCGTACTGATCACGCACGCCCACAACGACCACCTGGGATCGGCCGAGTACCTGCGCGCGACCTACGGCACCCCGGTCCATCTGCACGAGGCCGAGGTCCCGCACGCCCGCCGGGAGTTCCTCCAGCAGGTGACCGTCGGCGCGATCCTGAAGAACGCCTGGCGGCCGGGTGTGGTGCCCTGGCTGGTGCACGTGCTGAAGGTCCGCGGCGCCGAGCAGCACCCGGTGACCTCCCCCGAGGCGTTCCCGGTGGCCGACGGCCCCCTCGATCTGCCGGGCCGGCCGGTTCCCGTGCACACGCCGGGCCACACCGACGGGCACACCGTGTTCCATCTCCCTCACGCGGGCGTGGTGATCTCCGGTGACGCCCTGGTGAGCGGTCACCGGACGTCCCGGGTGCGGGGCCCCCAGCTGCTGCCGGACATGTTCCACCACGAGCGGGCCCGCGCGGTGGCCTCGCTGGACGTGATCGAGAGGCTGGACGCCGATGTCCTGCTGCCGGGGCACGGACCACTGCACCGGGGGTCCGTGAAGGCGGCCGCCCAGCAGGCCCGCGAACGCGCCGTCTAAGGTCGGGCCATGGCTTTGCAGATCAGCGCCACGAACCCGGAGCACCCGGCCCTCCTTCTCGAGCTGCCCTGGGACGTGCCCCTGGAGGAGTGGCCCGAGGAGGTCCTCGTCCCGCTGCCGCGCGGTATCTCCCGTCACGTGGTGCGCTACGCGCGCGCCGGTGACGAGGTGATCGCCGTCAAGGAGCTGGCCGAGCGTCCGGCGCTGCGCGAGTACGAGTTGCTGCGCGACCTGGACCGGCTGGGCATCCCCTCCGTCGACCCGCTGGCCGTGGTCACCGGGCGCGCCGACGGCTCCGGCGACCCGTTGGAGTCGGTGCTGGTGACCCGGCACCTCGGCGGATCGATGCCGTACCGGTCGATGTTCGAGACGACGATGCGTCCGGCGACCATGCACCGGCTGATGGACGCCCTCGCGGTGCTGCTGGTGCGGCTGCATCTCGCCGGGTTCGCGTGGGGCGACTGCTCGCTGTCCAACACGCTGTTCCGGCGGGACGCGGGCGCCTACGCCGCCTATCTCGTGGACGCCGAGACCGGCGATCTGCACCCCCAGCTCAGCCCGGGGCAGCGGGAGTACGACCTCGATCTCGCCCGGGTCAACATCAGCGGCGAACTCCTCGACCTGGAGGCGTCGGGGGCGCTGCACCCCTCGGTGGACCCGATCGAGTTCGGCATGGAGATCTGCGCCCGCTACGGCGCGCTGTGGGAGGAGCTGACCCGCACCTCGGTGTACCCGGCGGGCAAATACCACTACATCGAGCGCCGCATCCGCAGGCTCAACGACCTGGGCTTCGACGTCGCCGAGATGCAGATCGAGCACTCCGCGGGCGGCGACACCGTCACCTTCGTGCCGAAGGTCGTCGACGCGGGCCACCACCAGCGGCAACTGCTGCGGCTGACCGGCCTGGACACCGAGGAGAACCAGGCCCGGCGGCTGCTGAACGACCTGGAGAGCTGGATGGCGACCCAGGACGACTACGCTCCTGGCGACCCTCTCGCCGCCCGGCCCGAGGTCCTGGCGCACCGGTGGGTGCGGGACGTGTTCCGTCCGACCGTGCGCGCCGTACCGCTGGAACTGCGCGGCTCCATGGATCCGGCGGAGATCTACCACGAGCTGCTGGAGCACCGCTGGTATCTGTCGGAGCAGGCGCAGCACGACATCGGGCTCGACACGGCGGTCGAGGACTACATCGAGAACATCCTGCCCCGGGCACGGGAGACATTGGAGCCCACCGTGCCCGAGTGAGCCTGCTGTGCCCGGTTCAGTCGTGGGGGACGACGGCGACCGGGCAGTCGGCGTGGTGCAGGACGCCGTGCGCGACGGAGCCGATGCGGGCGCCCACGGCGGTGCGGTGGGCGCGCCGGCCCACGACCATCAGCTGCGCCCGCCCGGACACCGACAGCAGCACCTGGCCGGCGCTGCCGATCTCCACGTGCTCCACGACGTGCACGTCCGGGAACCGCTCGCGCCACGGCGCCACGGCGTCGGCGAGGGCCTTCTTCTCGAACGGCTCCAGTCCGCCGGCCTCGTCGAGCAGCTTGAGCGAGCCGGGGCTGTAGGCGAACACCGGCGGCAGCGTCCAGGCCCGTACGACCCGCACGCTCGCGCCGCGCGCGGCGGCGGTCTCGAAGGCGAACCGCAGCGCGGGAGCGCTGTCCTCGGGTTCGCCCTGCTGGCCGACGACGATCTCGTGCCCGGCCACCTCCGACGACGGCTTGTCGCCGGCCCGGACGAGGACGACCGGGCAGCCGGCCTCGGCGATCACCTGCTGGCCCACGGAGCCCAGCAGGAACCCGACGACCGCGCCGTGCCCGCGTGAGCCGAGCACCAGCAGCTCCGCCTCCGTCGCGGCGGCGACCAGCGTCTCGACCGGGTGGCCCTCCAGGACGTCCGTGGTGACGGTCAGCCCCGGGTGCCGCTCGGTGACCGTCGCGACGGCCTGCTCGACGGCGTCGCGCACCCACGCCCGCTGGGCGTCCCGGTTGGCGACCTCGGGTGCGGTGTCCGGCTGGTGCTTCCACGCGTGCACCACCCGCAGCGCCGTGTCCCGCCGTACGGCCTCCCGGGCCGCCCAGGCGAGCGCGGCGAGGCTCTCGTCCGTCCCGTCGACCCCTGCCGTGATCGGGCCCGTCATCCCGCTGCCTCCTGTGTCGTGATCACTTCGTACCGGGCCAGTCTTCACTACGCTGCCGGTCATGGTCTTGGAATGGGAACAGGTGGTCGTCGATGCCCACGATCCGGTGGCGCTCGGGCGCTGGTGGGCGGAGGCACTCGGCTGGGTGGTGGTGAACAACGATCCCGACGAGTACGAGATCCGCCCGGCGCCGGACCGGCTGCCGGGCCTGCTCTTCGTCCACGTGCCGGAGGGCAAGCAGGTCAAGAACCGGCTGCACCCGGACTTCCGTCCGGTCGACCAGCGGGCCGAGGTGAGCAGGCTGCTGTCCCTCGGGGCGCGGCACGCGGACGTGGGGCAGGGCGAGCAGTCGTGGGTGACGCTGACCGACCCCGAGGGCAACGAGTTCTGCGTGCTGGCCGCGCGGCGGTCGCCTTGACCGTGTGTGCTCCGCTCTGAACCCGCAGCGCACGGTCTGCGCCATCCCTGAGCGGACCGGGGCGATCGAACATACGATGGGCGGAGCCGGCGCCGGGTTCGCCGTGCGCCGGCGAGTCCTGACCGCTCTCGGGGTGGGAGACGTATGACACAGGCCGCCGAAACAGCGCGGACCGTCATCCTGACCGTGGACGACGATCCGGGGGTCTCCCGGGCCGTCGCCCGTGACCTGCGGCGCCGCTACGGCGCCTCGTACCGGATCGTGCGGGCGGAGTCCGGCGAGTCCGCGCTGGAGGCGCTGCGCGAGCTGAAGCTGCGCGGCGAGCTGGTGGCCGTGATCCTGGCCGACTACCGCATGCCGCAGATGAACGGCATCGACTTCCTCGAACAGGCACTGGACGTGTACCCGGGAGCGCGGCGCGTGCTGCTGACCGCGTACGCGGACACGAACGCGGCGATCGACGCGATCAACGTCGTCGATCTCGACCACTATCTGCTCAAGCCCTGGGACCCGCCGGAGGAGAAGCTCTACCCGGTCCTGGACGACCTGCTGGAGGCCTGGCGGACCAGCGACTACCGGCCGGTGCCCGCGACGAAGGTGGTCGGGCACCGCTGGTCGGCCCGCTCCTCGGACGTACGGGAGTTCCTGGCCCGCAACCAGGTGCCCTACCGCTGGTACTCCTCCGACGAGCCCGAGGGGCAGCGGCTGCTCGCCGCGGCCGGGGCGGACGGGCGGCGGCTGCCGCTGGTGATCACCCCGGAGGGGACGCCGCTGGTCGAGCCGGACGCCCCGGAGCTGGCCGCGCAGGTGGGTCTGGCGACGACGCCGACGGCGGAGTTCTACGACCTGGTCGTCATCGGCGGCGGCCCGGCGGGGCTGGGCGCGGCGGTGTACGGGGCCTCCGAGGGGCTGCGGACGGTGCTCGTGGAACGGTCGGCGACCGGCGGGCAGGCCGGGCAGAGTTCCCGCATCGAGAACTACCTGGGCTTCCCCGACGGCGTGTCCGGGGCGCAGCTCACCGACCGGGCACGGCGGCAGGCGGCGAAGTTCGGCGCCGAGATCCTCACCGCGCGCGAGGTGACCGGACTGGAGGTCAACGGGTCCGCGCGGGTCGTACGGTTCTCGGACGGCTCGGCGGTGGCCGCGCACAGCGTGATCCTCGCGACGGGCGTGACCTACCGGCAGCTGGCGGCACCGGGCTGCGACGACCTGACCGGCTGCGGGGTGTTCTACGGGTCGGCGCTGACCGAGGCCGCCTCCTGCCAGGGGCAGGACGTGTACATCGTGGGCGGCGCCAACTCGGCCGGGCAGGCGGCGATGTACCTGGCGCGGGGCGCCAAGTCCGTGACGCTGCTGGTGCGTGGTGAGTCCCTGTCGGCCTCCATGTCGCACTATCTGATCCAGCAGATCGACGAGGCGCCCAACATCTTCGTGCGCCCCGGCACGGTCGTCGAGTCCGCGCACGGGGTCGGCCATCTGGAGCGGCTGACCCTGCGGGACGTGAACAACGGCGAGACCGAACTCGTCGACGCGCAGTGGATGTTCGTGTTCATCGGCGCGGCGCCGCTGACCGACTGGCTGGACGGGACCGTGCTGCGTGACGAGCGCGGGTTCATCCTGGCCGGGCCCGATCTCACGCCGGACGGGCGGCCGCCGGCGGGCTGGGAGCTGGACCGGCCGCCGTACCATCTGGAGACCAGTGTCCCCGGCGTGTTCGTGGCGGGCGACGCGCGCGCCGAGTCCGCGAAGCGCGTCGCGTCCGCCGTCGGAGAGGGAGCCATGGCAGTGATGCTCGTCCACCGGTATCTGGAGCAGTCATGAGCGGGCGGTTGATGCCGTGCGACCCGGGGGAGATCAGCTCGCTGTTCCTGTTCGAGAAGCTCTCCCCGGAGCAGCTCGGACGGCTGTGCAGCGAGGGCCGGGTGGAGCGGTTCGAGCCCGGGCCCGTCTACACCGAGGGCGATCCGGCGACCTGCTTCTACGTGATGATCGAGGGCACGGTCGTGCTGTACCGCCGGGTCGGCGGGGACGACGTGGAGGTCAGCCGCACCTCGCAGCGCGGGGTGTACGCGGGCGCCATGCAGGCGTATCTCGGGGACCGGGTGCCGCAGGTCTACAACAACTCGATGCGGGTGACCGAGCCGACGCGGTTCTTCGTGCTGCCGGCCGAGTCCTTCTCGGCCGTCATGCAGGAGTGGTTCCCGATGGCCGCCCATCTGCTGGAGGGGCTGTTCTTCGGCTCGAAGAACACGCAACGGGCCATCGGCCAACGAGAACGGCTGCTGGCCCTGGGGTCGTTGTCGGCCGGGCTCACGCACGAACTCAACAACCCCGCCGCGGCGGCCGTGCGGGCCACCGCCACCCTGCGCGAGCGGGTGGCGAAGATGCGGCACAAGCTCGGCCTGATCGCCGAAGGGCCCTTCTCCCGGGACGCGCTGGCGAGTCTGATCGAGGTCCAGGAGCGCACCGCCGAGCGGGTCGCCAAGGCGCCGGCGCTCACTCCGCTGGAGGCCTCGGACCGCGAGGACGCGCTCACCGAGTGGCTCGAGGACCACGGCATGGACTACGGCTGGCAGTACGCGCCCACCTTCGTGCAGGCCGGACTCGACGTCGACTGGCTGGAGCAGGTCGCGGCGACCGTGGACGCGGAGATCCTGCCCAACGCGGTGGGCTGGCTCAACTACACCGTCGAGACCGAGCTGTTGATGTACGAGATCGAGGACTCCACCACCCGCATCTCCCATCTCGTCGACGCGGCCAAGCAGTACTCGCAGCTCGACCGCGCCCCCTTCCGGACCGTCGACGTCCACGAACTCCTCGACAGCACCCTGCTGATGCTGTCGGGGAAGATCGGGCAGCGCATCGAGGTCGTCAAGGACTACGACCGTACGCTCCCGGAGGTGCCCGCCTACCCGGCGGAGCTGAACCAGGTGTGGACGAACCTCGTCGACAACGCCGTGTTCGCCGTCAACAGCGCGGGCGGCGAGGGCACGCTGACCGTGCGCACGGCACGGGAGGGCGACCGGCTGCTGGTGGAGTTCCGGGACACCGGCCCCGGTGTCCCGCCGGACATCCGCAGCCGTATCTTCGACCCGTTCTTCACCACCAAGCCGGTGGGCGAGGGCACCGGTCTGGGCCTGGACATCTCCTGGCGGATCGTCGTCAACAAGCACCACGGCAGCCTCCAGGTGGAGTCCGCGCCGGGCGACACCCGCTTCCAGGTCCTGCTGCCGCTGACCGCGCCCGCACCCGAGTCCCAGCCCGCGGAGGAACCCGTATGACCGAGGCGAACACCATCGACCCGTCCGTCCCGCCCAGCGGCGCCGGGTGTGTGGACTGCGACGCGGTCGGGGGCTGGTGGTTCCATCTGCGGCGCTGCGCGAGCTGCGGCCACATCGGCTGCTGCGACTCCTCTCCCGCGCAGCACGCCACCGCCCACTACAAGGCCACCGGGCACCCCGTCGTGCGCAGCTTCGAGCCCGGCGAGGAGTGGTTCTGGGACTACTCGACCGACGAACTCTACGAGTCCGGCCCGGAGCTGGCACCCCCGGCCAGTCACCCCGTGGACCAGCCGGCCCCGGGCCCGGCGGGCCGGGTGCCGGCGGACTGGGCGCGGTCGCTGCACCGCTGAGACGGCCTCTGGTCACCGCGTTCCCTCCCGCGCGTGTGAGGATGGGGGCGTGTCACAGACCGTGTTCGTCTCTCCGTTCGTCGGCCGGGACGAGGAACTCGTCCGGCTCTCCGGTGTGCTGGAGCGTGCCCGTGCCGGGGACGCCCGTGCGGTGTTGGTCGCGGGGGACGCCGGGGTCGGCAAGACACGGATGCTGGACGAGGTGGCGGTGGGGGCCGCGCGCGCCGGTATGACCGTGCTCACCGGGCACTGTGTCGACCTCGGTGACGTCGGGCTGCCGTATCTGCCGTTCACGGAGATCCTGGGGGTCCTCGCGGCCGACGAGCGGTTCGCTTCCGTGCTCGCCGCGCATCCCGTGGTCGAGCGGCTGCTGGGCGGGGCGGGCTCGGAAGGCGTGCGGGACGCTGGGGGTCCCCCCACGCGTTCAAGCAGTGGGGGAGGGCGGCTGCGGCTGTTCGAGGGGATGGCGGGGCTGCTGGCCGGCCTGTCGGAGGTGGCACCGCTGCTGCTCGTCCTGGAGGACCTGCACTGGGCCGACCAGTCCTCCCGGGATCTGCTGCGCTTCCTGCTCAGCCGGGGCCTGCTGCAGCGTCCGGCGGGCACGGGACCCGCGAGCCGACTGGCGGTGCTGGCCTCCTACCGTGCCGACGATCTGCACCGCCGGCATCCTCCCCCACTGCCTGAACAGCGTGGGGGCACCCCCAGCGGCCGCTGCTGGCCGAGCTGGTGCGGCTGCCGGGTGTCGACCGGCTGGAGCTGCGGCCGCTGGCGGACGCGGAGGTGACGCGTCTGGTGCGCGCGCTGGAGGAGCGGCCGCTGCCGGAGGCCGTCGTGCGCCGCATCGTGGAGCGCGCCGAGGGCAACGCCTTCTACGCGGAGGAGCTGCTCGCCGCCACGGGCGTGCAGGACGGCGGGATGCCGAGCGGGCTGGCCGACGTCCTTCTGATCCGTGTCGAGCAGCTCTCCGACACCGCCCAGCGGGTGCTGCGCACGGCGGCGGTCGCCGGGCGGC
This sequence comes from Streptomyces sp. NPDC096132, assembly GCF_044763345.1. Lineage (NCBI taxonomy): Bacteria > Bacillati > Actinomycetota > Actinomycetes > Kitasatosporales > Streptomycetaceae > Streptomyces > Streptomyces sp. NPDC096132. The sequence goes on from NZ_JBIWGA010000012.1 coordinate 59,877, forward strand.
GCGTCGAGCACGACCTGTTGCGGGACGCGGTCGGACTGCCCGAGGAGGAGCTCGAGTCGGCGCTGCGCGAGGCGATAGGCCGGCAGTTGCTCGTGCCGGGGGACGGCGAGACGTACGCGTTCCGGCACGCGCTCGCCCGGGAGGCGGTGTACGCGGACCTCCTGCCGGGTGAACGCTCGCGACTGCACGGCGCGTTCGCGCGGCTGCTCGCCGGGCGGGGCCGGCGGCCGGAGACCGCGGCGGAGCGCGCCCACCGCCACCGCGAGAGTCATGACCTGGCGGAGGCGCTCGCCGCCTCCCTGGAGGCCGCCGACCACGCCCGGCACGTGGGCGCGCCGGCCGAGGAACTGCACCGTCTGGAGGCCGCTCTCGACCTCTGGCCGGCCGTGGAGGCCTCCGCCCGGCCCTCGGGCAGGGGGACGGACGGGGTCACGCTCATGCTGCGCGCCTCGGCCGCGGCGGCGCACGCCGGGGAGGCGCACCGGGCGGTCTCCCTGAACCGGGCCGCGCTCGCGGGCGTCGGCCAGGACACCGACGCCGAGCTCGCGGCCCGGGTCCGCTACACCCTCGCCGGCACGCTCATCGGTGTCGACAGTCTCTCGGCCGCCTACGGCTACAGCAGCGAGGCGGTGGCGATGATCCCCGCCGACCCGCCGTCGCCGACGTGGGTGTGGGCGGCGGCCACCCACGTCCTGGCGGCCCGTCACGTCGGGGACAACGAGACCGCGGCCCGCGTGGCCCGTCAGGCGCTGGACGCCGCCGAGCGGCTGGGGCTGACGGACGCGCAGGCCGACCTGCTGGTGTCGCTGGCCAACCTGGAGGAGGGCGGCCGCCGCTCCCCAGCGGCCCGCGGGCATCTGCTGCGCGCCCGCGAGCTGGCCCGGGGCTCGGGCAACGCCCCCGTCGAGATGCGGACCCTGTTCACCCTGGCCATCGCCGCCTACGAGGCCGGTGCGCCGGAGGAGTGTCTGCCCTGGCTGGCGGAGGGCCTGGACCGGGCCCGTCGCGCGGGGCTGCTGTCCTCGCCGTATCCGCTGGAGATGCGCTATCTGCATCTGCTGGTGCTCTACACGCTGGGCCGGTGGGACGAGTGCCTGAGCACGGCGGCGAGCGACCTGGCCGTGCTGCCCGCGGCCGGCGGGTACGCGGTCGGGCCCGCTCTGTACCCGGCCCTGGCGCGCGGTGAGGAAGGGGTCACGGACCGGGCACGCGGCCTGCTGGAGGGTCGCGCTGACTGGATGGCGACGCTCGTCGCGGGCGTCGTCCTGACCGACGCGGCCGCCCTGCGGGGTGATGCCGAGGCCGCGGTGGCGCGACTGCGGTCGTGCGTCGAGGCGTTGACCGAGGTCACCGGTACGCGCCCGGACGTCACGGTGCGTCTCACCGCGCTCGCGCTCGCCCCGGTCGCGGACGCGGCCGCCGCGGCCCGGCTCACCGGCGACGACGCGGCGGCCGGCCGCTGGTCGGCGGTCGCGGGCGAACTCATGGAGTGGCGCGGGAGGTGGCCGCCCACGGCGAGGCAGGCCCGCCGCACGGTCCCGAGGGCCTGGCCTGGCTCGCCCGCGCCGAGGCCGAGTGGGCGTGGGCCTCCTCGGGGCCGGACGTGGCGGCGTGGGAGCGGGCGGTGGCCGCGTTCGGCCACGGCGACGTGTACGAACAGGCGCGCTGCCGGCTGCGGTACGCGCAGGCCCTGCTGGCGGCGGACCGGCGCGAGGAGGCGGCCGCCGAGGCCCGCGCCGCCCGGGAGACCGCCGTACGGCTGAAGGCCGGGCCCCTGCTGGAGCGGCTGGACGCGCTGATCCGCCGGGGACGGCTCGCGGACGCTCCGTCCACGGCCCGGGACCGGTCGGCCACGCTCACCGCGCGGGAGGAGGAGGTGCTGCGGCTGCTCGCGCTCGGGCGCAGCAACCGGCAGATCGGGGAGGAGCTGTTCATCAGCGGCAAGACGGCGAGCGTCCATGTCTCCAACATCCTCGCCAAGCTGAGCGCGGCGAGCCGTACGGAGGCCGTGGCGATCGCCTATCGCGAGGGGCTGCTGGTGCCGCAGGGCGGTGCGTCGGGTTGACGGGGGCTCGGGGCATGTACGCGTCGGGTTGACGGGGACGCGGGCCATGGGCGCTTCGGCTCGATCCGTGCGCCCCCTGGCACCTCATCGCGACCCCGGCAAGGGAGTTGATCGCCCGTCGCGGGCATACAAGCAGCCCATACGCTCACGGAGCTCAGCCGTCGTACCGCAGGCACCAGGAGTCCCGTGAACCACCGCACCACCGCAGCCGCTCTGGCGTCCTGCGCCCTCGCCGCCGCCGTCCTCACCGCCTGCGGCTCGGGAGAACCGGCCGCGAGCCACAAGGAGCCGGCGGCCAGTGGCCAGGCCCCGGCCGCGCACACCACGGCCCCGGCTACGGGTACGGCAACGCCGGCCGCCTCCGCCACGCAGAACCGGGCGGGCGACTCCAGCGCGCGCCCGTCCGCGAAGGACCAGCAGGCGAAGAAGGGCAAGGCGGCCCTGCCGCCCCGCCCCGACGCCAACGGCGAGGCCGCCTACGTCCGCGCGCTGACCGCGATCGACCCGGACATCGTGCACGACAAGGAGGACAAGGCCGTCGAGCGTGGCCGCGACCAGTGCGCCACGATCCACGAGCACCCCGGTGACCGGGAGAAGCAGATCAGCACCGCGATGCAGCGCTTCACCTCCCCCGGCCACCCGGACGGCTTCGGCCGCGTCAAGAGCACGCGGATCGTCGACGCCGTGCACACCAACCTCTGCCCCGACTACTGACGGGGCCGGCCGAGGCCGTCAGCGCACGGCGGGCGGCACGTTCGCGGAGGTCACGTTGACGGCGGCCCAGGCCTTGTTCACCGTCTTGAACTCCACGCTGTTCTGGCCGTACAGGTCCCGGGCCGCCTTCAGCGTCGCGACGCGCGCGTCGTGGAAGTCGGTCGTGGAGACCATGTAGCGGGTCAGGGCCCGGTAGTAGATCTTGGTGGCCTTGGCCCGGCCGATGCCCGTGACCGTGGCGCCGTTGTAGGTCGGCGAGTCGTAGGTGACGCTGCCGATCTTCTTCTGCCCGCTGCCCTCGGCGAGCAGGTAGTACGCGTGCGAGGAGACACCGGAGCCGGCGTGCACCTCGGTGTAGTACGTCTCGGGCGACCAGTAGTCGATCGCGCCCTCGAGGACGTCCAGGGACGGCTTGTCGAGGCGGCGCAGGAACTTCTGGTCCAGGCCCAGCTTCTCGCCGACCAGGTAGTTCGGCGGGTTCTTGGGGTTGTTGGCGCTGAACTCGACGTTGGAGCCGAAGATGTCCGCGAGGGACTCGTTCAGCGAGCCCGGCTCGCCGTACTGGTTGCCCTGGCCGTCGACGAAGGTCGGCTCCAGACGGGCCGTCGCGTCGACGACTCCGTGGGTGAGCTCGTGGCCGGTGACGTCCAGGACGACGAGGGGCTTCTTGAACATCTCGCCGTCGCCGTCGCCGTACAGCATGCAGTCGCAGGCCGGGTCCCAGAACGCGTTGGCCACCTTGTTGCCGAAGTGGACCATGGCGCGGGCGCCCTTGCCGTTGTTCTCGATGCCCTTGCGGCCGAAGGTCTTCTTGTAGAAGTCCAGGGTCTGGACGACGCCGTACTGGGCGTCGACGGCGGCGCTGGCGCGGCTGGAGACGGCGCCGTTGCCCCACTTGTTGGTGGTGCTGGTGAACTTCGTGCCGCGGGCGAAGTTCTCCTGCTCCTTGTTCTTGGCGTCGCGCGTCTCGGTGCCCCAGTGGGTGGGGTCCTTGAGCAGGTAGCTGCGGGCCGCGGTGCGGGTGGTGGTGAGCGGCACCTTGCCGACGAACAGGGAGGTGCCGGTGCCCTTGGCGGTCTGGGGGTAGCGGGCGGCGGGGGCCGCGGGAGCGGCGGTGAGGCCCGAGGACAGCGGGGCGGTGCCGGTGGCCGGGTCGAGGGTCTCGCCGCGCTCGCGCAGGGTGTCGACCAGCTTGGGCGAGAGGAACTCGTCGCTGTCGGGCGTGTTGCTGCGCACCTTGCCGGTGACGGCGTCGACGACGACCGTGCGGGAGCCGCCGGCCTCAGTGGTGTCGCTGCCGGTCACCCGGACCTGGTAGGCGAGCGCCGAGGCGCCGCCGCGGGCGTCGACCACGAGCTCGGCGCTCTGCGCGTCGCCCTCGGCGACGGCGGCGGCCTTCGCCTCGGCCTGGGCGGCCGTCAGTCTGGCCTTGACGGTGGCGGGGTCGACGCCGTGGTCGGCGGCACGGGTCACGCCGGCGTAGGCGAGGCCCTTGGTGAGGTGGATGACGAGGTCGCCGCCGAGGACGGGCATGCCCTGGTGGGTCCGGACGAAGCGGACGTGGCGGGCGCCCTCGGGGTCGATCAGCACGTCCTGCGGCTGCAGTGCGTCGTCCTGGCCGACGCCGGTGGCCGAGGCGTGGGCGAACGCGGCGGCGCGGGCGGCCCGCACCACGGCGGTGCCCTGCGCGTCGGCGGTGGTCGTGGCCCGCGTCTCCCCCGCGGACGGGCCCGCGAAGGCCGTGCCTGCCAGGCCCGTTGCGGCCGTGGTGACGGCGACGGCGACCGCCAGGCTGCGTATGGGTGCTCTACGCAAAGGTGAGGGTTCCTTCGTTCAGACGGCCGGGATCCCCAACCGCCGTGAGACATGGCGCCGTTGGGCGCCACGGGGGCTGGTCGGGCCCCGGCACCCCACCCTTACGGATGAGTCATGTGCATGTAAAGCCGAAATCATCGCTTTGCGGGGCTTTCATGGCAATACTTGGCAAATCCGCGACGCGCGGTGATCGTCGAGCGACCAACTGTGCGTCGCCTGTGGAGATGTGACACGACGGAAGGAGGTTCCCTCGGGTGAATGTGACCGATCTCGCATCGACGACGGACCGGCGGAGACGGCTCGGAGGCGTCACGACGGCCCTGTGCACGGGCGCCGCACTGGTGTCCCTCCTGCCGACCCCGGCCCATGCCGCGCCGCCGAAGCCCGACCTGACCGCACTGCGCGGCGTGCTGCGCACGGCGGTGAGCCAGGGCGCGCCCGGCGCGATGGCACGGCTCGACGACCGGGGCACGGTGCACCAGGTCGCCGTGGGTGTCGCCGACCGGAGGACGCGCCGGGCCCTGAGCAACGCCGACCGCTTCCGCATCGGCAGCGTCACCAAAACGTTCTCCGCGGTCGTCCTGCTGCAACTCCTCGACGAGGGCAGGCTGGTGCTGGACGCGCCGGTCAACCGCTATCTGCCGGGGCTGCTGCCCGACGACCGGATCACCGTCCGGCACGTCCTGAGCCACCGCAGCGGCCTGTACGACTACAGCGACGACCTGTTCGCCCGGTCCGTCTCCGGCTTCGAGGCGGTCCGCACCAAGGTCTTCACCTACCGCCAACTGGTCGACCGCTCCCTGCGCCACCCCCGCACGACCGCGCCGGGCGGCGCCTACTCCTACTCCAACACCAACTTCGTCGTCGCGGGCCTGCTCATCGAGAAGCTGACGGGCAGACCCGTGGCCACCGCGTACCGCAAGCGCATCATCGAGCCGCTGGAACTGGACGACACCTTCTACGTCCACCCCGACACGGCCGTCCCCGGCCGCCACACCCATGGCTATCTCACCCCGGACACCGCCGGCGGGGCTCTGGTCGACGCGACCCGGCAGACGGTGTCCTGGGCGCAGAGCGCGGGCGCCCTCATCTCCAGCACCAAGGACCTCGACACGTTCCTCTCGGCACTTCTGCGCGGCAGGCTCATGTCGGCCGGCGCCCTGAAGGAGATGCGCCGCTGGGTCCCCGCGGGCCGCACCCAGTCCTACGGCCTGGGGCTGCGGCGGCGCGACCTGTCGTGCGGGGTGTCCGTGTACGGGCACACGGGCGCCGTACAGGGCTACTACACGTACGCGTTCACCTCCGGCGACGGCCGCCGCAGCCTGGCCGCGCTCGCCAACGCCTCGAACAGCGCCAAGGTGCACACCACGATGCTGCGCACCCTGGAGTCGGCGTTCTGCGGCAAGCACGCGACCACCCGCGGGTCCGTCGCGCCGCAGGACGAGGCCGAGGACACGGCGGGGCACTGATCCCGCGGGCGGGCGCCGGGAACCGCGGGGTCCTGGTGACCGTTCTCCGGACACCACCCCACGGGACGGGTACGACGACACCAGGGCGGCAGGATGAGCGAGTTGGTCCCCGGGGGCAATGTGCCCCTCCCGGGCGGTGCCCTGGCGGTCCGGGTGCCCGGCCCCTTCGACGTGTGCGCGCTGGTGACGGACGACAGCGGCAGGGTCGGCGGCGACGCCGACTTCGTGTTCTACAACCAGCCGACGGCACCCGGGGCCCGGTTGCGGGGCGACACGCTCACGCTGGAGCCGGGCCGGCTGCGGGCCGGTGCCACCCGGGTCACCGTGGTGATCAGCGCCGCCGAGCCGGGCGTCCCGCTGGCCCGGCTGCCCGCACCCACCCTCCAGGTCACCGATCCGCGGGGCCGCGTCCTCGCCCGGTTCGCGCCGCCGGCCCCACGGCAGGAGACGGTGCTGCTGCTCGCGGAGGTGTACCGACGGGGTCCCGCCTGGAAGCTCCGGGCGATCGGACAGGGCTACGCGGACGGACTGGCGGGGCTGGCCCGGGACTTCGGGGTCGACGTCGTCGACGAGGGCACGGCACCAGGACGGGCGGCGTCGGCCACCCCCTCCCCGAGCACCTCCGCGCCGTCCGCCGACATCTCGGCAGGCCCCTCCACGACGCCGGTCACCGGCCCCTCGGCCAGGCCCTTCGCGCCTTCGGTCGCCATCCCCTCGACCAGGCCCTTCGCGTCTTCGGTCGCCACCCCGTCGGCAAGCCCCTTCGCGCCACCCCTCGCCGACTCCGACGGCTTCCTCGCCCTCGCCAACGCGGCCCGTGCCGCCGCCGGTTCACCACCCGTCTCCCTCGACGCCCGGCTGGCCTCGGCGGCCGGGGCGCACGCCGCCGCCATGGCCGCCGCCGGACGGCTGGACACCGAGGGCCGGGACGGCGTGTCGCTCCACCAGCGGGTCACGGCCGCCGGATACGCGTACCTCACCGTGGGCGAGCACCTGGTCTCCGGACCGCGCACACCCGCCGAGTTCGTCGACTACTGCCTGCGCACCGACCAGGCCCACCGCACCCTGCGGGACCGGGCGTTCACCCACGCCGCCCTGGGGCACGCCACGGACCGCCGCGGCGGCACCACCTACTGGACCGCGCTGTGGGCGAGCCCCCTCACCACGGACGGCCTGGCCCGCACGACCGCCGAGGTCGTCGACCTCACCAACCGCGAGCGCGCCCGGCAGGGCCTGCGCCCCCTCGCCGTGGACCCGCTGCTCACCAGCGCCGCGCAGGCGCATTGCGCGGACATGGTGGCGCGCGCCTTCTACTCCCACACCTCACCGGAGGGCACCCAGCCCTGGGACCGGGCCGCCGCCGCGGGCTCCACCCGCCGGACGATCGGCGAGAACATCGCCTGCGGCCAGCGCTCCGCCGCCGAGGTGGTGGAGGGCTGGATGAACAGCCCCGGCCACCGCGCCAACATCCTCAAGCCCGCCTTCACCCACATCGGGGTCGGCTACGCGGGCGGCGGCCCGTCGGGCACGTACTGGACGCAGCTCTTCGGCGCCTGACACCCGGGCCGCCCCGGAATGCGACGACCGGGGACATGACGGGATGGGCACGGCGGTTCGGGCCGATCCGAGGATCGCGCCGACAAAGGAGGAAATCCCGCGGGCGGCACCCGGCCGAAATGGGACTCGAGCTGCGAGAGCGCTTTCGCCTCTAGCACGGATGGGCCACGCAGGTCCTGTTTACCGCTGGTTACACGCCTGGACGGCCCCTGGTAATTTCTTTTCCTCGCACATACGCACGGCACCTTTGAATGAAAGACAGGAATCACGCCGGAGTCGCGATCCATTTGAACGGACCCCCACGCACTCCCCGTACTTCTGGGAAAGGGAGAACACCGGGGGTTCAGCGAAGGATGACCATGGTCAAGGCGCATGTCTCCACGCACGAGTTGGTCGCCGGGAGGTACCGGCTCCTCGATGTCGTGCACCGCGAGACCAACCGGGTCAGCTGGTACGGCGAGGACGTGCAGGGGGCGCGGCCGTGCCTGGTCACCCGGATCGGCCTGCCGCCGGACCTGGGCGAGGAGGAGGCGTGCCAGGCCGCAGACCGGGTGGTGCGCATGTCGGAGACGATGACCCGGGTCTGCCCCGGCCGGGTCGCCACGGTCGTCGACGCGGTCGCGGAGGGCGGTTCCCTGTGGACCGTCACCGAGTGGATCGACGGACTGCCGCTCGGCCAGCTCATGGACCAGAAGGGCCCCTTCGGCCCGGCCAGGGCGGCCACGATCGGGCTCCAGCTGCTCGACGTCCTGGAGGCCGCGCACGGCGAGGGCATCACGCACGGCGAGCTCAGCCCCGGCCAGGTGTTCGTCAGAGCGCGGGGCCCGCTCGTCCTCACCGGCTTCGGGCTGGCGGGCGCGACGCTCGTCCCGAGGCTGGCGGCACCGTCGTACGCCTCTCCCGAGCAGGCCCGTGACGAGCGGATCGGTCCGGCCGCCGATCTGTGGGCGCTGGGCGCGGTCCTCTACACGATGGTCGAGGGGCGGCCGCCGTTCCGGGACCGGGACCGGCCCGAGAACACGCTGCGGGGTGTGGACCGGCTGCCGCTGCGCACCCCGCTGCGAGCGGGCCCGCTCACCCCGACCGTGCAGGGGCTGCTGCGCAAGGAATCCCGGGAACGGCTGACCCGGACGACCGTGCGCCAGGCCCTGACCCGGGTGATCGACGAGGACCCGCACGGCGTCATGCCGGCCCCCCGGCTGCGGCGTGCCTGTGCCGCGGCACGGCACATCGGGCCGCAGTGGAGCGGCCGGGCCATGGCCGCCGGGACGGCGCTGGCCGTGGTCACGGTGGCGGTCGCCGCCCTCGCCGTGACCCACCAGCTGCCCGGCACCGACGACACCTCGGCCAGTGGTGCGCAGGCCCTGCCGTCGGTGTCCACCACGCCCTCCGGCGAGGACTCCGGCGACGCGGGTGACAGAGCCACGCCGACGCCCGACGCGTCCGGCGCGACCGCCTCCGCCCCCGCGCCGTCGGCCACCGCCGCCCCGTCCTCCCCCGCGGCCTCCATCGACGCCCTCCCGGACGGTTACCGCGTCTACCACGCGCCCGAGGGCTTCTCCGTGGCCCTGCCCAAGGGGTGGAAGCGGCTGGACACCCGGAAGCAGACCGATGTGGCGTACCGGGTCACCTTCGGCGCCGACGGCGATCCGCGGACCCTCGCGGTGACCTTCAGCACGCGGGCCGGAACGGACCCGGTGGCCGTCTGGCGCGACGACGTCGAGCCGGGGTTGCGCGACGAGGCGGGTTTCCGGCGGATCGGCGCCATCGAGGCGACGACGTACCAGGGGTACAAGGCGGCCGACATGGAGTGGCTGATGGACGTCGACGGCAAGCAGGTCCGCACCTTCGGACGAGGGTTCCTGCTCGGTGGGCACCGCAGTTTCTCGCTGCGCTGGACGACACCCGCCGCCGACTGGGACAAGGCCGCCAACCGGGAGGCCCTGGACACCTTCCTCAAGACGTTCCGGCCGGGCTCGGCCGCCTGAGGCCGGCCCGGTCCCGGCTGTTTCCCCCGGCTGTTTCCTCCCCCGGTCGGCGGGGACTCGGGCCGTATGGTGCGAATCGGATACACGATGATGACCGAGCAGGCCGGCCCGCGTGAACTGGTCGGCCATCTGGTGCGTGCCGAGGAGGCCGGTTTCGACTTCTCGGTGACGTCGGACCACTACTTCCCGTGGCTGCGCTCCCAGGGGCACGCGCCGTACGCGTGGAGCGTGCTCGGCGCGGCCGCGCAGGCCACCTCGCGCATTCCGCTGATGACGTACGTGACGTGTCCCACCTTCCGCTACCACCCGGCGGTGGTGGCGCAGAAGGCGGCGACGATGCAGCTGCTGTCCGAGGGGCGCTTCCGGCTGGGCCTGGGCTCCGGGGAGAACCTCAACGAGCATGTGGTGGGCGGCGGCTGGCCCCCGGTGGACGTGCGGCACGAGATGCTTCAGGAGGCGGTGGAGATCATCCGCGAGCTGTTCCGGGGCGGGCACGTCACGCGGCACGGCACGCACTACGACGTGGACTCCGCGCGGCTGTGGGACCTGCCCACGGAGCCGCCGCCGATCGGGATCGCCGTGTCCGGCGACCGGTCCTGCGAGATCGCGGGCCGGCTCGGCGACGTGGTGATCGCGACCGAGCCCGAGGCGGGTCTGCTGGAGGCGTTCGACCGGCACGGCGGCGCGGGCAAGCCTCGGGTGGGGCAGCTCCCCGTGTGCCACGACGCCGACCGGGACACGGCGGTGAAGCGGGCCCACGCGCAGTTCCGCTGGTTCGGCGGCGGCTGGAAGGTGAACTCCGAACTGCCGCACCCGGACTCCTTCGAGTCCGCCACGCAGTTCGTGACACCCGACGACGTGGCCTCCTCGATCCCCTGCGGCGACGACCCGGACGACTTCGTCGAGGCCGTACGCCCGTACGCGGAGGCCGGGTTCACCGAGATCGCCCTGGTGCAGATCGGCGGGGACGCGCAACCCGCGTACCTGGACTGGTCGGAGAAGACGCTGCTGCCCGCGCTGCGGGACGCCTTCGGCTGACCGTCGCCCGGGCAGGCCACCGCCGCATGGCAAACCATGGCCAACGGGTGCATATAGGCTGCCGGTCTGCACCTTCGTACGACTCGCAGCCCCCAGAGGAGAGCATCCGTGACCCTGGCGATCGACCTGCCCGAGACCTCCGTCGAGGACGGCCCCGCGCCCCTGTCCGACCTTGTGGCGCGGGACGCGCGGGAGTTCGGAGTCTACGCGCGCACCGGCGGCTGGGCCTTCGGGCTGATGGTGGCGCGCAGTGTCCGGCCCGGCGGGCAGGGCGCGGACGAGACGCCGAAGGTGTCGGCGAAGGAGTTCGCGGAGCTGGCCGGCTGCTCCCCGGAGCGGGTCATGCGCTACTACAAGGCCTGGGACCGGGCCGCCGACGACGGTCTCGTCCCGCACTTCGAGGAGCTGGCGCCGGGCCAGGAGGTCGAGCTGCCGGACGCCGACGTGTGGCTGACGTACTACGTCTCGCGCAACAGCGCCACCTCCGAGCGCGGCACGGCGATCGCCGAGGCCGCCGAGGCGGAGGGCATCCGGCCGACGAAGGCGCTGGAGGTCGCCGAGAACCCGACGGCCCTGCGCGCCGCGATCCTCGCCGACACCTCCACCGCCCGCGCGGCCCGCGCCGCCCTCCTGGACCGGGTCAAGGAGGACCCCGAGCTCCAGGCCGCGCTGGCGCGGGACGTCGTGCGCACCGACGACCTGAAGAAGGCCGTGGCGACCGAGAGCCGCTCCGCCGACCGCATCGGCTACGTCCGCCAGATCGCCGAGTCCGGCCAGGTGAAGACCCCGGCCGGACAGACCATCGACGCGCCCGCCGCGCTGCGCCAGGAGGCCGAGCGGCACCTGTCGCTGATCGACGAGCTGGACGAGGGCGAGGACGCCGGCGAGTGGGCGACCGACGCCTACGACACGATGAAGAGCCTTGTCGTGGAGACCGTGGAGGCCGACCCCGAGCTGCGGGTCACGGAGCGGCGCACCAAGTTCTACAACAGCCTGCAGCGGGCGACGAAGGTCTTCGAGGAGCTGACCTTCGACGACGCCCAGGAGTTCTACGAGGACGACATGGTGCAGCAGTTGGAGGAGCTCCAGCAGGCGATCGGTTCCGCCATCGCGGCGCTGCGCGGGGCGCGCGGGAACACAGGAGGAGCTGAGTAGCCGTACTCATGCCGCCGCCCGGCGCGCGGCCCGACGATGGGGGCTCCGAAGACGTTCATCCTTCAAGGAGCGCCCCGATGTCCGTGTCCGCTGTACGTCCCGCACCGCGCAGTTCCCTGCCCGCCGTGTGCGCCGGGCTGGTGGTCGTGGGCCTGGCCCTGTCGGCCTGGCACGCGTACGACCCCACCACCTGGCTGCTTGAGACGGTGTGGGCGCTGGTCGGACTGCCGGTGGTCGTGCTGACCTGGCGGCGGTTCCCGCTCACCGGACTGCTGTGCGCGCTGCTCGCCTTCCACGCGCTGGTCCTCGCGCTGGGCGGCCACTACACGTACGCGCGGGTGCCGCTCGGCGACTGGGTGCGGGACGTGTTCGGTCTGGAGCGCAATCCGTACGACAGGTTCGGCCACCTCATGCAGGGGTTCGTCCCGGCGATCCTGGTCCGGGAGCTGCTCAGCCGTACGTCACCGCTGCGCGGGAGCCGCTGGCTGGCGCCGCTGACGGTGTGCGCCTGCCTGGCGTTCAGCGCCGTCTTCGAGATGTTCGAATGGGCGGCCGCGGTGATCGGCGGACAGGCGGCGGACGCGTTCCTCGCCACCCAGGGCGATGTGTGGGACACGCAGTGGGACATGTTCTGCGCGCTGATCGGCGCCACGGTGTCGGTGCTGCTGCTCGGGCGGCTGCACGACCGGCAGCTGGCCGCGCTGTCCGTCAGCGGCCCGTATGGCGGTAGCGCGCCCACAGCGGCAGTGCGAACCAGCACAGCACGTACCACGTGACCACCGCGATGATCAGCCAGGCCACGTGATCGCCGTGGGTCGCGAGCCGCAGGACCAGCAGGAGGGCGGCGGTCATGGTGGCGAGGAGCAGCAGGAGGCCGACGAAGGTCAGCCGGGAGGCCCAGGCCACGGCCTGCGGCTTGATGCGCTGCCCGGACACCAGACGGTGCAGGGACACCGGTCCGATCAGGGCGCCGGTGGCGGCCGCGCCCAGCACGACCGTGGTGACGTAGATGGCCTGGTCCGTGTCGCCCAGGGTGGCGTACCTCGGGGTGAACACGACGGTGAGCAGGAAGGCGAACAGGATCTGGACCCCGGTCTGGGCCACGCGGACCTCCTGGATGAGGTCGCCCCACATGCGGTCCGCCCGCTCCTCCTCCGTCTCGTCGCGTCCGGTTCTGCGGTCGTCCTGGTCCATGCGGCCCGGGTAACCGGGCCGCTGAACGTTCAAACGGGCGTGGGGGCTACCAGCGGCCCTCGACCTGCTCCTTGATCCGCCGGTCGTAGAGGTCCCGGATCGCCGCGAGGGTCTCCTCGGAGAGCTCCGGAAGCCTGGCGGCCTCCGCGTTGGCGCGGGCCTGCTCGGGCGAGCGGGCGCCCGGGATCACGGTGGTCACGCCGGGCTGCTGGACGATCCAGCGCAGGGCGAGCTGGGCCGGGGTGTACCCCTCGGGGGCGAGGGCGGAGAACTCGGCGGCGGCCTCGACGCCGGTGGCGTAGTCGACACCGGAGAAGGTCTCGCCCTGGTCGAAGGCCTCGCCGTGCCGGTTGTACGTGCGGTGGTCGTTCTCCGGGAAGACGGTGTCCTTGGTGTACTTGCCGGACAGCAGGCCGGAGGCGAGCGGGACGCGGGCGATGATGCCGACGCCGGCCTCCCGGGCCGCCGGGAGCACCTCGGCGAGGGGCTTCATGCGGAACGCGTTGAGGATGATCTGGACACTGGCCACGCCCGGCCGGGCGATCGCGGTGAGCGCCTCGGCGGCGGTCTCCACGCTGACGCCGTAGTGGGCGATGCGCTCCTCCTCGACGAGGGTGTCGAGGGCGTCGAAGACCTCGTCGCTGGAGTAGACGGGGGTGGGCGGGCAGTGCAGCTGGACCAGGTCGATGCGGTCGACGCCGAGGTTGCGGCGGGAACGGTCGTTCCAGGCGCGGAAGTTGTCCAGGACGTAGTTCTCGGGGATCTGCTCGACCCGGCGGCCCATCTTGGTGGCGATCAGCACGTGCAGGTCGGGACGGCTGCCGAGGAAGGTGGCGATGCTCTGCTCGCTGCGTCCGTCGCCGTAGACGTCGGCGGTGTCGAAGAAGGTCACCCCCGACTCGGCCGCCGTCTCCAGAACCGTGAGGGCCTCCTTGTCGTCGACGTCTCCCCAGTCGGCGCCCAGCTGCCAGGTGCCGAGACCGATCACGGATGCGTGCTGACCGGACCTACCGAATTCGCGCTCTTCCATGGCGTCAGTCTGTCATCCACCTCGGCCCGGCGCGGAACCGACGGCTCCGGCCTCTCACGGAGAATCGTTCACTCTCCCGAGTGACACTTGTTCGACAGGACGGCGTCACGTGTCGACGGGCGCCTAGCGTGAGTCCGTGACTGATCGTTCATTGAGCAACTTTCAGAGCAATCCGCGGTCGGCGGACTCCTCCTGGACGCGCCGCGGCTTCCTGCGTTCCGCCGCCGCCCTGGCCGTCGTCCCCGTCCTGGTGGCCGCCGATCCGGCCGTCGCGGCGGAGGAGCTGCCGGACTTCCCGGCGGACGTGGCGCTGTCGCGCACCGCGTACCGCAACTGGGACGGCGAGATCACCGCGACCGGGCTGTGGGCGTGTGCGCCCGAAAGTCCGCAGCAGGTGGTCGACGTCGTCAACTGGGCCCGGTGGCACGGCTGGACGGTCCGGGCGCGGGGCGCCTCGCACGGCTGGTCGCCCCTGACCGTCTCGCAGGGCACACCGGCAAACGCGCCCGTCCTCCTCGTCGACACCGCCCCGCATCTGACCGGCCTGACCCTGGAGTCCGCGGCCGAGGTGCGCGCCGGCACCGGGGTCACGCTGGAGGCCCTGCTCACCTTCCTGGAAGGGCACGGTCTCGGGGTCACCGCCTCCCCGGCGCCCGGCGATCTCACCCTGGGCGGTGCCCTCGCCGTCGACGCCCACGGGACCGCCGTGGCGGCGCGCGGCGAGGAGCGGCTGCCCGGGCAGACCTACGGTTCGCTCAGCAACCGCGTGCTGGCGCTCACCGCGGTGGTGTGGGACGCGGACAGCGGGGCGTACGCGCTGCGGACGTTCCGGCGCGACGAGGCGGACTGCGCCGCGCTGCTCACGCATCTCGGCCGGTCGCTGGTGACCGAGGTGGTCCTGCGGGTGGGGGCGAACAGCAACCTGCGGTGCGTGAGCCGTACGGACATCCCGGCGAAGGAGCTGTTCGCGGCACCCGGGTCGCGGGGGCGGACGCTGGCGGGCTTCCTGGAGGCCGAGGGGCGGGTGGAGGCGATCTGGTTCGCGTTCACCGAGTTCCCGTGGTTCAAGGTGTGGTCCGTCGAGCCGACGAAGCCGCTCACCTCACGGCGCGTCACCTCGCCGTACCCCTATCCCTTCTCCGACAACGTGCCGACGGTCGTGGCGGATCTGGCCGGGCGGATGGTGTCGGACGCGGCCTGGTACCTGGCGCCGGTGCTCGGCAACGCGCAGCTCGACGTGGCCTCGCTGGGGCTGGTGGCGACCCTGTCGGCGGACATCTGGGGGCCGTCGAAGAACACGCTGCTGTACATCAGGCCGACCACGCTGCGGGTGCACGCCAACGGGTACGCGGTGCTCACCGGCCGGGACCAGGTCCAGCGTGTGGTGGCCGAGTTCACCGCCTTCTACCGGGAGCGACTCGAGGCGTACGCCGCCCTGGGGCGCTTCCCCGTGAACGGCTCGGTGGAGATCCGGGTCACCGGGCTGGACGATCCGGCGGAGGCCGACCTCGCGGGTGCCCGGGCCCCGTCGCTGTCCGCGCTGCGGCCCGACCCGGAGCATCCCGAGTGGGACACGGCGGTCTGGCTGGACGTGCTGACGCTGCCGGGGACGCCGTACGCCGACGCGTTCTGCCGGGAGTTGGAGCGGTTCCTGCTGTCGGCGTACGACGGGTCGCACGCCCTCACCCGGGTGGAGTGGTCCAAGGGGTGGGCGTACACGGACGAGGCCGCGTGGAGCGACGAGGAGGTGCTGGGCACGGTGGTTCCCGAGTCGTTCGGTGCGGCCTGGGGCGAGGCGGCGGACACGCTGGAACGACTGGACCCGCACCGGGTGTTCCACGCGCCGCTGCACGGGCGGCTGTTCCCCTGAGAAGTCAGGGCGCCAGGGCGTCAGGGCGTCAGCTGGGCCTGGATCGTCGGGCCGTACCGGTCGACGATGTCCTCGACGGCCAGCGCCCGCAGCTCCGTACCCCGGGCGATGCCGAACATCACACCCAGGCCGAGGAGGCCGGCCAGGGCGAGTTCGGCACGCAGGCCCGGGTCGGGGCCGGTGAGGCGGGCGGCGAGGCGTTCGGTGACCTGGGCGCGGAAGTTGGCGCGCAGGACGTCGCCGTGGTCGCCGTGCAGGGGCGCGAAGGCGATGCGCAGGACGGGGTCGGCGCCGCGCTCGCGCTGGCTGACCACGACGTGCCGGACCATGTGGCGGCCCAGGCCCTCCAGCGGGGCGGCCAGCAGCGCCTCGGCGTCCTCCTCGAAGGACATGACGCGCGCGAACAGGGCATCCTTGTTGCCGAAGTACTTCAGGACCAGGGGCGGGCTCACCCCGGCGCGCTCCGCGACGGCCTTGAGCGTGATGTCCGCGTGGGCGTGGCGGGCGAGGAGGTGGCGGGCGGCGCGCAGGATGGCCGCCTTGGTCGCCTCGGCGTCGCGGCGAGCGGGCACGGGAGAGGCAGAGGTGTTCACGGCACTCATGCTCCCTCCATCGCCTCGTCGCCGACGGCGGGGGTGCGGTCGCGGGCGGGCGGGGTGCCGTCGGGTTCCGGGTCGCCGGGGATGGTCAGGGCCACCGCGCAGGCCGCCAGGGCGATCGCGCCCGCCATCGCGAAGGCCAGCAGATAGCCGTGCAGGGTCGGCACCGGGGCGCCGCCCACGAGGCTGGTGTGATGGACGAGAACGGCGGCGACGGCGGCACTGGAGACGGCCTGTCCGATCGTGCGCATCAGGACGTTGACGCCGTTCGCGGAGGCGGTCTGACCGGCCGGGACGGCATGCAGGATCAGTGCGGGCAGCGCGGAGTAGGCGAGGGTGGTGCCGGTGGCCACGACGGCCGCGCCCACCATGATCATCCAGAGGTCGCGGCTGTCGGCGATACGGACGGCGTACCCGCCGGCGATGACGGCGGCGCCAAGCGCGAGGGTGACGCGCGGTCCCCGGGCGGCGGAGATCCGGGCGGACAGCGGCGAGAACAGCAGCATGATGACGCCGCCGGGCAGCAGGCACAGCCCGGTCTGGACGATGGAGAGCCCCAGCCCGTAGCCGCTGGCCTCGGGCGCCTGCACCAGCTGGGCGGTCACGAGGGAGTTGGCGTAGAACGCGAAGCCGGTCAGCAGCGCGGCCACATGGGAGAGGCCGACCCGGGGCCGGGACACCAGCCGCAGGTCCACCAGCGGCCGTTCGGCGCGCAACTGCTGCCACCACCACAGCCCCAGCAGGACCGCCGCCCCGAGGAACAGGCCTACGACCCCGGCGCTGCCCCAGCCCCACTGGCCGCCCTGGGACACGGCGAGGAGCAGGCAGATCAGCCCGGCGGCCAGCCCGAGCGCGCCCGTCACGTCGAACCGGCCGGACTCGCGCACCGGCGACTGAGGCACCGCCCACCGGATGAGGGCGACGCCGGTCGCGCCGAGGACGGCGGTGACCCAGAACATCGTGTGCCAGTCGGCGTACTGGACGACCATGGCCGCCGCGGGCAGCCCCAGGGCGGCGCCGATGCCGACGGTGGAGCTCATCAGGGCGACCGCGGAGCCCCGGCGCTCCGGGGGCAGTTCGTCGCGCAGGATGCTGATGGACAGCGGGACGACGGAGGAGGCGGCGCCCTGGAGGGCGCGGGCCGCGATCAGCACGCCGATCTCGGAGGTCAGGGCGCAGATCACCGAGCCGGCGGCCATCAGGGCGAAGGAGAGGAGCAGGACCCGCCGCTTGCCGTACATGTCGCCGGCGCGGCCGAGGACCGGGGTGAGGACGGCGCCGGAGAGCAGGGAGGCGGTCACCATCCACGAGACCGCGGCGGGCGAGGCACCGGTCAGGCGGGGCAGGTCGGGCAGGAGGGGGACGACGACGGTCTGCATGACCGCCATGAGAATGCCGCAGTACGCCAGGACCGGGACGGCGGACCGGGCCCGTGGACCGGCGGACTCCCTGGTCGGGGCGGGTATCGGGGCGGGCGACGCCATGGGGGCTCCCGTTCGGCCGGTACGGCCGTGAACATGGGTGAATGGCAATTCACCGTATCAGTGAATTGCCATTCACCCAATGCCGGAAGGCGGCGGCCCGGGCCGTTTGCCGCGCGTCAGGGCCCTGGTGTGCGGCTACTTGCCCGGCGTCAGGGCCCTGGCGTGGGCACTGCGGGCGATCTTCGGTCCGAGCCAGCGCTTGAACCGGCGCAGGGCCTCCAGTTGTCCGGCCGCCCGGTCGAGGCGGTAGTACATCTGGGGCGGGACGTACGGCAGCAGGGGCGAGTGGCGCTGGCCGAGCAGGGCGAACATCCGCTCCGGGGGGAGGTGGATGTACCGGGTGAGGTTCTCGTACCACTGGGCGCTGTAGCGGGCGGCGCTCTGCAGGGACAGCAGGGCGGACTGCCGTTCCCGTTCGTAGCGGGCGAGGGCCTGCGGGATGCCACGGCTCTCCCGCAGGGCGTCGGCCAGGGCGATGGCGTCCTCCAGGGCGAGGGTGGTGCCGGCGCCGATGGAGTAGTGGGTGGTGTGGGCGGCGTCGCCGAGGAGGACCAGGTTGTCGCGGCGCCAGGTCCGGTTGGTGAGGGTGCGGAAGGTCAGCCACTGGGAACTGCCGTCGGCTGGGGCCCGGCCGATCAGGGGGTGGCCGTCGAGGATGTGCGCGAAGAGCTTCTCCAGGTGGGCCAGTCCGTCGGCCTCGCTCGCGGTGTCGAGGCCGAGCCCGGCGCAGGTCTCGGGGGCGCACTCGATGACGCAGGTGCTCTGTGCGGCGCTGAAGGGGTAGCCGTAGCACCAGATCCAGCCGTGCTCGGTCTCCACGAAGGCGAAGGTGAAGGAGTCGAAGACCTTGCTGGTGCCGAGCCACACGTAGGAGTTGCGGCCGGGGGTGAGCTCGGCGCCGAAGTGGTCGGCGTGGTGCGCGCGCAGGGCGCTGTGGACGCCGTCACCGGCCACGACCAGGTCGGCCTCCGGCGGGTCCTCGGCCGTGATCTCGTGGTCGAACTCCAGGTGGACGTCGAGGGCACGGGCACGGGCGGCCAGGATCTCGAGGAGCTTGTGGCGGCCGATGCCGTGCCCCTCGTCGCCGGGCTGACGGGTCGACAGGTCCCGTACGTGGGCGACACCTTGGTTCCACACGACGGAGTGTTCCTCGATCGCGCGGGCCGACTCCGGGTCGCGGACACGGAGTTCGTCGAGGAGTCCCTGCCAGTAGGTGACGCCCCAGCCGTAGGTCGAGCCCTCCGGGTTGCGCTCGAAGACGGTGACGTCGTGGGACGGGTCCTGCCGCTTGAGCAGGATCGAGAGATACAGGCCGGCGGGCCCGCCGCCGACACAGGCGACCTTCACGCACACCCCTTGGAATGACCAGACGTGATGGATTGACGACGCAGGGTAGCAGTGCACGGAATCCCCTCGCGGACACCCCTTCTCCCGGATTCCGCCACTTTCTGCACGTGAGCCACACCACGGGCGGGACGGTGGCGCGCGAAAGATCACCGGAAGGGGCACCTCCAGGGAAAGGAATTGCCCCTTCCACCCTCATCCGGGCCCCGCCGACGCCAAGATCATCTTGATTGAAGATTGCACGACATGTACGCGATTGTCCGGATCGCAGCCAACCACTCCCGGAGGATTTCTCCCGCCCTCGGAGCGCTCGATAGGCATGCGGGGTCGTCAACCGAACGCACCCCAGGAGGTTCCGCATGCCCGAACTCAGCCGCCGTCGCGCGCTCACCGCCGCGACCGCGCTCGCCGGCGCCACGATGGTCGCCGCGCCCGCCGCACTGGCGAACGACCACGACCACGGCTCCCACCACCCCTCCCCCGGCTCCCCCGACGCCCTCGGCTCCTTCGACGAGGTCTACCGGGGCCGCCGGATACAGGGCCGGCCGTCCTCCGGGGGCGGCCATCACCACGGCGGCGGCTACGCCGTGTACGTCGACGGCGTCGAGCTGCACGTGATGCGCAACGCCGACGGCAGCTGGATCAGCGTGGTCAGCCACTACGACCCGGTGCCCACCCCGAGGGCCGCCGCCCGTGCCGCGGTCGACGAACTGCAGGGCGCCCGGCTGCTGCCCTTCCCCGCCCCCTCCGCCCACTGACCCGCCCGTAAGCACACCGGGAGCACCCGCACATGACCGTCCGCAAGAACCAGGCGTCCCTCACCGCCGAGGAGAAGAGGCGTTTCGTCGCCGCCGTCCTCGAACTCAAGCGCAGCGGCCGCTACGACGCCTTCGTCACCACGCACAACGCGTTCATCCTCGGCGACACCGACAACGGCGAGCGTACGGGCCACCGTTCGCCGTCCTTCCTGCCCTGGCACCGCAGATTCCTGCTGGAGTTCGAGCGGGCGCTGCAGTCGGTGGACGCGTCCGTGGCGCTGCCGTACTGGGACTGGTCCACCGACCGTTCCCCGCGGTCCTCGCTGTGGGCGCCGGACTTCCTCGGCGGCACCGGGCGCAGCCGGGACGGGCAGGTGATGGACGGGCCGTTCGCCGCGTCGGCCGGGAACTGGCCGGTCAACGTCCGTGTGGACGGCCGCACTTACCTGCGCCGCTCCCTCGGCGCCGGTGTTCGTGACCTGCCGACCCGGGCCGAGGTCGACTCGGTGCTGGCGATGGCGACGTACGACATGGCGCCCTGGAACAGCGCCTCCGACGGCTTCCGCAACCACCTGGAGGGATGGCGGGGCGTCAATCTGCACAACCGGGTCCACGTCTGGGTCGGCGGGCAGATGGCGACCGGGGTCTCCCCCAACGATCCGGTGTTCTGGCTGCACCACGCCTACGTCGACAGGCTGTGGGCCGAGTGGCAGCGCCGCCACCCGGGCTCCCCGTACGTCCCGGCGGCCGGGACTCGGGACGTCGTCGACCTGAACGAGACGATGAAGCCCTGGAACGACACGACCCCGGCGGCCCTGCTGGACCACACCCCGCACTACACGTTCGACACCGTCTGATCGCAGAAAGGTTCGCCCAGCAGGTCGGGGGTACTCGCGGCGACGTACCCGAGAGAGTGAAGGAGGAGACGACCGTGACGAAGGTCGAGGAATCCATCGAGGTCGACGTCCCCCTGCACACGGCCTACAACCAGTGGACGCAGTTCGAGTCCTTCCCCGAGTTCATGAGCGGAGTCGAGCGCATCGAACAGCGCACCGACACGCTCACGCACTGGGTCACGGACGTGAAGGGCGTGCACCGCGAGTTCGACGCCGAGATCACCGAGCAGATCCCGGACGAGCGGGTCGCCTGGACGACGGTCTCCGGGGAGGCCCGGCAGTCCGGCGTGGTGACCTTCCACCGCCTCGACGCCGATCACACCAAGGTGATGCTGCAGATGGACTACGAGCCGGAGGGCTTCAAGGAGACCGTCGGCGACATGCTGGGGTTCGTGAAGCGGCAGACCAAGGGTGATCTCAAGCGCTTCAAGGAGTTCATCGAGGAACGCGGCCACGAGACCGGCCAATGGCGCGGCACGGTCACCTGACCGGTGCCGCCTCGGTCACCCGGCGTCCGCCGCGCGACACTCCGGGTGACCCCAGCCCTGCGCGTTCTTGGCGATCTGCTCGCCGGCCGCGTAGGCACGCCCGCACACACAGCGGCCGGGGAACTTGGCCTTGATCGTGCGCGACGAGGAACCGGCGCTCCGCCGGGGTGACTTGGCCCCGGCGGAGCGCGCGGTCTTCGGCTTGGGGGTGTCCGGGGACGACGGCGGTTCCGGGGAGCCCTGCGCGCTGCCCGCAGCCTGCTGGACGGTCGCCGCCTGGCTGGCGGCGCGGTCGGCGAAGTCGTTCAGCGGGTCCCCGTCGACCTGGTGGGCGGGGACGTAACGGAAGTCGACCGAGCGGCCGTCGAGCAGCTCGTCGATCCGGACGACCAGGTCCTGGTTGGCGACCGGCTTGCCGGCGGCGGTCTTCCAGCCGTTGCGCTTCCAGCCGGGCAGCCAGGTGGTGACGGCCTTCATGGCGTACTGCGAGTCCATCCGCACCTCGAGCGGCACGGCCGGGTCGGTCGACGCCAGCAGCTGCTCCAGGGCGGTGAGTTCGGCGACGTTGTTGGTGGCCCTGCCGAGCGGCCCCGCCTCCCAGCGGGCCGGTGCCTCCGAGTCGTCGGCGACCACCCACGCCCAGCCCGCCGGTCCCGGGTTTCCCTTCGAAGCCCCGTCGCACGCGGCCACAACACGTTCACGCATGGGCACGATCATGCCATGGCCGGGCGCGGGGTCGGTCAGACCGGCCTGGTCTGCGGCAGCTCACCCTGCGTGTTCGCGAGGTCGATCACCGAGAAGCTCGCCCCCTGCGGGTCGCTGAGGGCCGCGAACCGGCCGTAGGGGCTGTCCATCGGTCCGAAGCGCAGGATCCCGCCCAGCTTGGTCGCCTTGGCGACGGCGTCGTCGCAGTCGTCGACGACGAAGTAGATGTTGATGTACGAGGGCACCTCGGGCGGGAACTCCTCCGTCATCCTCATCCGGCCGAGGACCGTGGTGTCGCCGACGTTGAACATGCGGAAGTCGACGTTGTCGTCCTCGATCTGCCGCGCGCTGTACGGGAAGACGGAGGAGAAGAACGTGTCCGCCTTCTCGGGCTCACGGGTGAAGACCTCGGCCCAGCCGTAGGCACCGGGCACGGCCTGCGCCTCGAAGCCCTCGTGGGTACCCGCCTGCCACACGCCGAACACGGCGCCGCTGGGCTCCCGCGCCAGGCACATCGTGCCGAACTCGCCGACCTGCATCGGCTCCATCAGCACCTCGCCGTGGTGCGCGCGGATCTTCGCCGCGGTCGCGGCGGCGTCCGGAGAGGCGAAGTACAGGCACCACTGTGACTGGCCTTCCTGCCCCGGCATCGGCGGGACGACGGCGGCGACGGCCTTGCCCTCGGAGTAGGCCTGCGTGTAGTTGCCGTACTCCGACGACGCCTCGCCGAAGGTCCAGCCGAGGACGTCGCCGTAGAAGTTCTTGGCGCCCTCGACGTCGCTGAACATCGCGTCGGCCCAGCACGGGGTTCCCTCTGGTTGCACGGCCATGACGGCGGCCCTTCCGATGAGACGACTTGTCCGGTTCCTCACGCTAGTCACCCGCCCGTCGGCGCGCGCGCCGAGCGCGCCCCTCCGGCACAGACTGGGAGGGGACGGTCTCCGGCAGGACGGGGCGGGTCATGACGGACGGGACGATGCGCGCGTGGGCGGTGGCCGATCCGGGGCCCGTGACGGGCGACCCCCTGCGGCTGGTGCACCGGCCGGTGCCGGTACCCGGCGCGGGTGAGCTGCTGGTGAGGGTGCGCGCCTGCGGGGTGTGCCGGACCGACCTGCACGTCACCGAGGGCGACCTGCCGGTGCGCCGGCCCGGGGTGACGCCCGGGCACGAGGTGGTGGGCGTGGTGGCCGGGCCGGCCGACGCGGCGAACGGGTTCGCGCCCGGCGACCGGGTGGGCGTGGCCTGGCTGCGGCACACCTGCGGGGAGTGCGGGTACTGCGCCCGGGGAGCCGAGAACCTGTGCCCCCGCTCGGCGTACACCGGCTGGGACGCCGACGGCGGCTACGCCGAGTACACGACCGTACCGGCCGCGTTCGCCCACCCCCTGCCCGGCGACCTGGACGACGTGGCGCTCGCTCCGCTGCTGTGCGCGGGCATCATCGGCTACCGGGCGCTGCGGAGGGCCGCGCTGCCGCCGGGCGGGCGCCTCGGGCTCTACGGCTTCGGGGGCAGCGCCCATCTGTGCGCGCAGGTGGCGCTGGCCGAGGGCGCCCGGGTGCATGTGCTGACGCGCGGGGCCGCGGCGCGGCAGCTGGCGCTGGAGCTGGGGGCGGCGTCCGCGCGGGACGCCTACGAGATGCCGCCGGAGCCCCTGGACAGCGCGGTCCTCTTCGCACCGGTCGGCGATCTGGTCCCGGTCGCGCTGCGCGCGCTGGACCGGGGCGGGGTGCTGGCCATCGCCGGGATCCACCTCAGCGACGTGCCGCCGCTGCGCTACGAGAGCGAGCTGTTCTACGAGAAGGAAGTGCGCAGCGTCACCTCCAACACCCGGGCCGACGCACGGGAGTTCCTGACGCTGGCGGCCCGGCTCGGGGTCCGCGCGACCACGCACGCGTACCCGCTGTCGGCGGCCCCGCGGGCGCTGCGGGACCTGAGCGCCGGCCGTTTCGACGGTTCCGCCGTTCTGGTGAACGATCTCTCCCAATCCTCCTGATCACGGCGCTCGGAAGCGCTTGCGGGACACCAGAGCGCGCGTGGGGCGTCTTCGGCGCCTTCCGCCCCGCGGTGCACCCGTGACACGTGAAACCGCCCCCTTCGCGCCGTACCCGTCCGTCACAGAGGGTGTTTGGCTGGTGCCTGCGGATCACCGAAGGCGATCTTCACCATCCATCCGCTCAGCTCCGCGCACCTCTCTGGAGAGAATGTGTCCACACCGGACAGCGCCACCGCTCCCGCGCTCGACGAACCCGCTCCCGAGCCCTCGGCCGACGGTCAGCTCACCAGCCTCAGCACCCAGGCGGCCCGCCAGCTCGCCACCACCCACAAGTCCGAACCGCAGATGCAGGCGATCAGCTCGCGCTGGCTGCTGCGCGCGCTGCCGTGGGTCGACGTCAAGGGCGGCACCTACCGGGTCAACCGGCGTCTGCAACTGAAGGTCGGCCGGGGCCGGGTGCAGTTCGAGCAGAACGGCGCCGACCACGTCCGGGTCATCCCCGAGACCCTCACCGAGCTCCGCGTGCTGCGCGGCTACTCCGACAACGGGACCCTGCGCGAGCTCGCCTCCCGCTTCCAGACCCGGGAGGTCCGGCCCGGGCAGGTAATCTTCGAGGCCGGGCAGCCGGTCACGGAGGCCTATCTCGTCGTGCACGGCCGGTTCACGCGCTTCACGGCCGGCAAGTACGGCGAGGAGGAGATCGTCGGGGTCGTCTCCGGCGGCGACCAGCTCGGCGAGGAGGCCGTCGGCCAGGACGACCCGCTGTGGCTGACCTCGGTCCGCGCGGAGACCTCGGGTGTGCTGCTGGCGCTGCCCTGGGACGTGCTGCGGGAGTTCGTCGGCCGGGTGCCGTCGCTCGCCGCGCACCTCGAGGCGTACGCCGCGCAGCAGGGGCGGCCGATGAACCGCAAGGGCGAGGCCGATCTGCCGCTGCAGGCCGGACACACGGGCGAGCCGACCATCGGGGCGGGCTTCGTCGACTACGAACTCTCGCCGCGCGAGTACGAGTTGTCGCTGACGCAGACCGTGCTGAAGGTGCACACCCGGGTCGCCGACCTCTACAACCACCCGATGGACCAGACGCAGCAACAGCTGCGGCTCACCGTCGAGGAGATCCGGGAGCGCCAGGAGTGGGAGCTGGTCAACAACCGGGAGTTCGGACTGCTCCACAACATCGACTATGGACAGCGCGTCAGCACCTTCACCGGGCCGCCGACCCCCGACGACATGGACGAGCTGCTGTCGATGCGGCGCAAGACCAAGCTGTTCCTCGCCCACCCCAAGGCGATCGCGGCCTTCTTCCGGCAGTGCAACCGGCGCGGTCTGGTGCCGGGTACGGCCACCGTCGAGGGGCACGAGATCCCGGCCTGGCGTGGTGTGCCGATCTTCCCGTGCAACAAGATCCCGATCAGTGAGCAGCACACCAGCAGCATCATCGCGCTGCGCACCGGCGAGGCCGACCAGGGCGTGGTGGGCCTGTACCAGACGGGTATCCCCGAGGAGTTCCAGCCCGGCCTGAACGTGCGGTTCATGGGGATCGACCCCAACTCGATCATCCGCTACCTCGTCACCGCCTACTACTCGATGGCGCTGCTCGTGCCCGACGCGGCCGGGGTCCTGGAGAACGTGCAGATCGGCCGGACGGCCGAGTGACGGCGGGGAGTTCGCGATGAGCACGCCCACGGGCACCGGGTACACGCTGCCGGGCCCGCCGAGCCTGGCCGCCGGGCGGGCCCGGCGCGGCGGCGCGATCCCCGGGCTGCGGTACCGGGAGGTCGCTCCGGCCGACCCGGAGAAGGCCGCGGAGATCGACCGCCGTCTGGAGGAGTGGGCCCGGCTGCTGGACCTGTTCCCGGCGGCCTGGGACGGGGATTTCGCGGGGTTCCAGTTCGGCCGTGCCGTGGTGCTCCAGCATCCGGGCGCCGCCGATCTGGACCGTCTGACGGTGGCCGGCAAGCTGCTGCTGGCGGAGAACATCGTCGACAACTGCTACTGCGAGGAGGACGAGGACAAGGGCGGCTCGCGCAGCGGTCTCGGCGGGCGGCTGATCATCGCCCAGTCGGCGCTCGATCCCTACCACGGGCCGCCCGACCTCCAGGAGGAGTGGGCGCGCGGGGTGCAGGCCGACGGTCCCCTGCGCTCGTACCACTGGGCGATCAAGGACTACGCCGCCGTGGCCACACCCAGCCAGACCGACCGGTTCGTGCACGACATCGCACGGCTGCACCTGGGCTATCTCGGCGAGGCGGCCTGGGGGGAGACCCGGTACGTGCCGCGGATCTGGGAGTACCTGGCGATGCGGCAGTTCAACAACTTCCGGCCGTGTCTGTCGATCGTCGACGCGATCGACGGCTACGAACTGCCCGAGCAGCTCTACGCCCGCCCGGAGATCCAGCGCGTCACGGCGCTCGCCTGCAACGCCACCACGATCGTCAACGACCTGTACTCCTTCACCAAGGAGCTGGCGGCCGACCCCACCCATCTCAACCTGCCGCAGGTCGTGGCCGCCAACGACCGGCGCGGGCTGAAGGCCGCCTATCTGAAGTCGGTCGACATCCACAACCAGATCATGGACGCCTTCGAGGAGGAGTCGGCCGTGCTCGCCGCGACCTCGCCGCTCGTCGCGCGCTATCTGCAGGGTCTGTCGGACTGGGTGGCCGGCAACCACGAGTGGCACGCGACCAACACCCACCGCTATCACCTGCCCAACTACTGGTGATCCGCGACCTTTTGACACGACATCATGTACAGCACCGCAAGGAGTCACCGTTGACCATGACCCCGGACGCCCTCACCGCGCCGCTGCAGCTGCCGACCCAGTCGATCTACCAGAACCGGGTCGCGGACTACTGGAACGCCGAGGAGAACCCGGTCAACCTCGAACTCGGCCGGATCGACGATCTCTACCACCATCACTACGGCGTCGGTGACGCCGACTGGTCCGTGCTCGACGAGCCCGATCCGGACCTGCGCAAGGAGCTGATCACCACCGAGTTGCACCGCCTCGAGCACGCCCAGGCCGAACTCCTCGCCACTCGCCTCGGCCCGCTCACCCCGTCCGACCGCGTCTTCGACGCCGGCTGCGGACGCGGCGGCGGCAGTGTCACGGCGCATCTGCGCTACGGCTGCCACGCGGACGGGGTGACGATCTCCGCCAAGCAGGCCGAGTTCGCAAACGAGCAGGCCCGCAAGCGGGGCATCGACGGCAAGGTGCGCTACCACCACCGCAACATGCTCGACACCGGCCTGGAGACGGGCGCGTACGCGGCCTCGTGGAACAACGAGTCGACGATGTACGTGGAGCTGGACCTGCTGTTCGGCGAGCACGCCCGGCTGCTGCGCCGCGGCGGCCGCTACGTCACCATCACCGGTTGCTACAACGACACCTACGGGCAGGCCTCGCGCGAGGTGTCGCTCATCAACGCCCACTACATCTGCGACATCCATCCCCGCTCGGCCTACTTCCGGGCGATGGCCCGCAACCGGCTGGTGCCGGTCCATGTGGAGGACCTGACCGAGGCGGCCATCCCCTACTGGGAGCTGCGCCGGCAGGCCGACCATCTGGTCACCGGCATCGAGGAAACGTTCCTGACCGCCTACAAGAACGGCAGTTTCCAGTACCTGCTGATCGCGGCCGACCGGGTCTGAGGTCTCCGCGGCGGCTCCCGCTCCCGGCTCACCCGGGGGCGGGAGCCGCCGCACGCGTGCGCCCGGTGACGGCAATTTCGTTGGACGGCACGGGCGTTGATCGCTTGGAATGAGCGGCATGTGTGCCATGAAGATGCGCCCGGACGAGGTCGACCTCGACGCCTCGCTGGTGAGCCGGCTGATCGCCGCCCAGTTCCCTCGGTGGGCGGGGCTGTCCGTGAAGCGGCTGCCGTCCTCCGGGACCGAGAACGCGATGTTCCGGCTGGGCACCGACAAGGTGGTCCGGCTGCCGCGGCATCCCGGCGCCGTGGAGAGCGTGGCGCACGAGCAGCGCTGGCTGGCCCGGCTGGGCCCGGGTCTGCGGGTCGCCGCGCCGGTGCCGCTGGCGGAGGGCGGGCCGGGCGAGGGCTTCCCCTGGCCGTGGTCCGTCTACCGCTGGCTGGAGGGCCGTAATCCGGTGGCGGGGGCCGTCGAGGAGCCGGAGCTGCTGGCGGCGGACCTGGGGGCGTTCGTGGCCGGGCTGCGGGAGGTCGACGTACAGGACGGGCCCCCGAACCACCGGGGTGTGCCGTTGCGCGAGCGGGACGCGTTCACCCGTGACGCCATCACGCAGTTGCGGGGGCGGGTCGACACCGACGCGGTCACGGCCCTGTG
Organism: Streptomyces sp. NPDC096132; assembly: GCF_044763345.1. Taxonomy (NCBI): domain Bacteria; kingdom Bacillati; phylum Actinomycetota; class Actinomycetes; order Kitasatosporales; family Streptomycetaceae; genus Streptomyces; species Streptomyces sp. NPDC096132. Next base: position 88,341 of record NZ_JBIWGA010000012.1, read on the forward strand.
GGAGGAGGCGCTGCGAGTGCCGGGGCGGACGGCGGCGCCGGTGTGGGCGCACGGTGATCTGTCGCCCGGGAACGTGCTGGTCGCGGACGGCCGGCTGTCGGCGGTGATCGACTTCGGCAGTTTGGGCGTGGGCGATCCGGCCGTCGATCTCATCGTGGCCTGGAATCTGCTGCCCGCCTCGGCCCGCGGTGTCTTCCGGGCGGCGGTCGGCGCGGACGACGACGAGTGGGCGCGCGGCCGGGGCTGGGCCCTGTCGATCTCGCTGATCCAGCTGCCGTACTACTGGGAGACCAATCCGCCGCTGGCGGAGAACTCCCGGCATGTGATCGGGGAGATCCTGGCCGAGACCCGTTAGCGCGCCCTCGTCGGCGGGGCTCCTACGCGCCGTCGTAGGCCTGCCGCAGGGCGGCGATGTCGAGCTTGCCCATGGAGAGCATGGCCTTCATGGCCCGGGCGGCCTTCTGCTGGTCGGGGTCGGTGATCATGGTGTTGAGCACGTTGGGGACGACCTGCCAGGACACGCCGTACCTGTCCTTGAGCCAGCCGCAGGGGCCGGGCTCGCCGCCGCCCTCGATCAGCTTGTTCCAGTAGTAGTCGACCTCCTCCTGGTCGGCGCAGTCGATCTGGAAGGAGATCGCCTCGTTGAACTTGAACTCCGGGCCGCCGTTCAGCGCGACGAACTTCTGTCCGTTCGCGGTGAACTCCACGGTCACGACGGTTCCGGCGGGGCCCGGTCCGGCCTCGGTGTAGCGGGCGACGTGCCCGACGCTCGAGTTCTTGAAGATCGACACGTAGTGGTGGGCGGCTTCCTCGGCCTGGCCGTCGAACCAGAGACACGTGGTGAATCCGTCGGTGGTCATGAGTACCTCCTGGGCGTGGAACGCGGTCATCAGTGTCGACCGGTCCGCGCCGCGGAACTCATCGGTCGGGCCCGGGATTCATCCGGACGGGCGTGCCGGGTGCGGAACTAGCATCCGGTGCATGACGTCATCCAGCGCCGACCGCGGCATCCGGCCCTTTCGTCTCGACATCCCGCAGAGCGACCTCGACGACCTGCACGAACGGCTGGACCGGACCCGGTGGCCACGGGGGCTGCCCGAGACGGGCTGGGCGTACGGCGTACCGACCGGCTATCTGCGGGACCTCGTCCATCACTGGCGGCACACCTACGACTGGCGGGCGGCCGAGGCGCGGCTGAACGAGTGGCCGCAGTTCACGACCACGATCGACGGCACGAACGTCCACTTCGCCCACGTCCGCTCCCCCGAGCCGGACGCCACCCCGCTGGTCCTCACCCACGGCTGGCCCGGCTCGGTCGTCGAGTTCCTGGACGTGGCGGGGCCGCTCGCCGATCCGGCGGCGCACGGCGGGGATCCGACCGACGCCTTCCATGTCGTCGTACCGAGCCTCCCGGGGTTCGGGCTGTCCGGACCGGTCACCGGCAGCGGCTGGGAGGCGGCCCGGATCGCCGACGCGTGGGCCGAGCTCATGGCCCGGCTCGGCTACGACCGGTTCGGGGCCCAGGGCGGCGACTGGGGCGCGGCGATCTCCCGCGAACTGGGCCGCGCGCACACCGACCGGGTGATCGGCGTGCATCTGAACCTGCTGCCGGGGGCGCAGGCCACCCGGGAGCCCACGGACGAGGAGCTTCGCGCCATGAGCCCCGGGGAGCGGGAGCACACGCTCAGGTCGTGGCGCCGGTGGGTGGAGTTCTCCTCGGAGGGCACCGGCTACTACGTCCAGCAGGCCACCCGCCCGCAGACGCTGGCGTACGGCCTCACCGACTCGCCGGTCGGCCAACTCGCGTGGATCATCGAGAAGTTCCGGGAGTGGACGGACTCCGAGGAACTGCCGGAGGAGGCCGTCGACCGGGACCGGCTGCTGACCAATGTGATGCTGTACTGGCTGACGGGGACGGCCGGTTCGTCCGCGCGGATCTACTACGAGCGGCAGCACGCCACCTCCGGCCGGGTGGCCGCGCCGCGGGAGCCGTCGGCCGCGCCGACCGCGCTGGCGCTGTTCCCGGCGGAACCGCAGATCCCGCTGCGGCCGCGGGCGGAGCGGACGGAGCACCTGGTGCGCTGGACGGAGTTCGACCGCGGCGGCCACTTCGCGGCCATGGAGGAGCCCGATCTGCTGGTGGACGACGTACGGGCGTTCTTCCGGCAGCTGCGCGAGACGGGCTGACGTCACCGGGACATGCCTCTGCCCGTGGCGAATCTGCCCCGGGCAGAGAAACCGGCTGCCGGAGTCGTCCGAGGTCAAGAGTGGAGTCGACGGGATCCGCGCGACCACGCGCCACGACCACGAGGAGAACCGATGACTCCGCTCACCACGTTCGCGCCACGGGCCGAGGAGGGCGACACCCCGCCCAGCCGGTTCGACGACCATCTCGCCGCCCAGCTCCTGGCCCAGCGCATCGTGTTGCTCGGCACCCAGGTCGACGAGGTGTCCGCGAACCGGGTCTGCGCACAGCTGCTGGTCCTCTCGGCCGAGGACCCGCGCACCGACATCGCTCTGTACATCAACAGCCCGGGCGGGTCGGTGCACGCGGGGCTGGCCATCTACGACACGATGCGGCTGATCCCCAACGACGTCTCCACGCTGGCGATGGGGTTCGCGGCCAGCATGGGCCAGTTCCTGCTCAGCGTCGGCGCGCCCGGCAAGCGGTACGCGCTGCCGAACGCCCGCGTGATGATGCACCAGCCGTCGGCCGGGATCGGCGGCACCACCGCGGACATCGAGATCCAGGCGGAGAACCTGGAGTTCACCAAGCGGACCATCGAGCGGATCACCGCCGAGCACACCGGGCAGTCCCCGGAGACCATCTCCCGCGACGGCGACCGCGACCGCTGGTTCACGGCCGAGGAGGCCCGCGAGTACGGCATGGTGGACCGGGTGGTGGAGTCCCTCGCCGACGTCCGCCCGGCCGCCTCCAAGCGACGGATGGGGCTGTGACATGGGGACCTACACGATTCCGAACGTCGTCGAGCGCACCCCGCAGGGCGAGCGGTCCTACGACGTGTTCAGCCGGCTGCTGTCGGAGCGGATCATCTTCCTCGGCACCGAGATCGACGACGGCATGGCCAACGTCGTCATCGCGCAACTCCTCCATCTGGAGTCGGCGGCCCCGGAGAGCGAGATCGCGATCTACCTCAACTCCCCCGGCGGCTCGTTCACCTCGCTGATGGCGATCTACGACACGATGACGTTCGTGCAGGCGCCGATCTCCACGTTCTGCGTCGGGCAGGCGGCCTCCACGGCGGCGGTGCTGCTGGCGGGCGGGGACCCGGGCCGCCGGTTCGTGCTGGAGCACGCACGGGTGCTGCTCGGACAGCCGGCCAGCGGCGGCCGCCAGGGCACGGTCTCGGACCTGGCGTTGCAGGCGAAGGAAATGGTCCGCATCCGCTCCCAGGTCGAGGAGGTGCTCGCCCGGCACACCCACCACGACCTCGGCACCCTGCGCGCGGACATGGACCGCGACAAGGTGTTCACCGCACCGGAGGCGGTGGCGTACGGGCTGGCCGACGAGGTGCTGAGCCGGCGTCTCGCGACGGTGTGAGACGCCGGTCCGCGCCGGTGCGTCAGGCGGCCAGGCAGAGACCGTCGTACGAGGAGGTGGTCGTCGTACGGCTGCGGCCGGGGCGCCGGCTGTCGAGCCGGACCAGTTCGCCCTGGGCGCGGGCCAACAGGTCGCCGAGGCTCAGGCCGAGGGCGTGGGCGGCGGCCGCGAGGACCTCCGAGGATGCCTCCTTGCGGCCGCGCTCCACCTCGGACAGATACGGCATGGAGATACGGGCCTCGTCGGCCACGTCCTTCAGTGTGCGTTCCTGGGCCTGGCGTTCGCGGCGCAGGACGTCTCCGACCAGGTCCCGCCAGAGGGGATCTCTGGGGGCGGCGGACCGCTCGGGGGCCGGGCGCTCGGCGGGCGGGCGCAGCGGGATCACTCGGGCTTGGTTCGGCGCTCGGTTGCTCACCGCTCCAGCCTAGGAGTCCGGGCCGCGGCGGGAAGGGCCTTGCGTTCCGCCTGCGGTGAAAGCAGCGGAGCGGTGGCTTCCGGTCGGCGCGCGGAGTGAGCCGTTCCCTTCATGACGCATGGCCCGGCGAACTCGGGGTACCCGCCCCCGTGAGCGGGTCGGGCCCATGCGCGTCCGCTCACGGAACGAGAACAGAAGACGTCGAACCGTGACTTTCGTGGGGAGAGGTAATGCACACCGCCGTGATCGGGTCGGAGGCTCAGGTCGTCGAGGACAGCGCCAGGACCAGCACGGGTGGAGCATCGTTGCCGGGAGTCGAGGACCCGCGGAGCGTGGCTCCGCGCGACGCACGGGAGCTGTCCCGCCAGTTCTTCAAGCGGCTGACCGAACTCGAAGAGGGCACGCACGACTACCAGTACGCCCGCAACACGCTCATCGAGATGAACATGTCCCTGGTGCGGTTCGCGGCCGGTCGGTTCCGGGGGCGCGGGGACGACATGGAGGACATCGTCCAGACCGGGATGATCGGCCTGATCAAGGCCATCGACCGGTTCGAGATCTCCCGCGAGGTGGAGTTCACGTCCTTCGCGCTGCCGTACATCGTCGGCGAGATCAAGCGCTTCTTCCGGGACACCACCTGGGCGGTGCACGTGCCGCGGCGGCTGCAGGAGCTGCGGGTGGAGCTGGCCAAGGCGCGCGACGAGCTGGCCAGCCGCCTCGACCGGGAGCCGACCGTGGCGGAGCTCGCCACGCTGATGAACCTCCCGGAGAACGAGGTCGTCGAGGCGCAGATCGCCGCCAACGGCTACAACTCCTCCTCGCTCGACGCGGCGCTCACCGGCGACGGCCCGGAGAACGGCGAGGCGGTGCTCGCGGACTTCATCGGCGTGGAGGAGGACGGGCTGCGGCTGGTCGAGGACTTCCAGTCGCTCGCCCCGCTCATGGCCGAGCTCAGCGAGCGCGACCGGCAGATCCTGCATCTGCGGTTCGTGGAGGAGGCCACCCAGGCGGAGATCGGCGAGCGGCTCGGCTGCTCCCAGATGCATGTCTCCCGCCTGATCAAGCGGATCATCACCCGGTTGCGCCAGGGCATGCTGGGCGAGCTGGGCTGCGCCTGAGAGAAGGAGAACCCGCGGAGGTCACTCGCCGAGCGTGAGCCGGGCGCGGACGCGCTTGCCGACCGGTACGCGCTCGGCGGTGACCTCGGCCGCCAGCGCGTGCACGATCTCCAGCCCGTGCCGGCCGACCCGCTCGGGGTCCTTCGGGAACCGCAGGGGCAGTGCGTCGCTGCTGTCGTAGACGCAGACCGTCACGGCGGAGTCCGTGCCCTCCAGTTCCAGGATGTACGGGCCGTTGCTGTGCCGGTCGGCGTTGGTGACCAGTTCGCTGACGACGAGCATCACCTCGCCGCTCGCACGCTCGCCGATGCGTGCGCACCACTCGGTCCTGAGCTGGTCGACGAAGTGCGCGGCGAAGCTGCGGGCCTCGGCGATGCATCCCGGTTCACCGGTGAAGTGCGCCGCTCGCCGCAGGGGTTCCACGGGTACGTCGAAACCAGTCGGTATCACTGCCCCGTCCAGGTGCTCGATCATGCGTTTCTCTCTGGGAAGCCGGACTGGCCGGACGCTGCTGCACCTGTGCTCGTACCCCGTGCCGCGCGGCGCAGTCCCCGTCCGGGGCACCCCGTGTGCGCCGAGGGCATGGGGTGCCTCACATGGCGGGTGAGTCGGCGTTCGACTCGGGGGCCGGAGGAGGAGCGTTGGAGGCCGTGTCCGCAGGCGCGCTCTGCGACTCCTGCTGCTCCGACTGCTCCGGTTGCTCGGGCGACGGCGGGGGCGGCGTCTCCTCCGGCGACTCTTCCTTCGGGGACTCGTCCTTCGAGGGCTCGGGCTTCGAGGACTCGGGCTTCGAGGACTCGGGCTTCGAGGACTCGGGCTTCGAGGACTCGGGCTTCGAGGACTCTTCCTTCGAAGGCTCGGGCTTCGAAGACTCGTCCTTCGAGGGCTCGTCCTTCGAGGACTCGGAACCGGGGGACTCGGACGACGGCGATGAGGAACTCGGCGACTCGGAGAACGCGCAGGAGCGGTCTCGCTTCGGGTCGCACGGCGACCCCGAAGGGGACTCGCCGGAGCGGGACGGGCCCGTCGGCGGCGGGGTGATGATCACGAACCGCAGGGGCTTCTTCGGCGTGGGGGCGGGCCGGTCCTCCTCGCCTGCCGTGTCGCCCCGGTGACGGGCGAACCAGTGGTGGGCGTGGTCCGGGTCGTAGAGGACGAATTCCTTGACCGGCGTCGGGGCGGGGCTGACCACGACGACCTTCGTGGGGCTGTACGACGGCCAGGTGTCGCCCGTGCGCTCCGGCTCGGTCCGCTGCGGGATGGGCTTGGACAGCGGGTTGCCGCAGGCGCAGCGCACCCGGGGCACGCCGTACTCGTCGACGAGGACGGCCGTGCCGGCCTGCAGGACGGCCTGGTAGGTGGTGACGGCACCGTCGCGGTAGCCGTGGTTGGTGACCCAGGTGTCCATGCGCAGCTGTACGGGGGTGAGCGACCGCAGGTAGGCGGGCACCTCGGCCGGCCGCACGTCGGCCACGGAGGCGAACGCCTGGTTCTTGGCGGGATCCGCCTGGAGGGCCCTGATCTGCTTCTCCACGTCACAGCTGGCCACTTTGCGGGTGCCGCCGTACACCCCGGGGGCGGCGCCGTCGACGCCCTTGAGGGTGTTGCTCGCGGGCTCGGCCTGGCCCTGCGCAGGGGCGGGGGAGGCCGTCGAGGTGGTGCTGTCGGTGGCGGTGGACTCGGTGAAGGGGTCCGGGCCGGTGTTGGCCGCGGCCAGCGTGAAGATCTTGCCGGCGCGGTCCGAGCCGCCGCTGCCGGGCAGGGTGAGGACGACGGCGAGGGCGACCGCGGCCACGACGGCGGTGGAGAGCAGGGCGAGACGGGGTGCGGATCTCCACCACGGCCGGCCGGCGTCCGGTTCGGGTTCGGGTTCGGGCTCCGGTTCGGGCTCGCCGTGCGGGAAGGTGCCGCCCGAGGAACCGCCGGAGGAACCGCCGGAGGACACACCGCCGGGTGGTTCGGCGGGCGGTCCCGAGGGGGGTGGCTGCGGGGGGCCCGAGAGAGGGCCGGAGGGCGGTCCCGTGGGGCGGCCGGAGGACGGAGGTTCGACGCTCACACGCACTCCCGAAGTGGGTGTCCCGCGGCGCTCGTCCGACCGGTCTCATCCGACCACGCAGAGCGTGATGTCCCCCCACTTCGGACATGCGCCGCTTTCTGCCACATCGATTTCATTGTGTGCTCCGGTCGGGTGCCGCCCGCAAGCGGACGCGGACGGACCCGCTCGACAGGCGGGCGCTCCGGGTGCTGCTTAGCGTGGCAGGGTGAGCCCGCACACCCCTTCCGACCAGGCGGTCGGCCGTCACAGCTCCGACCGGGCGGTCCGCCGCCACGGCTGGGTGAGCGCGGTCGGCGTGGCGCTGGCCGGGCTGGCGGCCATGGTGGTCGTGGCCGCGCTGGGGCTGTGGGCGGCGGGGGCCTCGGACCTGCCGCAGGACGCGTTTCCCCGAGTGGTCGCCGCGACCGTCGTCACGGCCGTCGGAGGCAGTGTGGAGCTGTCCGGGAACGCCGGCGGACTCGCCGACACCCAGGCTGGTCTGACGGTGATTCCGCTGTCCGTGGCCCTCGTCGGGGCGCTCGTCGTCGCCGCCGGGTTCCTGCGGCCGTTGCGGCACCGGGCCGTCGCCGGCGCCCGGGAACTGGCCGGCTGGGCGGCCCGGATCGCCGTGGTGTGGCTGCTCGGTCTGCTGGCCCTGGCGCTCGCCGCCCGGCAGACCTTCGAGGTCTCCCTCGGCGACGACACGCTGAACGACCTGGGCGACCTGTTCGGCGTCCACCCTGAGGTCGGCTTCACCACGGACGTACCGCTCACGCTGGTGATCGGGCTGCTGTGGCTGGCCGGTGTGCTGCTGCTGGCGCTGCTGGTCTCGCGCGGGGCGCCGCTGCCGGCCCGGCTGCTGCGCTTCCAGGAGTCGGTACGGCCGGCCGCGTACGCGATGGTCGGGCTGCTGCTCACGTGTGTCGCCGTGGGTCTGGTCGTCGCCCTGGTCGTCGCGGCGACGCGCGGTCACGCGCCGGAGACCCTGGCGGTGGTCCTCCTCGGGCTGCCCAACCTGGTGTGGCCGGCGTTCACCATCGGGCTGGGCGCCACCTGGAACGGCCGGGTGGAGGGCCCGTTCGGGCTGCCCATGCCGCATGTGCTGGACCAGGTGCTGCGCGGCGAGGAGACCGCCGCGCTGAACCTGAGCACCATGGCCGAGTACGACGGCCGGGTGTGGTGGCTCGTCGTGGTGGACGCGGTGCTGCTGCTCGGAGCGGCGTTCGTGATGGCGGCCCGCTCCCCCGCGAGGATGCGCGCCTGGCGGCACGCCGTGCACATGGCGGTGGCGCTGGTGCTCACGGTGCTGACGATCTGTCTGGTCGGCCGTGTCTCGGCGCACTACGGCCTGACCGTGCTGGGCATCAACGACCTCGCCGGTCTCTCGGGAGACCTGTCCCTGCACCCCGAGGTGTGGTCCGCCCTCGGCCTGGCCGCCCTGTGGGGGCTGGTCACCGGATTCCTGGGCGCCCTGCTGGCACGCCCGGTGCACCGACGGGGCCAGACCCGACCGCCGCCGGGCCGGAGCTGACCGACGGCGACCGTCCATGGCCGTCCACGGGCCGAAGCTGACCGACCACGGCCGTCCACGGGCCGAAGCTGACCGACCGCGACCGTCCACGGCCCGGAGCTGACGGCGGCCGCCTCCGGGTCAGGTCCGACGGTCGCGGAAGACCGGCCGGGCCCAGTCCGGGGGGTTCGGTGGGGTGGCCGGGAGGCCGACGACCTCCGTCCGCGGGTGGCCGGCGCCGTGGTCGCCCCGCCCCGCGGCCCGCAGTGCGGCGACGAAGGCGCGGCAGGTGTCGTGGCGGTCGTCGGGACTCTTGGCCAGGGCCTTCGCGAACACGGCGTCGACCGGTGGGGGCAGGTCGGGGCGGGACTCGGTGAGCGGGGGCGGCTCGTCCTCCTGGTGGGCCCACAGCAGGGCCATGTCCTCCTCGCGGCGGAACGGCGGATGCCCGGCGAGGGTCTCGTAGACGACGCACGCGAAGCTGTACACGTCGCAGCGGCCGTCGACCGGGCGGCCGGAGATCTGCTCGGGGGCGACGTAGTCGAGGGTGCCGACGAACTGGCCGACGGTGGTGAACCCGGTCAGGGACAGCGACTTCTTCGTCAGGCCGAAGTCGGTGAGGTAGACGTGCTCGGGGTGGTCGCTGTCGGTGCCCCGGGAGACCAGGATGTTGCCGGGCTTCACGTCACGGTGGACCAGCCCGTGGTCATGGGCGGCGTCCAGCGCGGAGGCGACCTGTGCGGCGATCCGGACGGCCGTCGCCAGCGGCAACGGGCCCTGCCGGTCGAGCAGGTGCCGCAGGTCGCTGCCCTCCACGTAGCGCATGGCGATGTACAGCACACCCTCGGTCTCGCCGGCCTCGAAGACCGGCACGATGTGCGGGTGGTCGATCGCGGCGGCCACCCGGGACTCATGGGTGAAGCGCTTACGGAAGGTGTCGTTGCGGGCCAGTTCCGGGGCGAGCAGCTTGAGCGCGACGGTGCGTTCCAGGCGCAGGTCCCGCGCGCGGAAGACGACGGCCATGCCGCCCCGGCCGATCTCGCGCTCGACGCGGTACCCGGCGACCTGCCGGCCGATCAGGTCGGAGGGCCGCCCGGAGAACGCGCTGGTCCCCATCAGGGTCCTCCGTCGGCGAACGGGGCCCGGGTGGTGGCGTGCCCGGTGCCTCCGGTGGCGTCGGGCGCGTGGTCGGTCGCGTAGGTGCTCAGCCGGGTGCCGTCGCCGTAGACCCAGCACCCCTGGGCGGAGTCGTACAGCCACACGGACTCGCCGTCGACGACCAGCCCGGTCCGCAGCCCCTGTGTACGGCGGCGGAACGACTCGCCGTCCAGGCTGCCGGCGGCCAGTTCCTCCACCGCGGCCCGGTAGCGCGCGAGGTCCTCCTCGGCCCGCGCGAGCAGGGGCCGCGGGTCGGCGACGGTCGTGGGCGGTCCGTCGGCGGCGGGCGGGTCCTGGGGTACGGCGACCAGACAGCGGCCGTCCACCCAGGCCTCCCAGCCGTTGGCGCACAGCACGTGCCCCCAGTCGCCGCGCCGCTCCAGGAGCCGGACCGGGAGCAGCGCGTCCAGGGGAACGGTGGGCCGGGCGGGGTCGGGCGCCTCCCAGGCGGGCAGGCCCTGCTGGGGGACGACATGCGTGGGCCGGAAGCCGGGGCTCGTCATGGGCAGCGCCTACTTCCGCATCACGGCGGGTTCGTGCCGCCGCAGCAGCCGGGAGACGGCGAAGCCGAAGACGGCCGAGAGCACGACGAGCATGCCCACGTCGAGCAGCCACACCGCCGCCGAGTGCTCGAACAGCGGGTCGCCCGTGATGTCACCCGGCACGATCCGGGACAGGCCGATGGTGCCGGCCATCGCGCCGAGCGCCCACCGCGAGGGCACGAGCCAGGACAGCTGCTGCAGGGCGGGCACTCCGTCGAGCTTCAACAGGGCTCCGCAGAAGACCACTTGGACGATGGCGAGCAGCACCAGGAGCGGCATCGTCACCTCCTCCTTGCGCACCAGCGCGGATACCACCAGGCCGAGCATCATCGCCGTGAACGCCAGGAGGGCCACCGCGACGGTGATTTCGATCAGAGGAGGCATCAGCACGCCTTGGCCGCCGGGGGCGTTGAGGTCGACGCCGAGCAGCGCCACGAGGGTGAGGACGACCGCCTGGACGACGGTGATCGTGCCGAGGACGACGACCTTGGACATCAGGTACGCCGATCTGGACAGGCCGACGGCCCGCTCCCGCCGGTAGATGACGCGTTCCTTGACGAGTTCGCGCACGGCGTTGGCCGCGCCGGTCAGGACGCCGCCGACGCACAGGATCAGCAGCGCGTTCATGGCGGTGTCCCGGGTGAGTTCGCCGCCGGCCAGGGCGCGGGCCATGGCGCCCATCACGAACGGCAGGGCGATCATGATGGCCAGGAAGGTGCGGTCGGCGGCGAGCGCGGCCGTGTAGCGGCGGACCAGGGTGCCGAGCTGGGCGACGCGGCTGCGGGGCCGGGGCGGGGGCAGCAGGATGACCGGGCCCTCGCGCGGCAGACGCGGCTGGGCGCTGGAGTTGACCACGTACCGCCGGTGGAACGACGAGCCCCGGTACTCCCCGGCCCAGTCCCGGTCCTGGTCCCGCTCGAAGGCCTCGAAGGCCTCCGGCCACTGGGTGAAGCCGAAGAAGGACAGGGCGTCCCCGGGCGGTCCGTAGTAGGCGATCCGGCCGCCGGGGGCGAGGACCAGGAGCCGGTCGCAGACGTCGAGGCTGAGCACGCTGTGCGTGACGACGATGACGGTGCGGCCGTCGTCGGCGAGGCCGCGCAGCATGTGCATCACCGACCGGTCCATGCCGGGGTCGAGACCGGAGGTCGGCTCGTCGAGGAAGAGCAGTGACGGCTTGGTGAGCAACTCCAGTGCCACGCTGACCCGTTTGCGCTGGCCGCCGGAGAGGCTGTGCACCGGCTGCGTGGCGCGCTGTTCGAGGCCCAGCTCGCGGATGACCTCCTCGACCCGCTCCCGGCGCTCGGTCCGGGCGGTGTCCTGGGGGAAGCGCAGTTCGGCGGCGTAGACGAGGGCGGAGCGGACGGTGAGCTGGGCGTGCAGGATGTCGTCCTGCGGGACGAGACCGATGCGCTGACGCAGCTCGGCGTAGTCGTGGTACAGGTCGCGGCCGTCGTAGACGACCGTGCCGTGGTCGGCGGGGCGCTGGCCGGTCAGCGCGTTGAGCAGGGTGGACTTCCCGGCGCCGCTCGGCCCGACGACGGCGAGCAGGCACTTCTCCCCCACCGGGAACGACACGTGGTCCAGCAGGATCCTGCGGCCGCGGTCGACGGCGACCGTGAGGTCCTGGACGTCGAGGGAGACCTCACCGGTGTCGATGTACTCCTGCAGTTCGTCGCCGACCAGGCTGAACGCCGAGTGGCCGATGCCGACGATGTCCCCGGGCCCGATGGGTGCGACGGAGACGGGGAAGCCGTTGAGGTAGGTGCCGTTGTGGCTGCCGAGGTCGGCGATCTCGTACGTGCCGTCGGGCAGGGCGCGCAGTTCGGCGTGCCGGCGTGAGACGACCAGGTCCTCGATGACGAGGTCGTTGTCGCCGGCGCGGCCGATGCGGACGGTACGGGCGGGCAGCGGCCGTACGGTGGTGGGGCGGCGGAAGGTGCCGGTCCGGTCGGGCCTGGACACCGCCGACGGGCGTTCCGGGACCGGTGGTGGCCGGTGCGCCAGGACGGCGCTCGGGCCGTCGGTGGGGCTGCCGAAGCGGATCACGCTGCCGGGGCCGACCTCCCACTCCCGGACCCGGCGACCGTCGGCCCAGGTGCCGTTGGTGCTCTGCTCGTCGGTGAGGGTCCAGTGGTCGCCGTCGGGCCGCAGCACGGCGTGGCGCCAGGAGACCCGGGCGTCGTCGATCACGATGTCGCTGAGCGGGTCGCGGCCGACGTGATAGGCGTGGCCCGGGATCAACACCGTGGAGCCCGTCTCGGTCTCCAGCACGAGTTCGGGCGCAGTCGGGGCGACCGGCCGCTCCACCATGCCGGAATTCTATCGATTCGCACCCCTGTACGCCCAGTGGGTTGCGAGCCGCGTGCGGCGCCGGTGCCGCGGCGGGCGGACGTCAGCCGACCGGGAGGACGAGCGCGGGAACCGTCCGCTGCATGCGCAGCGCGTCCACGGACTCGGCGAGCAGCTCGTACTCGGTGGTCTCGTCGCTCACCGCGACCCGCACCAGCCGTCCGCCCGCCAACTCGTCGGCCACCAACTCCTGATGGTCGACATCGGCGCACCAGGCCCGCAGCAGGGCGGGGACGTCGGGGACGGTGTCGGCGACCGGTACGAGGGCGCCGGGCGGAACGTGCGGGCTGTCCGGTCGCGGATCCAGGCGCTCGGCCATCCATAACGCTCGGTCCCGTAACCACCACAGCGCGAGCGCCAGCGTCGGCGCGCGATAGGTGCCGAGCGGCACGCCGATACGGCGGCCGTCGCAGACTCCGTACGCCGTGACATGGCACAGGAATTCGTCGTGCATGTCTCCACTCCCCCGAGTGCTCGTGTGCCGGCCCTGCCTCGCTTTCCGTGCGGCTCCTGTGGGGCGGAGTGCCCCTGACGTTCGAGTATGTTCACTTCTAAAACACTGTCACCATGACTTTCCGGCCAGTCTCTTGGCATATTCACCGCCGTTCCTGGCCGAAATCCGGCTCCGGATGCGGTCCCTCCGCTCACCTGCGAGGCGTTTCTCCTGGTAACCGGCCGGTGACACCGTGGATTCGTCGGCCATGGCCGGATCGCGCCCTGGCCGACGATGCGCTCCTCCCCTCGGCTGACCGAGTGACTCAGCCGTTGATCACCGCGTCGATGCGGGCGAGTTCCTCGGCGTCGAAGTCCAGGTTGGCCAGGGCGCCGACGCTGTCCTCGATCTGCCGTGCGCTGCTCGCGCCGACGAGCGCCGAGGTGACCCGCCCGCCGCGCAGCACCCAGGCCAGGGCGAGCTGGGCCAGGGACTGGCCGCGGGACTTGGCCATGTCGTCCAGGGCGCGCAGCCTGCCCACCAGGTCCTCGGTCAGCGCGTCCGAGTTCAGGAAGGGGCTGTCGCTCGCGGCGCGCGAGTCCTCCGGGATGCCGTCGAGGTAGCGGGAGGTCAGCAGGCCCTGCTCCAGCGGGGAGAAGACGATCGAGCCGACCTGGAGCTCGTCCAGGGCGTCCAGCAGGCCCTCGCTCTCCGGGCGGCGGTCGAGCATCGAGTAGCGGGGCTGGTGGATGAGGAGGGGGGTGCCCAGCTCGCCGAGGATGCGGGCGGCCTCGCGGGTCTGCTCCGCGGAGTAGTTGGAGACGCCGACGTACAGCGCCTTGCCCTGCTGGACCGCGGAGTGCAGGGCGCCCATCGTCTCCTCCAGGGGAGTCTCCGGGTCGGGGCGGTGCGAGTAGAAGATGTCGACGTAGTCCAGGCCCATCCGCGTGAGGCTCTGGTCGAGCGAGGACAGCAGGTACTTGCGGGAGCCCCACTCGCCGTACGGGCCGGGCCACATCAGGTAGCCGGCCTTGGTGGAGATGACCAGCTCGTCCCGGTAGGACGCGAAGTCCGTCTTCAGGAAGTGACCGAGCGCGGACTCCGCGGCGCCGGGCGGCGGGCCGTAGTTGTTGGCCAGGTCGAAGTGGTTGACGCCGAGGTCGAAGGCGCGGCGCAGGATGGCCCGCTGGGTCTCGGCCGGGCGGTCCGGGCCGAAGTTGTGCCACAGTCCGAGCGACAGCGCGGGGAGCTTCAGGCCGCTGCGTCCGGTGCGCCGGTAGGGCATGTCGGCGTAGCGGTCGGGGTGTGCGGTGTACAACGCGACTCCATCTGGGTTGGCACACGATCTTCCGGGTCCACTGTTCCCTGACCGCCGTACAGCGGTCCAACAGAAGAATCCGATGGAATTGTGCGACTAGGGTTCTCAATCATGGAACTGCGTCATCTCCAGCACTTCGTCGCGGTCGCCGAGGACCAGCACTTCACCCGGGCGGCCGAACGCCTGATGGTGTCCCAGTCGGGTCTGTCGGCGTCGATCCGGGCGCTGGAGCGGGAGCTGCGGGCACCGCTGTTCGTACGGACCACCCGGCGGGTGACGCTGACCGAGGCGGGGCGAGCGCTGCTGGCGGAGGCGGAGCGGATCCTGGCGCAGGTGCGGGCGGCTCACGAGGCGGTGGCCGCCGTGCAGGGCGTGGTGCGCGGCACGCTCTCCGTGGGCACCGAGCAGTGCATCGCGGGGGTGAACGTGGCGGGGCTGCTCGCCGCGTTCCGGCGGCGGCACCCGGACGTGGAGATCCGGCTGCGGCAGACCGGCTCGGGCGCGCTCGGCGAGGAGGTGGCGGCCGGCCGGCTCGACCTCGCCTTCGCCTACCGCACCCAGGCGGACACCGACCAGCTGCGCTGCGTACCGCTGGCCGGCGAACCGATGTACGTGCTGTGCCATCCCGACCACCGTCTCGCCCGGGCGGCCGCCGGGCCGGCCCCTCGGGACATCGCGGGCGAGGTCTTCGTCGACTTCCACCCGGACTGGGGGCCACGGCGGGCCACCGACGCCGCGTTCGCGGCGGCGGACGTGCGGCGCACGGTCGCGCTGGAGGTCAACGACGTGCACAGTCTGCTGGACCTGGTGGACGAGAACCTCGGCGTCGCCGTCGTACCGCGCCACTTCCGGCACAAGCGCGAGGCGCTGACCGCGCTGCCCCTGAAGGGCACCGGCGAGGCGGTCTACGAGACGGTCGCCCTGCTGCCGCCCGCCGCGGCCATGAGCCCCGCGGCGCGGGCGCTGATGGGGCTGCTGGAGGCCGGGGAGGCCTGAGCGGCCGGGCCGGCGCCCGTCAGGCGGAGGCCACCACCTCGCCGGCCATGATCTGGGGAGGGTTGGGAAGAAGTGCCGCGAGGTTCTCGCGCACGAAGTCCGCCGCCCTCGTGATCGACTCCTCGGCACCGGCCTCGTCCTGGAAGACGCTGGTCGACACCATCACTCCGTCCCCGGCGTCGATCCAGTAGTAGGCCACGAAGCCGGAGACCTCGCGCATGAGCGGCACGAACCCCTCGGCCACGAGGCGTCCCGCCTCCACCGGATCGGTCACCCCTTCGTACCGCCGAACCGCTGCGTACATCGCCGAACTCCTCACGGGGGTCTGCGTCCGTCCTCTGCCGGACGTCGTGAACGTCGTGGACGTCGTACCCCTGCGGCGGCCGCCCGGGTCATGGGGCGCACGGCAATCACCTCAAGGGCCGCCCGGAGTGGTCCGAACGGCGGTCGCCGGCTCCGGGACCGCCCCCCTGAGGGACGACCCTCCGAGGGCGGTCGAAGAAGCGGCGGGCGGGCGGCGCCTGCGCGATGGTGGACGTATGCATGCGAAGGACATCCTCATCGACGGCTTCAACCGCATCCGGGAAGAGGTCCACGCCGCCGTCGAGGGCCTGGACCCCGACGACCTCAACGCCCGGCCCACCTCCGAGACCAACTCCATCGCCTGGCTCGTCTGGCATCTCACCCGGGTCCAGGACGACCACGTCTCCGACGCCTTCGACCTCGACCAGGTGTGGCTGGGCCGGGCCGACAACTGGGAGAAACGGTTCGGACTGGACCTGCCGCGCCACGACACCGGGTACGGGCACACCCCGGCGAAGGTCGCGAAGGTGCGGGTCGACGATCCCGACCTGCTCACCGGGTACTACGACGCCGTGCACGAGCGGAGCCACAAGGCGCTGCGGACGCTGACGGCGGCGGATCTCGAGCGCGTCGTGGACGTGCGCTGGGACCCGCCGGTGACCCTGGGCGTACGGCTGGTCAGCGTCCTGTCCGACGATCTGCAGCACGTCGGACAGGCCGCCTATGTCCGCGGGCTGCTTCAGAGCGCGGCCGCGTAACCCGGCAGGACGACGTCCTCGATGAGGGCCCTGCGCTCGTCGAACGGGATGAACGCGCTCTTCAGGGCGTTCACCGTGACCGTGCGCAGGTCCTCGACGCCCCAGCCCGCCTCCTCGACGAGCAGCGCCATCTCGCGGGTCATCGTGGTGCCGGACACCAGACGGTTGTCGGTGTTGAGGGTGACGCGGAAGCCGAGGTCCTTCAGCGCGGTGATCGGGTGCTCGGCGATGGAGCCCGCGGCACCGGTCTGGAGGTTGGAGGTGGGGCACATCTCCAGGGCGATCCGGCGGTCGCGCACCCATCCGGCGAGGCGGCCGAGCTTGCCGTCCACGATGTCGTCGGTGATCCGCACGCCGTGGCCGATGCGCTGGGCGCCGCAGACCTGGAGGGCCTGGTGGATGCTGGGCAGGCCGTGCGCCTCGCCGGCGTGGATGGTGAAGGGGACGCTCTCCCGGCGCAGGTGCTCGAAGGCGTCGAGGTGGTCGGCGGGCGGGAAGCCGTCCTCGGCGCCGGCGATGTCGAAGCCGACGACACCGGAGTCGCGGTGGGCGACGGCCAGGTCGGCGGCCTCACGAACCCGGTCGAACATCCGCATGCCGCAGAGCAGGGTGCCGACCCGGACAGGGGTGCCGGCCGCGGCGGCCTTCGCCATACCGGCCGCGAGCCCCTCCTGCACGGTCTCCACGACCTCGTCGAGCGTCAGCCCGCCCTTGACGTTCAGTTCGGGCGCGTAGCGCACCTCGGCGTAGACGACGCCGTCGGCGGCGAGGTCGAGGACGTACTCCTCGGCGACGCGCAGCAGGCCCTCGCGGGTCTGCATCACGGCGAGGGTGTGCTCGAAGGTGGCTATGTAACGCACCAGGTCGCCCGAGTTGGCGGCCTCGAAGTACCAGGCGGCCAGCTCGTCGGGATCGGTGGTGGGCAGGGTGTGGCCGATCGCCTCCGCGAGCTCGACGACGGTGGCGGGGCGCAGGCCGCCGTCGAGGTGGTCGTGCAGGACGGCCTTGGGGAGCCGGCGGAGGGTGTCGGTGTCGATGCGGGGCGCGGTCATGTGCGTGTTCCTCGGCAGGTGGTTCTCAGGCGGTGGTGGCGGGCTGGAGCAGGTCCCAGCGGTTTCCGTACAGGTCCTGGAGGACGGCGACGGAGCCGTACGGCTCGTGGCGGGGCGCCTCCAGGAAGGTCACGCCGGCGGCGAGCATCCGGGCGTGGTCGCGGGCGAAGTCGTCGGTGTGCAGGAAGAAGCCGACGCGGCCGCCGGTCTGGTCGCCGATCCGCTCCCGCTGGGCGTCGTCCTTGGCACGGGCGAGCAGCAGCCCGGTGCCCTCCTGGCCCTCGCCCGGCCGTACGACGACCCAGCGGGAACCGTCGGGCCGGGGTTCGTCCTCGACGAGCCGGAAGCCGAGCGCGTCGGTGTAGAAGCGGATCGCCTCGTCGTAGTCGTCGACGACGAGGGTGACCAGGGCGATGTGTGGCATCGGGGCCTTTCGGGAGGCGTGCGGCGGAGGTGATTGACGGGAGAGGTTATACGTAAAACGTAACGGACGCCAGTCGCTTCCGTCGGCTTGGGAACCGGGGCTCAGGGGGCGGACGGGACCCGGGCCCGGGGCGGCCGGGCCCCCGGCGTTCGGCGACACGCGGGACGTGGTGATCGTCGAGGACGTGGTGACGGCGTACGGCTGCGGGGACGTGCCCGAAGCGGCTGCGGAGGCGTTCGCGGCGAAGACCGGGTCCCCGCCGGAACCGCGTGCCCTGCGCCTGGTTCGGGGTGCGGCCGACGGCGGTCCGCACGTGATGCGAGGCGCGCGGGCCGCCGCCGCGGCGGGTGACGCGGGACGCGGTGGGGGTGGGCGCCGTCGTGACCGGGAGCGGCCGCCGCCTGCGGGCGGTCAGCAGGCCACGGTCTCCTCGCACTTGCGCAGCGCCTCCTGGACGTCCTGGCTCCAGCGCCGGGCCGTGCGGGGGGTGGCCGAGGACACGGTGTGCACGGCCGACTCCCGGCGTTCGAGCCGAGGGCGGGGCCGGGTCCGGCGGCGTTCCCCGGCGGGCGGCGCGCCGGAGACGACGACCTCCTCCACGAGGTCGGCGAGATCGCCCTCCGGGAGCGGGAGGTCCAGGTCGTCGTCGACGAAGCCCACCACGGCCGGAACGTACTCCACCAGGGCGCGCAGGGCCTTGGGCAGCACCCGGCGGCCGCGCCGCAGGCCCCTGAGCACGTGCAGCGCGGTGGCGAGCTCCACCTCGGTGGCCTCCCGGCTCAGCGTGGCGGGGGTGATCTCGGTGTGGCGCAGCCACCAGTCCGCCTCCTCGTCCTCCCCCAGTGACCGGTGGTGGAGGTAGAGGCAGTACGAGGAGACGGTGTCGGAGGCGCCGGCGCCGTACTGCCACCAGAAGCGGGCACTGTCCTCGCAGCCGGCCAGGTAGAGGATGCCGCCGAGGATCCGGGCGCCGGGGGGCTCGGGCAGCGCGCTGCCGAGGAAGTTGCCGAGGCCCCGCAGGGCGTCGGCGCGGGTCAGCAGCGCCTCGCACAGGGCGCGCAGGTCCCGGGCCGAGGGGTGGAGCCTCGGCGGGCGGCGGGCGGCGGTCTGCCCGGGGCAGGTCCGGGCCCCGGGCTCCTCCGTGCCCCGGGCCGCGATCCGGGCGGCGATCCGGGCCTCGGCGGCCTCGATGTCCGAGCGGCGGTAGGGGGCCGTGGGCACGAGGCGTGCCCCGGCCAGCAGGCCGTCGATGTCGCTCACGGTGTCGAAGGTCATGAACGCTCCGCCTCCTCCTCGGCGCACGATGTGTAGATCTCCCGCAGACGGCGCTTGGCGTAGCGCTCGGTGGAGCGCACCCCGGCCTCGGTGATGCCCAGGTGGAACGCCACGTCGGCGGTGCTGTAGCCCTCGCAGTAGCGCAGCCGGATGACGTCCCGCTGGCGTTCGGGCAGGGCGGAGATCGCGTGGAACAGCCGCAGGTTCTGCTCGATCACCTCGAAGGCGTCCTCGGCGACCTGCAGGGTCACCGTCTCGAAGACGGCGGTGTCCATGAGGGTGGCGCGCCGGCCCCGGGCCCGGGCGTGGTCGATGACGCGGTTCTTCATCACCCGCCACGCGTAGGCGGCGGGGTTCTCGGCGCGCAGTATCTGCGGCCACTCCCGGGCGAGCTGGACGAACGCCTCGTCCACGGCCTCCTCGGCGTCCGCGCGGCAGCGCAGACAGCGCTCGGCCTCGCGGACGTAGCGCGGCCGGTGCATCTGGTGGAAGGCGCTGAAGTCCAGCGGCAGTTTCTCCGGCGCCCGTGGGTTTCCGGTGGGGCGCAGCTCCTCCTGGGTCACCGGTCGCCTCCCGGGAGCCGGTGGTCCATCTCCCGGACGCCCACCCGCACGAGTGCGGCGACGACCCGGCGCGCGAGCGTGACGACTCCGGGCCCGAAGACCCGGAGGGCGAGCAGGGACAGCGCCAGGTCCCGGGCGAGCTGTTCGAACTGGTCGTTCACGGACCCTTCGGTCCTTCCGCTGGGGGTTCGGGGCCCATGAGCCCCGGAAGGCGACGGTTTCACCTTCTGCCCCCACGGCGTCCGGCGCGGGCGTTTCGTGCATGCCGGATTCGAAAGTCCGGTGGAATTGGCCGCTTCGGACTACGGACCGTGCCGTTCCGGGCCAAGTCCGGTGCCGTTGTTGCCGCTTCGTGGACTACTTCGTCCCGCTCGTGTCCGCTTCCGCCCGTACGGGTCAGCCGAGCGGCTTCTCCAGCACCGCCTTGCGGTGGCTGAAGGTCTCGATGGAGTACCGGCCGTGGTAGCTGCCCGTGCCGCTCTCCCCCACGCCGCCGAACGGCAGGTCGGAGACGGTGAGATGGGCGAGCGGGAGACCGAACCCGAGGCCGCCGGAGGAGGTTTCGGCGGCGATGCGGGCCCGGGTGGCGTCGGAGCCGGAGAAGACGTACAGGGCGAGCGGCTTGTCCCGGTCGGTGATGAAGGCGATCGCCTCGTCGAGGCCGTCGACGGTCACGATCGGCAGGATCGGGCCGAAGATCTCCTCCCGCATGACGGGCGAGGCGGGGTCGACGTCGGCGAGGACGGTCGGCGCGATGTACCGGTCCGTACGGTCGTGGCGGCCGCCGACCACGGTCCGGCCGGAGTCGAGGAGGCCGGCGAGCCGGTCGAAGTGGCGTTCGTTGACGATGCGGCCGTACTCGGCGGAGGTCTGCGGGTCGGTGCCGTAGAGCGTCTCGACGGCGTTTGTCAGGAGGGGTTCGAGGGCGGCGGCCGTCTCCGGGTCGGTGAGGACGTAGTCGGGGGCGACACAGGTCTGGCCCGCGTTGAGGAACTTGCCGCGGGCCAGCCGGTCGGCGACGACGGCGAGATCGGCGTCGCGGTCCACGAACGCCGGGGACTTGCCGCCGAGTTCGAGGGTGACGGGGGTGAGGTGCTCGGCGGCGGCGCGCAGGACGATCCGGCCGACGGTGCCGTTGCCGGTGTAGAAGATGTGGTCGAAGCGCTCGGCGAGCAGCTCCGTGGTCTCCGGGACGCCGCCCTCCACGACGGCGACCGCCTCGGTGTCGAGGTGGGCGGGCAGCAGCCGGGCCAGGGCGGCGGAGGTGGCGGGGGCGAGTTCGCTGGGCTTGACCACGACCGCGTTACCGGCGGCGAGGGCGCCGACCAGCGGGGCGAGCAGGAGCTGGGCGGGGTAGTTCCAGGGCGCTATGACGAGGACGACGCCGAGGGGGTCGTACTGCGTCCACGCGCGCGCGTCCGCGCCCAGGTGGGCCGGGACCGGGGCGGACTCGGGGCGCAGCCATGCGTCGAGATGGTCGAGGGTGTGGTCGATCTCGCGGATCGTGAAGTCGATCTCGGTGCGGTAGGCCTCCGTGGCGCTCTTGCCCAGGTCCGCGTGGAGGGCGGCGGCCAGGTCGGCGCCCTGCTCGGTGAGCAGCGCGCGCAGGCGGCGCAGCTGGTCCGTGCGCCAGGCGACGGGCTGGGTGCGGCCGGTGCGGAAGGTGGCGCGCAGGCGGGCCACGACGTCGGCGGGCCGCTCGGGGGCGACGAGGGGGCCGGCGGGCTGCTCGGGGGTGGGGGCGGTGGTCACGATGCCTCGCTGGGGTGCACGGGCCCTGCGGCCCTTGGTTCGGGGGCGAGCGGCAAGCTCGGTGTATACGCCAACCTTTCATGGACCAAAATACATTCCCGAGGCCCGGAGACCGCGCAGACGCGTTTCGAGGTAGGCGCGCTCGGCCGGGTTCTCGGCCAGGGCGAGGGCGGCTTCGTAGGCCTGCGCGGCCTCGGCGGGGCGGTCCAGACGGCGCAGCAGGTCGGCGCGGACCGCGTGGAAGACGTGGTAGCCGTCGAGGTCGAGCGTGTCCAGGAGGTCGAGGGCCGGCTGCGGGCCTTCGGCCTCGGCGACCGCGACGGCCCGGTTCAGGGCCACCACCGGGCTCGGGGCCACAGCCGTCAGCTGGTCGTAGAGCCGCAGGATCTGCCCCCAGTCGGTGGCCTCCGCGGTGGGCGCGTCGCTGTGGACGGCCTGGATGGCGGCCTGGATCTGGTACGGCCCCGGCCGGTCGCGGCGCAGACAGCGGCGGACGAGGTCCTGCCCCTCGGCGATCAGGGCCCGGTCCCAGCGGCCGCGGTCCTGTGCGGGCAGCGGTACGAGCGTGCCGTCGGCGTCCTCCCGCGCGGCCCGGCGCGACTCGACGAGCAGCATCAGCGCGAGCAGGCCGGTGGCCTCGGGCTCGTCCGGCATCAGCTCGGTGAGCAGCCGGCCGAGGCGTACAGCCTCCGCGCACAGGCCGGGATCACCCTCGTACCCCTGGTTGAAGATCAGGTAGACGACGGTGAGCACGCCCTGGAGACGGTCGGGCAGGTCGGCGTCGCGCGGTACGCGGTACGGGATGCGGGCGTCACGGATCTTCGCCTTGGCGCGGACCAGGCGCTGGGCCATGGTCGGTTCGGGGACGAGGAAGGCGCGGGCGATCTGGGCGGTGGTGAGGCCGCCGAGGAGCCGCAGGGTGAGGGCGACCTGCGCCCGGGGCGCGAGGGCGGGGTGGCAGCAGGTGAAGATCAGACGGAGCCGGTCGTCCCGCACGGGGCCCTCCTCCACCGGGGGGTCGGGGGCGTACAGCTTGGCGGCCTCGGCGTGCCGGGCGTCCCGGCCGGCCTCGCGGCGCAGCCGGTCGACGGCCCGGTTGCGGGCGGTGGTGATGATCCACCCGGCCGGGCTCGGCGGCATCCCGGTCTCCGGCCAGCGCCGTACGGCCGTGGTGAAGGCGTCCTGGACCGCTTCCTCGGCGAGGTCGATGTCACCGAGGTGGCGGACCAGGACGGCGACGGCCCGGCCGTACTCCGCGCGGAAGACGGCCTCGACGTCGACGGCGTCACTCATCGCGCGGCCTCCCGGCTGCGGCCCGCATCGGCCTGCTCCGGGCTCAGTGCGCGTCCGCGAAGGGGCGCACCTCGATGGGCAGGGTGGTCGCCAGAGCGGCCTTGCGGCCCCAGTCCAGGGCCTCGTCGAGGTCGCCGGCCCTGATCAGGCACAGGCCTCCGAGATACTCCTTGCCCTCGGCGTACGGCCCGTCGGTGATGAGCACCTCACCGTCCTCGGGCCGCAGCACGGTGGCCGTCTCCGGAGCATGGAGCCCACCGGAGAACACCCAGACCCCGGCCTCGCGCAGCTCGTCGTTGAAGGCGGCGACACTGCGCATGATCTCGTCCAGCTCGTCGGGCGGCGGAGGCTCTCCGCCGGTCGGCTGGACCACGCTGAGCAGGTAGTACGTCATGACGTCCTCCTCGACATCGTCGGTTTCTCTCACCTCCTACACGAACAGCGGTCCCCCGGATCGACACCCCGCACCGCGAAACGGGAAAGAATCTTGTCCATGACCGCACCGCATCCCCTCGTCGCCCGGGCCCGCCGCCTCGCCGACGACCTCCTCGCCCCGCACGCCGAACAGGTCGACCAGGGAGAGGTGCCGGTCAGCCACCTCGCGGAGATCCGGCGCTCCGGCCTGCTCGGCCTCAACGCCCCGCAGGAGTACGGCGGGGCCGCGGCCTCCGGCGCGGTGGTGCGCGAGACGGCGGAGATCCTCGCCGGGGCGTGCTGCTCCACCTGGTTCGTACAGACCCAGCACCACACGCCCGTGCTGACCCTGGCGAAGAGCGAGGGCCCGGTGCGCGAGCGCCTGCTGGGCAGGCTGGCCAGCGGTGAACTGCTGTCCGGGGTGGCGTACGCGCATCTGCGGGCCTTCCCCCACACGCCCGTCCGGGTCCGCCGGGAGCGGGGCGGCCGGCGCTTCGACGGCACGGTGCCCTGGTACACGGGGTGGGGCCTGAACGACGTGATGCTGCTCGCCGGCGTCACGGACGCGGACGAGGCGCTGTTCGCCTTCGCGGAGGCCCGGGAGCAGCCGGGCCTGCGGGCCTCGCCCCCGCTGCGCCTGGCCGCCCTCACGGCCGCCCGCACGGTGTCCCTGGAGCTGGACGGCCTCTGGCTCCCGGAGGACGCGGTGGCCCTGCGCACCCCGCACGACCGCTGGACGGCGACGGACCGCCTCAGGACGGTGAACGCCAACCCCGCGGTCTTCGGCATCGCGGAGGCGGCCCTGGCACTGGTCGACGAGGACGCGGCACCACACCTGCGCGCCCGTCTGACGGAGGTCCGCGACCGGGCGTACACCCTCGTCGACACCGCGAAGCCCCACGATCACCTGGAGGAACGCCTGGCCCTCAGGACCCGGGCCCACGAGGTGATGCAGGCGGCGACCACCGCGGCCGTGGTGTCGGGCGGCGGCCGCTCGATGCTCCTGACGAACAGGGCCCAACGCCTGGCGAGGGAGGCCCTGTTCCTCCTGG
Organism: Streptomyces sp. NPDC096132; assembly: GCF_044763345.1. Classification (NCBI taxonomy): domain Bacteria; kingdom Bacillati; phylum Actinomycetota; class Actinomycetes; order Kitasatosporales; family Streptomycetaceae; genus Streptomyces; species Streptomyces sp. NPDC096132. The sequence goes on from NZ_JBIWGA010000012.1 coordinate 112,663, forward strand.
TCCAGGGCCAGACGGCGGAGTCGCGAAGGGCGCTTCTGAACTCCCTGGCTTTTTAGGGGCGCGGGGAACTGCGCGACCAGCCACCAGTCACCCGCACCCGCGAACGCACTCGAACACCCCTGTCAGCCGGCGAACGGCACCTGCACCGACGAAACCCGCTTCCCCGCCGGGTGCTGCCACAACCCCTCATCGGCCAGCCGCGGCAGCACCCCCTCCCCGAACCAGTACGCCTCCTCCAGATGCGGATACCCGGACAACACGAACTCCGAGATCCCCAGCGCCGCATACTCCTTGATCAGCTCGGCGACCTCCTCGTGGCTCCCCACCAGCGCGGTCCCCGCACCACCCCGCACCAGCCCGATCCCGGCCCACAGGTGGGGATGGATCTCCAGCCCGTCCCGGCTGCCGCCGTGCAGCGCGAGCATCCGCTGCTGTCCCTCGGACTCGCTGCGTGCCAGCCCGGCCTGGACGGACCTCACGGTCTCCGGGTCGAACCCGGCGAGCAGCCGGTCCGCCTCGGCCCACGCCTGCGCCGAGGTGTCGCGGGTGATGACGTGCAGCCGGATGCCGAACCGCGGAGTGCGCCCGTGCCGCGCCGCGAGCCCCTTGATCCAGGCGATCTTCTCCGCGACCTGGGCGGGCGGCTCGCCCCAGGTCAGATAGACGTCGACGTACCGGGCGGCGACCTCGCCGGCGATCGGCGAGGACCCCCCGAAGTACACCTCGGGAACCGGGTCCGGCACCCGGGCCAGTTTCGCGTCCTCGATCTGAAGGTGCTCGCCCGCGAGATCGACGGTCTTGCCCTCCCACAGGCCCCGGACGATCTCCAGGAACTCACCCGTACGGCGATACCGGTCGTCCTTGTCGAGGAAGTCGCCGTAGGCCCGTTGCTCGTGGCTCTCGCCGCCGGTGACGACGTTCAGCAGCAGCCGTCCGCCGGTCTGGCGCTGGAACGTGGACGCCATCTGCGCGGCGAGCGTCGGCGAGACGAACCCGGGCCGGAAGGCGACCAGGAACTTCAGGCGCTCGGTGTTCTGGCTGACCATGGCGGTGGTCAGCCACGCGTCCTCGCACCAGGCCCCGGTCGGGGTGAGGGCGCCCACGAAGCCCAGGTCCTCGGCGGCGCGGGCGATCTGGCTCAGATAGGCGACCGTCGGCGGCCGGTCCCGTCCGGAGGCGGTGGCCGGGGTTCCATGGCCACCGCCGACGACGTGGCGACTGTCGCCGTTGGTGGGGAGGAACCAGTGGAAGGTGAGGGACACGTGGGGGCTCCGATCGAGAGTGTCGCCGAGGAGGCCCGGCGGGTCGACGGGGTGCTGGAGAAGGCCGTGGCGGGGCGGCCGGGTGCCGTTCAGCAGCAACTGGGCCACGGCGCCGTGCTGCCCGCCTCGGACTGGGCGTTGCCGAAGCGGCGGCCCGCGAGGAGCTCGGCGAAGAAGAACTTCCCTTGTTCCTCGGTGCCCTGACAGCGGATCACCTTGACGTGGGCGAAGTGGCCCTGCGGGATCCGGGCGAGGCCGGCGTCGGCGGTGCCGAGGAGTCGGACGATCTCCGCGAGGGTCTGGGCGCTCATGTCCGCGCCGCCGTGGTCGCCGGCCAGGGCGGCGGCGACGGCGAGGGCCTCGGCGTCGTCGGCGATGACATGGGCGGACATCGTGCGCTCAGCTCGCCGCGGCCAGGTACGGGGTGCGGCCGAGGGCGGCGGAGAACTGGTCGACGACCTGGGTGAGCGCCTCGGCGGTGGCCGGGGCGACGGTGACCGTGCCGTCGTCGTGGGCGGCGATGTCCTTGTCGAGGGTGAACCAGCCCTGCACGATGTGGGCGGCGCCCATGGAGTTCAGGACGGGCCGCAGGGCGTAGTCGATGGCCAGGACATGGGCGGTGGAGCCGCCGGTGGCCAGCGGCAGGACGGTCTTGCCGGTGAGCGCGTACTGCGGGAGCAGGTCGAGGAGCGCCTTGAGGACACCGGAGTACGACGCCTTGTAGACGGGGGTGCCCACGACGACGCCGTCCGCCTGCGCGAACAGCTCGGTGGCCTCGACGATCGCCGGGTGGCGGAAGTCCGCGCCGAGCAGGGCCTCGGCCGGGATGGTACGGACGTCGAGCGGGATCACCTGGTGGCCCTGGGCGGTCAGCCGCTGGTCGAGATGGCGCAGCAGGAGGCCGGTGCGGGAGGAGGCGGAGGGGCTGCCGGAGACGGACAGGACGGTGGCCATGGGTCCTCTTTCGAAGGAGCCCGGGACGCCCGGACGTGGCGGGCCTGCGGAACTCCTGTTGCGAAATGTTTTCGGGCACGCCGAATTCAAGGAATGCGTACGCTGTTCGAGTGCGTGGGCGTCATGAATTCAGCGGGAAAAGGAAAAGCGCGGCGGATCTCGGAGAAGGGAGTATCAGGCCGCGGCGCGACAGGAGGCGCTGGAGACGCGTGCGAGGTCGACATGGCGTCGCCGCGTGAGGTCCAGTCGCATCTTCATGCGGTCGATCGTGACAGCCGCCGGTGACGGCAGTCAAGGAAAACCCGACCGGTCTCGAATCGCGGACCATTGAATTTCACGCAGATGCGACGGGGAAACCCTTGAACAGCCGTGGAATGGGCCCGCATTCTGCGTACTCCACGGACGGCTCGGAGATGGGCAAGCTGACGGTCGCCGAAAGGCTGGGGGCGACGGTTCTGCCGGACTTCAGCGTGGCCGGTGATCCTCCCCCAGCCTTCGGCCGGGCGGACCCCCTTTCGCCGCGCTCACGGCGCGGCGCGCTCACGTACCGGCCGATCGCCGGGGACACGACCGGGGTGCTGCTGATGCTGCAGCGCGGCGGAGTCGGTGCCAGGCCCGGGCCCGGGCCTCACTCCTCGTCGTGCGCCGGGACCACGACGAGGAAGGCGTCGGACTTCAGGTCCATGACGACCGTCGCGGGTCGGCCCTCGGCCCGTAGCCGCGCCGCGTACTCCTCCGCCGGCCACGATCCGCGCGGGGCTCCCGCCGGGAAGCGTTCCAACACCTTCGCGCGCATAGCGGTAGACACCTCCACCTTCGTGTGCGTACCGGACGACTCCCTTGCGGTGCGTCTGCCCCGGATCGGCGGGAGCATGTTCATGCGGACGGGACGCCATCCGGCGGAGGTGATGACCGCGCCCTCCCGGGCCGGCGCATCCGTGACCGTGTTCCGGAGGGAAGCGATGACCAGGGGACAGCGACACGGGGGGACACCGACGCTGAGGACCGAGCAGTCATGACGGCAGACGACCACGGCACCGGGCCCCTGTGTCTGGTGACCGGCGCCACGGGGTACATCGGCGGCCGGCTCGTCCCGGAGCTGCTGGCGGCGGGCCTGAGGGTGCGCTGTCTGGCCCGCTCCCCGGACCGGCTGCGCGACCATCCGTGGGCCGGCCGGGTGGAGGTGGTCCGCGGGGACGTCACCGACCCGGGCTCCGTCGCGGCGGCGATGCGGGGTGTCGACGTCGCGTACTACCTGGTGCACGCCCTGGGCACCGGAAAGGACTTCGAGGAGACCGACCGGCGGGCCGCGCGGATCTTCGGGGAGGCGGCGCGCACCGCGGACGTACGCCGCCTCGTCTACCTGGGCGGCCTCACCCCGTACGGCGTTCCGGAACGTGAGCTGTCGCCGCATCTGCGCTCGCGCGCCGAGGTCGGCCGCATCCTGCTCGCCTCGGGCGTGCCCACGTCCGTGCTGCGGGCGGCGGTCGTCATCGGCTCGGGTTCGGCGTCCTTCGAGATGCTGCGCTACCTCACCGAACGGCTGCCCGTGATGGTCACCCCCAGCTGGGTGCACACCCGGATCCAGCCGGTCGCCGTCCGGGACGTGCTGCGCGCGCTGGTCGGCGCCGTACGGATGCCCGACGACGTCAGCCGCGCCTTCGACATCGGCGGCCCCGACGTCCTGACGTACCGCGAGATGATGGTCCGTTACGCCGCTGGGGCGAACCTGCCGCGGCGGCTCATCCTGCCGGTGCCGATGCTCTCCCCCGGCCTGTCCAGCCAGTGGGTCGGGCTGGTGACGCCCGTGCCTGCCTCGATCGCCCGGCCGCTCACCGAGTCGCTGCGCCACGAGGTGGTCTGCCGTGAGCACGACATCGCCCGGTACGTGCCGGATCCGCCCGGTCATCCGGTCGGCTTCGACGAGGCGGTCCGGCTCGCCCTGCGGCGGGTGCGCGAGGCGCGGGTCAGCACCCGCTGGTCGTCCGCCTCCCTGCCCGGGGCGCCCAGCGACCCGCTGCCCACCGACCCCGACTGGGCCGGCGGCAGCCTCTACGCCGACCACCGCGAGCTGTGCGTGGACGCGCCGCGGGCCTCGCTGTGGCGGGTGATCGAGGGCATCGGCGGCGACAACGGCTGGTACTCCTTCCCCCTCGCCTGGGCCGTACGGGGGTGGCTGGACAGGCTGTCGGGAGGGGTGGGCCTGCGCCGGGGGCGCCGTGACGCCTCGCGCCTGCGGGTGGGCGACTCGCTGGACTTCTGGCGGGTCGAGGAGATCGAACCGGGGCGCCTGCTGCGGCTGCGGGCGGAGATGCGGCTGCCCGGACTGGCCTGGCTGGAGCTGTACGCGGAGACGGACGGTTCCGGCCGCACCCGGTTCCGCCAGCGCGCCCTGTTCCATCCGCACGGACTCCTCGGCCACGCGTACTGGTGGAGCGTGTCGCCGTTCCACGCGCTGGTGTTCGGCGGCATGGCCCGCAACATCGCCCGTGCGGCCCTGGCGGACACGACACCCCCGACACCGCAGCGCGTACCGGCCGACTGACGCCCGCCCCGAGAGCCCGCCCCCGCCACAGGCGGACACCCCGCCCGAGAACCACCCCCGCCACAGGCGGACACCCCGCCCGAGAACCACCCCCGCCACAGGCGAACACCCCGCCCGAGAACCACCCCCGCCACAGGCGAACACCCCGCCCCGCCACAGCCCGGCACCCGCCCCGCAGGCCCGCATACGCCACAGCCTCCCGCCCGGCCCCGCCCCATACCTCACCTCGCCGGACAGCTCACCGCCCCGCCTCAGCCCGACGCCCCGCGGCACGCCTCGCCACCCGCCCGCACCACCCGCCCGCCCGAAAACCCACGCCGTGCGCCCGCAGGCGCATCCGCCGGACCCCGTTGGGCGGAAGCGGGAGGTAGTCCGAAATCCCCTCTCCCGGAGCGCCGCCCATGAACGTCTCGGTCGTCCTGTTCACCTCCGACCTGCGGCTGCACGACCACCCTCCGCTGCGGGCGGCCCTCGACGGGTCGCGTGAGGTGGTGCCGCTGTTCGTGCGCGACCGGGCGGTGGACCGCGCGGGATTCACCGCTCCGAACCGGCTCGCCTTCCTCGCCGACTGTCTGCGCGATCTCGACGCGGGTCTGCGGCAGCGGGGCGGCCGGCTGGTGGTGCGGTCCGGGAACCTGGTGGAGGAGGTGTGCCGGGTGGCCGGCGAGGCGGACGCCGACGAGGTCCACCTGGCGGCGGACGTGAGCGCGCACGCCCAGCGCCGTGAGGAGCGGCTGCGCCGCGCGCTGGAGGCGGAAGGCGTGCGTCTGCACGTTCACGGCACGGTGACGACCGCGGTGGACCCCGGTGTGCTGGCCCCGGGCTCCTCCGACCACTTCGCGGTCTTCACGCCCTACTTCCGGCACTGGTCGCGGCACCGGCTGCGGGAGGCGTTCGGTGCGCCCAGGGTCGTACGGGTACCGGAGGGCGTCGGCACGGAGGAGCTGCCCGACCGCAAGGCCCTGTCCGGCGTGTCGTCGGCGTTGGCGCCGGGCGGCGAGACGGGGGGCCGTACGCGCCTGGCCGCCTGGCTGCGTTCGGGCGTCGCCGCGTACGAGGACCGGCACGACGACCTGGCCGGCGACGCGACGTCCCGGCTCTCACCGCATCTGCACTTCGGCACCCTCTCCCCCGTCGAGCTCGTGCACCGGGCGCGGTCGGCCGGCGGGCCGGGCGCCGAGGCGTTCGTACGGCAGGTGGCCTGGCGCGACTTCCACCGCCAGGTGCTGGCGGCCCGGCCGGACGCGGCGACCGCGGACTACCGCACCAAGCACGACCGCTGGCGTTCCGAGCGCACGGCCGGCGAGGACGTCGCGGCCTGGCGGGAGGGCCGTACCGGCTACCCGGTGGTGGACGCGGCGATGCGGCAGCTGCGCCACGAGGGCTGGATGCACAACCGGGGACGGCTGCTGACGGCGAGTTTCCTCACCAAGACGCTGTACGTCGACTGGCGCGTCGGAGCCCGGCACTTCCTGGAACTGCTGGTCGACGGGGACGTGGCCAGCAACCAGCTCAACTGGCAGTGGATGGCCGGCACCGGCACCGACTCCCGGCCCAACCGGGTCCTCAACCCCGTCACCCAGGCGAAGCGCTACGACCCCGACGGGGCGTACGTACGGCGCTGGGTCCCCGAACTGGCGGAGCTGGAGGGTCCGGCGGTGCACGAGCCGTGGAAGCTGCCGGGGCTGGAGCGGGCGGCCTTCGACTACCCGGACCCGGTGATCGACCTCGCCGACGGGCTGGCCCGCTTCAAGCGGGCGCGCGGACGCGACTGAGGAGCCCGGCGCCGGGCGTACGCCCTCACCAGCCGGGTCCGGCGCTCAGCAGCAGTTCGCGGACCCGGCGTACGTCGGGGTTCTCCACGGCGCCGGGGCGCTGGACGAGGTAGCCGGTGTTGATCGGCGGGTCGTCCGGGGTGTGCAGGGGGACGAGGGCGCCGGAGGCCAGCTCGTCGAGGCAGAGGTAGCGGGGCAGCACGGTGAAACCGGCGCCGGCGACGACCGCGGCCAGTACCCCGCGCAGATCGGGCACGGTGAGCGCGGCGGGGCAGGACAGACGCCGGCCGAAGACGTGCCGCCAGTAGCGGCGGGCGATGGGCAGGTCCTCGGCGTACGTCACCAGGGGCACGGAGTGCAGTGCGGAGGGTCCCTCGGCGGCGAGCCGTCCGCGCAGCCGTTCGGCCCAGGACGGGGCGGCGACCAGGACGAACTCCTCGTCGGTCAGCGGGACGGCGGTGAGGGCGCGGCCACGGGGACGGAGGGTGGCGACGACCAGGTCGTGCCGTCCCGCGCGGAGCTCCTCCAGCAGGTGGTCGGTCAGCCCGGTCGCGACCCGCAGCCGGACGCCCTCGGCCACGAGCGGGGCGAGGGCGGGCAGCACGCGGGTGCACAGCAGTTCGGCCGGCCCCGCCAGATGCACGGGGTCGGCCCGGCCCGCCCGCGCCGGGTCCGGGCCGGTGACGGCGGCGAGTTCGTCGAGGGGCGCGGCGACCCGGGCGGCGAGCTCGTCGGCGACGGCCGTCGGGGCGACACCGCGCGGGAGCCGTTCGAACAGCTCCCGTCCGGCCTGGCGTTCCAGGGTGCGCATCTGGGTGGTCACCGTCGGCTGGGACAGCCCGAGCAGCTGCGCCGCTCCGGTGAACGAGCCCGAGCGGTACACGGCGAGGAAGGTGCGCAGGAGATTGAGGTCCAGGTGGTCGGTGTGCTCCACGGCCCCGATTATTCCTGCTCCTGCCATAGCTTGGCCTATGTCCGGCATTGAAATCCTCATTGGATTCCTATGCGTCGCCGATCTAGGTTCGAGGTACGCACACACCGACGCTCCACAGCCGGAGCGCCGGCCGAACCCTTCCGGAGACCCCCATGGCCAAGATCCTCTTCGTGATGACCGGCAGCGACCGCTGGACGCTCGCCGACGGCACCCAGCACCCCACCGGTTTCTGGGCGGAGGAGGCCGTCACGCCCTACGAGGCCTTCCGCGCGGCGGGCCACGAGGTGGTCGTCGCCACGCCCGGCGGTGTGGTGCCGCCGGTGGACAAGGGCAGCCTGGCCGCCGAGGCCAACGGCGGCCAGGAGGCGGCCGACCGGATCGCCGGGGCGCTCGCGGGGATGACGGAACTGCAGCGGCCGGTGCGGCTGGAGGACGTGGATCTCGCCGACTACGCGGCCGTCTTCTACCCCGGCGGGCACGGCCCGATGGAGGACCTGGCCGTCGACCCCGTCTCCGGCCGGGTGCTGGTCGAGACGCTGGGCTCGGGCAAGCCGCTCGGTGTCGTCTGCCACGGGCCGGCCGCGCTCCTGGCCGCCGTGACGCCGGACGGCTCCAACGCCTTCGCCGGCTACCGGGTGGCCGCCTTCACCAACGCGGAGGAACTGCTGGCCGGCCTCGGCGAGAAGGCGAAGTGGCTGCTGCAGGACCGGCTGACCGAGGCGGGCGTGGACGTACGGGTGGGCGAGCCGTGGGCGCCCCACGTGGTCGTCGACCGCAACCTGGTCACCGGCCAGAACCCGGCCTCGTCCGCCCCGCTCGCGGCGGAACTGCTGAAGAAGCTGGGCTGACGGTGAACGAATGAACGAGCGAGGGCCCGTCAGCCTGCTGACGGGCCCTCGTGCCGCCTGCCTCACGCGGCGTCGTACACCCCGGCCAGCGTGTCGAGGGCGTCGTCCAGTCCTGTCGGCCGGGGCAGGCCGGGGGCGGGGCGGCCGGCCCAGCCGGGGCCGCCGAGCACCACGGCCGGCGTGCGGCGGGCCCCGCGTACGCCCCAGCGGGTCGCCGCGACGTGCCGGGCGAGGGCCAGGCTGGCGGTGGAGCGGGCCTGGGCCCACAGGACGACGGCCACCGGGCCCAGCCGCCGGACGGCCGCGGACAGTGCCTCCGCGGGCACGGCCGCGCCGAACATCCGGGTGGGCACGTCGAGTCGGCTGAGTCCGGCGTTGAGCGCCTCCAGCGGCAGGGTGTGCTGTTCGCCCGGTACGCAGGCCAGGACCACCGGCCCCGGCCCGTCGGTGGCGTCCCGCGGTACGGCGGGCCGGGTGGCCCGGCGCAGGGCGGTGGAGACGTGCCAGGACAGCAGGTGCTCGACCTCGACGTACCGGTCGCCCGACGAGGCCCACTTGCGTCCCACGGCGTGCAGCGTCGGCACCATCACCTCGTGCCAGGCATCGGTCAGGCCGTGCCGCTCGACGGCCGTGGTCAGCTGCTCGGCGACGGCCGGTGCGTCGAGCCGTACGGCGGCGCGGGCCAGCCCCCGGCACTCCTGCCGGACGTCTCCGGCCAGCGGAAGCCCGCCGGCTGCCCCGGCCCGCTCCCGCGCACCACCTGTCGGCTCCTCCGCGGGCGCCGCGGCACCGCGCCTCCCGGTGAGGTCGGTCCGGGCGCCCTCCTTTCCGGCGCGGGCCGCTTCGGCACCTTCCCGCGCGGCGCGGGCGGCCTCGGCAGGCGGCACTCCGGCCGAGGTCAGCCTGCACATCGTCTCCAGTACGGCCACGTCGCCCGGCCGCCAGCGGCGGTGGCGTCCGTCCGCGCGGACGGCGGGGCCGATGCCGTAGCGCCGGTCCCAGGAGCGCAGGGTGGTGGGTGCCACGCCCAGGCGGCGGGCCAGGGCGCCGGTGGTCAGGCCGGTGTCGTCGGAGGCGGTGGAGTCGCTCATACCCCGACCATACGGTGGCGATACGACGCAGAAACGACGCGTGTTGAGACACCCTTCGCGCGGCTCGCACGATGACCTCACGGGGCACGCCCCGCAGGACGTTCCGCACCGGCCCGGGGAGGGGCCGCCCGACGTGAGGAGCCGTCGTCATGAGCCCGCAGCCACCCCTCGCCGTACCGCCCGTACGCGTGACCGCCGGGGAGCCGCTCGCCGACGAGGAGATCGCCCGTGGTCTGGTGGCGGGTGACGAGGCCTGTCTCGCCGCCGCCTACCGCCGCTGGTCCGCCCTGGTGCTCACGCTGGCCCGGCGTTCGCTGGGGGACGCCAAGGAGGCCGAGGACGTCAGTCAGCAGGTGTTCCTGGGGGTGTGGCGGGGCCGTGCGGGCTACCGGCCCGAGCGCGGCAGCCTGGGCGGCTGGATCGTGGGGATCACCCGGCGCAGGATCGCCGACTCCCTGGCTGCCCGGACGCGTCGCCTCCACCTCGTCTCCGCGGCCGGCTCCGTGCTCGTCCTCGACGACCCCGACCGGGACCGCCCCGAGGCCGCTCTCGACCGCGTCCTGGTGCGCGGCGAGCTCGCCCGGCTCCCGGCGCCGCAACAGCGCGTGCTGCGGCTGACGTTCTACGAGGACCTCACCCAGACCCAGATCGCGGAGCGCACCGGCTGGCCCCTGGGCACCGTCAAGAGCCACGCCCGGCGCGGCATGCAGCGGTTGCGGGTCCGCCTGGAGCCCGCCGGAGAGGGCTGACGCCCCCACCCTTCCATCCCTCGAATTGACTTTCGACGCACAAACGCTGCAATCCCGCACCCAGACGGATGTGACCTTCCCGGCGCCTCCGCGCATCCGAACCGCGTCCCCCCGCGGAAGCACCTGTCGGGGTCGGTGCTCTCCGGGGACGGTCCACACCCCCCTCCGACCTCTACACATAAAGGCGGAATAAGCGCAGAATGTCGGTGCGCGGCGCTTACCGCACACCGCAGAAGACGCGGTCGGGCCAGCAAGTCGAAGGAGACGAGTGATGGCCAACGTCTCGCCAGGAAGAAGTGACATATCGACCCACCCTGACGTATCCGAAATGCGGGCCCGCTACGAGCGCATGCTCGGCGGCCGCGACGTGGCGCTCGTGGACGGACCGGTGTTCCTGCTCGGTCTGTACTGCGCCGTTTCCCCGTGGGTACTCCACTACTCCAGCAGTCAGCCCGCCCTCATGACCCACAACCTGATCGTCGGTGTCGCGATCGGTCTACTGGCCCTCGGGTTCACCGCCGCTCCGGCCCGTATGTACGGCCTGAGCTGGGCCATGTGCGCGCTCGGCGTCTGGATGATCATCGCGCCGTGGATCGTCGGGGACAGCCCGGACGCCGGCGTGGCGGTGAACAACATCATCATCGGCGCCCTGGCAGTGATCCTGGGCATGATGTGCGCCTTCACGGCGGCGAGGAGCGCCCCGCGTACGTAGCCCCCACTCCCCCGGAACCAGAACGGCGGCCCGCCGGCCCGCGCACGCGGGGCGGCGAGCCGCCATTTCGCGTCAGTGACCGGGCACCGACCACGGTTCCTGCGGCAGCGGGCTGCCGGTCTCCAGGAGCGACTTGAGGTTGGACAGCACCGCCGGCCAGCCGCCCGAGACGTCGGCGAGTTCGCCCTCGTCGTTGAGGTCCTCATGGGTGACGGTGAGGCGGACGATGTCGGCGTGCGGACGGACGTCGAAGGTGACGCGGGAGTGCCGGTCCTGGCGGCCCTCCTCGTCGGGCGCGGCCCAGGTGGTGACCAGCCGGGTCGGACGCTCGCTCTCCACGACGGTGCCGACGACGTCGGCGATGCCGGAGCCGTCGGTGCGCACGTGTTCCCAGCGCGAGCCCGGCCGCCAGTCGGAGACGTTGCCGTGCCCCCAGTAGACGGCGGTGAGGTCGGCGTCGGTGAGGGCGTCCCAGACCTGCTCGGGCGTACTGGCGATATAGGTGACGTAGACGAATGTGGGCTTGTCGGTCATGGCTTCCTCGGCTCGTCGCTTGACGTCCGAGAGCACGCGCAGCCGCGGGCGCTCGAACTTGTCGATCCACCGTTCCTGGATCTCGTGGAGCGGGACCGGGTTGAGGTAGTGCAGCTTCTCCCGCCCCCTCCGCACCGTCGCGACCAGGTTGGCGGCCTCCAGCACGGCCAGGTGCTGCGTCACCGACTGACGTGTCATGTCGATCCGCTCGCACAGCTCGCCGAGCGTCTGCCCGTTGTGCTCGTGCAGCCGGTCCAGCAGGCGCCGGCGCGTGTCGTCGGCCAGCGCCTTGAAGACCTTGTCCATGGCCGGGTCCGTCCCCGGCTCGTCTCCCGATCGCACACTCAACGTTATGCAGGCAATTACCTGCATGTCAATCCCGGGAGTGTTCGACCAGGCTGATCGCATGCATCATGCGGAAGCTCTGCTCATCGGCGGACGCGCCGGGGTCGGCAAGACGACGGTGGGATGGGAGGTCTCGGCGCGGCTGCGGGCGACCGGAGTCCCTCACGCCGTGATCGACGGGGACTTCATGGGCCAGGTGCACCCGGCCCCCGAGGGTGATCCCACCCGGGCCGTCATCGGGGAGCGCAATCTGACCGCCGTGTGGGGGAACTACGCCGAGCTCGGCCACCGGCGGCTCGTCTACACGAACACGGTGTGCGTCCTGGACGAGTCGGCGGGTTCGTTCCGGCGGGCCATGGGAGACGGCGTGCGGCTCGTGCGGGTGCTCCTGACCGCCACCGACGAGACCGCCGAACAGCGGCTCACCGGGCGGGAGCTGGGATCGGAACTGGCGAGCGAACTGACCGGGAGCATCCGCAAGGCGCGGCTGCTCGACGAGCGGGCACCCGCGGACGCCCACCGGGTGACGACCGACGGGCGGTCGGTCCCCGACATCGCCCGCGAGCTGGTCGCCCTCACCGGTTGGGTCGCCCCGTAGGACGACCCGACCGGACCCGCGTCAGGCGACGTTGAGCGCCGTGTCGTCGATGACGAAGGACGTCTGGAGGGTGGAGCCCTCGGTGCCGGTGAACTTCAGGGTGACCGTCTGGCCGGCGTAGCTCGCCAGACTGAAGCTGCGCTGGGTGTAGCCGCTGGCGGCGTTGAGGTTGGAGTAGGTCGCGAGCGTGCTCAGGACGGTTCCGGAGCTGTTGAGGACCTGGACCTTGAGGGTGTCGTACGCCGTGCTGGTGGTGGTCTCCGCCGTGTCGATGTGCAGGTAGAAGCTGAGCGTGGCGGTGGTGCAGGCGGACGGGATGGTCACCGACTGGGAGAGCGTGTCGGTGGTGGCGGTGCCGTAACCGTCGAGCCAGGCGTAGTAGGAACCCGTACGGGCCGACTGGCTGGAGGAGTTGGTGATGACACCGCTCGTGGCGCTCCAGGTGGTGGCGCCGGACTCGAAGCCGTTGTTGCCGAGGAGCTGCGCGGAGGTGCAGGAGCCCGAACCGCCGTCGTCACCGCCGTCGTCGCCGCTCGCTCCGGAGAGCCACTCGGTGGCGTTCAGGGCGAGCGCGGCATTGGTGGCGCCGGAGTCGTTCCAGCCGTCGTAGAGGGTGTTGCCGGACTGGCCGGTGTCGTCGTCGATGGGCGAGCTGTCGCCCCAGAAGGCGACGCGGCCGCTGCCGAAGGTGCTGGTGGCGAAGAAGGCGCCGGTGTTCCCGGAGTAGCCGGTGCGGTAGAGCAGGCCCTTGACGCTGGAATTGTCGGCCGGCTTGAGGGTGGCCGTCGTACCGCTGGCGATGAGGCTCTTGGTGACGGTGCCGAAGGAGCCGTGCAGGACCGGGTTGCTGCTGTCGCTGATCGCCGAGGGGTAGTCGGAGCTGATGCTGAGCGAGTCGATGGAGAAGCCGAACGGGTCGGTGGAGTCGACGCTGTTGTTCGTCATCAGGTCGTTGAGGATCTCGACCGCGTCCTCGCCGTCGTTGTTGCGGTCGGCGCCGGTGTGGTCGGAGATCATGAAGAGGCCGCCGCCGTTCTTCACGAAGTTCATGATCGCCGTCTTCTCGGCGGTGGTGAAGAGGGTGTTCGGCTCCGGCAGGACCAGCGTGTCGAAGTTCGACAGGTCGGTCGTCGCGCTGCCGCCGTACGTCAGGCTGGAGCCCGAGGGCAGCGTCTTCAGGCTGTAGTCGCCGGTCTTCTGCAGGGCGACGCCCCAGGACGAGATGGCGCCGGTCCAGTCGGTCTCGGCGGAGGGCGAGGAGTCCTCGCCGAGCGGGTCGGGCTGGCTGGTGGAGATGATCCAGTCGGCGTTGCCGGCCGTCTCGGCGTGGGCGTTGTCGAACAGGATGCGGTGGGGGGTGGCCGCGTGGGCGGGGGTGGCGGTGGTGCTGACCTGGAGGGCGGCTCCGGTGACGAGCAGTCCGAAGCCGGCCAGGACGGTGGTGACCTTACGGCGGGATCTCTGTGATCCAAGCATCCGGCGAACCTCCGTGAAGGGTGGGGAGACGAGGGTGCGGGCGCCGATCTGCGCGCGTAGACCCCGCAGTGGAGGGTTCTACACGCGTGGAACGATTGAAAGGTACATGGCATGGCGGGGCCGTGAACAGAAAGCGCGGGCAATAACGCGGACGACGAGACCGACGACGAAACGGACGATTCCGTCGGCAATCGCCCCCGGTGGCAACCGGAACGGACTGCCCCACCCCGCAGCGGGCACAAGGACTACAGGAAGTACAAGGAGCACTACAACGGGCCTCGCAGAGGAGGGGCGGACATGGAGATCGACGGCATCATCAGCGCCATCTTCATCGGCATCGTCATCGGTGTCCTGGGCCGGCTCGTCGTTCCGGGCCGCCAGCGCATCGGCGTCCTGTGGACGATCCTGGTCGGCATCGTGGCCGCGCTCATCGGTTCGGCCATCGCCGCGGGCCTGGGCGTGGCCGACACCAAGGGCGTCGACTGGGTCGAGTGGCTCATCCAGATCGCTCTCGCCGCGGTCGGCGTGACGGCACTGGACCGGTCGAAGGCGCGCCGCTGACCACGCCGCGCCGATGACGGCGCCGGACACCGGCCGGCCGGACACCGCCGCCCGCACCGCCGTCACGCACACCCGGCGTCGGGCGAGCGGGGTCGGCCCGGCGTGCCCGCGGTCGGGGTACGACCCGGAGTGACCGCCGTCCTCGCTCGACCCCGGACGTGTGCCGCCAGGTGCCGCCGGATCCGCCGGATCCGGCGGATCCGCCAGAAAAAAACTTCGGCCGGAGATGTCGAGAAGCCGTGGCCCGCTCCGTCCCCGCTGTGAACGCGACGAAAATGAGTCGCACCAGCACCGAGGGAGACCCACCATGGCCAAGTACTTGCTGCTCAAGCACTACCGCGGCGCCCCGACCCCGGTCAACGACGTCCCCATGGACCAGTGGACGCCCGAGGAGATCTCGGCCCACATCCAGTACATGCGGGACTTCGCGGACCGGCTGGAGAAGACCGGCGAGTTCGTCGACGGCCAGGCGCTGGCCCCCGAGGGGAGCTGGGTCCGCTACGACGGTGAGGGGCGCCCGCCGGTCACCGACGGCCCGTTCGCCGAGACCAAGGACCTCATCGCCGGCTGGATGATCATCGACGTCGACAGCCACGAGCGCGCCGTCGAGCTGGCCGGGGAGCTGTCGGCCGCCCCCGGGGCGGGCGGGAAGCCGATCCACGAGTGGCTGGAGCTGCGCCCGTTCCTGACCGCGACGCCCACCATCACCGAGTGCCATTGATGAACGAGGCCCTGCTGAGGAGCCTCACGCCGAGCGTGCTGGCGATCCTCGTCCGCCGCGGAGCAGACTTCGCGGCGGCCGAGGACGCCGTGCAGGACGCGCTGGTCGAGGCGGTCCGCGTCTGGCCCGCCGACCCGCCGCGGGACCCCAAGGGCTGGCTGGTCACCGTCGCCTGGCGCCGCTTCCTCGACGCGACCCGCGCGGACACCGCCCGCCGCCGACGCGAGGACCGCGTCGACGAGGAGCCACCGCCCGGCCCCACGCCCTCGGCGGACGACACCCTCCAGCTCTACTTCCTCTGCGCACACCCCTCCCTCACCCCCTCCTCCGCCGTCGCGCTCACCCTGCGCGCTGTCGGAGGCCTCACCACCCGCCAGATCGCCCAGGCCTACCTGGTCCCCGAGGCGACCATGGCCCAGCGGATCAGCCGCGCCAAGCGCACCGTCTCCGGCGTGCGGTTCGACCGGCCCGGCGATGTCGCCACCGTGCTGCGCGTCCTCTACCTGGTCTTCAACGAGGGCTACTCCGGCGACGTCGACCTCGCCGCGGAGGCCATCCGGCTCACCCGGCAGCTCGCGGCCGCGATCGACCACCCCGAGGTGGCCGGGCTGCTCGCCCTCATGCTGCTCCACCACGCCCGGCGCGCCGCCCGGACCGCACCCGACGGCAGCCTCGTACCCCTCGCCGAGCAGGAGCGCGGCCGCTGGGACACCGCCTCGATCGCCGAGGGCGTCGAGATCCTCCAGGCCGCCTTGGCCCGTGACCGGCTGGGCGAGTTCCAGGCCCAGGCCGCCGTCGCCGCCCTGCACGCCGACGCGCCCACCGCCGAGGAGACCGACTGGGTGCAGATCGTCGAGTGGTACGACGAGCTCACCCGGCTGACCGACAGCCCCGTCGTCCGCCTCAACCGCGCGGTCGCCGTCGGCGAGGCCGACGGACCCCGCGCCGGCCTGGCGGCTCTCGCGGCACTGGACGACTCACTCCCCCGCCACACCGCCGTCGCCGCCTACCTCCACGAACGCGACGGCGACCTGCCGACGGCGGCACGCCTGTACGCCGAGGCGGCCCGCAAGGCACCCAACCTCGCCGAACGCGACCACCTGACCCGCCAGGCCGCCCGGCTCAACGCACGCCGGTCCCACTGAGGAGACCGGCAGGCCACTACGGCACGTAGACGTACGGCGTGGTCGTGGTCAGCGCGGCGAAGCCGAGGCGTTCGAGGATGGGCCGGCTCTGGTCGGAGGCGTCGACCTGGAGGTAGCGGTAGCCGCGTTCGGCGGCGATGCGGGCGCGGTGCGCGACCAGTGCGCGGTAGATGCCCCGGCCGCGCCAGGCCGGGACGGTGCCGCCGCCCCACAGGCCGGCGAACCGTGTGCCGGGGATCAGCTCCATCCGCGCCGAGCTCACCGGTTCGTCACCGGCGAGGACGACGAGGGCGACGATCGCGTCCGGGGCGGCGGCGAGCCGGGCGAGCACGAGGTCCCGCAGGAAGGAGGCATCATGGCCGAACGCCTTCTCGTTCGCCTCGACCATGAGCTCGACGCCCGCGCGGTCGGTCACGGGCACGATCCGCACACCGTCCGGCAGTGCGGCCTCGACGACCTGTTCGCTCGTCTCGCCGATCATCAGGGTCTCCTCCGGCTCGGCCGTGAACCCCGCGTCCGCAAGCCGTCGCCCCAGGTCGGCGGGCTGGTCGTGCCCATGCTGCTTCCACTCGAACTCCCTGTCGAGCCCGGTGAAGTAGGCGACCTGCTCGGCGATGGCCGCGTCGGCGCCCGCGGCGTCCAGGTCCGACCACAGGACGCCGTTCCAGCCGCCCTCGCCGCCGACGTGGCGGACCACGCCGCCGATCCGTTCGACGCGGGCGTCGGAGCTCTCGGGGCGGGCGCCTTCGCGCATGTCCCGGTCGTACAGGGCGAGTATCGCGGCATGATCCATACGGCCACTCCAGCATCCCGGCGCCGCCCCCACAACGGAATTACCGCCGCCCGCCCCTCCTCTCGCGGCCTAGGCTGGGCCGCGCCGGAGATCGCCCCGCCGTGAGGAGAGCCGTACGCCATGATCGAGGACGCCGAGCTGCCGTATCTGCGCCGCTGTGTCGAGCTGGCCGGCGAGGCGCTGGAGACCGGGGACGAGCCGTTCGGGTCGGTGCTGGTCGGCGGGGACGGCACGGTGCTCGCCGAGGACCACAACCGCGTGGCGGGCGGCGACCGCACCCGACACCCCGAGTTCGAGCTGGCCCGCTGGGCGGCGGCCCGTCTGACGCCCGAGGAGCGGGCGGCGGCCACCGTCTACACCTCCGGCGAGCACTGCCCGATGTGCGCGGCGGCCCACGCATGGGTCGGCCTCGGCCGGATCGTGTACGTCGCCTCGTCCGCCCAGCTCGCCTCCTGGCTGGGCGAGCTGGGGGTGCCGGCCCCACCGGTGCGGACCCTGCCGGTCCATGAGGTCGCGCCCGGGGTGGTCGTGGAGGGGCCGGTTCCGGCGTTGGTCGAGGAAGTACGCGCGCTGCACCGGCGGTTCCACGGCGGCTGAGCGCGACCGCAGGTCCCCCGTTCGGCGGGGGCCTGCGGATCCCTCGGCCGCGGCTCAGCTCTGCGCGCTCGTCCGGAACCGGCGGTAGAGGACCGCTCCGGCCAGCACCATGGCCGCGCTGCCGGCGACGGCGGGCAGGGTCGCGTCGGCGCCCGTATGGGCGAGCGAGGACACGGTCCGCTCGGCCGCCGGGGCCTGGGGTGCCCGGGCGTGCGGGACGGTCTTCGGGCCCGACTCCGGGGCGGGACGCTGGGGCTCCGGCTCGGGAGCCGACGGCTGGCGGGTCGGGGGCACGGGCGCGGGCTTGCCCGGGTGGGGGTGCTTGTCGACCGGGCCGTTCACGGACTCGTTGCCGAACACCGGGTTCAGGATGCCGACGACGTCAACGCTGTTCCCGCTCGCGTTCACCGGCACGTCGACCGGCGCCTGCACCTCGTTGCCGGAGGCCACACCCGGCGATCCCTTGGCGTCACCGTGCGCGGTGGCTCCGGAGCCCGGTGCGTGCTTCGGCGCGCCGCCCTTGTTCGCGCAACTGTTGCCGAACGCGGGGTTCAGCAAGCCGACCACGTTCACGGTGTTGCCGCACAGGTTGACCGGGATGTTCACCGGCAACTGAACGCCGTTGCCGGAGGCCACGCCGGGCGAGCCGGCCGCGGTCCCGGCGGCGGTGGAGTCGGCGAACGCCGGCATCGCCACCGCGGCCATCGCGCCCGAGGCTGCTGCTACAGCGATCACACCGTTTCGGGTAGCCCGTCTCATGGGGTCTCTGCCTTCCAGACATGTCGCGGGCACTCGCCCGCACCAGATAAAACGCGGGCGAACCGACCAAGTTATGCCCAAACCACCATTCACCCCATCGGGCGCCTCTCGTCGAACGTCCTCGCACCGCCCGGAAAGGGGTCCCCCTCGTCTTCCCCCGGGGCGACCGCCCGTCCGGAGGCGAGCCCTCCGGAGGCCGCCTATCGTGAGCCGGGGCGCCGTATCCCGGTCCGCTGCGGGGCGCCCCTGGAGGCACTGATGCTGGCCATGCTGTCGACGCGGCCCGGACGGCGCCGCTGCGCGCTCGCCACGGGCGCCGCACTGACTCTGCTGGGCACAGGGCTGCCGACGGTGGGCACGAGGCTGCCGACGGCCGCCTCGGCCGACGACGACCGCTCGGGCCTGTCCCGCTTCTACGACCAGAAGGTCGCCTGGTCGGCGTGCGACGAACTCGACGGCGCCCCCGAGGACCTCCAGTGCGGCAAGGTGACCGTCCCGCTCGACTACGCGCACCCCGAGGCGGGCACCCTCGACCTGGCCATCGCCCGCTACCGGGCCACCGGCGACAAACGGGGCTCGGTGCTGCTGAACTTCGGCGGCCCCGGTGGTCCCGGGGTGCCCGAGCTCGCCTACGGCGGCAAGGAGTTCATGGAACTCACGGACGACTACGACGTGGTGTCCTTCGACCCCCGGGGCGTCGGCCGCTCCTCACCGGTCAGCTGCGGGGACGCGGAGGGCGGTGAAGGGCTCGGCGCCCTGGACTACGACTCCGCGCTCGACGATCCCCGGGCGCTGATGGCCAAGCTGAAGCGGGCGGCGGCCGACTGCGAGAAGAACTCCGGGCCCGTCCTGCCGCACATCGGCACGATCGACGCGGCCCGGGACATGGACGTCATGCGCCAGGCACTGGGCGACAAGAAGCTCAACTACCTGGGTTTCTCGTACGGCACCCGGCTCGGCGCGGTCTACGCGGCCCGGTTCCCGGACAAGGTGGGCCGGCTGGCCCTCGACGGCGTCGACACCCTCACCGAGCCGCTCGCCGAGCAGGGACTCGCGAGCGCCCGGGGCCAGCAGGTGGCCCTGGAGGACTTCGTCAACTGGTGTGTGAAGGACATCGCCTGCCCGTTCGGCCAGGACGCGCGGACGGCCCGCGAGGGGGTGGTCCGGCTGGTCCGCTCGCTCGACGAGGATCCGCTGCCGACGGACTTCGGCGCCGACTTCACCGGCCAGGACCTGGTGGCCGCCCTCGGGCAGGGCCTGTACAGCAAGGAGCTGTGGCCCTCGCTGGAGCGGGCGCTCGCCCAGCTCGTCGAGGACGGCGACGCCAGCGGTGTCATGGCCTTCGCCACCGGCGGCATGACCTTTCCTCCGGTACGGCCCCCGGTCACCGCTTCGACACGGGCCTCGGGCACCTCCTCGACACGGCCCCCGGGCGGCACCGAGCCTTCCCCCACTCCCCTGGTCGACCCCGAGGACATCCCCCTCGACAACCTGCCCGCCGCCTTCATGGCGATCAACTGCGCCGACAACCCCGACCGCCCCGGCGCCGAGCAGGTCGCCTCGGACCTCGAACGGCTGCGCGCCGACTACGACAAGGCCTCCCCGGTCTTCGGCCAGTACCGCCTGACCGAGGTCCTGCTCTGCTACGGCAGGCCCAGGGGCACCGACTTCATCCGCGACGAGGTGAAGGACCTGGACACCCCCAAGATGCTCCTCGTCGGCACCCGGGGCGACCCGGCGACGCCGTACCGCTGGACCGTGGAGACGGCCGAGCGGCTGGGCGACTCGGCCGTGGTGCTCGACAACAAGGGCGAGGGCCACACCGGCTACGGGTCGTCCAAGTGCGTGCACCGCAAGGTCGACGACTTCCTGCTGTACGGTTCCCTGCCGCCCAGCGGCAGTTCCTGCGGGCCCGACGTGGACGGCGGCTGAGTGCGCCGGTACGCGCCGTGGCTGCTCGTCGTCCTCTGCGCGGCCGGGGCGCTGGTCGCGTCGTCGGCCGTGTCCCCCCGGTGGTGGTACGCGGCCGGTCCGCTGCTCGCCCTGGCCGTCCTGGGCGCGTGGGACCTGGTGCAGCGCCGGCGCGCGCTGCTGCGCAACCATCCGCTGGTCGGCCGGCTGCGCCACCCGGTGCGGGAGCCGGCGAGCCCGCCCGGCACGGCACGGCACGCGTACGAGTTCTTCGTCCCGTCGACGAGCCCGCTCCCGCCGCCCGAGGAGGAGCCGAGGGTGCGGGTGGGCGGACCCGACTGCAGGCTGCCGTACGACATGGCGCTGCTGAACGGGTCCGCGATGAGCTTCGGGGCGATGTCCGCGCGCGCGGTCCGTGCCCTGAGCCGGGGTGCTGCGCTGGGCCGTTTCGCGCAGGACACCGGGGAGGGCGGGCTGTCGGACCACCATCTGCGCGGCGGCGGGGACCTCGTCTGGGAGATCGGCACGGGGTACTTCGGCTGCCGCACCTCCGACGGGGGCTTCGAGGCACGGGAGTTCGCGGACAAGGCGGCGCTGCCCGAGGTGCGGTGCGTGTCGCTGAAGATCTCGCAGGGCGCCGGTCCGGGCGGCGGCGGGGTGCTGCCGGGGGCCAAGGTGAGCGCGGAGATCGCGCGGGCACGGGGCGTGGTGCAGGGCCGGCCGGTGGTGTCGCCGCCGTACCACCGGGTGTTCTCGACGCCGCGTGAGCTGGTGCTGTTCCTGGCCCGGATGCGGGAGCTGGCGGGCGGCAAGCCGACGGGCGTCAAGTTGTGCGTGAGGTCGCGGCGGCAGGTCCTCGCGCTGTGCAAGGCCATGCTCGCGGAGGGCGTGACACCCGACTTCGTCGTGGTGGACGGGTCGGAGGGCGGAACGGGCGCCGGGCCGCCGGGGCGCGCGAAGCGGCCGGGGATGCCGCTCACCGAGGGGCTGATCACCGTGCACAACGCGCTCGTCGGCAGCGGTCTCAGGGACCGGATCCGGATCGGCGCGAGCGGCGGCGTCGCCACGGGCGCGGACGTCGTCAGACGGCTCGCCCAGGGCGCCGACTACACCAACGCGGCCCGCGCGATGATGTCCGCGCTCGGCTGCGTCCGGGCCGGCCGCTGTCATACCAACACCTGCCCGGTCGGCGTCGCCACCCAGGATCCGTGGCGGACCTGGGCCCTGGACGTCGGCGACAAGTCCCGGCAGGTCCACCGCTACCAGCGGGAGACGGTCCGCAGCGCGGTGCGGATCATGGCCGCGCTGGGCGTACCGGAGCCGGGGGCGCTCACCCCCGGGCACCTGTCACGTCGTACGGACGCGACGACGGTCCGCTCCTACGCCGAGCTGTACGAGTGGCTGGAGCCGGGCGCCCTGCGCGCCGGGCCGCCGGCCTCCTGGGCGGCGGACTGGGCCGCGGCGGACCCGGACGGCCCCGGCTGACGATCGGCTCGGCCGGGCCGGGCGGAGCTCGGCCCGGCCAAGCTCCGCTCAGCTCAGCTCAGCTCAGCTCACGAAGCGGTCGATCGCCGCCGTCAGCTCGGCCGGCTTCTCCACGGGCAGTTCGTGGCCGGCGTCCAGGATGCGCACGGTGGCGTCCGGGTACGCCTTCGCCATCCGCAGCATCTGCTGCACGGGCAGTTGGATGTCGTGGTAGCCGTGGATCATGAGGGTGGGGGCCTGGATCTCCCCGACCCGGTCCAGGACGTCGAAGGCCCGCATGGCGCCGTACAGCGTCATGACGACCTCGCGCGGGGTGTCGGCCGACGACTTGACGTACGCGCGGATCTCGTCGCGCGGGTAGCCGGGTGCGAACGCGCGCTGGATGTTGGCGGCGACGAACAGCTTGAAGGGCACGAGGGTGGAGGCGGCCATCAGCAGGCCCCGCCCCCGGTTGTACGCCATCCGGCCGATGGAGTTCACCAGGACCATGCGCTCCACCCGCTCGGGGTGGGAGAGGGCGACGGTCTGCGCGATCATCCCGCCCATCGAGTGGCCGATCAGGACGCACCGCTCGATCTTGAGGTGGTCGAGGACCGCGATCAGGTCCTTCGCCAGCTCCGCCACGGTCTTCACGCCCGCCCCGCTGCTCTCCCCGTGGCCGCGCAGGTCCAGCCGGACCACCCGTCGCTTCTCGGCGAAGTGGGCGATCTGGTGGTCCCAGCGACGCCGGTTCGCCGTCCAGCCGTGCACGAACACCAGGGGCACCGCGCCGCCGTCGCGCGGACCCTCGTCGTCGTACGTCAGGGCTGCGCCGTCGACTTCGAGCTGCGGCATGGTGGCCTCCTGCGGCATGTCCGGGTTACTGACGCGTACGGTAACCGGGAGCCGGGGTCGTCGTCACCGTCGCGCACCGAGGAAATCGAGGAAGGGCACGCCGGCGTGCCGACGCCTGGGCCAACGGAACGACCTGCTCACGACTTTGCCCGGGTTACCCCGAATGCCCCATGCGGGAAACGGTCCTATGGTGCTCATATGGAGCACGCACTCAGCCCCGCGACCCTCTCCGAACTGCGCCGTCCGCGCCCCTATCCCGCGGTGTCCGTGCTGACCCCCACGCACCGCCGGGAGCCGGACAACGCCCAGGACCGGGTCCGGCTGCGCAATGTCGTGGCCGACGCGAAGAAACAGCTGGAGTCCGACCCGGCGGTCACCCGTGAGCGGCGCGCCGACGTCGCCGAGCAGCTCGACCGTGCCCTCGCGGAGGTCGATCTGACGTACACCGAGGACGGTCTGGTGATCTTCGCCGCGCCGGGCGAGCACCAGGTCTGGTCGCTGGCCCGCCCCGTGCCGGAGCGGGTCGTGCTCTCGGACACCTTCCTCACCCGCAACCTGGTCTCCGCGCAGGCCGCCGAGCGGCCGTACTGGGTGCTGTCGGTCTCCGCCGACCGCGTCACCCTGTGGAGCGGCGGGCCGGACCGGGTCACCGAGGAGCACGCCGGCGGCTTCCCGCTGACCAGGGCGCAGGAGAACTTCGACGCCGAACGCCGGGAGCAGATCGGCGACACCCCGAGCATGTTCCGCGACGAGGGCACCCGTCACTTCCTGCGCGACGCCGACACGGCGATGAACCGGCTGCTGCGGCTCGCCCCGCGGCCGCTGTACGTCACCGGTGAGCAGGCGGCGCTGTCGGCCCTCGACGAGATCGGCACCGTCACCAGGGCCGCGATGCACATCCCGCACGGCGGACTGTCGCACGGCACCCCGGAGGCGGTGTGGCAGGCGGTGCGGCCGACGGTCGCCGCCGAGGCGCGCAGGAGCGTGGACACGGTCAGCCGTGCCCTCGTATCGGCCCTCGGCCGCAAGGAGTTCGCGGCCGGCGTCGACGAGGTGTGGCAGAGCGCCCGGGAGGGCCGGGTCCGGCTGCTGGCCGTCGAGGAGAACTACCGGGTGACCGTACGCGACGACGGCGACCACCTGATCCCGGCCGTGAGCGGCGATCTCGACGCCCGCGAGGACATCGTGGACGAGATCGTCGAGCAGTGCCTGGAGACGGGCGCCGACGTGCGCTTCGTACCGGACGGCACCCTGGGCGACGCGGACGGCATCGCGGGCGTCCTGCGGTACTGAGGCCCGCCGGAGGGCACCGTCGCCCGCCCGCCCCACGCCCGTCTCACCCCCTCCCGCCCGGCGTACGCTACGGCGTGATCGTCGGCCGGGAGGGAGAGGGCACGTGGGTGACCTGTTGGGTGTCGCGGTACTGGGGGCCGGGCACATGGGGGCCGACCACATACGGCGTCTCGACCGCGTGGTGAGCGGAGCCAGGGTGGCGGCCGTGGCCGACCCCGACGCGGCCCGGGCGAAGGACGCCGTGGCGGGGATCGAGGGGGTCTCGGTCCACACGGAGCCGGAGGCCGCGCTGGACGCCCCCGGTGTCGGGGCGGTGCTGATCGCCTCGCCCGGCCCCGCGCACGAGGAGGCCCTGCGCGCGGCGCTCGCCCGGGGGCTTCCGGTGCTGTGCGAGAAGCCGATGGTGCCGGACTCGGCGGGGGCCCTGCGGGTCGTCGAGGCGGAGGCACGCCTCGGCCGGCGGCTCACGCAGGTCGGGTTCATGCGGCGCCACGACGCCGAGTACCGCCGGCTCAAGGCGCTGCTGGACGACGGACGGCTGGGGCGGCCGCTGATGCTGCACTGCGTGCACCGCAACGTCTCCTCGCCGCCGGACTTCACCAGCGCGATGCTGATCGACAGTTCGGTGTCGCACGAGATCGACGCGGCCCGCTGGCTGCTCGGCCAGGAGCTCACCGCGGTCACCGTGGTGCGGCCGCGCTCCTCGTCCGGCGCCCCTCAGGGGCTGCTCGACCCGCAGTTCGTGCTGTTCGAGACCGAGGGGGGCGCCCTGGTCGACGTGGAGGTCTTCGTCAACTGCGGCTTCGGCTACCAGGTGCGCTGCGAGGCCGTGTGCGAGGCGGGCAGCGCGCGCATCGGCGACGACCACGGGATGCTCGTGACCGCACGGGGCGGCGCGGCCGTGGAGGTGCCGCAGGACTACCTGGTCCGTTTCGTGGCGGCCTACGACCGCGAGGTGCAGACCTGGGTCGACGCCGCCCGGCAGGGTCGGGTCACCGGCCCGACCGCCTGGGACGGCTACGCGGCCTCCGCCGTCGCCGAGGCGGGCGTCCGGGCGCTGGAGAGCGGCCGGCGCGTCGACGTCGTCCTCGCCGCGCGCCCGGCCCTGTACACCGGGCACGGCGACTGACGGCGGCGCGCCTCAGACATTGCCGAGCAGGGCCTGCAGCCCCTCGTCGACCGCGGCCCCGACGTCCTCCCGTCCCGCCGGGACCACGGCGTAGCTGCGCAGCAGGAAGCGGCGCAGGGCGGGCGTGTCGAACTGCAGCAGGGCCATCCCGAACGGCGAGTGCAGTTCCACCACCGTGCGTACCGGGCCGCACGGCCAGATGTGCACGTCACCGGTGCCCGCCGGACCGCCGAGTCCCTGTTCCAGCAGCGCGCGGGCGAAGGTCCAGGTGGCGGCCTCGTCGGCGAGGGAGACCTCCGCGGGGAAGTCGAGGTGCACGGCGAACGGGTCGTCGGAGGCGTAGCGCAGCGTGGCGGGAACGGGCAGTTCCTTGTCCTCCGCGGTGATCAGGCGGGCGCGGACCGACTGTTCGAGGGTGATGTCCATGCTTGTAGGACCTCGGAGGTGCCCGTCGCATTACGCAAAACCGGACCCCAATTGATGTGATCTGCATCACGGCCTTGGTTCATGGAACAGACGACCGTCGAACACCCGACTGACAGTCACCTCTCAGGCCTCCCCAGTCCCCCAAGTCACGTACGTCACCTACGACTTGGTCCCCCCGACGGCGTACGACCAGCACCCCCGCGACCCCGCCGCGGGGACGCTGGCATATGCCAGAGACACCACCGAATCGTGTGTTGCCAAATCCCTTACACGGCGTCGCGGGCTGTGCAACAGTCGTAACGGCCCTTCCGTCCCCGTTCGTCGTACCGTCCCCGCATCGGAGTACGTCATGCCGTCCCATCTCTCTGCGGACCACCCCGCCGCCCAGCCGCCGGGGCGCGGTTCGGTCGACGCGCTGATCACGCAGACGCGGCGGCTCAAGGGCGACGTGGACGCCGTACGAAGGGACGCGCAGGGCGGCGACACGACGGACCCGCAGGACCGCTGGCAGCGCGCGCTGTACGACCTGGCGCTGCATCAACTCGAGGACCTCGACGCCCACTTGGCCCAGCTGCGGGACGGCCCGCCGCCGGTGCCCGCCCCCCACACCGCCGCACCGGCCCGTGCCCGGCAGGACTCGCTGCTCAGCCGGGTCGGCAGCGCGGAGTGGAACTTACTGACGGACGACGCCGTGTGGTCCGAGGAGCTCTACGGCATCCTCGGCCGCGACCCGGCCGCTCCCGCGCTCACCCTGGACGAACTGCCGTCCCTCGTGCTCGACGAGGACCGGCCCCAGCTCACCGCGATGGTCACGGACTGTCTGGTGGACGCCCGGCCCATCGACGGCGAGTTCCGCCTCGTACGCCCGGACGGCGAGACACGGACCGTGCACATGATGGGCGAGCCCGTGCTCGACGCCGACGGCGGCACCGCCTCGATGTGGGCCGTGCTGCGGGACGTCAGCGAACTGCGCCGGAGTCAGAGCGAGGTGCGCGAGACCCGTGACTCGCTGCAGCTCCACCGGCATCGCGCGCAGACCGAGCACCGGCTCGCGGTCGAGCTGCAGGAGGCCGTGCTCCCGCCCGGGCGCGGCGCCCTGCGGCTCCCGCACCAGGGCGCCCGGTCCCTCGACCTCGCCGCCCACTACCTGCCCGCCGCGACGAGCTCGCTCATCGGCGGCGACTGGTACGACGCGCTCGAACTCCCCGACGGCCAGACACTGCTGAGCGTCGGGGACCTCACCGGTCACGGCCCGGCCGTCACCTCGGACACGGCGATGATCCTGGGCGCTCTGCGCGGCATGGGCATGGCCGGCACCGGACCCGCCCAGCTGATGTCCTGGCTCAACCAGTTACTGGACGCCACCGTCCAGCCGGCCCTGGCCAGCGCCCTGTGCTGCCGCTACCGGCCCGACACCCGCACCCTGACCTGGGCGCAGGCCGGACACCCCGCCCCGCTGCTGTTCCGCGACGGGACGGGGCGCTGGCTCGGCACACCCGACGGCGTACTCCTGGGCGCCACCTCGGGCGCCTCCTACGGGCAGGCCGAGGAGACCCTCGAAGCGGGCGACCTGCTCCTGCTGCACACCGCCGGACTGGTGCCCGGCGACAGGGCGCACCGACTCCTCGACCTCGCACCCCGCTTCCACGACGCGCGCACCGCACAGGACGGCGTACGGATGGTCGTGGAGGAGTTCGGCGGGACCGAGCGCGACGGCGACGCCTGTGTGCTCGTCGCCCGGGTCACCCCGTGATCAACGTGGTTCCGTTATCTGTGTGGTTCGGTCGTCCGGTGGGGTTGGGTCATCCGGTCGCGACCGCCAACTCACTCACGCCTGGGCGGTGTTGCCGCCCCGTCCCCCCCTCGGCTTCGGCAGCGCCAGCCTGATCTGCTCGCGCAGTTCGCTGATGCTGGGGTAGTTCGCGTACTCCGCGGTGAGCCGGTACATCTCGCGCAGCCGGTCCCAGGTGCGACGGGAGGAGTTCGAGCCCATCGACATCAGGGCCAGCCGGGCGTAGCGGTCGGCCTGTTCGGGGTCGTCCGCGATGAAGCAGGCGGAGGCCATGGACAGGTGGTCGAAGATCTTCGACCGCTCCCGTCCGTCGACCCGCAGCGCCAGGGCCTTCTCCGCGTAGTACTGGGCGTGCACGGCCGCCTGGGGCTCGAACTCGGCCAGCGTGCGGTAGGCCAGGGCCTGCATGCCGTACAGATCCTCGTCCTTGAAGGTCTGCATCCAGGACGGCGGTTCCACATCCGACTTGTGGGAGACGAAGAGGTCCTCCGCCTGGCCGAGGGTGCGGCGCATGGCCTGGCCCTTGCCCATCGACGCCTGCGCCCAGGCCTCGATGGTGTGGAACATCGCCCGGGTGCGAGGCAGCACCGCGCTGCCGGACCCGGACTGGGCGAGCTTCATCAGGTCCAGGGCCTCGTCGGGCCGGCCGAGGTGGACCATCTGGCGGGCCGCACGGGAGAGCGCCTCACCGGCGCGCGGCCGGTCACCGCCCTCTCTGGCGGCATGGGCCGCGATGACGAAGTACTTCTGGGCGGTGGGTTCGAGGCCGACGTCGTGCGACATCCAGCCGGCGAGGACGGCGAGGTTGGCGGCGACGCCCCACAGGCGCCGCTGGAGATGACCGGGGTGATGGTAGGCGAGCATGCCGCCCACCTCGTTGAGCTGTCCCACGACGGCCTTGCGTTGCAGCCCGCCTCCGCGGGCCGCGTCCCAGGCTCGGAACACCTCGACCGAGCGCTCCAGTTCCTCGATCTCCTCCGTCCCGATGGGGGCGGCCTCGTAGCGGTCGAACCCAGCGGGGTCGGCATGATGGAGGGGGTTGTCGAGGACGGGAGCGTCGGCGGAGAGGGTGGGGTCGGTGTGCAGCCATTCGTACATGGCACTGCTGAGTGCTGATCCCGCGGCGAGCGCGGCACCCGCGCCCACCAAGCCGCGTCGGTTGAGCATGAGGTCCATTCCCGTGAATTCGGTGAGGACCGCGGCAGTCCGTTCGGGCGCCCACGGCACGCCGTCGGGATGCTCCACGCTCCCGCCGCCCGGCCGTTTCCCCGTACGCCCGTGCCGGACCAGACCGAGGTCCTCGATGGTCACGACACGGCCGAGACGCTCGGTGAACAGGGCCGCCAGCACCCGCGGCACCGGATCGCGCGGGATCTCTCCCATGTCGATCCACCGCCGCACCCGGGAGGTGTCGGTCGACAGCTGGGGGTGGCCCATGGCCGCCGCCTGCCGGTTGACCAGCCTCGCGAGTTCACCCTTGGACCAGCCGGCCAGGCCGAACAGATCCGCCAGGCGGGTGTTGGGTTGTCCGCTCACGTCAAGCCCCCAGGTTCTCGGCTGAGTTGACAGTAGCCCGGTGAAAGTTGCCGGGCGACTATTCGCCAGGGTTCGCCAGGGTCCGCCAGATGGTGTGCCACTGGGCCATGGGTGTCAGGTAGGAACGCGCCACCCCGACCCGGTCGCCGAGGGACATTCCCCAGGGTGCACCCGGGTGGTCGGTCGGGGCAGCGCTTTGACTCGAAGGCACACGAAGGGATCTGTTCCGCCCATGTACGCAGCATCGTCCTCCGTGTCCGCCCCGCCCCGGTCGCTGCACCCCCGCCCGGGCGGCGGCGGCCCCTACCTCGCCCCCGCGCGAACGGCGGCCCCCGTGCTCGGCGCGGGCGGCGTCCGCCGCCCCGCGGGGCTCGGCACGCAACCGCTCAGCGGGCGACTCGACCTGTCCGGCCCCCAGGGCGCCCAACTGCGTACGGCGATCGCCTCGGTGCACCGGATCTGCCCGGAGTTCGCCCCGGTCCAGGTGCTGCGCCGCAGCGGGCGCTCGGTGCTCCTGGTCGGCACGACCGGACGCAGCACGGCCGTCGCCAAGTGTTTACTGGACCACTCGCCCGTGTGGGCCGAGCGGATCCGGCACGAAATAGCCGCGTACCGCACGTTCGTCCGGCAGCGCCCCCCGGTGCGCGTGCCGAGACTGATCGCGGCGGACCCGGACAACTGCACCCTGGTGATCGAGCGGATGCCGGGGCGGGTGGCGGCCCTGCAGCGGCACCCGGCCGAGGCACCGCCGCGGGCGGACATCAGGGCGGCGCTCGGCGCGATCTGCCGGCTGAACGCCTGGCGGCCGCCGGCGGGCACGTTCGACGCACCGCTGGACTACGCCGCCCGGATCGCCCGCTACCACGAGCTGGGTCTGCTCACCGACCGGGACATGGGCGACCTGCAGAAGCTGCTGCACGGCATCGCGGCCTCCGCGGGCCGGCAGGGCATGGGCCAGTTCTGCCACGGCGACGCCCTCCTGTCGAACATCCTCATGTCACCGGCCGGTCCAGTGCTGGTGGACTGGGAGCACGCGGGGTGGTACCTGCCGGGCTACGACCTGGCGACGCTGTGGTCGGTCCTCGGTGACGCGCCGGTGGCGCGCCGTCAGATCAGCCAGATCGCCCAGTCGGCGGGACCTGCCTCCCGGGACGCCTTCCTGGTGAACCTGATGCTGGTCCTGACCCGGGAGATCCGTACCTACGAGACGGCCGTGCAGCGTTCGATGCACGACTCGGCCCCTACGGCCCCGGGGGCGCCCCACCCGGGTGCCGCGCCGTCCGGCGAGGAACAGCGGCTGCTGCTGCGGCGGCTGCACGACGACTGCCAGCTGGCCCGCCGGGCCGTGCGCGCGGCGGTCGGCACTCGCTGAGGGGACGGAGGTCCGCGGTGCGCCCGAAGGGGGCGCCCCGCGGACCTCCGTATGTCCGGACCCTCTCCCTTTCGTCTGTTCAGGCCCTCTCCTGGTGGCGGCAGAGGACTCGCCGAAACCGCCTTGCCAGAGCAAATGTCCTTTATGTGCGCATTATTGACGGGTTATCGCGCACTGAGGAGGCCGCATTGCCAGGACCCGTCACTCCCCCAGGACCGTACATCCACACCCACAGAGCCGCCGTCGCCGTCGCCTCGGCGGCTCTCCTGCTGCCGCTGCTCGGCGCGGCGCCCTCAGCCGCGAAAGCGGAGGCGGGCGGTCTCCAGCAGGCCTTCACCGCCGCGGCCGCCGAGTACCACGTCCCGCAGAGCGTGCTGCTGGGCGTCTCCTACCTCCAGTCCCGCTGGGACGCGCACGGCGGCGCGCCGAGCGTGACCGGAGGCTACGGCCCGATGCACCTCACCGACGTCCGCACCGCCCTGGCCTCGGTCCCGCACCACAGCGAGCGCACGGAGGACGCCCGCGGCGACTCCGCCCGCCCGGCCCACCACCCCGACGTGCGGCCGCCGGCCGACGAGGAGATCCCGGCCCGGCTCAGGACGCTCCCCAGGGCGGCGGAGCTGACCGGCCTGAGCGCGGAGAAACTGCGCACGGACCCCGCCGCCAATGTGGCGGGCGGCGCGGCCCTGCTCGCCGCCGCCCAGGAGTACCTGGGCGAGCCGCTGAGCGAGGACCCCGCGGACTGGTACGGGGCGGTGGCGCGGTTCTCGGGCGCGGACGACAGCGCGACCGCCGCCGTGTACGCGAACGACGTCTACGAGGTGATGCGCACCGGCGAGCGGCGGGTCACGGACACCGGGGAACTGGTGGCGCTGGCCGCGCAGCCGGGGGTGGAGCCGCGGACCGCCCAGCTGGACCGGGCAGGTCTGCGCCAGCCGTCCGCCGAGGGCACGGAGTGCCCCGCGGCGGTGTTCTGCGAGCGGATCCCGGCACCGTACGAGGCGTTCGGCGACGGTGACCACGGCAACCACGACGAGGCCGACCGGCCCACGTCCTCACCCATCCGGTACATCGTCGTCCATGACACCGAGGGCGGCTGGGAGGGGGTCATCAACCTCGTCCAGGACCCCACCTATGTCTCCTGGCACTACTCGCTGCGCTCGACCGACGGGCACATCGCCCAGCACGTGCGGGTGAAGGACGTGGCCTGGCACTCGGGCAACTGGTACGTCAACACCCACTCGATCGGTCTGGAGCACGAGGGCTTCCTCGCCCAGCCGGACTCCTGGTACACGGAGGCGATGTACAAGTCGTCGGCGCGTCTGGTGGCGTTCCTGGCGGCGCGGTACGGCATCCCGCTGGACCGGCAGCACATCCTGGGCCACGACACCGTGCCCGGCCCGACCGCCGCGACCGTCCCCGGTATGCACACCGACCCGGGCCCGTACTGGGACTGGCAGCACTACTTCGAGCTGCTGGGCCGGCCCTTCACGGCCACCGGGCAGGCGGGCAGCGGCGTCGTGACGATCCGGCCGGACTACGCCACCAACCAGCCGGTGTACCAGGACTGCGTCAAGGGGCAGACCTGCGCGGTCCACGGTTCCAGCGAGGTGCGGCTGTACGCCGACCACGACGAGAAGGCGGCCCTGATCAAGGACGCCGGCCTGGGTACCACCCCGACCCCCGGGGTCAACGACATCTCCTCGCGGGTCTCCACCGGCCAGCAGTACGCGGTCGCCGACACCTGGGGCAACTGGACGGCGATCTGGTACCTGGGGAAGAAGGCCTGGTTCCGGAACCCGCCGAACAGGCCCGTCGCGGTGCCCGCGACCGGGGTGCTGATCACCCCGCGGGCTGGCCGGGAGAGTGTCCCGGTGTACGGGCGCGCCTATCCGGAGGCGTCGGCGTACCCGGCGGGAGTCCCGGTCCAGGCGGTCTCCCCGCTGCCGTACACCCTGCCGCAGGGCCAGCGGTACGTGGCCGGTGACCGGGTGCCGGGCGAGTACTTCTACGCGTCCGGCTACGACATCGGCACCCATCGGGTGGTCAGGGGCGGGGACCTGTACTACGAGATCCAGTTCGGCCACCGGGTGGCGTTCGTCCGGGCCGCTGACGTGACGATCGTCCCGGCGGGCTGACGCCTCAGCCCTGCTGGAAAAGCTCCGCCGGGAGCGGCTTCAGCAGGGCGTACAGGTCGTCGGTGATGGGGCGGTCCCAGGCGGCGATGGTCACCAGGACGTTGTCGCTGCGGTCGAACTGGACGCAGGAGATCCGGCCCTCGGAGAGCTTCAGCCGACGCACGATGAGGAGGTTGTCGCCCTGCATCACCGGCATGTCCTCGGTGCCGACGACGGTCACCTCCTCGTCGTTCTCCAGCGCGACCAGCAGCTGGGCCACCTCGAAGGGGACCTCGCCCTCGGCGACCTCGCGGGCCGGGGAGCCCTCGGGGAGGTTCCCGATGATCATCGCGGGGCCGCGGCCGCCGAAGAGGTCGTAGCGCAGGAAGACGCCCTGGCAGCTGCCGTCGGGGGCGGGCAGCAGGCCGGCGCCCAGATTGCCGGGCCAGTCGCCCGGGTCCATGGCCAGCACGTCGAAGTCGGGGCCGGCGGGGGTGGCGCTGCGGCGGCGGAGGAACGACATGCCGTAATGGTACGGGGTGCCGTCCGGCGGTGGGGCCGAGGGAGGGTCGGGGTCGTCGTTCGGGTGCGGGTTGTTCGTGGCTGTTCGCGCCCACGCGGCGGAGCCGCATATGGACACAGCCCCGCGCCCTTATGTGAGACACCTGGCCCTCGGCCGTCAGCTCACCGTTCCTTTGTGGCGTTCGTGGTGGCGGGCCACCCTCGCCCGGTTGCCGCAGGACGGTGTGCACCATTCCTGGCGGGGGTGGTCCTTGAGGAAGTAGCGGACGCAGCGGGGGGCGTGGCAGGCGCGGAGGCGGGGGCGGTCGGGGCCGGCGAGGAAGGTGATGACGGCCTGGGCGAGGGTCGCCGTGAGGTCGGGAGCGGCGGCCGTGGGGCGCCGGTGCAGGACGGGGTCGGTGCCTTCGGCCCAGGCCAGGACGGGAACCGTGGGGATGGCGGCCGCCGCGTTCAGGCGGCGCAGAGCCTCGGGCACCGGCAGGAGACGGTGGGCGTCGGCGGGGCTCGGTGCGCCGGGGCGTACCGCGTGGGCGAAGAGGGCGCGGACGGCGGCGCGCAGCTCGCGTACGGCGGTCAGGGCGGCGGCGTCCGCGGTGTACGCGTCGGCGCCGGGGATGAGCTCGGGGCGGACACGGACCCAGGTGGTGAGGCCGGCGGGGTCGGCCAGGTCGTCGGCGATCCCGCCGTCGCCGTCGTGCCGGACGGTCAGGGCGAGGTCGAGGGCGAGCCGGGTGTCCCGGTGGGGTGCGTCCTCCATGGCGCTGACGATGGGTGACCGGCCTGCCATGAGCGTCGGCTGTCATTCCTCGGCCGGTGCCGGGGGCACCACGGCCACCGGGCTCGCCGCGTGCAGCAGGACGGCGTGGGTGACCGAGCCCAGCATGCGGGCGGGGACGAGCAGTCGGCGGCGGTGGCGGCCCACGACGACGAGAGCGGCGC
Source organism: Streptomyces sp. NPDC096132 (assembly GCF_044763345.1). Taxonomy (NCBI): domain Bacteria; kingdom Bacillati; phylum Actinomycetota; class Actinomycetes; order Kitasatosporales; family Streptomycetaceae; genus Streptomyces; species Streptomyces sp. NPDC096132. The sequence continues at coordinate 146,418 of NZ_JBIWGA010000012.1, forward strand.
CCTTGGAGGCGGCGACGAGGAGTCCCGCCGCGTCGCCGGGAAGGGGAAGGGGTTCGGCGCGCACCCCGGGGTGCCGGGTGCGGTGCGGGGCGAGGAAGCCGTCGGCGAGGGTGCGGGTCTCGTGCTCGATGGCCTCCTGGTCGTAGACCGGGGCGGCCAGGTCGCCGGGCGCGGCCCAGGACTGGATCGGCCACGGATAGGCGGCGACCACCTCGAGGCGCGCGCCGCGCAGGGCGGCCTCGGTGAAGGCGAGGTCGAGGGTGGCGTCGTCCGGGCCGTCCACCTTCAGGCCCACGACCACGCGGGGACCCGGCCCGGCCGGAAAGGTGTCGTCCACCTCGCGGTCCGGCCGGGGCACCACCACGACCGGGCACTCGGCGTCCCGGGCCGCGGTCAGTCCGTTGGAGCCGAGCAGCAGACTCGCGAAGCCGCCGCGGCCGCGCGAGCCGAGCACCAGTAGCTGTGCCGCGGCGCCCAGTTCGGGCAGCAGCGCGCCGGGGGCTCCGTCCAGTGCCGCGTACTCCGTGGGCGGCGGGTCCTCGGTCTCGGCGAGCCGGGCCCGGACGTCGGCCAGCACCGGATCGTCCTGCGGCGGCGGGGGGACGACGACGGGGGCACCGGACTGCGTCCAGGCGGAGTGGTGGCGTACGTGCGCCACGCGCAGTGGTGCCCCGCGGCGGCGGGCGGCGTCGAGGGCCCAGTCCAGGGCGCGCCGGCTGTCGTCGGAACCGTCGACCGCCGCGACGACCGGCAGGGTGCTCATGGTCCTCACCTCCGGAATGCGACCTTCGTCCTGCTGGGGCCAGCCTTGCCCAGGCGGGGCCCCAGCAGGACGTACGGGATCGCGTGTCCGGAAAAACGGGCGGAACACCCCCGTTCGGCCCGCCTCGGCGGGCGGGCCGGCGACCTAGGTCAGGTCGAACTCCCCTTCCCGTGCCCCCGACACGAAGGCGCCCCACTCGGCGGGGGTGAAGATCAGGGAGGGGCTCTCCGGGCGCTCGCTGTTGCGCATCGCGATGAATCCCTCGACGAAGGCGATCTGGACATCCCCCCGCCCCCGGCTGCTGGACTGCCACTCGGCGTTGCTGAGGTCCAGCTCCGGCTTGTCCCAGCCCGTGAGCGGCTGCTGCTGGATGGTGCTCTCGGCCACGTCCGTGCTCCTCCCGGTTCGTCGTCCGCGGGCCAGCCTAGCGATCGGTACCGGGCGCCGACAGAGCACGTGAGGCGTACCTTTCAGGACTCGGGTGGTCGCGCTCCCACGAGCCACATGGAGAAGAACTGCGAGCCGCCGCCGTACGCGTGTCCGAGGACCTTGCGGGCCCGCTCCACCTGGTGTTCCCCGGCCTGTCCGCGCACCTGGAGGGCGGCCTCGGCGAAGCGGATCATGCCGGAGGCGCCGATGGGGTTGGTGGACAGGACCCCGCCCGACATGTTGACGGGCAGGTCGCCGTCGAGCTCGGTCACGCCGGACTCGGTGAGCTTCCAGCCCTCGCCCTCGGCGGCGAAGCCGAGGTTCTCCAGCCACATCGGCTCGTACCAGGAGAACGGCACGTACATCTCGACGGCGTCGATGTCCCGGCGCGGGTCGCCGATGCCGGCCTGGCGGTAGACGTCGGCCGCGCAGTCCTTTCCGGCCTGCGGGGAGACGGCGTCCTTGCCGGCGAAGAGGGTCGGTTCGCTGCGCATCGCACCGCCGAGCATCCAGGCCGGCGGGCGCGGCGAGCGGGCGGCGCCGGCCCGGTCGGTGAGGACCATCGCGCAAGCGCCGTCGGAGGACGGGCAGGTCTCCGAGTAGCGGATCGGGTCCCACAGCATGGGCGAGGCCTGGACCTTCTCCAGGGTGATGTCGTGCTCGTGCAGATGGGCGTACGGGTTCTTCAGCGCGTTGCGCCGGTCCTTGTACGCCACCAGCGAGCCGACGGTGTCGGGCGCGCCGCTGCGCCGCATGTACGCGCGCACGTGCGGCGCGAAGAAGCCGCCGGCCCCCGCCAGCAGGGGCTGCTGGAAGGGGATCGGCAGGGACAGTCCCCACATGGCGTTGGACTCCGACTGCTTCTCGAAGGCCAGCGTCAGCACGGTGCCGTGCACCCGCGCGGCGACCAGGTTGGCGGCGACGAGCGCGGTGGAGCCGCCCACGGATCCCGCCGTGTGGACCCGCAGCATCGGCTTGCCCACCGCGCCGAGGGCGTCGGCGAGGTACAGCTCGGGCATCATCACGCCCTCGAAGAAGTCGGGCGCCTTGCCGATGACCACGGCGTCGATGTCCGCCCAGGTCAGCTCGGCGTCCTCGAGGGCGCGTCGTGCGGCCTCGCGGACGAGCCCCGCGATCGAGACGTCCCGGCGGGCCGCCACGTGCTTGGTCTGGCCGATTCCGACGACGGCCACGGGCTCCTTGCTCATCGCGGATCCCCTTCGAGTACGGCGACCAGGTTCTGTTGCAGACACGGGCCGGACGTGGCGTGGGCGAGGGCCCGGTCGGACTCGCCCCGGTGGATACGGGCGGCGGCCTCGCCGATGCGGACGAGCCCGGCGGCCATGATCGGGTTGGCGGCGAGCGCACCGCCGGACGGGTTGACGCGGACCTCGTCGCCGAGCCCCAGCGTCTTGCGCAGGACGACTTCCTGCGCGGTGAACGGCGCGTGCAGTTCGGCGGTGTCGACGGGCCGTTCGAAGGCGCCGGCCTTCTCGGCGGCCAGCCGGGTGGAGGGCGAGTCGGTGAGGTCGCGCACGCCGAGCGCGTGGGCCTCGACGCGGTGGTCGATGCCCCGGATCCAGGCGGGGCGCTCGCACAGTTCCCGGGCCCGCTCCCCCGCCGCGAGGATCACGGCGGCGGCGCCGTCGCCGATCGGCGGGCAGTCGCCGGTGCGCAGGGGGCGTACGAGATAGTCGCCGTGCGGCACCGGTCCCCGCAGCTGGGCGTGCGGGTTGTCGGCCCCGTCGGCCCGGCTGCGGGCGGCGATCCCGGCGAGGGCGGGCTCGTCGGTGTCGCCCGCGTCGATCAGCGCCTGCGCCTGGAGGGCGGCGAGGGCGACGGAGTCGGGCCACAGGGGGGCGAGGTAGTAGGGGTCGAGCTGCCGGGTGAGCACGTCCCGCACGGACCCGGGCGAGGACTTGCCGTAGGAGTACACCAGCGCGGTGTCGGCGTCGCCCGTCAGCAGTTTCGTCCACGCCTCGTACAGCGCCCAGGCGCCGTCCATCTCGACATGGGACTCGGAGATGGGCGGCCAGGCGCCGACACCGTCGAGGGCGAGGGTGAAGGAGAAGGCACGGCCCGCGAGGTAGTCGCTGGAGCCCGAGCAGGTGAAGCCGATGTCGGCGGTCTTCAGGCCGGTCTGCGCGAGGACGTCGTGCAGCACCGGCATGAGCATCTCGACCTCGGACATCTCCTCGCTGGTGCGCAGGGTGTCGGACTGGGCGAAGGCGACGACGGCGATGTCCCGCATCAGAGCAGCTCCTTGTACGTCTCGTAGTCCGCGTCGGGCTCGCCGGTCGGCCGGTAGTGGTCCGGGTAGCGGCCGCCCTCGGTCCACACCGGCTCCACCCGCAGCCCCATCCGCACTTGGTCGTACGGGATGCCGCCGATGCGTCCGTGCAGCGCGAGGCCGGCGCCGTCGAGGGCGATGTGGGCGTAGACGTACGGGACGTCGATGTCGAGGTTCTTCGCCTTGATGTTGACGATGCAGAAGGTGGTGACGGTGCCGCCCGGCCCGACCTCGACCTGCTCGGCCGTGGCCACGCCGCAGGTGGGACAGGCGCCGCGGGGCGGGACGTACACCTTGCGGCAGGAGGGGCAGCGTTCGCCGACGGCCCGGTGCTCCGCGAGGGCGTTGATGTAGGCGGTCTGGGCGCGGCCGGGCGAGTAGGTGTAGTCGAGGCGCGCGTGGGCGACGATCCCGGCGACCGCGTCCTCGAACTCCCCCGTGTGTCCCGCGGGCCGGGCCGCCTCCCCGTCGTACGGCTCGAAGCAGGCGATGTCGGTGATGGCGCCGGTCCGCTCCTCGGCCCAGCGGATCCGCACCCGCGTTCCGGTGCGGACGGCCTCGGGGCCGGGGGCGTCGAGGGCGTGCAGGAGGGCGGTGTCGGCGCCGTCGAGGCGGACCAGGACCCAGGCGAAGGGCGTGTCGAGGGGCTGACCGCGGCGGGGCTCGTGGTTCCAGGCCCAGGTGGTGACCGTGCCGGTGGGCGCGACCTCCACGAGGTCACGCAGCTCGTCGGCGGTGACGGGGTCGTACTCGACGGGCGGGACCAGGGTGCGGCCGTCGGTGGTCTTCACCCCGAGGACGACCTGTTCACGCAGCCCGGTGAGGAAGGCGCTCTGGACAGGCCCGAGGGAACGGGTGAAGGGGAACTCGACGACGAGGGGAGCTTTGAGGACTTCGGGCATCGGGTGCTTGCCTCCTTGAGGGACGGCGGGGGCGGTGCCTGAGCAGGGTCGGTGAGTGAGCCACCCCAGGGGCGCGGGGAACTGCGCGACCAGCCACGGACGGCCCGCAGCGTCAAAAACGGCCGAACCCGGCGGAGCGCTACGCCCGCTTGTAGACAGGCGCCCGCTTCTCCGCGAACGCACGGGCGCCTTCCTTCGCGTCGGCGGTGTCGAAGACCGGCCAGCCGCGGACGAGTTCGGCGGCGAGACCGTCGGTCTCGGTCATCTCGGCGGTCTCGTACACCGACGCCTTGACCGCTTCGACGGCCAGCGGACCGCAGGCGTTGATCCGTTCGGCGATCTCCAGGGCCTTCTCCAGGGCCGTGCCGTCCGGGACGACGTGGCCGATCAGGCCGATGTCGGCGGCCTCCCGCGCGCTGTACGGGCGTCCGGTGAGCAGCATCTCCAGGGCGTGGGTGCGCGGGATCTGGCGTTGCAGCCGGACGGTGGAGCCGCCGATCGGAAAGAGTCCGCGCCGCACCTCGAAGAGGCCGAAGGTGGCGGACTCGCCGGCGACGCGGATGTCGGTGCCCTGGAGCATCTCGGTGCCGCCGGCCACGCAGTACCCCTCGACGGCGGCGATCACGGGCTTGCGCGGCCGGTGGTGGCGCAGCATCGCCTTCCAGTGCAGGTCGGGGTCGGCCTTGAGCCGGTCGCGGTAGTGCTCGCCCTCCATGCCCTTGCCGGCGAGGGCCTTGAGGTCCATGCCGGCGCAGAAGGTGCCGCCCGCGCCGGTGAAGACGATCGAGCGGACCGAGTCGTCCTCGTCGGCCTCGATCCAGCCGTCGTACAGGCCGACGAGCATGGCGAGCGAGAGCGCGTTCTTCGCCTCCGGCCTGTTGAGCGTGAGTACGAGTGTGGCGCCTTCGCGCTGCACGGTGAGGTGTTCGGTTCCGCCCATCACCCATCTCCCCTCGGAAAGAACGAGAACAGGTTGCAGGAGGCGAGGAGGCACTTCAAGGGTTTTCTGACACTCAGTCAGATTTCTATTTCTGACTGACAGTCAGATTTTAGGACGCGAACCCTTCCCACTTGGCGCCCCCTTTGCTCTGATGACCGGCGAACCGTTGGTGGAGCCGGGCACCGAAGGTCAGGAGGAGCGGTGGAGTACAACCTTGCCGACCTGTTCGAGTCGGTCGTCGACGTGGCGGCGGACCGCGAGGCGCTCGTGTACGTCGACCATCCGGGCACGGGCACGGAGCACCGGCTGACGTACGCGGAACTGGACGCGGCGGCCAACCGGATCGGCCACCACCTCCTCGACAGCGGGATCCGCCCGGGCGAGCACGTCGGCCTGCATCTCTACAACGGCGTCGAGTACCTGCAGACGGTACTGGGCTGCCTGAAGGCCCGGATCGTTCCGGTCAATGTCAACTACCGCTATGTGGAAGAGGAGTTGGTCTATCTCTACCGGGACGCGGATCTGGTCGGGCTGGTCTTCGACGCGGAGTTCACGGACCGGGTGGCGGCGGCCCTGCCGCAGGCTCCGGCGCTGCGACACCTGATCCAGGTGGGACCGGCGCAGGACGGCCTCACCGCGGTCACCGGCTTCACGGACGCCGAGGCGGGCGGCTCACCGGAGCGCGGGTTCCCGGCCCGCTCGGGCGACGACCAGTTCATCATCTACACCGGTGGCACGACCGGCATGCCCAAGGGTGTGATGTGGCGCCAGGAGGACCTGTTCTTCTCGGGGCTCGGCGGGGGCGCGCCCACCGGGGAGCCGGTGAAGAAGCCGCAGGAGATCGCCGAGCGGGTGGCGGCCGGCGGCACGGGCATCACCTTCTTCCCCACTCCCCCGCTGATGCACGGCACGTCCACCCTCACCGCTTTCATCGCCTTCAACTTCGGCCAACGGGTCGTGATCCACCGCAAGTTCGTGCCCGAGGAGGTGCTGCGGACCATCGAGAGGGAGAAGGTCACCAGCATCTCCCTGGTGGGCGACGCGATGCTGCGGCCGCTGATCGACGCGCTGGAGGGGCCGATGAAGGGCACCGACTGCTCGTCGGTGTTCAGCGTGTCCTCGTCCGGGGCGATCATGTCGGACACGGTCCGCCGCCAGTTCCGGGCGCTGCTGCCGAACGCGATGCTGCTGAACAACTTCGGGTCCTCCGAGTCCGGCTTCAACGGCACCGCGACGGAGGACTCCGGCCCCGAGCGCGGCTTCCGTATCCGCGTCAACTCCCGTACCCAGGTGGTCGATCCGGTGACCCATGAGCCGATCGCCCCGGGTGAGGTCGGCCGGGTCGCCCAGCACGGCCACGTCCCGCTCGGCTACTACAACGACCCGGCGAAAACCGCTGAGACCTTCTTCGAGAAGGACGGCGAGCGCTGGGTGCTGCTCGGCGACATGGCCACCGTCGACGAGGACGGCGTCGTGGTCGTCCTGGGCCGCGGCTCCCAGTGCATCAACACCGGCGGCGAGAAGGTGTATCCCGAGGAGGTCGAGCAGGCGCTGAAGTCGCATCCGGACGTGTACGACGCCCTGGTGGCCGGGGTGCCCGACGCGACCTGGGGCAACCATGTGGCGGCCGTGGTGCAGGTGCGCGCCGGGGCGCCGCGCCCCTCCCTGGAGGACATCCAGACCCACTGCCGGGCCCGGCTCGCCGGCTACAAGATCCCGCGCCAGCTGGTGATCGCCGACGCCATCCGGCGTTCGCCGAGCGGGAAGGCGGACTACCGGTGGGCGCGGGAGGTGGCGGTGGCGGAGAGCCGCTGAGCGGTCTCACTCCGCGAGGAAGCCCTCCACCGCCTCGAGGAACTCCTGCGGCCGGGTCTCGTGCACGAGGTGGCCCGCGTCCACGGTCACCAGCCGGGCGCCGGGGATCCGTTCGGCGACCGCCGTGACCCGGTCCTGCGGAACGTGGCTCGCCGGACCGCCGCTCACCACCAGCGTGGGTGCGGCGATCCGCGCCATCCGCTCCCACCACACCGGGTCCGGCCTGTTGGCCTGCGCGTCGGTGGCGGGGACCATCGCCCAGTCGAAGGACAGCTCCCCGTCCGGCCGCGGGGTGGGCGGCCGGGGCGGGTCGAAGGGGAACGGCGCGGGCACGTCCTCCAGCACGAGTCGCCGTACGACGTCCGGGGAGCGCTGCGCCAGCAGGTACGCCACGATGCCGCCCAGCGAGTGGCCGACCACGTCGGCGCGTTCGATGCCGAGGGCGGCGAGCAACTCGCGCATGTCGTCGCTCATCGCCTCGTACCCGTACGCCCCCGGAGTGTCCCCCAGCCGCTCGCTGTGCCCGTGTCCGCGCAGGTCGGGCGCGTACACGCGACGCGCTCCCGGCTCCGAGGCCAGTCGTTCGGCGACCGTCGTCCAGTCGGCGCCGTCGGCGCCCCGGCAGTGCAGCAGGAGGACGGGCGGAGCGTCCTCGGGGCCCCGGACGCGGTAGGCGAGTAAGACTCCGTTGGCCTTGATCGTGTGCATGCCGAGCACGCTATCCAGCGGGCCGTTCACCTCGCGGCCCGCTCTGCCGAGGGCAGAGCGGCCCCGTCGAGGAAGGCGCGGGTCCGGCCGACGAACCACTCCGGGTCGTCCAGCCACGGATAGTGGCCGGCGCCCGGCTGCACGGCGAACTCGGCGCCCGGGAAGGCGTCGGCGACCAGCCGGGCGAGCTCCGGGCGGGGCCCGCCGTCCAGCCCTCCGGCGAGCACGAGGACCGGGGCGGTCACCTCGGCGAGGGCGGCTCGCAGGGCCGGCGGGTCGAAGGCCTCCGGGTCGAGGAAGCGTGCCTCCGCCTCCTCGTTCGTCTGCTCGTCGGTGGCGGCCTCGAGGGCGCGGGCGGTGTCGTCCCAGCGGCCGTGGAAGAAGCCGGCGAAGGCTGCCCAGTCCGGGTCGTCCGCGCCGGCCAGCCACGCCTCGAACGCCGGGAAGGCCGTCGCGAACCAGGGCTCGTCCTCGCGCAGCCGCGCCGCCGCGAGCCGGTCCTCCGCCGTGGCCCGCCCGCCCAGGGCCCAGGGGGTGACGGTGATCAGCGCGAGCCGGGCCACCCGGTCGGGATGGCGCGCCGCGTACAGCAGGGCGAGGCTCCCGCCCGCCGAGTGCGCGAGCATGTCGACGCGCTCCAGCCCGAGGTGGACGCGCAGTGCCTCGACGTCGTCGACCTGCCGGTCGCAGCGGTACGTCGCCGGATCGGCCGGTGCCGCGGAGCCGCCGGTGCCGCGCAGGTCGAGGAGGATCAGCCGGCGGTGGGCGGTGAGCCCGCCCAGGTCGCCGAGGTAGGCGGAGGCCCGCATGGGCCCGCCGGGCAGGACGACGAGGGGCTCGCCCTCACCCCGGACGTGGTAGGCGAGGCGGGTTCCGTCGGGCGCGGTGAAGGTCGGCATGCCCCGATCCTCGGCATCCCGCCCGCCGGACCGCAACGGAAATCCGTGACCGACCCCTTGCTCGGCGCCCGTCGGCCTGGATTACTGATCACCAATAGCTCGACCGAATGATCGGTCGCCCGGATTGGTACGGTTTTCGGTGAGGGAGGACTCCATGGCGGATGCGAGGGACCTGCTGGACGAGGGCGAGCGCCTCGACGGGGCCGCGCTGCGGGCGCTGCAGCTGGAGCGGCTGCGGGCGACGCTCCGGCACGCGTACGCACAGGTGCCCTTCTACCGGGAGTCCTTCGACAAGGCGGGCGTCCACCCCGACGACTGCCGCTCCCTCGCCGATCTGGCGCGCTTCCCGTTCACCGCCAAGGCGGACCTGCGCGCGCACTACCCCTACGGGATGTTCGCCGTCCCCCGCGACCGCGTCCGCCGCATCCACGCCTCCAGCGGCACGACGGGCCGCCCCACGGTCGTCGGCTACACGGAAGGCGACCTGTCCCTGTGGTCGGACCTGGTGGCCCGGTCGATCCGCGCGGCCGGCGGCCGCCCTGGCGACACGGTCCATGTGGCGTACGGCTACGGCCTGTTCACGGGTGGCCTGGGGGCGCACTACGGCGCCGAACGCCTCGGCTGTACGGTGATCCCCGCGTCCGGCGGCATGACGTCCCGTCAGGTCCAGCTGATCCAGGACCTCGAGCCCCGGATCATCATGGTGACCCCGTCGTACATGCTGACCCTGCTGGACGAGTTCGAGCGGCAGGGCGTCGATCCGCGTGCCACCTCCCTGCGCGTGGGGATCTTCGGCGCCGAGCCGTGGACGGAGCGGATGCGTCAGGAGATCGAGGAGCGGTTCGCGATCGACGCGGTCGACATATACGGGCTGTCGGAGGTGATGGGTCCGGGGGTCGCGCAGGAGTGCGTGGAGACGAAGGACGGGCTGCACATCTGGGAGGACCACTTCTTCCCGGAGGTGGTCGACCCGATCACGGGCGAGGTGCTGCCGGAGGGCGAGGAGGGCGAGCTGGTGTTCACCTCCCTCACCAAGGAGGCGATGCCGGTGGTCCGCTACCGGACGCGGGACCTGACCCGGCTGCTGCCCGGGACGGCGCGCGTCTTCCGCCGGATGGAGAAGGTGACCGGGCGCACCGACGACATGGTCATCCTGCGCGGGGTGAACCTCTTCCCGACACAGATCGAGGAGATCGTGCTGCGCACGCCGGGCGTCGCACCGCACTTCCAGCTCCGGCTGACCCGCGAGGGCCGGCTGGACGCCCTCACGGTCCGCGCGGAGGCCCGCCCCGGCGCCGGCCCGGAGGACCGCGACACGGCCGCGCGCGCTGTCGCGGCGGCCGTGAAGGACGGCATCGGGGTGTCGGTGGCCGTCGAGATCGTCGAACCGGAGTCGCTGGAGCGGTCGGTGGGGAAGATCAGGCGGATCGTGGACGAGCGCCCGAAGGAGTCATGACCCGAACCGGTCGCGCAGCTCCCGCTTGAGGATCTTCCCGCTGGCGTTGCGCGGGAGCTCGTCCACGAACAGCACCCGCTTCGGGGCCTTGAAGGGGGCGAGCTTCTCCCGGGCGTGGGCGATGAGTTCGTCCTCGGTGACCTCCTCGCGCGCGACGACCACGGCGGTGACCGCCTCGATCCACTTCTCGTCGGGCAGCCCGATCACCGCGGCCTCGGCGACGGCCCCGTGCGCGTAGAGGGCGTCCTCGACCTGACGTGAGGCGATCACCACGCCACCGGAGTTGATGACGTCCTTCACCCGGTCGACGATCGTGAAGTAGCCGTGGGCGTCGCGCACGGCGAGGTCCCCGGAGTGGAACCAGCCGTCCCGGAAGGCCTCGGCGGTCTCCTCGGGCTTCTCCCAGTAGCCCTCGCACAGCTGCGGGGAGCGGTAGACGATCTCACCGGGCGTGCCGTCGGGGACGTCCTCGCCCTCCTCGTCCACGACCCGGGCGTCCACGAACAGGACCGTGCGGCCGCAGGAGTCCATACGGCCCTTGTGCTCGTCCGGGGCGAGCACGGTGGCGAGCGGGCCGATCTCGCTCTGCCCGAAGCAGTTGTAGAAGCCGAGCTTCGGAAGGCGTTCCCGCAGCCGTTCCAGGACGGGCACCGGCATGATCGAGGCCCCGTAGTACGCCTTGCGCAGCCCGCTCAGGTCGCGAGTGGTGAAGTCGGGGCGGTTCGCGAGGCCGATCCACACGGTGGGCGGGGCGAAGAGGCTGTCGACGCGGCCCGCCTCGATCAGGTCGAAGAGCCGCTCCCCGTCCGGTGCGTCGAGGATGAGGTTGGTGGCGCCGACCGCGAGGTACGGCAGCAGGAACACGTGCATCTGCGCCGAGTGGTACAGCGGGAGGGAGTGCGCGGGGAGGTCGCCGGCGCTCAGGTCGAGGGCGGTGATCGCGCTGAGGTACTCGTGCACCAGCGCCCGGTGGGTCATCATCGCGCCCTTGGGCAGTGCCGTCGTTCCGGACGTGTACAGCAGCTGCACCAGGTCCTCGGTGCGCGGCTCGGGGCCGTCGTACGGTTCGGTGGCGGCCAGCCGGGCGAGGAGCGAGTCGTCGGCGTCGCGCAGGGGCAACGTCCGTACGCCGTCCGGGAGTCGGTCCTCGAGGTCCGGATCGGCCAGGACGAGGGCGCTGCCCGACTGCGCCACGATGTACGCGAGGTCGTCGCCGGTGAGGTTCTGGTTCACGGGGACGTGGACCAGCCCGGCGCGGGCGCAGGCGAGGAAGGCGATGAGGTAGGCGTCGGAGTTGTGGCCGTAGGCGCCGACCCGGTCGCCGGGGGCGAGCCCCTCGCCGAGCAGGAGGCCCGCCGCGCGCGAGACGGCGTCGTCGAGTTCCTCGTAGGTCCAGGTGCGGTCGCGGTACTCGACCGCGACGCGTGCCGGGGTGCGGCGGGTGCTGCGCCGCAGCACGCCGTCGACCGTACTGCCGTGTCCGGGCGTCATGGCACATGATCCTCGGGGGGCCGCCCGGGCAGGTCAAGTCGCGTGGCCCCGTGCCGGTGTCAGGCGACCGCGCCCGCCACGCCCGTGCGCCCGTCGGGCACGCCGGCGATGCTGACGATGGTCTGCGCGCGGACGTCCTCGCCCAGGACGGCGGCCACCGCGTCGGTCGTGGCGCCGATGAGACGGGGGACGGCGTCCGGGACCTGGGGCAGGTGGTAGGCGGCCTCGCGCATGCTGAGGGTGACCGAGGGGGCGATCTTGTCGGTCGGGATGCCTCCGATGCCCCGCCGGTGCCGGGGGATGCCGATCAGGTCCACGCCGACGAGACCGCGGAGGCGCTCTCCGTAGACCGATCCCACGGCGTCGGCCAGGGCACGGATCAACTCGGCCTCGACCGTGCCGTCGAGGGCGTCCTCCGTGAGGTGCACGGTGTAGTGCGGCATGCGGATCTCCGTTCGCTTCGATGCGTACGATGGCGATTCGACTTGCTGGACAAAACAGCTTTGACCACAAAGCCTTTACTCACAAAGGTAATGCGAGGGGTGTCCGATGTCCATGCCCGCCTCCGGTGCCGACGACGGCGTCGACGCGACCGTCCGTGAGCTGCTGCTGCTCATGCCGCGGCTGGTGGGCAGGGCGAAGCGGATCCCGGTGCCGGAGGCGCTGCGGTCCTTCTCGCTGGCCCCGCGCCATCTCTCGCTGCTGGCGTGTCTGCTGTTCGACGGGCCGATGACGGTCAACGAACTCGCCGCCCGGCTGGAGGTCGCCCCGACCACCGTGAGCCTGCTGATCGGCGACCTCAGCCGGAAGGGGATCCTGGAGCGGCGGGAGGACGAGCGGGACCGGCGCCGGCGGATCGTCGCCCTCGCGGCCGACCACGAGCCGGCGATCTCGGCGTGGCTCGCGCCGGGGGCGACGGCGTGGCGCAGGGCGCTGGCGCCGCTGACGCCGGATCAGCGGCGGGTGTTCGTCGACACGTTGCTCGCGTACGAGGCGGAGGTGGACGCGGAGCGCGACTGAGCCCCGCGCTTCCAGGACGCCTTCAGGACCGCGACGATCGTGGTCCCCGCCATGGTCAGGAGCCCGGTGCCCAGCAGCACCGCCATGGGGGCGGTGGGGTGCAGGGGCCCGCGCCCGGCGTAGGCCGTCGCGGTGATCGCGCCGAAGGTGGCGGCGTATCCGAGAGCCGCCGCGCCCAGCACGGCGGCCGCCGCACGGGTGCCCAGCCGGCCCGCCTCGCACAGGACGGCCAGCAGGACGAGGAACTGCAGGCCGTGCAGGCCGACGGCGTGGGCGAGTTTGGCGCTGCCCGCGGCGCCGAAGACCAGCTCGTAGGGCACCTGCCCCGTCTCGTCGAAGGTCCGCTCCCCGATCGCGGCCATCTTCTGGCCGATGGCCCCGGCCACCAGCACGGCGGTCAGCCCCACGAGCGCGGCGATCTTGGAAGCGGCGCCGCCGTCGAACCGGAAGAACGCGAAGACCAGCAGCAGGAGGATGCCGAGGATCAGCGGCAGGGTCAGGGTGCCGATCACGGACCAGATGGCGGAGTCGGTGCCGGTGGACTGGTTGAAGTGGGACGCGGTGCCGCGCCAGCGCTGCGCCGTGATCAGCGCGACCTCGGTCACGGAGGTGAAGACGACCAGCCCCGCCGCGACCCGCGCCCACCAGCGCGCGGGCAGGTGCCGCACGATCCACACCACGGTCCACACGAGCAGGCCGAACGACAGCCCGAACACGACCGGTTTGCGCCAGGACACCGGCCCCCACCAGGGCTCGAAGTCGACGACGGCCACGACGCCGTGCACCGCACCGGAGGCCACCAGCGCGGTCCCGCACCACCACAGCAGCCGCTGGTACCGGTCGACGGGACGCACGGCGCGCCACACCTCGCCCGCGACAACACCCGGAACAGCCATGCGCACCCCCGCGTCGTGTGACTCTGCGTGCCGACGGTAGGGCGGGCCCCGGCGTGAGGCGTCCCTCCGGTGGGGTGGCGCGCCGTACCCCCACGGGGGTACGGCAGGGGTCATACGAGGCCGCTGCGGAAGGCGATCACGACGGCGCCGGCCCGGTCCCGGGCGCCGATCTTGTGCAGGATCCGTTTGACGTGGGTCTTGACGGTCGACTCGGCGATGCCCAGCCGCCCGGCCAGTTCGGCGTTCGACAGGCCCTCGGCGACGAGGCGCAGGATCTGCAGTTCCCGGGAGGTCAGATGGCGCAGCCGGTCCCGGTCCGGTGCGTCGACCGCCGGGCGCGGGCCCCGCTCGTCGGTGACGAGGCGGTCCACGAGGGGCCGGGTGATCCCGGGGTCCAGCAGGGTCTCTCCGGCGGCCACCGTGCGGACGGCGTCCACCAGCCGTTCGGGTGAGGCACGTTTGAGCAGGAAACCGTGCGCGCCCGCGCGCAGGGCCCGCCACACGTAGGTGTCGTCGGGGAACGTGGTCAGCACCAGCACCCGGGTCCGCAGACCGGCTTCGACGATCCGGCCGGTGGCCTCGATGCCGTCGAAGCCGGGCATCCGTACGTCCATCAGGACGACGTCCGGGACGAGCGCGCGGCACAGCTCCACCGCCCGCACCCCGTCGCCCGCCTCGCCGACGACCTCCATGCCGGCGGCTCCGAGCACCACCGCGACCCCCACCCGCAGCAGGGGGTCGTCGTCGGCCAGCAGGACGCGGAGGGTCATCGCAGCGGCAGCGCGACACTCAGGGCGAATCCTCCGCCGACGGCACCGCCGTGCTCCACGTGCCCGCCGAGGGCGGCGGCGCGTTCGCCGATCCCCCGCAGGCCGCGGCCGGGCCGGTAGTGCGGCACCGGTCCGTCGCCCTCGTCGACCACCCGCACGAGGAGGGTCCGACCGTCGCCGTCGTCCTGCCGACGCACGGTGACCTCGGCGGTCCGGGCGCGGCCGTGCCGGAGCGCGTTGGTCAGCGCCTCCTGCACGATCCGGTGGACGGACGACCGCACGTCCGGCGGCAGATCACGGGCGTCCGGCGCGACCCGGAGCCGGACCGTCAGTCCCGCGTCGGCCAGGGGCCGCAGCAGCCGCCCGAGCCCGGCCCAGTCCTCGTCGACCCCGTCGCCGACCTCGCCCTTGCCGCCACCCTCTTCGGCGCGCAGCACACCGAGCAGCCGGTCGAGTTCGGCGAGGGCGTCACGGCCGGTCCGCTCGACGCTCAGCAGCAGCTCACGGGTGCGCTCCGGCTCGGTGGCGAGGACCATCCGCCCGGCGCCCGCCTGGACCAGCATGGCGTTCACGGAGTGTCCGACGATGTCGTGCAGTTCGCGGGCGATCCGCACCCGCTCACCGAGGACGGCCTCGCGGCGCGCCAGCGCCCGCCGCTCCCGCGCCTCCCGGTGTCGGCGGGCCGTGCCGTACCCCACGGCCCACACCAGCAGCCACACGAAGACGACGGCGACCGGCGCCGCGGCGCTCTGGTCCCGGGGTGCGAAGTGCGCCAGCACCCCGGGCGGCACGAGCAGGGTGCCGAGCACGGCCCTGCCGGGGGTCGCGTACAGGCCGAGGGAGTAGACGCCGAAGAGATTCGCGAAGGGGGTCAGTTGACCGGGCCCCACCCACAGCGCCTCCACCGCGAGGCCCGCCGTGCCGATCGCGTACGCGGTCAACGGCCACCGGCGGCGCGCCGCCAGGCTGCCGGCGATCACGGCGGCGAGCGCCAGGCCCGCCGGCAGGGGGCCGCCGGACTCCGGCGCCTCCGCGAGGCGGACCGCCACCATCGCCGCCAGCACGACGACGCCCGGCAGAAGATCGACCGCCACCGGCGGCAGCCGCGCGGGCCACTCCCCCACTCCCGGTCCGCCGGTCGCCCTCACCTGGCCGCCCCCTGACGCCTGACGTCACGTCACACCAGGTTAGTCGAAGGGGGCGCTGCGAACAGGGCCACGGCGGGATCACACCGGCCGCGTGCGTCCCTCCCAATAGGGCTCCCGCAGCCGCCGCTTGTACAGCTTGCCGTTGGGGTCGCGGGGCATCTCGGTGATGAAGTCGACGGACTTGGGGCGCTTGTAGCCGGCGAGACGCTCGGCGCAGTGGGCGAGGAGGGCGGCGGCGAGGTCCGGGCCCGGCTCGTGGCCGGGGGCCGGTTCGACGACCGCCTTGACCTCCTCGCCCCAGTCGTCGTGCGGGATGCCGAAGGCGGCGGCGTCGGCGACGGCCGGGTGCGCGAGAAGCGCGGACTCGATCTCCGCGGGGTAGATGTTGACGCCGCCGGAGATGATCAGGTCGATCTTGCGGTCGCGGAGGAAGAGATAGCCCTCCTCGTCAAGGACACCGAGGTCGCCGACCGTGAAGAAGTCGCCGATGCGGTTCTTCCGCGTCTTCGTCTCGTCCTTGTGGTACGAGAAGCCGCCGGTGCTCATCTTCATGTAGACCGTGCCGAGTTCACCGGGCGGGAGCCGGTTTCCGTCGTCGTCGAAGATCGCCAGCTCGCTGATGGGCCAGGCCCTGCCGACCGTGCCGGGCTTCTTCAGCCAGTCCTCGGCGGTCGCGAAGGCGCCGCCGCCCTCGCTGGCCGCGTAGTACTCCTCGACGCACTCGCCCCACCAGTCGATCATCGCGCGCTTGACGTGGTCCGGGCAGGGCGCGGCGCCGTGGATGGCGTGCCGCATGGACGAGACGTCGTACGCCTGCCGGGTGGCCTCGGGAAGGGCCAGGAGCCGGTGGAACTGGGTCGGGACCATGTGGGTGTGCGTGCAGCGGTGGGTGTCGATCAGCCGGAGCATCTCCTCGGGGGTCCACTTGTCCATCAGGACCAGGCGGTGCCCGATGTGCAGGGAGGAGCCCGCGAACTGGAGTACGGCCGTGTGGTAGAGCGGTGAGCAGACCAGATGGACGTTGTCGTCGAACGGCCGTACGCCGAAGAAGCCGAGGAAGCCGCCCAGATAGGCCTCCTCGGGGAGCTTTCCGGGCAGCGGGCGCCGGATGCCGCGCGGACGGCCCGTCGTACCCGAGGTGTAGTTCATGACCCAGCCGAGGGTCCGCTCGGCGGGCGCCGACTCCGGTTGCCCGTCGAGGAGTTCGGCGTAGGGCCGGAATCCCTCGACCTCGCCGACGCCGTACCGGTGGCTCGTGGGCAGGCCGGCCTCGTCGGCGGCGCGGCAGGCCTCGTCGGCGAACCGCTCGTGGGTGACGAGGACCTTGGCGCCCGAGTCGGAGACGATCCACGCGATCTCGGGGCCGACGAGGTGGTGGTTGACGGGGACGAGGTAGAAGCCGGCCTGGGTGGCGGCGAGGTAGGCGGTGAAGAACTCGGCCGAGTTGGGCAGGACGACCGCGAAGGCGTCGCCGCGTTCCATCCCGGCGGCGCGCAGTCCGTGCACGAGCCGGTTGGCGGCGGCGTGCAGACGTCCGGCGGTCCATTCCCGGCCGTCCGGCGCGATCAGGACCGTGCGGTCGGGGTCGGCGGTGGCCTGGGCCCAGAAGCCCGTGGGGGGTGTGCTCGTGCTCGTCACTGGCCGCTCCTTCCGGCGATGCGGTTGACGCGGTCCACGGCCTGTTCGAAGCCGCGGGTGAGGTCGTCGAAGACCTCCTGGACGCCTCGGACCTCGTTCATCCGGCCGACGATCTGGCCGACGGGTGTGCCGAGCAGCGGGTCGACCTCGTACTTCTGGATGCGGGAGACGGCCTCGGCGACGAGCAGGCCCTGGAGGGGCATGGGGAGGGTGCCGGGTCCGTGCGGGTCGTCCCAGGCGTCGGTCCATTCGGTACGGAGCTGACGGGCGGGCTTCCCGGTGAGGGCGCGGGAACGGACGGTGTCGCCGGAGCCGGCCGCGAGAAGCTTGCGGGTGAGGGCGGGCGAGTGCAGGTCGGCCTCGGCGGTGGTCAGCCAGAGGGAGCCGAGCCAGACGCCCTGGGCGCCGAGCGCGAGGGCGGCGGCGATCTGCCGCCCGCTGCCGATACCGCCGGCGGCGAGGACGGGGAGGGGGTCGACGGCGTCCACGA
The DNA here is from genome assembly GCF_044763345.1 of Streptomyces sp. NPDC096132. Taxonomy (NCBI): domain Bacteria; kingdom Bacillati; phylum Actinomycetota; class Actinomycetes; order Kitasatosporales; family Streptomycetaceae; genus Streptomyces; species Streptomyces sp. NPDC096132. The sequence goes on from NZ_JBIWGA010000012.1 coordinate 164,073, forward strand.
TCTCCGGGGTGAGCACCATCGAGGCGATGTCGCCGGTGTGGCCGCCGGCCTCGTAGCCCTGCGCCACCACGATGTCGATGCCCGCCTCCTGGTGCTTGCGGGCGTGCCGGGCGCTCCCGGCGAGCGCGGCGACCAGGACGCCCCGCTCGTGGGCGCGGGCGACGACGTCGGCGGGCGGGGAGCCGAGGGCGTTGGCGAGCAGCCGGATCGGGTAGTCGAACGCGACGTCGAGCTGGCTGCGGGCGACCTGCTCCATCCAGCCGGTGATGCGCCAGCCGGACGCCTCGCCCTCGGCCAGTTCGGGCACCCCGTACTTGGCGAGGGTGTCCCGCACGAACTGCCGGTGGCTCTCGGGGATCATCGCCTCGACATCGGCCTCGGTGACGCCTTCGACCTTCTTCGCGGGCATCACGACATCGAGCCCGTACGGCCGTCCCTCGACATGCGCCTCGATCCAGTCGAGGTCGCGTTTGAGGTCGTCGGGGGCGGTGTAGCGGACCGCGCCGAGCACGCCGAAGCCGCCCGCGCGGCTGATGGCCGCGGCGACGGCGGGGAACGGCGTGAAGCCGAAGACGGCGTGCTCGACTCCCAGTTGCTTGCTCAGCTCCGTCTGCATGGGCGCAGGATGCCGCAGCCGGTGCGACGACGGAAGGGGTTTTCTGATACCCCGTCAGATTCTCACCGCGACCGCTGACCCTCCGGGGCCTGAAGCACCGCCATCGCCGCGTTGTGCCCCGGCACTCCGCTCACCCCTCCGCCGCGCACCGCGCCCGCGCCGCACAGCAGGATGTTCGCGTGCGGGGTCTCCACGCCCCAGCGGCCGGTGCTCTCGTCCGCGTACGGCCAGGACAGGTCGCGGTGGAAGATGTTGCCGCCGGGCAGGCCGAGGTCGCGTTCCAGGTCGAGCGGGGTCTTCGCCTCGATGCAGGGGCTCCCGTCGGAATCCGACGCGAGGCAGTCGGCCAGGGGTTCCGCGAGGTGGGCGTCGAGCTGGGCGAGGGTGGCCTTGAGCAGTTCGTCGCGTACGGAGTCGTTGTCGCGTTCGAAGAGCCGGGCGGGGGTGTGGAGCCCGAACAGGGTCAGGGTCTGGTAGCCCTGTGCGACCAGGTCGGGGCCGAGGATCGTGGGATCGGTCAGGGAGTGGCAGTAGATCTCGGACGGCGGGGCGGTGGGCAGCTCACCGGCGGCGGCCTGGGCGTGGGCGGTGGCGAGCTGCTCGTAGCCCTCGGCGATGTGGAAGGTGCCGGCGAACGCCTCGCGCGGGTCGACGGACCGGTCCGGCAGCCTCGGCAGCCGTTTGAGCAGCATGTTCACCTTGAGCTGGGCGCCCTCGGCGGGGGCGGGCGGCTCGTCGCCGGTGAGCGCGGCGAGCGCCTGCGGGGAGGCGCCCACCAGGACGTGCCGGGCGGTGGCGACGCCCTCGCCGTCGGCGGTGCGGTAGGTGACCTCGGCGGTGCGGCCGTCGCTCTCGATCCGTACGGCCTCGTGTCCGGTGGCGAGGACGGCGCCCGCGTCCCGCGCGGCGGCGGCCAGTGCGTCGGTCAGGGCGCCCATGCCGCCGACGGGCACGTCCCAGGCGCCGGTGCCGCCGCCGATGACGTGGTACAGGAAGCAGCGGTTCTGCTTGAGGGAGGCGTCGTGGGCGTCGGCGAAGGTGCCGATGAGCGCGTCGGTGAGGACCACACCCCGGACGAGGTCGTCGGAGAAGTTCTCCTCCACCGCCGTCCCGATGGGCTCCTCGAACAGCAGCCGCCAGGCTTCCTCGTCGTCGACGCGGCGGCGCAGTTCGTCCCGGGTGGGCAGGGGTTCGGTGAGCGTGGGGAAGACCCGCTCGGCGACGCGCCCGGTCATGCCGTAGAAGCGCTGCCAGGCCGCGTACTCGCGCTCCCCGCCCGTCAGCCGCGCGAAGGCCTCCCGGGTGCGCTCCTCTCCCCCGCCCACGAGGAGTCCCGTGGGCCGTCCGCCGCGCTCGACGGGGGTGTACGAGGAGATCGTGCGCCCCTGGACGCGGAAGCGCAGGCCGAGGTCCCGCACGATCTTCTGCGGGAGCAGGCTGACCAGATAGGAGTAGCGCGACAGCCGGGCGTCGACGCCGGCGAAGGGGCGGGTGGAGACGGCGGCGCCGCCGGTGTGGTCGAGCCGTTCCAGCACCAGCACGGACCGTCCGGCCCGGGCCAGGTAGGCGGCGGCGACCAGGCCGTTGTGTCCGCCGCCGACGACTACGGCGTCGTAGGTGTGGTGTCCCTCGTGAGCAGGCATGGTTCTTCGTAACACGATCTACGGCACCTTGGATACGAGGGGGGATCCCATGGACACCGAGCCGAGCCAGACGGCCGCACTCCTGGTCAACGAGCGGGGGCAGTACCTGCTGCATCTGCGGGACGCGTACAAGGCGATCTGGGATCCGGGCACCTGGTCGTTGCCCGGCGGCGCGCGCGAGGGCGACGAGACACCGGAGGAGGGGATCGCCCGGGAGCTCCTCGAGGAGACGGGGCTGGTGATCGAGGGGCTGACCCGGTTCACGGTCATCAACAACACCACGGTGTTCGTGGGGCGTTGGGACGGGGACCCGGCACGGCTCCCGGTCACCGAGGGCATCATGTTCGCCTTCTTCGACGCGGCGACCACCGCGCACCTCGTGGTGGCGCCCTGGGCGGCCGAGGTGCTGGCCCTGCACCGGGGCGACGGGAGCGTGCCCGTGCGACGGGAGGCTCCGCACGTCGTGGGCGTCCATCTCTATCTGGAGCGGGACGGCGAGATCCTGCTCGGGCTGCGCCATGCGGACGCGCCCTTCGCGCCCCTGACCCACCACTTCCTGGCCGGGCACTGCGAGCAGGAGTCGGCCGTGGCCTGTCTGGTGCGGGAGGCCAGGGAGGAGGCGGGGCTGGAGATCGACCCGGTGGACGTGGAACTGGCGCACACCGTCCACATCGACAACGGCTTCCGCCGACGGCCCAGGATCCAGCTCGTGTTCCGCGCCCGGCGCTGGGGCGGCGAACCGCGGCTGCTGGAACCGGACAAGTGCCTGGGCTGGGACTGGTGGCCGCTGGACGCCCTCCCTGAGCCGATGGTCGGGTACGCGCGGGCGGCGGTCGACGGCATCCGCGCCGGGCGGCCGTACACGGAGCTCGGCTGGGACTGACCCGGCTCACGCCCCGCCCGCCGCCCGCCGCTGCCGCAGCGCCGCCACCCTCCGGTACAGCGCCACCGCCTCCGGGCTCCGGCCGAGTCGTTCCAGGCAGTGGGCCTCGTCGCCGCGGGTGGCGAGGGTGTCGGGGTGGTCGGCGCCGAGGAGGCGTTCACGGGCGGCGGCCACCCGGCGGTACTCGGTCAGGGCGTCGGCCCAGCGGCCCAGCCAGCCCAGGCCGACGGCCACCTCACGGCGGCTGACCAGGGTGTCCGCGTGCTCGGGGCCGAGGACGCGCTCGCGGATCGCGCACACGTCGCGCGACTCGGCGAGCGCTTCTTCCCAGCGGCCGAGGCGGCCCAGATTGACGCCCAGGGCGTGACGGGCGCGCAGGGTCTCGGCGTGGGCGGAACCCTGCACGCGGGTGCGGTCGTCGACGAGGCCGCGGTAGAGCTGGAGCGCCTCCGCGCTGCGGCCGAGGCGGCCCAGGCTGATGCCGGTCTCGTAGCGGGCGGCGAGGGTGTCGGGATGGTCCTGCCCGAGGGCACGGGCGCGGGCCTCGGCGACCTCGCGATAGGTCTGGAGCGCTTCCGTCCAGCGTCCCAACTGGCCGAGCATGTAGGCCACTTCGTACCGGGTGAGGAGCGTGTCCGGGTGGTCGGCGCCCAGCACGCGGGCCCTGGCGGCGGCCACCGCGCGGGCCATGCGGTACGACTCCTCCAGACGGCCGAGCCTGTTGAGGTTGAAGGCGAGGTTGTGGCGGCAGCGCAGGGTGTCGGGATGGTCGGGGCCCGCCGTGCGCTCCCGGGCGGCGAGGACCGCGGTGTAGAGCTGGTGGGCGTCGAAGTGCCGGCCCAGCCGGCCCAGTACGTAGGCCACTTCCTGGCGGGTGGCGAGGGTGTCGAGATGGTCGGCGCCCAGCACGCGGGTGCGGGCGGCGGCCACGTGCTGGTACTCGCGCAGGGCGTCGGCGGCGCGGCCGGTGCGGCTGAGGGTGACGGCGACCTCGTGGCGGCTGGCGAGGGTGTCGGGGTGGTCGGCGCCGAGCAGGTGGGCGCGTTCGGCGGCGACCGCGCGGTACACCTCCCCGGCCTCGGCCCAGCGGCCGAGCCGGCCGAGGCTGAGGCCGGCGTCGTGGCGCCGGGCGAGCACGGTGAGCGTGTGCGGGGACGGGGCGTCCGGCTGGGGGGACACGGGGACCGCTCCGAGGGCGGGGCGGGGGATCCACTCGCCGGTGAGGGCCGCTCCCGCGTCCGGGGGTGTGGGGCGCAGTCCGGCGCAGGTCGCCTTGTGGCCGGTGGTCATCCCGCGGGTCCAGTCCGGCAGCCGCGCCTGCTCGGGCGCGGGCGGCGCGGGCCGACGGGCGACGAGGGTCGGGACGTACGCCGGTGTCGTCCGGCCCGCGGTGATCCGCCGCCCCAGCTCGCGCGCGTCGTGGGGCCGTTGGGCCGGCCTCTTGGCGAGCAGGTCGAGGATGATCCGGTCGAGGTAGTCGGGCAGGTCGCCCCGCTGCTCACGGGCGGGCCGGGGCGGGGTGTCACGATGGCCGACGAGGATCGCCCACGGGTCGCCCAGGTCGAACGGCGGTGCCCCGGTGGCGAGTTCGTACAGGACGCAGCCCAGCGAGTACAGGTCGCTGCGCTGGTCGACCTCGTCCCCGCCGATCTGCTCCGGGGACATGTAGTGCGGGGTGCCCATCGCGATGCCGGTGCCGGTGAGGCGGGAGGTGAAGCCGATGTCGTGGCCGAGGCGGGCGATGCCGAAGTCGCAGATCTTCACGGTGCCGTCGGACAGGCGCACGATGTTGGCCGGTTTCAGGTCGCGGTGCACGATGCCCTGCCGGTGGGTGTAGGCGAGGGCGGCGGCGACCTGGTCGGCGATCTCGACGACGTCGGGGACGGGCAGCGGCCGGCGCTCGTTGTCGTCGAGCAGCTGGCAGAGGTTGCGGCCGTCCAGGAGCTCCATGACGAGGAAGAGGACGCCCTCGGACTCGCCGAAGTCGTGGACGACGGTGATCCCGCGGTGCTGGAGCGCCGCGGCCACCCGGGCCTCGCGGCGGAACCGCTCGCGCAGCACCCGCGAGAAGGACGGATCATGGTGCGGGCCGGGCGGCTTGAGGCACTTCACGGCGACCTGCCGGCCGAGGGACTCGTCGCGCGAGCGCCACACCTCGCCCATGCCACCGCGCCCGATCAGGTCCAGCAGCCGGTACCGGCCCTGGATCAGCCTGCTCTCCGTCATGGTGCCGCCCCCGTACTGTCCGGCCCCGCCCCGGCACGTCCAGTATGGCGGCCTATAGCCTGACTTTGTACGGTGCGGGACGGGTGTCCGGGCCGAGTCTCGTCATGGCCCGCAGGATGTGTTTGGGCGGGAGTTGCCAGCGCAGACGTGCGGGAACGCAGCGCAGCAGGGTGCCCGTGACACGCAACTCCCGGGTCACGGTTGCCGGTCGTGGCGCGCGTCTGCCGTACAACTCGTGGGCGTACGGCGGCAGGGAGGCGTACGCCAGGTGTGCCACGCGCCGCCACAGCAGGGCCCGCGCCGGGACGAGCAGGGGGTGCGTCGGCGGGCGGAGCAGGAAGTCGTCCACCGCGCGCGCGTCCGCCCCGGCGGCCAGGTGGGGCCGCATCTTCTCGAAGTAGGTCTCCATCTCCGCCCGGTCGGCGGGTACGGCGTCCGGGTCGAGGCCCACCAGGCGGGCGCCGACCCGGTGTTCGGCGAGATAGCGGTCGGCGGCCGCGTCGCTGAGGGGGTAGCCGGAGCGGCGCAGGACGTGCAGGTAGGAGTCGATCTCGGCGCAGTGCACCCACAGGAGCAGCTCCGGCTCGTCGACCGGGTACCGCTCCCCCGTCTCCGGGTCGGTCGCGGAGAGCATCCGGTGGATCCTGCGCACGCGCGCCCCGGCCTTCTCGGCGGCCTCGCTCGTGCCGTACGTCGTGGTGCCGACGAAGTTCGCGGTGCGCATGAGCCGGCCCCAGGCGTCGCGCCGGAAGTCGGAGTTCTCCATGACACCGCGTACGGCGCGGGGGTGGAGGGCCTGGAGGTAGAGCGCGCGGATCCCGGCGACCCACATCATGGGGTCGCCGTGGAGTTGCCAGGTCACGGAGGTCGGACCGAACAGCCCCGGGTCAGCGGTCATACCGGCAGGCTAGCGCCGCACCCGGGGCATACCCAGGCCTATCCACGAGATGATCTCCCGCTGGATCTCGTTGTTGCCGCCGCCGAAGGTGAAGATCACGGCGGAGCGGTAGCCGCGTTCGAGTTCGCCGTGCAGCACGGCGCCCGCCGAGCCCTCCTGGAGCGCGCCGGGCGCCGCGACGATCTCCAGGAGCCAGGCGTAGGCGTCCCGGCGGGCCTCGGAGCCGTAGACCTTGACGGCGGAGGCGTCCTGCGGGGTGAGGGTGCCGTTCTGGAGGGCGCCCACCATCTGCCAGTTGAGGAGCTTGAGGGCATCCAGCTTGACGTGGGTCTGGGCGAGGCGGCGGCGGACCCAGGGGAGGTCGACGACGCGGCGGCCGTCGGCGAGCTTGGTCTCGGCGGCCCAGCGCTGGACGTCGTGCAGGGCGCGGATGGCCATCGTGCCGTGCGCGGCGAGGGTCACGCGCTCGTGGTTGAGCTGGTTGGTGATGAGCCGCCAGCCCTGGTTCTCGGCGCCGACCCGGCGGGAGACGGGGACGCGGATGTTCTCGTAGTAGCTGGCGGTGGTGTCGTGCGAGGCGAGGGTGCGGATGACGGTGCAGGAGTAGCCGGGGTCGGTGGTCGGCACGAGGAGCATGGTGATGCCCTTGTGCGGCGGGGCCTCGGGGTCGGTGCGGGTCGCCAGCCAGACCCAGTCGGCGGTGTCGCCGTTGGTCGTCCAGATCTTCTGGCCGTTGACGACGTACTCCTCGCCCTCCCGGACCGCGCGCGTCTTCAGGGCGGCGAGGTCGGTGCCCGCGTCGGGTTCGCTGTAGCCGATGGCGAAGTCGATCTCGCCGGAGAGGATCTTCGGCAGGAAGTACGCCTTCTGCTCGTCCGTGCCGTACTGCATGATCGTCGGGCCGACGGTGTTCAGGGCCATCAGGGGCAGCGGCACGCCGGCCTGCGCGGCCTCGTCGAAGAAGATGAACTGCTCGATCGGGGTCAGACCGCGGCCGCCGTACTCCTTCGGCCAGCCGACGCCGAGCCAGCCGTCCGCGCCGAGGCGGCGGATGGTCGCACGGTAGAAGCGTTTCGCCCCGACCGGGTCGGAGTGCCTGGCGTAGGCGTTGTCCGGCACCAACTCGGTGAAGTAGGCGCGCAGTTCGGTACGCAGTCGCTGCTGCTCGGGCGTGTGGTCGAGGTGCACGGCGCCTCCTGGCTTCCCAACGGCCGGCGTCCTGACGGCAAGGCCTGTGTCCTGACGGCGCACACCGTAGAACGTGTTCCAGAAATTGGGAATGGCGGACGCCGGACAAGGTGGGCGCGAGAGGGGATGCGCGGCAGCCTCAGCTCAGTGTCGCCATGAAGTCCGTGCAGGCCCGGGCGCACGCGCGGCACGCCTCCTCGGTCGCCTCCGCGCCCGGCTGTTTGCCGAAGACGTGCGCACTCTCCAGGCAGACGGTCCGGCACCACTCCAGCTGGACGCGGATACCGGCCTCGTCCATGCGGTTCTCCTCGGACAGCACCCGGCAGGTCGCGTCGCACACCTCCGCGCACATGATGCCCTTGCGGCGCAGCAGTTCCTGCTGTTCCGTCCCGTCCGGATCCTGGAGGCTCGCGCGCAGCGCGCAGGCCCGCGCACATTCGGTGCAGGCCTGTGCGCACGCGAAGCGGTCCTCCAGGAACCGGAAGAGTTCCTGTTGGGAAGTCGTCGAAGTCACCCCTCGCGGGTAGCCGGGACGGGACACGCCAAACCCGGACGCCCCGTGTGACCGGTTTGTCGACGCTGAGTAAGGGGTGGAGCGGCGTGATTCACGCCCTGTTCCTGGGGTATTCAGCCGATATGACTACCGCAAGCGAGCAGCTGGCCGCGGCGAGCGGCCTGCTCAGCCTGGTGATGTTCGTGGTCGCTGTCGTCGTCGTGGCGCTGCTGGCCGGGAGCTTCTGGCTGGGCGCACGGTACAAACTGCGCGAGTCGCCGAGGCCGCGCCCCGAGGAGCAACCGCACCTGCCGCCGGACGGCCCGGTGCACGAGATCCGTGAGAACCGTGAGCCCGAAGAGGTACCCCGAACGCCCAAGGGCGAACGCCCCCTCACCCCGTACGAGCTGAGCAATATGCAGACCCGTCCCAGCGACGACAAGACACGGCCCCGTTGGAGCAAGGGCAGCAGCGGCTCGTTCGGCGGAGGCGGACTGGGCGCCCACTGACTACGCAACCCTCCGGGCCACCGCCAGCGCCCGCTCGGCGTAGGGCCTCCCGAACAGCACGGCGTGCACCAGCAGAGGAAAGAGCTGGTGCGCGCCCACACGTTCCTCCCACCCGGCGGCGAGCGGCGCGACCTGCTCGTATCCTTCCCGCACCTGCTCCAGCCAGGGGCAGCCGAACAGCGCCAGCATCGCGAGGTCGGTCTCGCGGTGCCCGCCGTGCGCGGCCGGGTCGATCAGGCGGACCTCACCGTCCGCGCCCCAGAGCACGTTGCCGTTCCACAGGTCGCCGTGCAGCCGGGCGGGCGCCTCGGCGGGCCCGGCCAGCCCGGGCAGCGCCGCGGACGCGCGTTCGACGACCGCCGCCTCGCCGGGGCGCACCGTACCGGCGTCGACCGCCGACCTCAGATAGGGCAGCACCCGGTGCTCGGCGTACCAGCCCGGCCAGTCCGCGCCGACGGCGTTCCGCAGGGGGGCGAGCCCGATGTACGCGTCCTCGGGACCGTCCGGCGGCGGCGCGCCGAACGCGGGGGCGCCGGCGGCGTGCAGCGCGGCGAGGTCACGGCCGAACCGTACGGCGGCCCCGGCGCCCGGCGCCCCGGCGGGCACCCGCTCGGTCACCAGCCACCGTTCGTCGTGGCCGTACACGGCCGGCACCCGCACCGTGCCGGCCGCGGCCAGCCAGCGCAGCCCGGCGGCCTCGGCCCGTACGGCGTCCCGCTCGTCGCTCCTCTTGACCATCACCGTCCGCCCGTCGTCGAGGACGGCCTCCCAGAGCGTCCCGGACAGCGGACGTGTGCGGTGGACAGACGTGCCGGTGAGTCCGGCGGCGGCGCAAGCGGGGTCGGAACAGGAACCGGGAGCCGGATCGGGTTCGGGGTCGGGCCGGCGTGGCGAGGACACGGGGACGAGCGTACGGCGCGTTCCGGGGCGACTGCAGAACTGCGTTCCGGATCAGGCGGCCATCCCGTGACCTCACGTTCAGGTTCGGACAGTGAACGGACAGTAAACGACTTCGCGAAGTGGAGGCGGCCGAAAGGCGCTGTAGTGGCCTGAACCGTCGCGCAGGGTGAGGTGGAAGATGGCCGACGTGATGCAGGCAGAAGCCGTGCGGCGCCCGGGCAGGTCCCAGCAGAAACGGTGCGGCTGCGGCGCACCGGTGCAGGACGGCACGCCGGGCGGGGCCGAGGAGCGGTTCCGGGGGCTGCTGGAGGCGGCGCCGGACGCCATGGTCATCGTCGACGACACGGGCGCCATAAAGCTGGTCAACGCCCAGACGGAGGCGCTGTTCGGCTACGGCCGCGAGGAACTGCTCGGCCACCCGGTCGAGTTGCTGATCCCCAACCGCTTCCGCGAACAGCACACCGGGCACCGGGGTGGCTACACGGCCAACCGCCAGGTGCGGCCGATGGGCGCCGGACTGGAGCTGCACGGGCTGCGCAAGGACGGCACCGAGTTCCCCGTCGAGATCAGCCTGAGCCCGATGGAGACGGCGGACGGGTTGCTGGTGTCCGCGGCCGTGCGGGACGTCAGCGACCGCAAGGCGGCCGAGGCGCGGATCAACGAGCTCGCCGCGCTGGTGGAGTCCTCGCAGGACGCGATCCTCGCCAAGACCCTCGACGGGTACATCACCTACTGGAACGCGGCCGCGCAGCGGCTGTACGGCTACACGGCCGAGGAGGTCATAGGACGGCACGTCTCGGTACTGTCGCCGCCGGAGCTGCGCGGCGAGGTCCGCTCCCTGCTGAAACGGCTGCGGCACGGCGAGAAGGTCGAGCACTTCGAGACGTTACGGCTGACCAGTGCCGGGACGCTGCTGGACGTGGACGTCACCCTGTGGCCGACGCGGGACACGCACGGCACGGTCGTCGGGGCGTGCGCGATCGTGCGGGACATCAGCGACCGCAAGCGCGCCGAGGCCGAGCTCACGGCGCTCTACGAGCAGCAGCGGCACATCGCCCTGACCCTGCAGCGCAGCCTGATGGGCACACCGCCGGCGCTGCCCGGTCTGGCCACCGCGAGCCGGTACCGGCCCGCCACCCAGGGCGCCGGTGTGGGCGGCGACTGGTTCGATCTGATCCCGCTGGGCGCCGACCGGGTCGGCGTGCTGATCGGTGACGTGATGGGCCGCGGCCTCGAAGCGGCCGCCGTGATGGGCCAGCTGAGGTCGGCCGCGCACGCGCTGGCGAAGACCGGGATGCAGCCGCGCCAGCTGATGCGGGCGCTGGACACCTGCGTCGCCGACCTCGACGTCCCCGACCAGCTCGTCACCTGCTGCTATCTGGTGATCGCCCCGGACGCGGGCACGGTCACGGTCTGCTCGGCGGGCCATCTGCCGGTGCTGGTCGCCGGGGCGGGCGAGGGCATCACCGCGCTGCCCTGCCCGGTCAACGCCCCGCTCGGGGTGGGCGACGTCCTGTACGAGCAGTCCAGCACGGAGATACCGCCGGGCGCCACGCTGGTGCTGTACACGGACGGCCTGGTCGAGACGCCCGGCAGTGACATCGAGCTGAGGATCGGTGAACTCACCGTGATGCTCGACAAGCTGTTCGCCGGAACGCCCTCCCTGGAGGACGCCGCCGACCATGTGCTGGCGGGTCTGCTGCCGGACGCCGACAGCCACAACGACGACGTGACCCTGCTGTTCGCGCAGCTTCCGGCGGCGCCGCTGGCAGCCGTCACCATCGACCTGCCGGCCGACCCGGCCTCCGTGCCGGAGGGGCGGATCTTCCTGCACAAGGCGCTGACCTCGTGGAACTGCATGTCCCGCGCCGACGACGCCCTGCTGCTGCTGTCGGAGACGCTCACCAACGCCGTGCTGCACGCCGACGGCCCGATCGGACTGCATCTGCACCGCACGGCCACCGATCTCACCGTCGAGGTCAGCGACCGCAGCCCGCATCTGCCCCAGCCGCGCCTGGCGACCGAGGAGGAGGAGTCGGGGCGGGGGCTGCTCCTGGTCCGGGCCCTCGCCGCCGGCTGGGGGGTACGGCCGACGGACGAGGGCAAGACCACCTGGTTCACGCTGAGGCTGTGAGCCCCCGGGACGGGCCGCCGCGGGCCAGTTCGAAGGCGTCCAGGTGGGCCTGGACGTAGGGCACGGCCACCTTCTCCACCTCGATGCGGCCGTCGACGAAGGCGGGCTGGACGTTCACCTCGAAGACGACCCCGCCGTTCTCGACGGCCAGGTCGACACCGGCGAACGGCAGCCCGACCGAGGCGGTGGCGGCGACGGCGAGTTCACCGAGCCGGACCGGGAGGTCGGACGGGTCGATGTGGACGGGGGTGGCGCCCCGGCAGGTGTTGCAGGGGGTGTCGGGTTCGGGCTGGAGGTGCTCGCGGGCGTGCACGACCCGGCCGCCGAGGACGAAGACACGGAACTGGTGGCGCAGGCCGTCGGCGGTGACGTTGCCCGCGTCGCGGGAGAGCATCCAGTCGGTGCCGTGCTCGGCGTAGTAGGCGGTGGCCTGTTCCAGCAGGTCCGGGGCGGTGACGTGGAAGGTGTCGTCGCCGCCGGTGCCGACGACGGGCCGGGCCCAGGTGTCGCCGCCGAGCCGCTCGAACACCTCGGCGGCCTCCCGCACGGAGGGCCCGGACAGGACGACGGTCTCCATCTGGGCGACGCCGTCCCGCTGGAAGCGGGCGACGGTGAGGTTCTTCTCCGTCGCCGTCCGCCAGGCTTCCGGGCCGGTGCCCAGGGTCACCACGTCGTGGGTCTCGAGGAGTTCCTGAAAGGCGGCGAGGTCCCGCCGGCGGTGCGGCGGGATCTCGTAGAGCAGGACGACGTCCGGGACGAAGTCCAGCCGCTCCTCGGGGACCCGCAGCCGTAACCTGCCTCCGTCGGGGACGCCGCGGCCGGTCCCGCCGGTCGCGAAGTGCCGGGAGTCGATCCGGACGGGCGGTGCGCCGGTGAGCAGTTCCACGGCGTCGGCGAGGTACTCCCGGCAGCCTTCGGGCGACGTGGGATCGGCTATCAGGGCGATGCTCGGTCGGGACACAGCGGCCTCCAGTGGTGTCGACGCGCGCTCGTCCCGCGGATGCCCTCGTGCGCGGTCCGAGCGGTGTCACGGATGGTGCCTGTCGCGCGGGTGGTCCTCGCACCCGTCGGCCTGGAAGCCGCGCCGGTGTGCGAGCCGTACGGGGGTCCGGGCGGCTGACCGGCCCGGGACGACCGGTGACCACGGGGGGTGATGGGGCCTGCCCCACCGGATCCGCGTCGCAGGGCTGGCCGACCACTGTAAGCACCGGGCGAGGCGCCGTACCAGGGCGCACGCGCGCCCTCCTCCTGCCCCTTCCCCTGCGCCGTCCGCCCCCGTCCGTGCGCCCTGCCCGGCCGCCCGTGAGCTGCAGTCTCAGCCGTCCCAGGACCAGTCCGCGACCTCGGGGAGGTCGGTGCCACGGGCCCGGATCCAGTCATGGTGGCGCAGCCGCGCGTCCTCCATCCGCTGCCGTACGGCGGCGGCGCGGACGGCGATTTTGGGGACCCGGTCGATGACGTCCATGACCAGGCGGTAGCGGTCGAGGTCGTTGCGGACGACCATGTCGAACGGCGTGGTCGTGGTGCCGATCTCCTTGTAGCCGCGCACGTGCAGGTTCCTGTGGCCGGTGCGGCGGTAGGCGAGGCGGTGGATGAGCCACGGGTAGCCGTGGTAGGCGAAGATGACCGGTTTGTCGGTGGTGAACAGGCCGTCGTACTCGAAGTCGCTCATGCCGTGCGGGTGTTCCTCGCTCGGCATGAGGCGGGCGATGTCGACGACGTTGACGACGCGGACGGCGAGTTCGGGCAGGTTGCGGCGGAGCAGCTGGGCGGCGGCCAGCACCTCCTGGGTGGGGACGTCCCCGGCGCAGGCGAGCACGACGTCGGGTTCTCGGCTGCCGTTCTCGGTGCCGGCCCAGTCCCAGACCCCGGCGCCGCGGGCGCAGTGGACGCGGGCCTGGTCCATGGTCAGCCAGTCGAAGCAGGGCTGTTTCCCGGCCACGATCACGTTGACGTAGTCGCGGCTGCGCAGGGCGTGGTCCGCCACCGACAGCAGGGTGTTGGCGTCCGGCGGCAGGTAGACGCGCACGACTTCGGGGCTCTTGTTGAGGACGTGGTCGACGAAGCCGGGGTCCTGGTGGGAGAAGCCGTTGTGGTCCTGGCGCCACACGTGCGAGGTGAGCAGGTAGTTGAGGGAGGCGATGGAGGCGCGCCAGGGCAACCGCCGGGTCACGCGGAGCCATTTGATGTGCTGGTTGACCATCGAGTCGACGATGTGCACGAACGCCTCGTAGCAGGAGAACAGTCCGTGACGGCCCGTCAGGAGATAGCCCTCCAGCCAGCCCTGGCAGGTGTGTTCGGAGAGGATCTCCATCACCCGGCCGTGCCGGTCGAGGTCCTCGTCGACCTGGAGGGTCTGGGCCTGCCAGGCCTTGCCGCTGACGCCGTAGACGGCCTGGAGGCGGTTGGAGGCGGTCTCGTCCGGGCCGACGAGCCGGAAGTCCCGTCGTCCGGCGGTGGAACGCATGACGTCCTGCAGCAACTCGCCCAGGACGCGGGTGGGTTCGTGCAGGGTCGTGCCGGGCTTGTCGACCGGGACGGCGTAGGTGTCGAGGCCGGGCAGCGGGAGTTCGCGCAGGAGCAGTCCGCCGTTGGCGTGCGGGGTGGCGCCGAGGCGGCGGTTGCCCTCGGGGATCCAGGCGAGGACGTCGAGGCGGGGGCTGCCGTGCTCGTCGAACAGTTCCTCGGGCCGGTAGGAGCGCAGCCACGCCTCCAGCTGGCGCAGGTGGTCGGGGTTGTCCCGGACGGCGGAGAGCGGGACCTGGTGGGCGCGCCAGGTGCCCTCGACGGGCAGCCGGTCGACGTGCGCGGGGCCGGTCCAGCCCTTCGGGGTGCGCAGCACGATCACCGGCCAGCGGGGGCGTTCCCCGGCGCCGTCCTCGCGGGCCGCGCGCTGCAGGGCGGCGATGCGGTCCAGGGCGGTGTCCATGGCCTGCGCCATCGCGCGGTGCACGGCGTTCGGCTCGTCGCCGGTGACGTGGATGGGGTCGTGGCCGTAGCCGCGCAGCAGCTCGTCGAGTTCCGGTTCCGGGATCCGGGCCAGCACGGTCGGGTTGGCGATCTTGTAGCCGTTGAGGTGCAGGATCGGCAGGACGGCGCCGTCGTGCACCGGGTCGAGGAACTTGTTGGAGTGCCAGGAGGCGGCCAGCGGGCCGGTCTCCGCCTCGCCGTCGCCGATCACACAGGCGACCAGCAGGTCGGGGTTGTCGAGCGCGGCGCCGTAGGCGTGGGAGAGGGAGTAGCCGAGCTCACCGCCCTCGTGGATCGAGCCCGGCGTCTCGGGGGCGACATGACTGGGGACGCCGCCGGGGAAGGAGAACTGCTTGAACAGCCGGGCCATGCCGGCCGCGTCCCGGGTGACGTCGGGGTAGGTCTCGGTGTACGAGCCCTCCAGCCAGGAGTTGGCGACCACCGCCGGACCGCCGTGACCGGGTCCCCACACGCACAGGGCGTTCAGGTCGCGGTTGCGGACGACCCGGTTGAGATGGGTGTACACGAGGTTGAGCCCCGGTGAGGTGCCCCAGTGGCCGAGCAGCCGCGGCTTGACGTGCTCCGGTCGCAGCGGTTCGGTGAGCAGGGGGTTGGCCATGAGGTAGATCTGGCCGACGGACAGGTAGTTCGCGGCGCGCCAGTGGGCGTGCAGTGTCCTGAGCTCGTCGTCGGTGAGCCGGGCGGACGACTGCTGCTGGTCGACGGACATCTCGGGTTCCCTTCCGGATCGGGGTCGCGCGGAGGTGCGTGCCGGTCCGTACCTCCCCACCCTCTCCCGGCCGCCGGGTACCCGACAGGGCCGACCGGACCATACGGCGGAGCGGATCCGTCCGTACGGGGCTCCCGTAAAAGCACTAGGAAGCCGTACGGCCCGCGTCGAGCCCGTCGATGTGCTCCACGTTCCGCCGGTCCTCGGCGTCCGGGCTGGCCTCCGCCCCGAACCAGGCGTCCAGGATCTCCTTGAGCAGCGGCTCGGAGGTCAGGCGCAGGCTGAGGGCGAGGACGTTGGCGTCGTTCCAGCGGCGGGCGCCGTCGGCCGTGTACGCGTCGGTGCACAGGGCGGCCCGGACGCCGGGCACCTTGTTCGCGGCGATCGACGCGCCCGTGCCGGTCCAGCAGCACACCACGGCCTGCTCCGAGGTCCCGTCGGCCACGTCCCGCGCCGCCGCCTCCGAGCACACCGCCCACTGCGGGTCGGCCCCGGGGCGCAACGCACCGTGGGTCACCACGTCGTGTCCGCGCCCGCGCAGCTCCGAGACGAGCGAGCGGGCCACGGCTTCGTCCATGTCCGAGGAAACGGAGATCCGCATGCCAGGGAGCCTACTGAGCGGGCGGCCGCGGTGTCGCCCCGGGAAGTCGGCGCAAGTGCGGGCACCGGCTGACCTCCCCGTGCTGTTCCGCGCCGCCGGGTCCGGTCAGCCGGTGGCCGAGGGCCAGGTGGCTCCGGTCAGTCCGACCGGGTTGGCGGGCGGGATGATCCCGGAGTCGAGGACGGTACGGGCGAGGGGTTCGAGCAGGTGGGCGAGGCGGGCGGTGGCGGCGGGGCCGAGGGCGGTCCAGGGCAGGGTGGCCGCGGCATCGGTGTCGGCCTCGATCTCCTCATGGGCGGCGGCTCCCTCCTTGGTGAGGAGCCCGTCCTCGTCGAGCCATCCGCGTGTGCCCAACTCCGCCTGTGCCGCCCGCCATTGCTCCTCGTCCCACTTGCGGGTGGTCCGCTGGAACTCCGGGTCCGACTCCCCCGCCGCGCACTTCAGCGCCATGGCCGCGACCGGCCCCACACCGCGGCTGACGAGCACGGCGACATGCCCGTCACCGCGGTGTTCACGCAGGGTGGTGAGGGCCTGCCAGAGCCTGACGTGCGGCTGTGCGGGGCGGGCGAGGGCCTGGTTGGCGGCGGCGAGCACCCGCCCGCCGGTGTCCGCGGCCCGCGCGGCCTCCCAGGCCAGGTCGGCCGCCTCGGCGATCTCGGCGGAGGCGACGACGTCCGGGCCGTAGAGACCGGTCATCGCGGCGTCCATGGCACGCGCGCGTGCCGCGAGCACGTCCGCCGGGTCGGCGTGACTCCAGGCGTCGGGCAGGGCGCGGGCCACGCGGTGGGGGTGGAAGACGTAGAAGCTGCTGGTGACGACGGAGGCGGGAGCGGGGCCGAGAGGGGCCGCGCGCAGGGCGAAGTAGCCCATCCAGTAGCCGCGCAGGCCGAGGTCGTCGGCGGCCCGGCGCACCTCGGGAGCGAAGTAGACCAGGTCGTGGACCGGTTCGAACCGCTCCCACATGGTCCGTGCGGCGGTGTCGCTCACTGCTGTCCTCCCGGTTCGTCGGCGGCGGGTGCCGGGAGGAAGCATCCGTCATGACGGCGGTCATAACAACCCCGGGCGGCGTTGTCAGTGGTCGCGCCTAGCCTGCACTCATGACCGACGCGATCACCGAGGACCGCCGTTTCCCGCCCGCCCTCGCCGAGGTGGCCAGGGCGGACTTCCCCTACGAGGACGGCGAGGGCTTCGACTTCGAGCCGTACGACGCCTTCGACTCCGCCGAGGAGACCACCGACTGGATCCGCCAGTGGACCGGCAACCACGAGCTGGACGGCGACGCCTTCCGGATCTTCGGGCAGGACGGCACCGGCGGGCTCGCCGCCCTGTGGTGCGTGCGCCCGGGCCTTCCCCTGACCGAGCAGCCGGTGGTGTTCCTGGGCTCGGAGGGCGAGGTCGGGGTGGTGGCGGGGAACCTGTCCGACTTCCTGTGGGTGCTGGCCGACGGCTTCGGTCCGATGGAGACCGTGGAATACCCGGACCGCGACATACATCCCCGGCCGGAGCTCGCTGAACTGGCCGCACGGCACGCCACGACCCCGCGTCGGCCCGCGCGGACCATCATCGACGGGGCGAGGGCCGAGTTCCCGACGTTCGAGGAGGACCTGGACGCGCTGTGCCGGTAGAAGCGGGCACCGCGTCGAGGAACGCCGAGACGGTCTCGACGAAGCGTCCGGCGTCGTCCAGCCAGGGGTAGTGCCCGGCTCCCGGCTGGACGACGAGCGAGGCGTTCGGGAACAGTTCGGCGCACTCCGCGACCGAGCGGGGCGGGCTGTTCAGGTCGAACTCTCCGGCGAGCAGCAGGACGGGGGCGGTGAAGGCGGCGAGCGCCGCTCGGGTGGTCCGAGGGGTGAAGGCGCCCTCGGCGGCGAAGAGGGCGACGGCCTCCTCGTTGTCCGGGCGGGCCCGCGCATGGTGGTGCCGTGCGTCGGCGTCCCAGCGGCCGTGGAAGAAGGGCGCGACGGCCTCCCAGTCCCCGTCCCTCCCCTGGGTGATCGCCTCCAGGGCGGCGTACGCCTCGGGAAACCACGGCTCGTCCCTGCGGAACCGGGCGAGCTCGCGGCGCGTCTCCCCGCTGATCTCGATGCCGACGGCCCGGGTGCCGGGGGTGATCAGGGCGAGCCTCGCGACGCGCTCCGGGTACCGGGCCGCGTACTGCGTCACGACGTTCGCACCGGCGGAGTGGGCGAGGAGGTCGATCCGGGGCAGTCCGAGGTGGGCGCGCAGGGCCTCGACGTCGTCGACGAGGCGGTCGCAGCGGTAGGTGGAGGTGTCGTCGGGGATCGCGGACCGCCCGGTGCCGCGGAGGTCCGGCACGATCAGCCGACGGTGTGCGGACAGGCCGCCGAGGTCCCCGAGGTAGGCGGAGTCCGCGGGGCCGCCGGGGACACAGACGAGCGGGGCTCCGGTTCCGGTCTCGCGGTGGGCGAGCCGGGTGCCGTCGGGTGCGCAGAAGGTGGGCATGCCCGGGATCCTGACACTGATAACCGAGTTATACAACCCGGTTATGGGCGCCGAGCAGGGTGTATAACCGGGTTGTGGCAGGTGACGAGAGCACGGGGAGCGCCCCCGGGACACTGACCGAGGAACAGGCCGGGCGCATGCTGGCCGACATCAACGAGGTCATCCGCGCGGGCGAGGAGATGCGCGCGCTGCGCGCCGAGATGATCCAGGTGTTCGCCGGCCTCGGCTGGACCCAGGACGCCATCGCGCGGCTCGCCGGGATGAGCCAGCCCGCCGTGTCCAAGCAGATGACGAAGCACCGGGACGACCCACCGGCCCCGATGGAGCTCACCCTCGACCAGCCCGACATCCCCTGGCTCGAAGGACGCCTGTGGGGCCTGGCCGAGGAGATCTCGGAGAGCCTCGACCACTCGGCCCGCTGCACCCGGTACGTCGACGCCGTCGCTCGGGGCAGGAAGCGCTTCACACCCGAGAACGTCGACGCCCTGCGGCGCCTCGTCGAGGAGGATCTGCGCGCCCGCCGCGCGGAGTTGCCCACCGCCCACCGTGCCGCGTACGACGGGATCAGCCGCGGGCTCGACCTGTCCGTGAAGGCTCCCCCCACCACGGGCTCCGCCTCGGTGCGCCGCACCCTGGCCCGTCGGCTCCAACGAGACGGACTTCGAGGAGACGGACTTCGAGGAGACCGGCTCCGGGGCGACTGACCCGCGCACGCTTATGGACGCGTCTCCCGAGCCTGACCTAGGGTGCACAGCAAGCGCTTTCTAGCATGCCCATGCCAGCCGCGCCCGCCGCACCGCACTGATCCAGCCGTTCGCCGCACCGCACGGAAGGGACAGCATCTCGTGCCGCACTCCGCCCCCAGGGATCCGTCGGACCCCCTCCGGCAAGTGACCCGCAAGTCCTTCCTGCGCGGCATGGCCGCCGCAGGCGCGGCTCCCCTGCTCCCCGCCGTGCTTCCCGAGTCCTCCGCCGCCGCCTCACCCGCGCGTCCGGATTTCGCGCTGGTCCGGGACGGCGTCGCGGTCGAGGTCCATGTGGACGCGGACGACGACCCCGCCGTGCTCCGCGTGGCCGACGACCTCCGGGCGGACGTGGAGCGGGTGACGGGAGTCCTGCCGGAGATACGGCACACGCTCCCGGAACGGGCCGCCGAACTGGTCCTGATCGGCACCCTCGGCTCCAGCCCCGTCATCGACCGGCTCGTCGCACGCGGACGCCTGGACGTCTCGCGGGTCGAGGGGCGCTGGGAGGCGTCCGTGACACAGGTGGTGGACCGGCCTGCACCCGGCGTGGACCGCGCGCTGGTGATCGCGGGCAGCGACCGGCGCGGCACGGTGTACGGCGTGTACGACACCTCGGAACGCATCGGTGTCACCCCCTGGTACTGGTGGGCCGACGTACCGGTCGAGCAGCGGGACACCGTGACCGTGCCCGCGGCACCGCTCGAGCGGCTGGAGCCCTCGGTCCGTTACCGGGGTGTCTTCATCAACGACGAGCAGAACCTGACCACCTGGTCCCACCGCACCCAGGAGCCGGACAAGAACATCGGCCCGCAGACGTACCGGCGGATCTTCGAGCTGCTGCTGCGCCTGAAGGCCAACTACCTGTGGCCGGCCATGCATCCGTACTCCGACTTCTTCAACAAGTACCGGGAGAACCCCGAACTCGCCGACCGCTACGGCCTCGTCGTCGGCTCCAGCCACCCGGAGGCGCTGCTGCGCAACGGCGTCCACGAGTGGGCACCGTGGGCGGAGGAGCACCGCACCGCGGACGGGACCCTGCCCGTGTACGACTACACGGTCAACCCGACGGTCGTCTCCGAGTACTGGAGGGCGCGGGCCCGCGAGAACGCGGCGTACGAGAGCAGCTGGACGATCGGGATGCGCGGGCTGCACGACTCCGCGCTGGAGACGAAGTACGCGACGACGATTCCGGAGAAGGTCGCGGTGATGAACGACATCATCGCCGACCAGCGCAGGATCCTGGCCGAGGAGGTCGGCGCCGCCGCCGAGCCGCAGATCTTCATCCCGTACAAGGAGGTCCTGGACCTGTACAACGCGGGGGTCGAGGTCCCCGACGACGTGACGCTGATCTGGCCGGACGACAACCACGGCAACATGCGCCAGCTGCCGGACGACGCCGAGCGCGCCCGCCCGGGCGGCAACGGGATCTACTACCACCTCTCCTACTGGGGCCGCCCGCGCAGCTATCTCTGGCTGGACACCACACAACTCGCCAAGGTGTGGCAGGAGTTGCGCCGGGTGTACGAGCACGGCGTGGACCGGATGTGGATCTTCAACGTCGGTGACGTCAAGTCGATCGAGACCGGGCTGTCGTTCTCCATGGACATGGCCTGGGACGTGGACCGGTGGGGCGCCGACGACGTCGAGGGCTTCCTGGCGGAGTGGTACGGGCGGCAGTTCGGGCCGCGCCACGCGGCGGAGATCGCCGCGATCCGTACCGAGTACTACCGTCTCGCGGCGGAGCGCAGACCGGAGTTCATCGACCGGGGTGTCTTCTCCGTGGTCCATCACGGGGACGAGGCGGGACGCCGTGCGGCCGCGTACGACCGGCTGCTGGAGCGGGTCCGCGCGGTGGGCGCCGCACTGCCCGCCGCCCACCAGGACGCCTTCTACGAGCTCGTCCACTACCCGGTGCACGGCGCCTGCTTGATGAACCTGAAGTACTACTGGGCCGACCGCAACGCGCTCGCGGTGCGGCAGGGGCGGGGCGCCGGGGCCAACCGTTTCGCGGACCTGGCCGAGGCGGCGCACACGGCGGAGGCCGCGCTCACCCTGCGGTACAACTCCGAGGTGGCGGACGGGAAATGGGACGGGTACATCAACCCGTATCCCTCCCAGATACCGAAGGCACCGGGCCGTCCGGCCGTCACCCGGGTGCCCCGGCGGGAGACCTCCGGGCTGGGGGTGGCCGCCGAGGGGAACGAGACCGGCCTGGACCGTCCCCTCTCCTTCTCCTCCCTCACCCGCGACCGGCGGTTCGTGGACGTCTTCAACACCGGTTTCCTGCCGCTGACCTGGGCGGCCGAGGCCGATCGCCCCTGGGTCCTGCTGAGTTCGGCCGGCGGTTCCCTCACCGAGCAGACCAGGGTGTGGATCGAGATCGACTGGGCGCTCGCCCCCGAGGGCACCGAGGACTCCACGGTCGCCTTCACCGCCGGTGCCCAGCGCTTCGAGGTGCCGCTGCGGATGGTCAACGGCGGGGCGCGGGCCCGGCGCAGGGCGCGGGGGTTCGTCGAGGCGGGCGGGTACGTGTCGATCGACGCCGTGCACACCGAGCGGCGGGTGGCGCGGGGCGGGGCCCGCTGGCGGACCGTACGCGGTCTGGGGCGTCGTACGGGCGCGGTGGAGGCGGTGCCGTCGACGGCGGCTCCCGTGACCGGGGAGTTCGCCTCCCGGGCTCCGGAGCTGCGGTACCGCGTGCGTTTCACGAGCACGGGCGCCTTCCCGGTCACCGTGTTCCGGCTGCCCTCTCTGGACGAGCGGGGCGCGCGGCGGCTCGCGGTCGGCCTCGACGACCAGCCGGTGACGGTTCTGACGGGGCAGAACATCGCCACCGGCAACCGCGGGGACGCCTGGGCGCGCAATGTGGAGGAGGGTGTGGAGAAGCTGACCGCCACGGTGACGGTCGGCGAACCCGGCGAGCACGTCCTGCGGGTCTTCATGGTCGATCCGGGGATCGCCGTGGACCAGATCGTCGTCGACACGGGTGGAGTGCCGGCCGCCGCCTATCTCGCGCCGCCGGAGAGCTACCACCCGGTGTTCAACCCCGAGCCGGACACCGGAGCGGGTCTGGACGCACCCGGCCCATAGGGGAGGTTCAGGCCGCTCCCCGTAGCACCCGGGACAGCCCCAGCGCCGCCGTGCGTACGGCGGGGGCGAGCTGGGCGGGGCTGAAGCGGGAGCGGGGCACGGCCACGGAGAGGGCGGCGACCGTGCTGCCGCCGGCGAAGACGGGGGCCGCGATGCAGCTCACGCCGAGGGCGGCCTCCTGCTCCTCGTAGGCGAGGCCGGAGACCTGGATCTTCTCCAGGGTCAGGCGCAGGCGGGCCGGGTCGGTGATCGAGTGGGGGGTGAGGCTGGGCAGCGGCCGGGACAGCACCTCCTCGGTCAGCTCGCCGCCGGAGAAGGCGAGCAGGGCCTTGCCCACTCCAGTGCAGCTCAGGGGGAGGCTGCCGCCGATGCGGGAGGGCAGTCGCAGGGCCTCGTGGCCGTGGATACGTTCCAGGTACACGACCTCCATCCCCTCGCGCACGCCGAGATGGACGGTCTCGCGGGTGGCCTCGAACAGGTCCTGGAGGAAGGGCAGGGCCGCCTCGCGCAGATCGAGCCGGTGCGGCACCAGCGAGCCCAGCTCGAACAGTTTGGTGCCGAGGCGGTAGTGCGGGCCCGAGCGCTCCAGCCAGCCCAGCCGCACGAGGTCCGCGGCCAGCCGGTGCACGGTGGGCTTGGGCAGACCGGCACGCTCGGAAAGTTCCGACAGACGGAACGGTCCACCACTGGGGCTGAAGCACTCCAGGATAATCGCTGCCTTGTCCAGCATGCTGCCGGTTTCGTTGTTCCGTGCCACGGAACAAAGTTTGTGCTCCGACAGGGGCCGATGTCTATATCGGTGTGCCAGCCGATTCTCCTGCCCCCGGAGGCAACCGTGACGACCGTGCTCGACCCACCGGCCGTGGTCAAGGCCGCCGACCTGCTGGCGGAGGCGGCCCGCACCGGGGCCGCCTGTCCGCCGGTGCGTGATCTGTTCGACGACGGCGGCGATCTCGAGACCGCGTACGCCGTGCAGCAGCTGAACGTCCGGCGCGGCCTCGACGCCGGCCGTCGGATCGTCGGCCGGAAGATCGGTCTGACCTCCGTGGCCGTACAGCGCCAGCTCGGCGTGGACCGGCCCGACTTCGGCGCGCTGTTCGCGGACATGGCCGTGCCGGACGGCGGCGAGGTCCCCGTGGGACGGCTGCTGCAGCCGAAGGTGGAGGCCGAGGTCGCGCTCGTCCTCGGCCGTGATCTGCCGCACCGGGAGTGCACCGTCGTGGACGTGCTGCGGGCGGTCGACTTCGCGCTGCCCGCGCTGGAGATCGTCGACAGCCGGGTGCGGGGATGGGACATCTCGCTGGTCGACACCGTCGCCGACAACGCCTCCTGCGGGCTGTACGTACTGGGTGCCACGCCCGTACCGCTCACCTGCGTCGATCTGCGGGCCGTGACGATGGCCATGCACCGCAACGGCGAGACGGCCTCCGAGGGCACCGGCGCCGCCTGCCTCGGCAGCCCCCTGAACGCGGCGGTCTGGCTGGCCTCGGCCCTCGCCGAGCGGGGCGACCCGCTGCGCGCCGGCGACCTGGTGCTGACCGGCGCCCTGGGCCCGATGGCGCCCGCCGCGCCGGGGGACCTGTTCGAGGCCCACATCCTGGACCTGGGCTCGGTGCGGGTCCGGTTCGCGGCGGAATGCGCTGCGGAAGGAGAGCAGCGATGAGTACCAAGGTCGCCGTCATCGGCTCCGGCAACATCGGCACCGACCTCATGATCAAGGTCCTGCGGCTGTCGGAGAGCCTCGAGATCGCCGCCCTGGCCGGGATCGACCCGGACTCCGACGGTCTGGCCCGTGCCCGTCGCCTCAAGGTGGCCACCACGCACGAGGGTGTGGAGGGTCTCGTCGGTCTCGACGAGTTCGCGGACGTCGAGATCGTGTTCGACGCGACCTCGGCGGGCGCCCACCGCCACCACGACGAGGTCCTGCGCCCGCTCGGCCGCACCCTGGTCGACCTCACCCCGGCCGCGCTCGGCCCGTACGTCGTGCCGCCGGTCAACGGCGACGCCCATCTCGGCGCCCCGAACGTCAACATGGTGACCTGCGGCGGTCAGGCCACCATCCCGATCGTCGCGGCGGTGGGCGCGGTGACCCCGGTCCACTACGGCGAGATCGTCGCCTCCATCGCCTCCCGTTCGGCGGGACCCGGCACCCGCGCGAACATCGACGAGTTCACCGAGACGACGTCCGCGGCCATCGAAAGGGTCGGCGGGGCGGCAAGAGGCAAGGCGATCATCGTCCTCAACCCGGCCGAACCCCCGCTCATCATGCGGGACACCGTGCACTGCCTGGTGTCCGACTGCGCCACCGAGGCGGTGACGGCGTCGGTCGAGGAGATGGTCGGCCGCGTCCAGGCGTATGTGCCGGGCTACCGGCTCAAGCAGAAGGTGCAGTTCGAGCGGGTGCCGGCCGACGCCCCGCTGCGCACCCTCGCCCCCGCCGCCGGCGACGCCCTCAAGGTCTCCGTCTTCCTGGAGGTCGAGGGCGCCGCCCACTACCTCCCGTCCTACGCGGGGAACCTCGACATCATGACCTCGGCCGCGCTGCGCACCGCGGAACGCATGGCCCTCTACCGCCGCACCACGGAGGTGGCAGCCCGATGACCCGGCTGTACGTCCAGGACGTCACCCTGCGGGACGGCATGCACGCCGTCCGGCACCGCTACACCGTCGAGCAGGCCCGCACCATCGCCGCCGCGCTGGACGCGGCCGGCGTGGCCGCGATCGAGATCGCCCACGGCGACGGACTGGCCGGCTCCAGCATCAACTACGGCGTCGGCGCCCACACCGACTGGGAGTGGATCGAGGCCGTCACCGACGCCGTACGGCAGGCAATCCCGACCACGCTGCTGCTGCCCGGCATCGGCACGGTCCACGACCTGAGGCGGGCCCACGCGCTGGGCGTCCGCTCAGTGCGCGTCGCCACCCACTGCACCGAGGCCGACATCTCCGCCCAGCACATCGCGGCCGCCCGTGACCTGGGCATGGACGTCGCCGGGTTCCTGATGATGTCGCACATGGCCGAGCCCGCCGAACTGGCCCGCCAGGCCAAGCTGATGGAGTCCTACGGCGCGCACTGCGTGTACGTCACCGACTCCGGCGGCCGGCTCACCATGGACGGGGTCCGCGACCGCTTCCGCGCCTATCGGGACGTCCTCGACCCGAGCACCGAGCTGGGCATCCACGCCCACCACAACCTCGCCCTGGGCGTGGCCAACACCGTGGTCGCGGTGGAGAGCGGCGCCGTGCGCGTCGACGCCTCCCTCGCCGGACAGGGCGCGGGCGCGGGCAACTGTCCGCTGGAGGCGTTCGTCGCGGTCGCCGACCTGATGGGCTGGGACCACGCCTGCGACCGGTTCCCCCTGATGGACGCGGCCGACGATCTCGTACGACCGCTGCAGGACCGCGAGGTGCGGGTGGACCGCGAGACCCTCAGCCTCGGCTACGCGGGCGTGTACTCCAGCTTCCTGCGGCATGCCGAGGCCGCCGCCGACCGGTACGGCCTCGACACCCGCACGATCCTCGTCGAGGTCGGCCGCCGCCGGATGGTCGGCGGGCAGGAGGACATGATCACCGACGTGGCGCTGGACCTGGTGGCGCGGGCGGAGAGCGCCGTCTGAGCCGGGCCCGTCAGCGAGTGGCCGGCGCACCCTCCACGAAGTGCTCGAGGTGCTCGGGCGCCGGCCGCAGCACCCCGTCCCGGACGGCCAGGGCGGTGGCCTCCGCGCGGGAGGCGCAGCCCGTCTTGCGCAGCAGGTGCTCGATGTGGCTGTGGACGGTGCGCGGCGAGAGATAGAGGGCCTGGGCGATGGCCTGGTTGGTCTGGCCGGTGGCCGCGCGGGTGAGCACCTCCAGCTCACGGGGGCTGACGCCGTACGGCAGTTCGCCGGGGACCTCGGTGACGAGGACGGCCGTGCGGGCGGCGGCCGGCCCCACCGTACGGCGGCGCAGCACCACCCGGCACCAGTCGGCGGCCACCGGCCACAGCACCCGCAGCCGGTGGCCGCCCGACGCGTCGAACGCGGCCACCAGCCGCCGGAAGTCCTCGTCCTCCAGGGCGCCCGCGGCCTCCCGGCCCGGCAGGGAGATCACGCCGTCGGCGGCCACCAGGCTCGCCCTCGCCCGAGCCGGCAGCTCCCCCGGGTCGCCCGCGTGCAGGGTGGGGTCGGCGAGGGCGCCCAGGGCCGGCAGGAGCAGCGCGAGCAGGCGCCGGGCCTCGGTGTCGTAGACGTCCGCCCCCTCGGTCGACAGATGGACCAGCCCGACCAGGCGCCCACTGTGTCTGAGCGCCCCGGTGAGCCCGTCCCGGAAGCCCGCCGGCCGGACCCGCTCGGCGTAGAACCAGCCCTGCCGGAACCGCTCTCCGGGATCCTCGGCGTCCTCGGAGATCGACCGGGGCAGATCCTGTCCCACGACGTTGGCGTACCACGGCGTCGCGACGAACTCGGTGGCCAGCGCCTGGGAGGTCTCGGCGGTGTAGCCGACGCCCGCGACCTGGACGTGGGAGCGGGAGACGGGGTCGATCGCCAGCAGGGTCACCGCGTCGAAGGGGAGCGCGCGGCCCAGCTCGTCCAGCGCCTCGGCGCAGGCGGTGACGGTGTCCCGTTCCCGGGTCAGCATGCCGATGCGGGCGGCGGCGGCGATCTGCCGGTGACCGAGCATGCGCGCCTCCCGGGGTGCGTGAGCGGTGTGTGGGGCCGCAAGCGGTTGTTTGGCCCCTAACGATAGGACCGGGGGCAGGGCCGGACAAGGCGTTCACCGTTCTGTGACCCGTGGGCGGCCCGGGCGTCGGCAGGTCGGTATTTGTACGGATGGCGGGCGGCCGTGCGCCGGTCTTTCCTGTTCGGCACAGCCAGCCGCCCGCCGTGCCGGGCCGCCTTCCCCGGGAGTTGCGCCATGACCAGATCCCCGTACGCCGCCACCGCCGCGCCGGCCTCACGCCGGCGGTTCCTCGCCTGGACCGCCGGCGCCGTCGCGACCGGAGCGTTCGGCGCCGCCTGCTCCGCTCCGGGCGGCGGCGCGAGCACGGCGCGGGCGGCGGGCGCGAGTGCCTCGAGGAAGGACCTCACGCAGATCGGGTTCGACTACCCATTCACCCAACTCCCGCTCTACTCGACCCTGGTGAAGCTCTCCACCGCCGCCGCGAAGAAGCACGGCGCCGAACTGCTGACGACGAGCGACGCGGCCTCCGCCGACACCCAGGCCGCCAACCTCACCACCTGGGTCTCCCGGAAGATCCCCGCCATCGTCTCCTTCCCGATGGTCTTCGAGGCCACCGAGGCCATCGCCGAGCGGGCCCTGGACGCGGGGCTGATCTGGGTGACGTACGGCGGATCGCTCGAACACCAGAGCGCGGACATCCAGTTCAGCTTCCTGGAGGGCGGCCGGCTGCTGGGCGAGGCGGCCGCGAAGTGGGCGAACGAGCAGCTCGGCGGCAAGGGCAAGATCGCCTTCCTCACCGACAGCACCATCCAGCTGGGCCGCGAGCGCACCAAGGGCATGGTCGACGCCTTCACCCAGGCCGCCCCCGGCGTCGACGTCGTCGCCCAGGAGCAGGCCATCGACCCGGACACCGGACTGTCGAAGACCCGGGCCGTCCTCGCCAAGCACCCCGACCTCAACCTCGTCCTCGGCGTCACCGACGCGGCCGCCTACGGCGGTTTCAAGGCGCTCCAGCAGACGGGCCGCAAGTCGGCCGACGCGAAGACGTTCGTCGGCGGGCAGGACGGCGCCGCGCCCTCCCTCCTCGCGATCAAGCAGGGCACCTTCTACCGCGCCTCCGCCGCCCTCGCGCCCCAGGACATCGCCGACGCGGTCGTGGACGTGCCGCTCGCCGTCGCCGCGGGGAAGAAGAACCCCGGCGCGCAGATACCGATCACGCTCGTGCAGCGCTCCGACGGCGCCCGTATCGACGCCCTCCTCGCCCAGAACTCCTAGGCGACCGCGATGACCGAACCGAACCTGCGGATCCGGGGCCTGACCAAGTCCTTCGGCGGCGTCCGGGCCCTGGACGGCGTCGACCTCACCGTCCCGGCCGGCCAGGTGCACGCCCTGCTCGGCCACAACGGGGCCGGCAAGTCCACCCTGATCAAGTGTCTCGGCGGGGCCTTCCCGCCGGACGCGGGCACCATCGAGGTGGGCGGCACCTCCTACGCTCGACTGAGCCCGCGCGAGTCGATCGCCGCCGGGGTCGCGATCATCTTCCAGACGCTCAGCGTCGTCGACTCCCTGACGGTGGCCGAGAACATCTTCCTCGGGCAGGAGTGGACCCGGTACGGCCGGATCGACCGGCGGGCCCAGGAGGAGGTCGCCACCGGACTCCTGGAACGGGTGGCGGCCAGTTGCTCCCCACGCGACCGCGTGGGCGAACTCCCCATGGGCCAGCGCCAGTTGGTGGAAATCGCCAAGGCCCTCAGCCGCAGCGCCTCGGTCCTGGTCCTGGACGAACCGACGGCGGCCCTCTCGGGCACGGAGAGCGACGCCCTGGCGGAACGGGTGGAGGACCTGAGAGCCCAGGGCCTGGCGATCGTCTACGTCACCCATCTGCTGGGTGAGGTGGAACGCCTCGCGGACGCGGTGACGGTCCTGAGGGACGGGAAGGTGGCGCACCGATCGGGGGGTTCAGGACAGTCGCGGCGCGATCTTGTCATGGCGATCGCCGGCCAACCCCAGGGGCGCGGGCCGTATCGATATGCGCCTCCGCCGCGTGGGCGCGACCAGCCACGACGAACGCCGCACCCGCCCCACAACCGCCTCACCCTCACCGATCTGCGCGGCCCCCGCTTCGGCCCCGTAGACCTCTCCGTCGCCGAAGGCGAGATCGTCGCCCTCTACGGCCTGATCGGCTCCGGCCGCACCCGCCTCCTGGAAACGATCTACGGCAGACGCCCGGCAACCGGCGGAACCATCCGGGTCGGGGACCGGACGGTCAAACCCTCCCGTCCGTCCGACGCCTTGGCCGCACACATGGCCCTGGTCCCGGGGGACAGACGCGGCCAGGCCCTGTTCCCGATCCTCACGGCCCAGGACAACGCCCTGCTCCCCAGCATCCGCCGACTCGCCCGGCACGGAGTGCGCTCCCCGCGCGGGGAGAGGCGCGTCTTCGGCGCGCTGGCCGACGCGGTCGCACTGCGTCCGGCCCATCCGCAACTCCCCGCCGCCGCCTTCTCCGGCGGCAACCAGCAGAAGCTCGTCCTGGGCCGCTGGATCAACGAGGCACGCGGCGTGGACGTCCTGCTGCTCGACGAGCCCACGCAGGGCGTCGACGTGGGGGCACGGCGCGAGATCTACGAGGTCGTGTCCGCGCTCGCCGCCGAGCAGGGCACCGCCGTGCTGTTCGCCTCCAACGACCCCGAGGAGGTCGTCGCCCTCGCCCACCGCTGCCTGATCGTCTCGGCCGGCCGGGTCGTCGGCGAGCTGAGCGGACCCGAACTCACCGAGGCCGCGCTGCTGTCGGCCGTACACGAAGGAGCAGCATGACCACCCTCACCGCCGCGCGCGTGATGCCGTACGGAAGACTCACCGCCGTACGCCGCCATCCGCTCCTCGCGGTCCTCGCCGTCATGGTGCTGGTCTTCCAGCTGACGACCGGCAGTTTCCTCGACGCGGGCAATCTGCGCGGGATCGCCACCGACGCGGCCACGCTCGCCATCGTGGCCGTCCCGCTGGCGCTGTTGGTCATCAGCGGCTACCTCGATCTGTCGGTCGGCTCCACGCTCGCTCTGGGCGGGCTGGTCGCCGGCTGGCTCGCCGGGCCGCAGCACCAGTCGCCGGTGGTCGCCGTGCTGGGCGCGCTGGTGGTGGGCGGGGCCGTCGGGGCCGTGAACGGACTTCTCTGCTGCTACCTCGGCCTGTCCCCGTTCATCGTGACGCTGGGCATGCTGACCGCGGTGCGCGGACTCGCGCAGCAGCTCTTCCCGCTCCCGCTGAGCGGCTTCGGGAGCGGCTTCGCCTGGCTCGGCGGATCACGCGTCGCCGGGATCGACGCGCCGGTGGTCATCGCCGTGCTCGCGCTGGTGGCGGGTGCTCTGTTCCTGGCGCTCACCCCTGCGGGGCGGCACGTCTACGCCATCGGCGTCAACCGGGAAGCCGCCTATCTCTCCGGTATCAACGTCCGCCGTACGCCCTTCGCGCTGTTCGTGGTCACCGGGGTCGCGGCCGCGCTGGCCGGGGCGATCAAGGCGTCCGTGCTGGACAGCGTGGTCGCCGGTACCTCGGGGGCCGGGTTCGAGCTGACCGTGCTGACCGCGGTGCTGCTCGGCGGGGTCGCGCTCACCGGCGGGTCCGGCTCGGTCTTCGGGGTGCTGCTCGGCGTGCTCTTCCTGGGCTGTCTGCAGAACGGCCTCACCCTGCTGAACGTGCCCACCTTCTGGCAGCAGATGGCGCAGGGCACGGCCCTCGTCGCGGGCGCCGCCCTCGCCTTCTTCGGTCCCCGGACGACACGATGACCGCGCTTCCCCGCCCCCCGGAAAGGCCTCGCGTGAGCGACAGCACCCCCACCCTCGTCCTGACCGGCGGTCAGGTCCTGACTCTCGACGCCGGTTTCACGGTCGCCGAAGGCGTGGCCGTGCGCGGCCGGGACATCGTCGCCGTCGGTGGCGACGCCGAGATGCGCGCTCTGGCCGGGCCCGGCACCCGCGTCGTCGAGCTCGGCGGACGGACCGTTCTGCCCGGCATCAACGACTCCCATCTGCACGGGGCCGCGTACGGCATGACGAAGCCGCCGTTCGCCCTCGCCGTCGGTCACCCGGCCGTCGGCTCGATCGCCGACATCGTGACGGCCGTCGGGCGTGCGGCGGCCGCCGCGGGGCCCGGCGAGTGGATCGTGGGGCTGGGCTGGGACCCCGGTTATCTCGCGGAGTGCGTGGCGGACCCCCGGCGCTTTCCGCACCGCCGGGACCTGGACGCCGTGGCGCCCGACAACCCGGTCTGTCTCACCGACTTCTCCTCGCACATGGTGTGGGCGAACAGCGCGGCACTGCGCGTGTGCGGGATCGGCGCCGACAGCACCCCACCGCCCGGCGGTGTCATCGACCGCGACCCGGACGGGCGGCCCACCGGCGTCCTGCGCGAGGCCGCCCAGGCCCTGGTCCAGGCGGCGCTGCCCTCCCCCACCGTCGCACAGCGCCGACAGGCGATCCGCGCCGTCGTCGGCGAACTCCACTCCCGCGGCATCACCAGCTACACCGAGCCCGGCCTGGGCCCCGGCGGCAGCACGACCCTCTTCGGCGGGCTGAGCACCGACAACCTCACCGCCTACACCGAGCTCGCCGCCGACGGCGAACTCGACGCCCGGGTCAGCGTGTTGCTGCTGCCCGCGCCGATGGGCGGCTCGGCGGACGACCTGCGCAAGGGGCTGGCCGAGCTGCGGCCGCCCGCCCCGGCCGACCCGCGCCGGCTGAACGTGATCGGCGTGAAGATCTTCGCCGACGGGGTGCCGCCGAACCGTACGGCCTGGATGAGCGAGCCGTACGCCGACGGCGGCCACGGGGCGCTGTGCGTGCACGGCGACACGCCCGCCCTCCGGGCGGAGGAGCTGCGGGAGATGATCCGCACCGCGCATGCGGCGGGCTTCCAGCTGGGTGTGCACGTCACCGGGGACCTGGCCATCGACGCGGTCGTGGACGCGTTCGTCGCGGCCGACACGGCGATGCCCCGCCCGGACGCCCGGCACTACGTCATCCACGGTGACTTCATCGGCCCGGGCAGCCTGGCCCGGCTGGCCGCGCACGGCTGGGGCGTCAACATGAACCCGGCCATCAAGTGGACGATCTCCGATCTGATGGACGAGGTCGTGGGGCGGGAGCGGTCCGCCTACCAGTGGCCGGTGCGGTCCGCCTTCCAGGCCGGGGTCGCGGTCTGTGCGAGCTCCGACGCGCCGATCACGGAGCCCGACTGGCGGCAGGGCGTGGCCGCGATGCTGCTGCGGGAGTCGAAGGCGAGCGGCCGCACCAGTGGCCCGGAGCAGCGTGTGGGCCTCGCCGACGCGCTGCGGGCGTACACGGTCCATCCGGCGCGGCAGGACTTCGCCGAGGAGTGGAAGGGGACGGTGGAGGCGGGGAAGGCGGCGGACCTGTGCGTCCTGGACCGGCCGCTGCTCGCGCTCGACCCGCATGCGATCACCGAGGTGGAGGTGGACATGACGGTGTTCGACGGGCGGGTCGTCCACGAACGCTGAGACGACGGCCGTGGCTCCGCCCGGAGTCGGAGACGTTCCGGGCGGGACCGCGGCCGTCGCCGGTCAGCCGCGGGCGCGCTGGTGGACGCGGGCGAGGAGCAGGTTCGGGTCCTCCTGGGTGAAGTACGCGGCGCTGGTCACGTAGGCGGTCCGGCCGCGTACGGCCACGGCGGTCGGGTTGGACAGTCCGTCGTCGCCGGTGAGGACGACGGCGTGGGTGCCGTTCGGGCGGACCCGGACGACCTGGTTGGCGGTGACCAGCGCGGCGAGGACGGTGTCGCGGTGCCGCTCGGCGAAGCCGAAGTCGTCGATGCCCGTCAGGCCGGTCGCCTTGGTGCGGATGGCTCCGGCGGAGCCGTTCTCGCGGACGGGGATGCGCAGGAGGGTGCCGGCGTCGCTGTTGGACACCCACACCGCGTTGTGGTGGAAGCGGAGGCCGTTGACGCCGACGCCGGCGGCGTCCGGGCCGGTTCCCGGCTCGAGTTCGGGTCCGGTGGCCCATGCCTCGGGCTTGCCGTCCTTGATCGGGACGCGCCAGACGGTGCCCCGCACCGAGTCGGCGGAGTACAGCACGCCCCGGCGTTCGTCGAGGGCGAGGCCGTTGGGGAACCCGTCGGACGGCAGCTTGGCGATCTGCCGCGGTGCGCTTCCGTCGCGGGCGATGCGCCAGATGCCGGTCTTCCTGGTGCCGGTGGCGTAGTTGACGTAGAGGGTGCCGTCGTACGCGCGGGCGATGCCCGTGACGACGGCGGCGCCGATGACGGGGGTGTCGGGGTTCGCGACGGCGGGCAGGGTGGCGATGCTCCGCTTGATGCCCTCGCGGGTGACGTTCACGACCTTCCGGGCGAAGAAGAACGTCAGGTCGGCGGAGCCGTCGGGTTCGAGGGCGATGTTCTCGGGTGTCTGCCCCTTGGCGAAGTCGAAGTGGGCGACGACGCGCGGGTCGGACACGGTCGGCTCGCCGCCCGCCGCGGGGGCCGTCGTGAGCAGGCCGAGGGCGAGGACGGCCGCGGTGACACCCGCCAGGCGTGGAAGTCGGGACATGGGCCTCTCCTTGGAGGGGGCGGGAAACGCCGGTGTGCGGCGCCAGACGAACATGGCGGCGGGCCGGTGGTGGCCGCGGCAGTCGCGGCCGGGGGATCCCCCGCGTGGCCCAGGTCATGAACCCGCCTGCCGCATGCAGGAGACTGTGCCGTGCAGTCGGGCACCGACCGAGAGGGAAAGAACGGCGTGATCATCTTCGGCACCAAGGGCTACCTGTACCAGCTGGCGATCGTGACCCTGGTGTGCGGCCGCTGCGGCAACCCCGCCGCGCACACGCTCAGGAAGCGCGTCACCAAGTTCACGCTGTTCTTCGTGCCGTTGTTCCCGGTCTCGACGAAGTACCTGACGCAGTGCACCTTTTGCGGCGCGGAACAGAAGGTGACCGCTCAGGAGGCGGAGCGGTTGCGGACCCAGGGGTCGGTCACCGGCTGAGCCCGGCCCTGTCGCAGGCAGCCCGCACCTCCCCGGCGCAGATCCGGTCGACGGTGTACACGCCGTCCCGGACGAGGGTCCGCTCGATGTCGGCGGCCGTCACCGAGTAGGGGGTGAGCAGGACGGCCGGGATGTCGCGGGTGGTGGGGCTGTCGATGGTCGTCGGCGCCTTGTCGCGGGGATCCTTGCCGCGTCCCAGGGCGACGGCCATGGCGGCGACCGCGGCGGCCTCCTTGCGGAACGGCTTGTACACCGTCATGTACTGCTCGCCCTTGACGATGCGCCGTACGGCGTCGAGGTCGGCGTCCTGGCCGGTGACGGGGGGCAGGGGGGCGACGCCGGCGCTCTTGAGGGCGGAGATGACGCCCGCGGCGATGTTGTCGTTGACCGCCAGGACGCCGTCGATCCCGTCCGGGCCGAGGGCCGCGATCGCGGCGGACATGTTGGCGTGGGCGACCTGGGTGCTCCAGTCCTGGGTGTCGTACGACCTGGCGATCCGCACCCGGTCCTTGATGACGGACAGCGTGCCCCGCCGGTACCACGCGGCGTTGGGGCTGGTCGGGTCGCCGTTCATCATCACGACCGACCCGCCGTCGGCCTGCTTCCCCATGCCCTGCAGGAGACCCTCGCCCTGGAGCCTGCCGACCTGCCCGCCGTCGAATCCGACGAAGCCGGAGATCGGCCCCTCGGCAAGCCGGTCGTAGGCGATCACGGGGACGCCCGCCTTGCGCGCCTCCTGGATGGAGGAGCGCATCGCACGGGTGTCGGCGGCGTCGAGGATGATGACACCCGCCCCCTTGGTGATCATGGAGATCATCTGCTGCCGCTGTCTGGTCGCGTCGTTCTCGGCGTTGGCGTACTCGAAGGAGCACGTGGGGCACAGCTTCTTCACCTGGGCCTGGATCAGGGGCCGGTCGGAGTGCTCCCAGCGGGGTACCGACCGGCTCGGCAGCAGCAGGCCGACGGTGAACCCGTCGGACTCCGTGCCGGCGTCGCCGCCGCACGCGGCCACGGGCAGCACGAGGAGCGCCGCGGCGCACGCGGCCATGACCGGCCGCCTGCGTGTCCTCATGGCAGACCACCCGCCTCCCTCTCGGGGACCGGTGCGAGGTCCGGTTCGTGGTCCGGTACGACGATCTCGCTCCACACCTGTTTGCCGCCCGCGACCGGGACCGAGCCGGAGGACTCCGACATCGCCTCGACCAGCATCAGCCCCCGGCCGCCGGTCGACTCCCAGTCCACGATCACCGGCTTGGCGGGTGCGCGGGGCGAGGAGTCGCTGACGCTGACCCGGACCCGGTCCCCGCGCAGCACCAGGTCGAGGCGGACCGGGCCCTGGGTGTGCACCAGGGCGTTGGTGACGAGTTCGGAGACGACCAGCAGCACCGCGTCGGCGGCTTCCGGGACCTTCCACCGGCGCAGGGTGCGGGCGGTGAAACGGCGGGCGTGCATGACGGCGTCGGGCAGCCGCCACACCATCCAGCCGGCCCGGATCGGCCGGGTGACCATGCCGTCGTAGCGCAGGAGCAGCAGCGCCACGTCGTCCTCGCGGCGGCCCGCGTCGCCGAGCAGTTCGTCGGCCATGCCTCCGGGATCCGCCGGGTCGGCCGCCGCGAGCGCGGTGCGGGTGCGGCGCATGCCCTCGTCGAGCGGCAGGTCGGCGGCCTCGACGAGGCCGTCGGTGACCAGGGCGAGGACGGTGCCGGGGGCCAGCGCGACGGAGGTCATGGGGAACTCCGCCTCCGCGAGGATGCCCAGCGGGGGCCCGCCCTCGACCTCGATCTCCTCGGTGCCGCCGTCGGGGTGGCGCACCAGCGGCGCGAGGTGCCCGGCGCGGACGAAGAGGGTGTTGCCCTCCTCCATGTCGAGTTCGGCGTAGCAGCAGGTCGCGAAGAGGTCGGTCTCCATGCCGACGAGGAGCCGGTTGGCGTGGGAGACGACGACGTCGGGCGGGTGGCCCTCCATGGCGTAGGCCCTGACGGCGGTCCGCATCTGGCCCATGATCGTGGCGGCTCCGGCGCTGTGGCCCTGCACGTCGCCGATGACGAGGGCGACGCGGTCCTCGGACAGGGCGATGACGTCGTACCAGTCGCCGCCCACCTGAAGTCCCCGCCGGGCGGGCAGATAGCGGGCGACGGCGATCCCGCCGGGCAGTTCGGGCAGCCGGCGGGGCAGCAGGCTGCGCTGGAGCATGGTGGCGAGTTCCTGCTCGGCGTCGTGTGCGTGGGCGCGCTGGAGGGCCTGTCCGACCAGGGCCGCGGTGGCGGTCAGCAGGGAGCGTTCCTCCGGGGCGAACGCGTGCGGCCGGTTCCAGCCGACCAGGCACACCCCGGCGACCCGGCCCTTGGCGGGCAGCGGAAGGACGGCGAGGCCGCCGGGGCCGATGCCCGCGAGACCGGGTTCCAGGGCGGTGCCGGCGGGCCACAGGTCCATGCGTCCGTCGCTCAGCGCGGCCTGCAGGGTGGGCAGGGCGCGGACCGGGGCGTCGGGCCACTCCGTACGCCACTCGGCACGCCACACGTCCGGCCAGGCGGTGGGCTGCGGCGGGTCCAGCACGGTGACCATCAACCGGTCCTCCTGGAGGGCGGCGAGGGCCACCCGGTCGGCACCCAGCGGCTCGCACAGGGCGGCGACCACCACCCGCCCGACGTCGCGGACGGTCACGGCGTCGTCGAGTGCGGCGGTCAGCCACTGGATCCGGGCGACGTCGTCGCCGCCGCGGCGCAGGACCGGGGTCGCCGTCACCACGCCCAGTACCTGTTCCAGCCGGTCGACGGTGGCCGGTTCGGCCCGGCAGCTCATGCTCAGCCAGCGCATCTCGCCCGTGGGGCCGCGGACCCGGAACTCCAGCTCGCGCCGGGCGGACGCCTGGGAGGACGGCTCCAGGACCGACATCAGGGCGTGCATGTCCTCCGGGAGGGCATGGGCGAGCAGGGTGTCCGCCTTGCCGTCGAAGTCCTCCGCCGAGATGCCGACCAGGTCGAGCAGCGTGTCGTCCACCTCGACCAGACCGGTGTCCGGGAACAGGACGAAGGTGCCGACGCGCAGACTGCGCAGCGCGGGATCCAGCAGCGACGAGGGCTCGGGCGGGCCCGTCACGGGCTGGAGCAGTCCAGCGACCGCGTCGGCGTAGCGTTCCAGGAAGCGGCGCTGTTCGAGTTCGAAGCCGTCCGCCGAGGCGCCCACCACGAGGAGACAGCCGAGCCGTCTGCCCTCCACGTCGAGGGGCAGCGCGCCGAGCGAGGGGTCCGCGGTCAGCCACAGCGGGCGGTCGGTGAGGAAGGCCCGCACCGCGGGTGAGTCACCGGACAGGGGAAGCCGCTCCGGCGGTCCCGGCTCGGAAGGGGTACCTCCCGCCGAGTCCACCAGCCGAAGCTCTTCGTTCCTGGCCCCGGGCGCGTAGACCGCTGCCTTTGTCGCTCCGGCCAAGGTCAGGGCCCGGTCGAGGCATGTCCGCAACGTACCTCCCGTCCCTGCCGCAGGTGCCGACAGGTTGAGAACGGGGCACCCACCCACCAGAATCGCATATACGAACCAACCGAACATACCTACCCATCATCATCATTGTCGTCTATGTCAGGTATCACCCATGAAGGCCTGCATACGGGACACGGCCGCCGCCGTGACCGCGGTCTCGGCGGCCGTCGCCCTGACGGCCTGCGGGACGGACGCCGGGAGCGACCCGGACGGGGAGCAGGCGCCGCGCATCGGCCTGCTGCTGCCGGACGCCACCACGGCCCGCTGGGAGGCGCAGGACCGGCCGCTGCTCGAGAAGAGGATCAGGGAGCTGTGCGACACCTGCGTGGTCGAGCACGCCAACGCCAGGGGCGAGGTGGCCATCCAGCAGGAGCAGATGGACTCGATGATCACCAAGGGCGTCGACGCCATCGTGCTGGTGGCCGTGGACGCGAAGTCGCTCGCCTCGTCGGTCTCGGAGGCCCGCGCGGCGGACATCCCCGTCATCGCCTACGACCGGCTCGCCGAGGGCCCGATCTCCGGCTATGTCTCCTTCGACGGCGTGGAGGTCGGCAGGCTGCAGGGCACGGCGCTGCTCCAGGCCATGGGCGAAAAAGTGGCGGACCCGCAGATCGTGATGATGAACGGCGACCCCGCCGACCCGAACGCGGCCTCGTTCAAGGAGGGCGCGCTGTCCGTGCTCCGCGGCAAGGTGAAGATCGGCAAGGAGTACGACACCCCCCAGTGGCGGGCGGAGACCGCGCACATGAACATGTCCGCCGCCATCGCGGCGCTCGGCGCCGACTCCATCCACGGGGTCTACTCGGCCAACGACGGCCTCGCCGCCGGGAGCATCGCGTCGCTCAAGGCGAACAAGGTCGATCCGCTGCCGCCGGTCACCGGTCAGGACGCCGAACTGGGCGCGCTGCGGCGCATCCTCGCCGGCGACCAGTACATGACCGTGTTCAAGCCCTTCGGTCCGGAGGCCTCGGCGGGCGGTGCGATGGCCGTGGCCGCGGCCCGCAAGGAGGGCCTCGACCGGGTGGCCACGGGTGAGGTGACGAACCGGAGCGGCGGGAAGATCCCGGCCGTCCTGCTCAAGCCGGTGTCCGTGACCGCCGACAACATCGAGAGCACCGTGGTGAAGGACGGGCTGCACACGGCCCAGCAGATCTGCACCCCCCAGCTCCGGTCCGCCTGCGAGGAGGCAGGGCTGACCTGACGGGCCGGTTCCGCGGACTTCGGCCCCGGCCGGGTCCAGGGAAGGAGTTGGTTGCCGTGCCGGATCCCCCCTTGCTGGCGCTGCGCGGGGTGTGCAAGCGCTACGGCGTCGTCGACGTCCTCACGGACATCGAGCTGGAGATCCACTCCGGCCAGGTCGTCGCCCTCCTCGGGGACAACGGAGCCGGCAAGTCCACCCTGGTCAAGGTGATCTCCGGGGTCTCGCCCGCGGAGCGGGGCGTCATCGAGTGGGAGGGCCGGACGGTCCACATCAGACGCCCGCACGACGCGCGGGACCTCGGCATCGCCACCGTCTACCAGGACCTCGCCCTGTGCGGGAACCTCGACGTCGTCGGGAACCTGTTCCTCGGGCGGGAGATCCGCCGGTACGGCTTCCTCGACGAGATGGAGATGGAGCGCCGCACGCAGCTCCTGCTGGAGCGGCTGACCAGCCGGGTCCCCGATCTGCGTCTTCCGGTGGCCTCGCTGTCGAGCGGCCAGCGCCAGACGGTCGCCATCGCCCGCTCGCTCCTGGGCGAGCCGCGGGTGCTGCTCCTGGACGAACCGACGGCGGCCCTGGGGTTCGAACAGACCTCCGAGATCCTGGACCTCATCGACCGGTTGCGCGACCGGGGCCTGGGCGTCCTGCTGATCAGCCACAGCATGGGGGACGTGAAGGCCCTCGCGGACCGGGCCGCGGTGCTGCGGCTCGGCCGCAACAACGGCTTCTTCGACGTGAACACGGCCTCCCAGGAACAGATCATCTCGTCCATCACCGGCGCCACGGAGAACGTGCCGCGCCGGTCGGCCCACCGGGAGACGGGGTGGTGAAGGACATGCGCAAGCTGGCGGACGGCGCCCCGGACGAGCGGACCGCGTCCGGCGGCGGCGAGCCCCGTCCGGCGCGGCGCGAGCGGCTCGCCTCCCGGGCCGTGGACGGGGGGATCCGTGCCGTGCGCGGAGCGGGCTCGCTGCTGCGCCGCAAGGTGAGGGCGGGCGAACTGGGCTCGCTGCCGGTCGTCCTCGTCCTCGCCGTCGTCTGGATCACCTTCCAGTCCCTCAACGACAACTTCCTCTCCCCGCGCAACCTGTCGAATCTGAGCGTGGACATCGTGGGGACGGGCCTGATCGCGGTCGGGATCGTCTTCGTGCTGCTGCTCGGCGAACTCGATCTGTCCGTGGGTTCGATCAGCGGTCTCGCGGCGGCCGTCTTCGCGGTGCTGAACGTGAACAATGGTGTGCCGGAGTGGCTCGCCCTCGTCGTCGGGGTGCTCACCGGCACCGTGGCGGGCACCGTCCAGGGTTTCTCCATCGCCAGAACCCGGGTGCCGGCGTTCGTGGTCACGCTCGCGGGGCTGCTCACCTGGAACGGGCTCATGATCGCCGTCCTCGGCGACAGCGGCACCATCAACCTCGACGAGGACGGCCTCGTCGCCAAGCTGACCAGCTACTACTTCACCCAGGACGCCGTCGCCTACAGCCTGGCCGCGGCGGCCACCGGCATGGTGTTCCTCGCGGCCGACCGGGACAGACGGCGCCGCCGGGCCGTCGGCATGCCGCACCGCTCGCTGCCGACCGTGGCGACGCGGACCGCGGTCACGGCGGTGGTCGCGTTCGGCGTCGCGTACCTGCTCAACCGCTTCCAGGGGCTGCCTCTCGCCCTGCTGATCTTCCTCGTGGTGGTGGCCGGTCTCGACATCCTGCTCCGCCGGACCCACTACGGACGGCAGGTGTACGCCCTCGGCGGCAGCATCGAGGCGGCCCGCCGCGCCAGCCTCAGCGTGCTCCGGGTGCAGACCGCGGTGCTCGCCGTGTCCGGCACCATGGCCGCCGTCGGCGGCCTGTTCCTGGCCTCCCGCATCACGTCGGTGAGCCAGAGCTCGGGCGGGGGCGTCCTGCTGGTGAACGCCATCGCGGCGGCCGTCATCGGGGGCACCAGCCTGTTCGGCGGGCGCGGTACGACGTGGTCGGCGGTACTCGGCATGCTGGTCATCCAGTCGATCGCCTCGGGCATGGCGATCACGGACACTCCCCCGGCCGTCCAGTCCGTGATCACGGGCGGGGTGCTGTTCGCTGCGGTGGTCATCGACGCGCTGTCGCGGCACTCGCAGGAGTCGCACGGGCGGGCGTGACGGGCGGCGTCAGCCGGTCGCCGCGGTGGCCGGCTCCGGCTCGGCGCGGCCCGGCGGGTCAGCCCACGGGCAGGCCCGTCTCCGGGTCGGTGATGCCCGCGCGTGCGGCCCGTTGAGCTGGTCGATGGTGTCGCGCACCTCGGCGAGCAGCAGCTCGGGGGGCAGCCGGCTGTCCGGCTCGGCGAACTTCCAGTCGGCCATCTCGAAGGCGGAGGCCCTGGCGCCCTCCGGGAACTCGGTGGCGACCCAGCCGGTGCGCAGCTTCTCCGCGAACTTCTCCAGGGTGACCAGGCCCCAGCAGTCGACGAGCCCGTCCGCGTAGATGAACAGGTCGGGGCCGGCCGGCGTGATCTGCGCCACATCCGGCAACCACCGCAACTTTCGTTGAAAGTTTTGTCATCTAGGCTGACAAACCTTCCGCCCCTCAGCAGGCAACCGGAGCGTTCCTCCATGTCCGACAGGCCCACCACTGTCCCCGCACAGTCCTCCGCGACCGCCGCGTACGCCCGGATCTACGAGGAACAGCAGCCGCGTCTCGTCGCGTACGCCCGCTCGCTCACCAGGAACGCCTGGACCGCCGAGGACCTCGTCGCCGAGGCGCACTTCCGGGTGTGGCGGCGGCTGGCCGAGGGGCACGAGATCGACAACGTGCCGGCGTACCTCAGGACGACGGTGCGGCATCTCGCGATCGCCTCCGGGACCGCGGTGCGCGAGACGCCGCAGGATCCGCAGGCCGACGAGCGGGCCGAGCCGGGCGCGCGCGACGGCGACCCGGCCGAGCAGGTCTCCCAGGTCGACCTGGTGGTGCGGGTGCTGGGCCAGTTGCCCGAGCGCTGGGTCAAGGCGCTGTGGCTGGCCGAGGCGGAGGGGCAGCCGCTGGCGGCGATCGGGCCGCAACTCGGGACCAAGGAGGGTGCGACGGCCGTGCTGCTGCACCGCGCCCGGGAGGGCATGCGGCAGGCCTTCCTGCGCACGCAGACCGGTGCCCCGGACGACCCCGCGTGCCAGGTCCACTGGGCCCGGATGCCCGCGTACGTCCGGGGCGCCGCGTCCGCGCGCCAGGGCGAACGGCTGCTCGGTCACGTGGACGGCTGCGACGACTGCCGCGCGCGGCTCGCCGCGTTGATGCGGGCCAACGACCGGCTGCCCGCGCTCGTCGCTCCGGCGCTGCTCGTGTTCGCCGTCGGCGGCACGGGCAAGTTCCTTCTGGCCTTCACCGCGGGGTCCGCCGGTGCGGCGACCGCGGTCGGCGCGGCGGCCGGGCACGGTGCCGGGCTGCTGCACGGGGTGCGCCATGCCGCGGTGGGCGGCTCGAAGCCGGCGGCGGTGGCGGCCGGCGCGCTCGTGGCGGGCGCCGTCGTGGTCTGCCTCGTCCTCGCCCCGGCCGAGTCCGCTCCGATACCGGCACAGCGCACACCGGTCGCCGACGCGCCCGTGCGCCAGGTGCCCGTGGCGGAGACGCCGGTGGCGCCTCCCGCGGGGAC
This sequence comes from Streptomyces sp. NPDC096132, assembly GCF_044763345.1. Lineage (NCBI taxonomy): Bacteria > Bacillati > Actinomycetota > Actinomycetes > Kitasatosporales > Streptomycetaceae > Streptomyces > Streptomyces sp. NPDC096132. The sequence goes on from NZ_JBIWGA010000012.1 coordinate 206,106, forward strand.
CGCCGCGCCGGCGGAGGCCGCCGAGGACCGGGTGACCTCCGCGCAGGCGGCCGACGTCAGGGACGCGGACGCCCCGCGGACGGACGACTCGACCACGTCCACGGATGCGTCACGGCCGTCCACCGGCGAGGAGACAACCACGACTTCGGGCGGGAAGACCGCCGAGGAGCCCAAGGCCGACGAGCCCTCACCCACCGAAACCGCCCCGAAGGGGGAACAGCCCTCACCGCCTGCCGACGAGGGCGAGCAGGAGTCCCCGAAGCCCTCGTCCCCGGCCCCCGAGACGCCGGAGCCCGAGGCTCCGCACACGTCGGATCCCGGGACCGGCACCGAGGAGCCCGGCGGGGACACCGACCCGGGCTCCGACTCGGGCTCCGGGGAGGCCGGACCGGAGTGCGGCACCGGCGGCGGGGACAGCGGCGGGAACGAGGAGCACGGAAGGGACCGGGGAGACGGGGGACACCACCACCGGGGCCCCCGCTCCGGGCACGGAACCGCGAGCGACGACTGACGCCGGAGGCCCTCCGGCGTCAGGAAGGGCGACGGAGGGCCTCCTCGATCACCGGTTCGAGCTGTCGCGCGACCTGGTCGAGGGGCAGCACGCTGCGCTTCGCACGGCACATGGCGGTGGCGCCCTCGACGGCCGCCACCACGAGGGCCGCGAGCTCCGGGGCCTGCTCGGGGCCGACGCCATGGTGACGCAGGGAGTCGGCGAGGAGCCGCTCCCAGCCCTCGAACGCCTCCGCGGCGGCGAGGAGGGCGGGCGGCGTCTCCTCGGTCGCCGAATCCTCGACGGAGACGGCCAGCACGGGGCAGCCGGCGCGGAAGTCGCTCTCGACGACGATGCCGCGCCACAACCCCAGGAAGGCGCGGAGCCCGGCGACCGGCCCCGCGTCCAGCTCCTTGCGCAGGATGCGGGCGACCGCTCCGCCCGCGTGCCGCACCGCCTCGGTCGCCAACTGCTGCTTGCCCTCGGGGAAGTAGTGGTACGTCGAGCCGAGCGGCGCCTTGGCGTGCTTGGCCACCTCCCGGATGCTCGCGGCGTTCAGCCCGCGCCTGCTGATCAGGTCGGCGGCACCGGCCACGATGCGCTCGCGCGACGGCGCGCTGGACTTGGCCAAGATCGTGCTCCCCTCTGGCCTATAACACCCGTCATAGTCTAGCGCGACGCGCCTGGTCAGACGTTACGGCGGTACTGGCCCCCGACCTCGAAGAAGGCGTCGGTGATCTGCTGGAGGGAGCAGACCCGGGCGGCGTCCATGAGGACGGCGAAGACGTTGCGGTCGTTCACCGCGGCGTCCTTGAGCGCGGCCAGCGCCGCGTGCGCCTCGTCGCGGTGGCCGGCCTGGTAGTCCCGTACGCGTTCCAGCTGGGAGTGCTTCTCCCCCTCGGTGGCGCGGGCCAGCTCGATGGCGCCGGGCTCGGTGGTGTCGGCGTGGGGGTTGCGGAAGGTGTTGACCCCGATGATGGGCAGGGTGCCGTCGTGCTTGCGCTGCTCGTAGAGCATCGACTCGTCCTGGATACGGCCACGCTGGTAGCCGGTCTCCATGGCGCCGAGCACGCCGCCGCGCTCGTTGATGCGCTCGAACTCCCGCAGGACCGCCTCTTCGACGAGGTCGGTGAGCTCGTCGATGACGAAGGAGCCCTGCAGGGGGTTCTCGTTCATCGCCAGGCCCCACTCCCGGTTGATGATCAGCTGAATGGCCAGGGCCCGGCGTACGGACTCCTCGGTGGGGGTGGTGACGGCCTCGTCGTAGGCGTTGGTGTGCAGGCTGTTGCAGTTGTCGTAGATCGCGATAAGGGCCTGGAGGGTGGTGCGGATGTCGTTGAAGTCCATCTCCTGCGCGTGCAGGGAGCGTCCGGAGGTCTGGACGTGGTACTTCAGCTTCTGCGAGCGCTCGCCCGCGCCGTACTTCTCCTTCATCGCGACGGCCCAGATCCGGCGGGCGACCCGGCCGAGGACGGAGTACTCGGGGTCCATGCCGTTGGAGAAGAAGAACGACAGGTTCGGGGCGAAGTCGTCGATGTGCATGCCGCGCGCGAGGTACGCCTCGACGTAGGTGAAGCCGTTGGCGAGGGTGAAGGCGAGCTGGCTGATGGGGTTCGCGCCCGCCTCGGCGATGTGGTAGCCGGAGATGGACACCGAGTAGAAGTTGCGGACCTTGTGGGCGATGAACCACTCCTGGATGTCGGCCATCATCCGCAAGCTGAACTCGGTGGAGAACAGGCAGGTGTTCTGGCCCTGGTCCTCCTTGAGGATGTCGGCCTGCACCGTGCCGCGCACGTTCGCCAGGGCCCTGGCCCGCAGTTCGGCCGCCTCGTCCGGGGAGGGGTCGCGTCCCTCGGCGGCGCGGAAGGCGTCCAGTTGCTGGTCGACCGCGGTGTTGAGGAAGAACGCCAGGATCGTCGGGGCGGGGCCGTTGATCGTCATGGAGACCGAGGTCGTGGGCGCGACCAGGTCGAAGCCGTCGTAGAGCGCCTTCATGTCGTCGAGGGTGGCCACCGAGACACCGGAGGTGCCGACCTTGCCGTAGATGTCGGGGCGTTCGTCGGGGTCACGGCCGTAGAGGGTGACGGAGTCGAAGGCGGTGGACAGGCGGGTGGCCGGCTGGCCCTCGGAGAGCAGCTTGAAGCGCCGGTTGGTGCGGAACGGATCGCCCTCGCCGGCGAACATCCGCGCCGGGTCCTCCCCGTCGCGTTTGAAGGGGAACACCCCGGCCGTGAACGGGAAGGAGCCGGGCAGGTTCTCGCCGCGCCAGAACCGCACCAGTTCCCCGTGGTCGGTGAACCGGGGCAGGGCGACGCGGGGGACCTTGTTCCCGGAGAGGGTCTCGCGGGTCAGCCGGGTGCGGATCTCCTTGTCCCGGACCTTCACCACCTGCTCGTCGCCTGAGTAGGAGGCGACGACGGCGGGCCAGTCGCGGATCTGCTCGGTGACGTGGTGCGGGAGGTCCCGGCGGGCGTCGTCGAGCAGCGCCTCCACGTTGGCGAAGTCGGCCTCGGCCGCGACGAGTTCGCCCTTCACGGCGTCGAGTCGCTGGACCCGCCTCGCCGCCTCGGCCAGCCGGCCGGTCTCGGTGTGGTAGGCACGCACGCTGTCGGTGATCTCGGCGAGATAGCGCACCCGGTCCGCGGGGACCACCTGCCGGATCCCGGAGGAGTGGCGTACGTCGACCGGCGCCAGCGCGCCCTGGGCCAGGGGCAGCCCCTGCTCGCCCAGGGCGGTCCTGAGGTGCTGGTACAGGGCGGTGACGCCGTCGTCGTTGAACGTGGCCGCCGAGGTGCCGTAGACCGGCATGTCCTCCGGCCGCATACCGAACGCCTCGCGGTTGCGGACCAGCTGACGGCCCACGTCACGCAGCGCGTCCTTGGCGCCGCGCCGCTCGAACTTGTTGATCGCCACGACGTCGGCGAAGTCGAGCATGTCGATCTTCTCCAGCTGCGAGGCGGCGCCGAACTCCGGCGTCATCACGTACATCGAGGTGTCGACGAACGGCACGATCGCCGCGTCGCCCTGCCCGATGCCCGGGGTCTCCACGATCACCAGGTCGAACCCGGCCGCCTTCACGACGTCGATCACGTCCGGCAGCTGCTCGGGCAGCTCACGGCTGCCACGGGTGGCCAGGCTCCGGAAGAACACCCGGTTGCCGTCCAGGGAGTTCATCCGGATCCGGTCGCCGAGCAGCGCGCCACCGCCCCGGCGGCGGGTCGGGTCGACCGCGATCACCGCGATCCGCAGCTTGTCCTGCTGGTCGACGCGGAACCGGCGCACCAGTTCGTCGGTCAGGGACGACTTCCCCGAGCCGCCGGTGCCGGTGATGCCGAGCACCGGCGCGGTCCTGGCAGCCGCCGTGACCCGCATCTTCTCCAGGAAGTCCGCCGGCAGCCTGCCCAGTTCCGCGCCGGTGACGGCGCGGGCGATCGCGAACCGTTCGCCCGCGAGGACGGCGGCCGCGTCGGCCGGCCTGCCGTCCCACAGGTCGAAGTCGCAGTCCTTCACGACCGAGTTGACCATCCCGGCCAGGCCCATCCGCTGGCCGTCCTCCGGGGAGAAGATCGTCACCCCGCTCGCACGCAGCCGGGCGATCTCCTCGGGCACGATGACTCCGCCCCCGCCGCCCACCACCCGGACGTGGTCCGCGCCCTGCCGGCGCAGCGAGTCGACCAGGTACTCGAAATACTCGACGTGCCCGCCCTGGTACGACGAGACGGCGACGCCGTGGGCGTCCTCCTCGAGCGCCGCGTCCACGACCTCCTGAACCGAACGGTTGTGGCCCAGGTGGATCACTTCCGCGCCCTGCGACTGGAAGATCCGGCGCATGATGTTGATCGAGGCGTCGTGCCCGTCGAACAGCGCCGAAGCGGTGATCAGACGGATGGGGTGCACGGGACGGTGCACTTCGCTCATGGGGGCCTTCCCGGAGAGGTCAGGGGTACGCCGACCCCGAGATACTAGGACGTCCTAGTAATTTACCGCAGGCGCGGGCCGTGTGACCCATCTCGCATCGCGGACGGATCCAGGCGGTCGCGGAGACGGTCGCGTCGCACGGACCTCAGCTTGTGGACGCCCGGTCCTGGACCGGACCGAGGCCGGTGGTGGCGGGCTCCGGCCGGGCCGATCGGCGTGCGGCGATCGTCATCACGGCGAGGCCGGTCAGGACGATGGCGGCGCCGACGTAGAGCGGGGCGGTGTAGCCGAGGCCGGCGCTGATGGCGAAGCCGCCGAGCCAGGCGCCCAGGGCGTTGCCGATGTTGGAGGCGGACACGTTGGCACTGGCGGCGAGCGGGACGCCGTGAGCGTGGTCGGTGACACGTGTGATCATGCCGGGGACACCGGCGAATCCGAAGAGTCCCGTCAGGAAGACCAGGATCACCGACGCGGTGGGGCTGGCCGCCAGCAGCCCGAACGCGGTGAGGGTGACGGTGAGACCGGCCAGGGAGGCGATCAGTGTCAGGTCGCGGTTGCGGTCGGCTGCTCGTCCGCCGGCCATGTTGCCGACCACGAGGCCGGTGCCGTACACGACGAGCAGCCAGGCGACATCGGTGCTGGTGAAGCCGGTGACCCGGGTGAAGGTGTAGGCCAGATAGCTGAACGCGCCGAACATCCCGCCGTAGCCGAGCGCGGTGGCGGCGAGCGTCAGCCAGACCTGCCCCGAGCGGAAGGCTCGCAGCTGGGCACGCAGCCCGTCCGCGCGGCCCGTGTCCGGGCCCGTGTCCTCGGCGGAGGGCGGCCGGTTCACGTCACCGGCCCAGCGCGGCACCAGTACGGCGATGGCGACCGCGGCGACGACGCCCATACCGGTGATCGCCCAGAACGTGGCACGCCAGCCCCACCGTTCGCCGACCAGGGCGCCGAACGGCACGCCGAGCACGTTGGCGACCGTCAGCCCGGCGAACATCACGGCCACCGCCCTGGACGCCCGCTCGGGGGCGACCATGCGCCGGGCGACGAGCGAGCCGATGCCGAAGAACGAGCCGTGACACAACGCCGCGACCACGCGTCCGAGCAGCATCAGCGGATAGTTCGGTGCGACGGCGGACAGGAGGTTGCCCACGACGAACAGCACCACCAACCCGGTGAGGACCGTCTTGCGGTGCAGGCGGGCGGTGGCGGCCGTCACCACGATCGCACCGACCGCGACCGTCAGGGCGTACCCGGAGATCAACCACCCCGCCGCGGCTTCGGACACCGCCAGGCTCCGCCCCACCTGCGGAAGCAGCCCCGCGATCACGAACTCGGTCAGCCCGATCCCGAAGCTGCCGAGGGCGAGTGCGACGAGCCCGGCGGGCATCTGCCGTGTACTGCCGATCGGTTGGATGCTCATCGCACCATCATCACGGCCCGCGAACCTCCCGGGAGCATCGGCCCGACGAGGTGCGTCCCGGACGGGATGAAAGAGGGGCGGTGCGGTAGTTGGGTGTGGCGACAGGGCGGTCGGTGATCGTCGTGTCGCCACCGGACCGCCGGCGAAAGGCCCCTTCATGCCCCAAATCCGCCTCGGTGTCTCCCTCCAGCCGCGTTGGCCGCTCGACGACGGAGCCGCCGCGCTCCGCGCCGCACGGCACGCCGAAGAACTGGGCTTCGATCACGTCGCCGTCGGCAACCGCCTCCTGGACAGCGGCTTCGGCCTCGACACCGACCCCCTGGTGCTGCTGTCGGCCGTCGCGGGTGCGACGACGCGTCTACGGCTGCTGACCTCCGTACTCGTCGCGCCGTACTACCCGGCGCTGGTGCTCGCCAACCAGGCGGCCACGCTGGACGTCGTGTCCGGCGGCCGTCTGATCCTGGGCGTGGGCACCGGGTGGAACCCGGACGAGTTCGACGCCGTCGGCGTGTCCGCCCGTGAGCGTGGCGCCCGCACCGACGACCATCTCGCGGCGGCCAGGGCCCTGTGGACCCGGCGTCCGGCGGACTTCGACGGGCCGTTCACGACACTGCGCGCCGCGCGCCTGGGCGTGCCTCCGCTCACCGACGGCGGTCCGCCCGTGTTGGTCGGCGGGCACAGTGACGCGGCGCTGCGCCGCGTGCTGCGGTTCGGTGACGGCTGGTACGGCACCGGCGCCGACGCCTCCGAGGTCGCGGACGTCCGGCACCGCCTGCGTGATCTCGCCGGCGCGGAGGACACCGACCGCCTGACGCTCGCCTCGGCCGCGTTCCTCACTCCGCCCGGTGTCCCCGCGGCGGTTCCGCCACCGGGCCGGCCGCTCGGCGGCGCCGCGCCCAGCGCGGAGAGCGTGGCCGACGACCTCGGGCGGCTCGCCGAGGCAGGGCTCACCGTCTGCACGCTGTGGCTGCCCGTCGCGGCCGACCACGTCGGAGAGGCGATGGAGTGGGTCGCGACCCAGGTCGCACCGCGACTCGCCTGATGCGCACCGGTGCCGCGTCGAATTTCTGTGCACCTCATTGATTGTACCGACCGTTGGGTCTATCTTTCCGGCTGTCGCACCGCCGGACCGGAGCCGCTCGCTCCCCAGCTCCGCTCACCCACGGAAGGCCGCCGATGTCACCGACCCAGACCGCCGCCCCGCAGGCCCAAGAGAGATCCCTGTCCACCACGCGCCATGCGCTGATCGTGATCGCGCTCCTGTGGACCGTCCAACTGGTCGCGCTCGTGGCCGCGTTGTCCGGTATCTCGCAGGCCGAGGTGGCGATCCACTTCCGGACCACGGAGATCGCGTGGTTCACCCTGATGACCCTGCTCACCGGGACGTTCTTCCTGCCGTTCGCCGTCAAGGCCGCCGCCCTCCACGGCAAGAAGCGCGTCCTGCTCGTCGCCACCGGGCTCGGCTTCGTCGGCGACCTGGTCGCCGCCCTGGCCACCGACTACCGCACGCTGCTCATCGGACGCGGCATCGCCGGCGTCTACGCGGCCACCGCACCGCTCGCCTACGCGATCACCCGTGACATCCTGCCGCGCCGCCGGGTCGGACTCGCCACCGGGATCATGGCGGGCGGTGTCGGTCTCGTCGCCTTCGGCGGGCCCTTCCTGTCCGGCTGGCTGCTGGACCACCACGGCTTCCGCGGCGTGCTGTGGTTCATGGCCATCAGCACCGCCGCCAGCTTCGTCCTGGTGAGCGTCTTCGTGCCCGAGAGCCCGGTGCGCGAGGGCGGCGGCCGGATGGACTGGATCGGCGGTCTCCTCCTCGGCGGTGGGGTCACGGCGATCGTCTACGCCGTCGGGCAGGGGTCGCACTGGGGCTGGGACAGCGGGAAGTTCGCCGCCTACGTCGCGGGAGCGCTCCTCACGCTGGTCGCCTTCGTCCTCGTGGAGCGCAGGGTCGCCGAACCGCTGTTCCCGTCGGCCATGACACGGCGCCGTCCGGTGTGGTCGGTGCTGCTGGCCACCTCGGTGGCGGCCGGCTCGCTCAGCGCGGTCGGCGTGGTGATCCAGCTGCTGGTGCTGATGCCGGCCATCCCGGCCGTCTCCGAGGGCCTCGGCTGGTCCGGGACCCACAACGCCCTCGTCACGAGCCCGATCAGCGCCATGATCGTCGTGGCGGCCGTCGGCACCGGCTGGCTCGCCCGCCGGGTGGACGCCCGGATCCTGCTGGGCACCGGCTCCGCCCTCACGGTCCTCGGCTACGGCATCGGCACCCAACTGCACCACGGCGCCGCCGACATCGTCGAGATGGGCCTGATCGCGGGCCTGGGCACGGGCATGGTCGTCGCCATCGTCCCCATCATGATCATCGAGGTGGTCACCCCCGAGGAGCAGGCTCTGGCCAACGGTGCCCAGACCCTGGGTCAGGGCGTCGCCCAGATCATCGTCTCCCAGCTGGCCTTCGTCGTGATGGCCCAGCACGGCGCGATCCTCAAGGGCACGCAGTTCTACCTCGACGAGGGCTTCACCAACGGGCTCTGGCTGGTCGTCGGATGCTGCGCCCTGGGGACGCTCCTCGTCCTGCTGATCCCCCGCGGCAAGCGCCTCGACGAGGCAGGGGTGGTCGGCCGGGCGGCCTGACACAGGGGAACGGCACGAGGGCCGGGCGGTTCGCCCGGCCCTCGTGCCGTCCGTGTCGTCCCGCGCGGGTCTACGAGTCCGCGGAACCGGCGATCGGCGCGAACTGGTGCTTCAGGAAGGCGCCGGACCACGCCATCAGGTCGGACGGGACGTAGTAGCCCTTCTCGTCGTTGATGGTGTCCCAGTGCGCGGCGACGTCCTCGACGGTGGCGGGGCCGGCCTCGTGGGCGTACCCCTCGGTCGAGGCGATGAACAGGCGGGCGAAACGGCCGGCTCCGGCGGTGTAGATCTCGCCGTTCACCGGACAGTCCTCGTGGGCGAGGAAGGCGACCATCGGCGCGACCGCGTCCGACGGCATGTACGGCTGACCGGAGACCGGCTCCGTGGGCTCCTCCTCGGGACCCCCGCCCATCCGGGTCATCGCCGCCGGCGCGATCAGGTTGACCTTGATGCCGTGGGGTTCGCCGGCCAGCTTCGCGCTGCGGGCCAGCCCGACCGTGCCCGCCTTCGCCGCCGCGTACGACAGGTTGTTGTCGAGGCCGAACATCCCGCTGGAGGTGGTCAGCACGACCCGGCCGTAGCGCTGCTCGACGAAGTGCGGCCAGGCGGCGCGCAGCGTGTTGAACGAGCCGAGGAGGTGGACGGCGAGGTGGCGTTCGAGGTTGTCGGCGTCGACCTCGGGGAGGCCGGCCCACCGGATGATGCCGGCGTTGTTGACCAGGATGTCGATGCGGCCGAAGTGCTCGATCGCGGTGTCGACGATCGCCCGGCCGCCGGCGGGCGTGGAGACGTCGTGGGTGTCGGCGACGGCCTCGCCACCCGCCGCGACGATCTCCTCGACGACCTTCTGCGCGGGACCGGCGTCCCAGCCGTCGCCGTCCATCGATCCACCGAGGTCGTTGACGACGACCTTCGCGCCGCGTTCCGCCAGCAGGCGGGCATGGGCCCGGCCGATTCCCCGGCCCGCGCCGGTGACGACCGCCACGCGTCCTTCGAAGCTGAACTCGTTCATGGGTGACTCCTGTTGTCCTGCGATTGCGGATGCGGTCACGGATGCAGTTGCGGAGGGAGATGCGGATACGAACGCCGGCCCCGCCCGTGGAGGCGAGACCGGCGGGTCGGCCGAGGGCCGTGGGGCGGACGCCCCCGGCTACCAGGTGACCGGCAGTTCGGGGAGGCCGAAGGCCAGCGCGTCGGCCGGGCGGAAGGCGAGTTCGTCGCGGTCGACCGCGAGCCGCAGGGTCGGGACGCGCCGGTAGAGCGTGCCGAAGACGACCTGGAGCTCGATCCGGGCGAGCTGCTGGCCGAGGCACTGGTGGATGCCCCAGCCGAAGGCGTGGTGGTGGCTCGCCCTGCGCGCGAGGTCGAGCTTCTCCGGCTCGGGGAAGGCCTCCGGATCCCAGTTGCCGGCGGGCAGCGGGACGACGATGCCGTCCCCGGCCTTGATGCTCACGCCCTCGAACTCGAAGTCCTCGCCGGCGATGCGCCGCTGCCCGAACGTGGCGACGGTCAGATAGCGCAGGATCTCCTCGACCGCGTTGGCGGCGGCCTTCGTGTCGTCGATCTCGCGCAGCGCGGCCAGTTGTTCGGGGTTCTCCAGGAGCAGGCCGGTACCCAGCGTGATCATGTTCGCGCTGGTCTCGTGCCCCGCGATCAGCAGGATCATGGACAGGAGAGTGGCCTCGGGAAGGGTGAGGTCGCCGTCCTTGATCCGCGCGGCGAAGTCCGAGAGGACGTCCTCGGCGGGCTCCTCCATCTTCTTCTGCAGAAGCCCCGCCAGGTAGCCGCCCAGTGCCTCGCCCGCCCGCCGGTCGTCCTCGGCCGTCTTGTCGCTGCGGGTGGCGAACGACGCGTGTTCCTGGAAGAAGTCGTGGTCCTCGTAGGGGACGCCGAGCAGCGCGCAGATCATCAGCGAGGGCAGCGGCAGCGCCAGCGAGGTCACCAGGTCGGCCGGCTTGGGGCCCGCCAGCATCCCGTCGATGAGTTCGTCGGTGAACCGCTGGATCTGCGGCCGCAACGCCTCCATGCGGGGGCGGGTGAAGGGGCGGGTCATCATGCGCCGGATGCGCGTGTGGTCGGCGCCGTCCGCGTTGAAGATCGTGAGCGGGTGCTCGTGGGCGGTCTCCGCCATGGCCCGGTTGGGATACGGGAATCCCGGCCGCTTGTCGTCGGAGCTCACCCGGGGATCGGACAGGATCGCGCGCTGCGCGGCGTGGCCGGTGACCAGCCAGGGGGTGCTGCCGTCCCAGATCCGGGCCCGGGAGACCGGGCCCTTCTCGTTCAGCGCGCGCAGCCCGGGCGGCGGCGCGTAGGGGCATTTGGGGTCCCGGTCGTCCTGGTAGAAGTACGTCGCCTCGTCGGGGGCGTGCCGGGTGTCTGCCTCAGCCATGGTGGGTTCCTCCGGTGGTGGGGTGGGGGGAAGGGGTGGCGTTCGGGGGTCATTGCTCGATGCGGATGGCCAGCGCCGGGCACACCGCTGCCGCGTTGCGGACGTCGTCGGCCAGCTCCGCCGGCGGGTTCTCGTCGAGGACGACGACGATGCCGTCCTCCTCGCGCTGGTCGAACACGTCCATGGCGGCGGCCACGCACTGCCCCGCGGCGACGCACTTCTCCTCGTCGACGACAACCTTCATGGGATCTCTCCTGATCGTTCAGTGGGTGGGGCGGGAGCCCTCAGTGCGTGGGCGCGGGGGTGCCGAGACCGTCGACGATCTCCTGGCGGCGCATCCGGGCCTGCCGGGGCATGTTCCAGCCGAGGACGCCGGTGACCCGGCCTTCGCTGCGGTACCTGGCGACGAAGCGACGGGCCGTCAGGTCGCCCTCGACGACGTCCACTTCGGCGTCGGCCGGCAGGAAGCCGTGCACCTGGAGCTTGGCGTCGTACTGGTCGGTCCAGAAGTACGGCACCGGCGCGTACGGCCGGTCCTCGCCGAGGATCGCCCCGGCGACCGCCATGGCCTGTTCCGTGGCGTTGGTCCGGTTCTCGAGGCGGATGTGCCGGCCGAGGCCCTCGTGGTGCCAGCGGGCCACGTCGCCGACGGCGTAGACGCCCGCCTCCGCCCGGCAACGGGAGTCGCACACCACCCCGTTGTCGAGCGCGAGGCCGCTGTCGGTGAGCCACTCCGTCGCCGGGGACGCGCCGATCGCCACGACCACCACGTCGGCCGGCAGCACCTCGTCCGTGGCGAGCCGGACGCCGGTGACTCGACCCCGCTCGCCGGTGAGGCCCACGACTCCGTCGCCCAGTCGAAGCTTGACTCCGCGCTCGGTGTGCAGGTCGGCCAGGATCCCGGACACCAGCGGCCCCACTTGCAGGGCCATGGGCGCCGACAGGGGTCCGGTCAGGGTCACGTCCAGGCCCAGGGTGCGCGCGGTGGCCGCGATCTCGGAGCCGAGCACGCCCTCGCCGACGACCACGAGCCGTTCGCCGGCCAGCAGATCGGCGCGCAGCGCGAGCGCGTGGTCGAGCGTGCGCAGGACGTGGACGCCGGCCAGGCCGTCCTGTCCGGGCAGCAGCCGGGCGCGTACCCCGGTGGCGATCACGACGGCGTCGGCGGAGAGTTCGCGCCCGGACTCCGTGCGGACGGTGCGGGACGCCGGATCCAGTCCGGCGGCCGGGTCGCCCAGCACGAACTCGGCGTCGAGCGCGGACAGGGTCTCCTGGTCGCGCAACGCGGCCCGTTGCGGTGCCCACGCTCCGGAGAGCACCTGCTTGGACAGGGGCGGGCGGTCGTACGGCGCGTGCGGCTCGTCGCCGAGCACGGTGACGGCGCCCGTGTAGCCCTTGCGCCGCAGCGCCTCCACAGTGGTCAGGCCGGACGCCGAGGCGCCCACCACCAGGACGCGGCCCGGGGCCCCGGTGTCGTCCTGCATGCTCATTCGCGGCTCCATCGCGGTGTCGGTGCGGTGTTCCGTGCGAGACGGACCGGCTTGATCAGGTGAGGTAGCGCCCGCCGTTGACGCTGAACGTCTGGCCGGTGACATAGCCCGCCTCCTCGGAGGCGAGGTAGGCCACCGCGTGCGCGACGTCCTCGGGTGTGCCGGCCCGCTTCATCGGCATCGTGGCCGCGGCCGCCTCCACGTCGACCGGGCCCTGGCGCACCAGGGGGGTGTCGATGAACCCCGGCGGGACGTGGTTGACGGTGATCCCCTGGCCGATGTACTCGACCGCCAGCGCCCTGGTGAGGCCGATGACGCCGCCCTTGGACGCCGCGTAGTGCGCCATGGAGGGCGCCCCGGTCTGCGCGGACGAGGAGGAGATGTTGACGATCCGGCCCCAGCCCGCGGCGAGCATGTCGGGGACCAACTCCCGGGTGACCAGGAACGGCCCCTTGAGGTTGATGCCGATCATGCGGTCCCAGGCCGCCTCGCTGATGCTCGTGAAGGGCTCGTAGGCGGTCGTCCCCGCGTTGTTGACGAGGATCGCCACCGGCCCGAGCTCCTCACGGGTGCGTGCGGCGGACGCGGCCACCCCGGCGGCGTCGGCGGCGTCACCGCTCACCGCGACGGCCGTGCCGCCCGCCTCCTGGATCTGAGCGGCGGTCTTCTCGGCGCCCTCGGCGTTCAGGTCCCAGACCGCCACCGCGGCCCCCTTGGCGGCGAGCACGGTCGCGATCCCGCGTCCGATGCCCCGGGCGCCGCCCGTGACGACCGCGACCTTTCCCTGCAGTGACATACGTGCTCCTCGTGTCCGTGTCATTCGGCACCGCGGCGACTGGACGACTACTGGTCGCCCAGCGCCTCGCGGGCCGCGGTGCGGGCGGCGACCGCCCGCGGGAAACCGGCGTAACCGCTGGAGTGGTAGACGACCTCGGCGATCTCGTCCCGGGTCAGTCCGTTCGTCAGCGCGATACGGACATGGGTCTTCAGCTCGGTCTCCGCCCCGAGGGCGATGAGGATGCCGAGCGTGACCAGGCTCCGGTCGCGCGGGGCCAGTCCCTCGCGCCCCCACAGCGCCCCCCAGACGCTGGTGAGGCCGATGTCGACGAGGTCCTCGCCGAGGCGCCCGTCCCGCAGGTCGATCTCGCTCTCGGGGAACACGCCCGGCAGGGCGGCCCGCATGGCCCGCCAGCCGGCGGCCCGGAGATCGGTGGTTTCCTCGACGCCCTTGTCAGTCATGGCTCGCTCCCGTTGCGCGGCTTCGCGTCCTTCAGCGAAAGTTAGACCAGACGGTCGGTACAATCAATGCCCCAGGTGAGATTCGCATCCATTGAACGGATCCACCCCCTCCTCTACTCTCTGCTCAATATTCGATCGACCGGTCGACATATGAATCAAGGCTCACGCGGGAGAGCACATGAGCGAAACGACGAAGACGGGCCCGGCGGACCTGGACCGGGTCGACGTACTGGTCATAGGCGCCGGTGTCACCGGCATCTACCAGCTGTACCGGGCCCGGGAGTCGGGCTTCACGGTGCGGCTGCTGGAGGCGGGCGGCGGCGTGGGCGGCACCTGGTACTGGAACCGCTACCCCGAGGCCCGCTTCGACTCCGAGAGCTACACCTACGGCTACCTCTTCTCGAAGGAGCTGTGGGAGGAGTGGGAGTGGTCGGAGCACTTCGCGGGGCAGCCGGAGATCGAGCGGTACTTCAACCACGTGGTCGACCGCTTCGACCTGCGCCGCCACATCGTCTTCGACGCGAAGGTGACGTCCGCCGTCTGGGACGGAACGTCCGGGACGTGGACCGTCCGTACCGAGGACGGCGCCGAGCACCGCGCCCGCCATGTCGTCGCCGCCACCGGCATCCTGTCCGTACCCTTCGTCCCCGAGATCCCGGGACGCGACGCCTTCCGGGGCGAGCAGCACCACACCGGCCGCTGGCCCAGGACGCCCGTGGACTTCACCGGCAAGCGCGTGGCCCAGATCGGGACCGGCTCCAGCGGGGTGCAGATCGTCCCCGCGATCGCGGACGAGGTGGCGGGGCTGACGGTCTACCAGAAGGTCGCCGACTGGCTCACCCCGCTCAACAACCGGCCGATCACCCCCGAGGAGCAGGCCGCCCTCAAGGCGGACTACGCGTCCGTCCGGGACACGCTGAACACGTCGCCGAGCGGCTTCCTCCACCGGATCACCATGCGGTCGGGCCTGGAGGACACGCCGGAGCAACGGCAGGAGTTCTACGAGCAGAAGTGGAACGGCCCGGGCTTCACCAAGCTGTCCGAGCACTACTACGACATGACGACGAACGCCACCGTGAACGACGAGTGGTGCGCGTTCATCGCCGACAAGATCCGCTCCCTCGTCGAGGATCCCGCCACGGCGGAGAAGCTGATCCCCAAGGGGCACGGCTACGGCGGCCGGCGACCCCCGTTCGGCACCGGCTACTACGAGGCGTACAACAAGCCGACCGTCTCGCTCGTCGACCTCAACGAGACACCGATCGTGCGCATCACCGGGACCGGGATCGAGACCTCCGAGGGCCACGAGGAGTTCGACATCATCATCTGGGCGACCGGTTACGACTTCGGCACCGGCGCCCTCAACCGGCTCGGCCTGCGGGGCCGGCGGGGGCTCCCGCTCGAGGAGTACTGGGCTGACGGGCCGTCCACCTACCTGGGCGTCACCACCGCGGGCTTCCCCAACCTCTACTTCCCCGGCGGCCCGCACGGCGCGCTCGGCAACAACCCCCGCTACTCCGGCGACCAGGTCGACTACGTCATGGACCTGCTCGTCCACGCCCGCGACCACGGCCACGACGTCGTCGAGGTGACCGCGGCGGCGGAACAGGAGTGGACGGACCTGGTGAACGACAGCGCGGGCCAGTCCTCCTTCCTGAAGAGCAGCTACTTCTACGGCGCCAACATCCCGGGCAAGCCCGTCAAGCAGCTGCTGAACCCGACCGGGCGCTGGAAGCTCCAGGAGCTGATCCGCGAGTCCGTCGTCGCCGACTTCCCGGCCTTCGCCTTCTCCAAGGCGGAGAACCCGCAGGCCTGAGCGATCCGTTGACCTGACCGCGAAGAACGCCCGTGCCGCCTGGTGGACCAGGCGGCACGGGCGTCGCGTTCGGGGGTGCGCTACGGCTGGAACGTCGTGACCCGCCGGCGGAACCTCCACACCCCGTCCTCACGCACCAGCGTGTCCTGGTAGCTCCCGACGAGCTGGACGGCCCACCCCTCCTCCCCGCGCACGAAGAACACCAGATCGCCGGCGGCCGTCACCTCGTCGCCGGGCGGCGAGGTGAGGACGGTGTTGCCGACGAGGTGGAGCTGCGGCGCCTGCGGCGCGAAGGCTCCGTAGGCCTTGCGGATCGCGTCGCGGCCCACGAAGGTGCCCTGGCCGGTGATCTCGGCCACGCCGTCCTCGGTGAAGAGCTCGGGGATCACCTCGGTGCGGCCGGCGTCCAGAGCGTGGGCGTAAGCGGCGACGGTGTTCTGCACACCCGCGAGGGCCGCTTCGGCGGTCACGGTCATATGGCTTCTCTCCCAACAGACAGGGGGCTGGATCAGGCCTGGTAGGTCGTGACGCGCCGCTGGAGCAGCCAGGTGCCGCCGCTGCGGCGGAACGTGTCCTTGTAGCGCCCGACGACCAGGGGCGCCCAGCCCGACTCGCCGCGCTGGAAGAAGACCACGTCGCTCACGGCCGTCGCCCCGTCCTCGGCCGTGACGGTCACGACGGTGTTGCCGACCAGGTGTCGCTGCGGCCGCGTCGGCGCCCATCCCTTGAAGGCCTCGCGCAGCGCGTCGTGCCCCTGGACGGGGTCGGCGCCCGGAAGCTCCAGGACGCCGTCGGATGCGTACAGCGCGACGATGTCGTCGGTGCGGCCGGCGTCCTGGGCCTGCGTGTGCGCCCCGATCACGGCACGCACACCGGCCGCGACCCACGCCTGTGCGGATTCACTCATGGTCTCTCCAGGGGTTGATGTTTCGACCACTCAGTCTATTACCGAGCTACAGCCAATATGAAGAGCATTGTCCAGGCGGTCAGAGTTGTTGACCGATCGGTACAATCCAAATAGCATGCCGATGGCTGTCAACGGGGACTGTCGCCAGAGGAGGCGTTTTATCGTGACGAAGCGTTGGAAGCAGCGGCCGCCCGGCTCCACGTGGGGCGATTTCGGCGAGGACGACGAACTGGGGCGCGTCAACCTGCTGACGCCCGAGAAGGTCCTTCAGGGCGTGCGGGAGGTCGAGCACGGCATCACCTTCAGCCTGAGCCTGCCGCTCGACTATCCCGGCGGGACGTCCCTGAACCAGCGCCGCTATCCGCCGATCCTGCGCCCCACCGAGGACCTCCAGCACCAGCAGGACGTCTTCTACAACATCAGGGCCAGTGAGCATTTCTCGCCCGACCTCATCGACGTGTGGTCGGACGACGTGGTCACGCTCTGGCTGCAGTACTCGACCCAGTGGGACTCCCTCGCCCACCAGGGCGCGGAGTTCGACGCCGACGGCGACGGGGTCACCGAGCCGGTCTACTACAACGGCTTCCGCGCGGACACCGACATCGTCGGACCGCGGGACGACGCCAAGGGCGACGGCAGCGGCAGCCTCGGCTTCGCCCGCCACCTCGGTCTGGAGCACATGGCGCGGCACGGCGTCCAGGGCCGCGGCGTCCTCGTCGACATCGCCCACCACCTGGGCACCGGCTACCAAGCCGTCGGCTTCCAGCAGCTGCAGGAGATCATGGCGGCCGACGACGTCGTCGTCGAACCGGGTGACATCCTGCTGCTGCACACGGGCTTCGCCACCCAGGTCCTCGCCTGGGAGAAGAACCCGGACCCCGTCGCGATCCACCAGACGGCGGCCTACCTCGACGCCGACGACCCGAAGCTGCTCGACTGGATCGCCGAGTCGCGGATCTCCGCGATCGCCTCGGACAACTACGCGATCGAGGGCGTGGGCGTCACCCAGGCCCAGGGCCCGCACACCCTGCTGCCGCTCCATCACCTGTGCCTGTTCAAGCTGGGCGTGCCGATGGGCGAGCTGTGGTACCTGCACGACCTGGCCGCCTGGCTGCGCGAGCACCGCCGCAGTCGCTTCCTGCTCACCGCTCCCCCGCTGAACCTGCCGGGTACGCAGGGCAGCCCGCTGACGCCGGTCGCGACCGTCTGACACACGGCACGGCCGGATCCGCCTCCGGTCCGGCCCGTCCTGCCGATCCGGCCGGACCGGAGGCGGAGCACACAGAAGGGAATGCCCCGGGACGTGATCCCGGGGCATTCCCTTTGCGTTCACCCCTTGCGTTCACACCGCGGCGATCCGCCGTACCGTCTCGGCGATCGTGTCCCGCGACGGCAGCCACAGCCGCTCCAGCGAGGGCGCGTAGGGCGCCGGCACCGGCGGTGCGGCCACCCGCGCCACCGGGGCGTCCAGGTGCCAGAAGCCCTCGTCGACGGCGAGCGCGGCCAGTTCGGCGCCGACCCCGAAGTCCCGGACCGCCTCGTGCGCGACGACCAGACGGTTGGTCCTGGCGAGGGAGGCCAGGACGGTCTCACGGTCCAGGGGGGCGACCGTACGCAGGTCGACCACCTCCACGCTCACGCCCTCGGCGGCCAGCACCTCGGCGGCGGCCAGGCAGTCCTGGACCATCCGCGACCAGGAGACCAGGGTGACGTCCGTGCCCTCGCGCACCACCTTCGCCCTCCCCAGCGGCACCAGGTGGTCCTCCGCGGGGCGCGGGCCCTTGAAGCCGTACTGCAGCCGGTTCTCGACGAACACGACCGGGTTGGGGTCCTGGATCGCGGCCCGCAGCAGGCCGTACGTGTCCGCCGGGTTGGACGGCATCACCACCGTCAGACCCGGGATGTGGGCCAGCAGCGCCTCCAGGCTCTGCGAGTGCTGGCTGCCCGAGGAGCGGCCGGCGCCGAACTGGGTGCGCACCACGAGGGGCATGGAGGCCCGGCCGCCGGTCATGAAGCGGAGCTTCGCGGCCTGGTTGAGCAGCATGTCCAGGGCGACACCGATGAAGTCCATGTACATGATCTCGACGACCGGCTTCATCCCGGCCATGGCTGCCCCGACGGCCGTACCGAGGATCGCGCTCTCGCTGATCGGGGTGTCCCGCACCCGGCCGGGGAAGGCCTGGGCGAGGCCCCGGGTGAGACCGAAGACATTGCCGCCCGCGCCGACGTCGATGCCGGCGACGAAGACGGTCGGATCGGCCGTCAGCTCGTGCTCCAGGGCGAGGCGTACGGCGTCCATGGACCGGAAGACCTCTCCCTCGGCCGGGGCGGGCTCGGGGATGGCTGTGCGCGGCGCCGAGACGAAGTCGTACAGCGTCTCCGGGGCCGGCTGGGGCAGGCTTCTGGCCCATTCCACGGCCGCCTCGATCTCCTTGTCGATCTCCTCGTCGACGTCGTCCGCGAGGGCGGCCGGGACGCCCGCGTCGGCCAGATGCCGGCGGGCGATCAGCAGCGGGTCGCGTTCCCTGGCGGCGGCGACCTCCTCGGGGGCGCGGTACCGCTCGGGGTCGCCCTCGTAGTGGCCGTGCCAGCGGTACGTCTCCGCCTCGACCAGGACCGGTCCGCCGCCGGCCCGCAGCCGCTCCACGACGTCGGTCATCGTCCCCGCCACCGCGAGGACGTCGTTGCCGTCGACGTGCGCGTAGCCGATGCCGTAGCCGGCGGCCCGGGCGGAGAGCGGGGCGCGGTGCTGGTCGGCGGCCGGCGAGAACTCCGAGTAGTGGTTGTTCTCGCAGAGGAAGACGACGGGCAGGTCCCAGACCGCGGCGAGGTTCACCGCCTCGTGGAACATCCCCTGGGCGACCGCCCCGTCGCCGAAGAACGCCACCACCACGTCACCGGCCGCGCGCAGCTTGGCCGCCGTGGCCACGCCGGCGGCGATGGGGAGGCCGGCGCCGACGATGCCGTTCGCGCCGTAGATGCCGAGGCCCGGGTCGGCGATGTGCATGGAGCCGCCGCGGCCGTGGCAGGTGCCCGCGTCCTTGCCCATCAGCTCGGCCATCATCGACGCGGAGTCGAGGCCCTTGGCCAGGACGTGGCCGTGGCCGCGGTGGGTGGAGGTGATGCCGTCGCGCGGGCCGAGGGGCCAGCAGGCGCCCACGGCACTGGCCTCCTGACCGATCGACAGATGCAGGAAGCCGGGAATCTCGGTCGCCTTGTAGAGCTCGGACGCCCGCTCCTCGAACCGCCGGATGCGGCGCATCCTGCGGTACATCTCCAGGAGCCGTTCCGTGTGGGGTGCCTGGTGCATGCGTATCTCGCCACCTTTTAATGTACCGTCTGGTCTAGCAAACTGGTTCGAGCAAACTGGAACGAGGTCCCCGGGTCCGCTTCCCCCCGGATGCGCCGCAGGCCGTCCGGACGCGGGCACGGGGTCATGTCCCATGGACACGTCGACACGACAGGCGGGGAGCGGAGCAATGCCACGACCACCGGGCCACGGGCCGGACTTCGAGGTCAGACGCCAGAAGATCATCGACACGGCCGCCGAGCTGTTCGCCCGCCAGGGCTACGCGGCGACCTCCGTCAACGACCTGGGCCGTGCGGTCGGGCTCGCCAAGGGCGCGCTGTACTACTACATCGGGTCCAAGGAGAACCTGCTGATCGAGATCCAGTCGCGGGTGATGGACCCGCTGCTGGCCCGCGCCCGGCAGATCGCCGGCCTCGACACGGATCCCCTGGTGCGGCTGCGGCTGCTGTCCGAGTCGCTGCTGACGATCATCTTCCGCAGGCTCGACCACATCTGGGTCTACGAGCACGACTACCGCAGCCTCACCGGCGAGTACCTGCACACCCTGCTGGCCCAGCGCGCGGAGTTCGAGCAGCTCGTCCGGGGACTGCTCACCGAGGCCATTGAGCGGGGCAGCTTCCGCGAGGTCGACCCGAGCCTGGCCACCCTGCAGTTCCTCAACCTGCACAATCACACCTACCAGTGGGTGAAGCCGGACGGGCGGTGGGACGCCGCGCGGCTGTCCCGCGAGTACTGCGACACCCTGGTGCGCGGGTTCGGCGCGCCCGGCGCCGCCCTGCCGGACATGGAGGAGGCGGCCGAGGCGTTCAAGCGCGACCGGCCCGAGCTGCCGCTGGACCCGGAGGCCGCCTGGCAGCCGGCCTCCGTGGCGAGCTGATCCCGGGGCCCGCGGCATCCACCGCGGGCCCCGTCGCCTGTCACGCCCGCCTCACCGGGCGTGTCACGCCTGCCCCACCAGCGCCCGGGCGATGACGTCGCGCTGGATCTCGTTCGTGCCCTCGCCGATCTCCAGGATCTTGGCGTCGGCGTAGAAGCGGGAGATCTCGGACTCGCGGACATAGCCGTAGCCGCCGTGGATCTGCACGGCCTGGGACGCGGCGCGGTTGGCCACCTCGGAGGCGTACAGCTTGGCCATGGCCGCCTCCTTGCTGTACGGGCGGCCCTGGTCGGCGAGCCAGGCGGCCCGGTAGACCAGCCAGCGGGCGGCCTCGAACTCGGTGCCGATGTCGGCGATCTTGTGCGCGACGGCCTGGAACGCCGACAGCGGGCGGCCGAACTGGTGGCGTTCCGTGGCGTGCTTGACGGCCAGGGCGAGCGCCGCCTTCGCCAGCGACAGGCCCAGCGCGGCGACGCTGATCCGGCCCTTGTCGAGGACGGAGAGGAACTGGCGCAGCCCGTTGCCCTCCTCGCCGATGAGGTGGTCGTCGGGGACCCGGCAGTCGTCGAAGACCAGTTCGCGGGTGTCCATGGCGTGCCAGCCGAGCTTCTTCATCCTGGCCCCGCACGTGTAACCGGGTGTGCCGGTCGGCACGTAGAAGGTCGCGTACCGCTTGCGGCCGTCGTCGCCCGTGCCGGTGGTGGCCAGCAGGGTGACGCCCTGGCTGATGTCGGTGCCGGCGTTGGTGATGAACATCTTGGTGCCGTTGATCACCCAGCCGCCGTCCGCCCGGCGGGCCGTGGTGGTGATGCCGGCGGCGTCGGAGCCGGCGCCGGGCTCGGTCAGGCCGAACGCGCCGATGGCCTCGCCCCGGGCCAGCGGGGTCAGCCAGCGGTGCTTCTGCTCCTCGGTGCCGTAGGCCAGCAGCGGGAGGGTGGCGATGGTGGAGTGCGCGTTCCAGGAGGAGGCCACCGACTGGTCGGCGGCGCCCAGTTCCTCCATCACGGCCACGTAGGAGACGGTGTCGGAGCCGGCGCCGCCGTACTCCTCGGGGACGAGCATGCCCATCAGGCCGAGTTCGCCGAGCTTGGTGAAGACGTGCGTCGGGAACCGCTCGTTCTCCGACCACTCGGCCGCGTTCGGGGTGATCTCCTTGGCCGCGAACTCGCGGACCATGTCCTGCAGGTCCCGGGTCTCCTCCGGCAGGTCGAAATCCATGTCACAGTCCCTTCGGGGTCAGCAGAACCTTGAGGTGGCGGGCCCGGTCAGCGGCCAGGTCCGCGAAGACCCCGGCTCCTTCCGAGAGCGGGAAACGCCCCGTGATCAGGGCGGACGCGTCCAGGCGCCCGGTGCTCATCAGATCGATCACGCGGGGGATGTCGAAGGTGTAGCCGAGGGTGCCGACGACGGAACGCTCGTAGAAGACGAGCTGCCCCATGTCGAACTCGACGCTGCCGTGGCCGACCCCGGCGAGCACGACCCGCCCGCCGCGCCGGACGGTGGCCACCGCCTCCTTGGCGAGCGCGGGGACACCGGTCGCGTCGATGACGACGTCCGGGCCGATACGGCCGGTCCGCAGGAACACCTCACGGCGTACGTCGGTCGCGCGCGGGTCGAACGCCTCGGTGACGCCGAGGCCGAGCAGCAGCTCGCGGCGCCCGGCCAGGGGTTCGCTCACGTAGAGTCCGGCCGCGCCGGCGACGCGGGCGGCCAGGACGACGGCGACGCCGATCGGGCCGCCGCCGACGACCAGGACGTTGTCGCCCGGCCGGACGCCCGCCCGGGTGACGGCGTGCAGGCCCACCGCGAGCGGCTCGGCGGCGGCCGCCAGCTCGTCGCTGACGTTGCCGGGAAGCCGGGTGAGCCCCGCGATCGGCACGGTGACGCGCTCGGCGAAGGCACCGGGCGAGGCCAGGCCCACCGAGCCGCTCTTCGGGCAGATGTGGTACTCGCCGCGCACGCACCAGAAGCAGACGCCGCAGCGCCAGACGGGGTCGGCGGTGACCCGGTCGCCGACCGCGATGCCGGGCACCTCCGCGCCCAACGCCACCACGGTGCCGCTGAGTTCGTGCCCGAGGGCGAGGGGCGGGCCGACCCCGGTCAGGGGGTGCGGGCCGCCGCGGATCATGTGCGGGCCCTCGAGGAACTCGTGCAGGTCGGTGCCGCACACCCCGCACCAGGACACCTCCACCACGGCCTCGTGCGGCCCCGGTGCGGGCGGGTCCGGTACCTCCTCCAGCCGCAGATCGCGTGCGCCGTGCCAACGCAGTGCCTTCATCCGCTTCACCCCTTTCGTGTCGTACGGCGGTCCCGGCGCCGCTAGTGCCGCGGCAGGCAACGTTTGCCCGTCAAGGAGCGGCGTCGTGGGGGTCCCCCCGCTCGAGCGAAGCCGAGAGTGGGGGAGCGTGCCGGGCGTCGCGACGGGGCAAACGTTGCCTGCCGGGGCACTAGTTGTCCCGCGCGCGCCCGTCGAAGCGCGCCTTGCCCGGGCCGTGTTCGAGGAAGGACCGGATGCCGGTGCCGGCGTCCGCCGTGCCGAAGACGCCCGTGAACAGGGACCGTTCGAGCGCGAGCCCGGCGGACAGGCCGCTGTCGGCACCGTGGTCCACGGCCTCCTTGATCGCCTCCAGGGCCGCGGAGGGCCCCTCGGCGAGCTTCCGGGCGTACCGCAGGGCGGTGTCGTACACCTCGTTCGCGGGCACGACCTCGTCCACGAGGCCGAGGCACAGTGCCTCGGCGGCGTCCACCCGGCGGCCGGTCATCAGCAGGTTCTTCGCCCGGGACGGTCCGATGAGCCGGGTCAGGCGCTGGGTGCCGCCCGAGCCCGGGATGATGCCGAGCAGCACCTCCGGCTGCCCGAGTTGCGCGTCCTCGGCCGCCACCCGGTAGTCGGCGGCGAGGGCCAGTTCGAGGCCGCCGCCCAGCGCGTACCCGGTGAGGGCGGCGACGACCGGCACGGGCAGCCGGGCGACCTCGTCGAAGGTGCGTTGCAGCGCCCGGTTCCAGCCCCGGACCTCTTCGGGGCCCATCGCGGCCAGTGCCCCGACGTCCGCCCCGGCGGCGAACAGCCGCTCACCGCCGTACAGCACGACGGCCCGTACCTCGCCGTCGTCGGCCAGCTCACGCACGGCCGCGGCCAGTTCGCGCCGCTGGGCGGTGTCGAAGGCGTTCATCGGCGGGTGGTCGAGTCGGACCGTGACGACGGGTCCGTCGGTGTCGAGGCGGATGCGTGGCACGGGGCCCTCCTCGGTGGGGAAGCGATTTCACGCCCGCCCGGATGGTTGTCGACCGGTGGGCTCCGTCGTAAAGTGCGGCTCAGAGTTTTATAGACCAAGAGGTACACTAAATCTTGGTAGCGGGCAACCGACCGGTCGGGACAATCCCGGCCGCCGAGCCGGAGAGTCGCCGTGCACAATTTCTCGAGCATCCTCGATTACCACCTGACCCAGCGGCCCGACGCCGTGGCCGTGATCCAGGAGGACCGCCGCCTGACGGTGCGCGAACTCCATGAGCGGGTCGACCGGCTGGCCGCGGGTCTGACCGAGCTGGGCGTCGGCCGCGGCGACGTGGTGGGGCTGCTGCTCTACAACCGCCCGGAATTCATCGAGCTCGTGTACGCCGTCAATCGCGTCGGGGCGGTCTTCCTGCCGCTGAACTACCGGCTCTCCGAGGAGGAGTGGGCGTACATCCTCGACCACGCCGAGGCGAAGGCGATCGTCACCGAGCCGGAGTTCCTCCGCCCGACGGACCGCATCGCCGAGAAGCTGACCGGCCTGGAGCGGCGCGTCCTGGTGGACGGCGAGCCGCCCTCGGACCGGTGGACCGGCTACGAGGCCCTGCTCGACCGGCACCGGGGCGCGCGGGTGGAGCCGGTGGACGTCGAGCCGGACGACCTCCAGCGGCTGATGTACACCTCGGGCACCACCTCACGCCCCAAGGGCGTACGCATCACGTACGGGAACCTGCACGCCAAGAACGTGGCGCACCTCGTGCACTTCGGTCTGACCGCGGCGGACAGCACGCTCGTGGCCGGCCCGCTGTACCACGTCGGCGGCCTCGACATGCCCGCGCTGGCGGTCCTGTACGCGGGCGGGAGCGTGGTGCTCCAGCGGAAGTTCGACGCGCCAGGGGTCCTGCGGGCCATCCAGGAGCACCGGGTCACCAACGCCTGGCTGGCGCCGGTCATGGTCAACGCGGTGCTGGAGGTCCCGGACCGGGAGTCGTACGACACGAGTTCGATGCGGTTCGTCATCGGCGGCGGCGAGAAGACCCCCGAGCCGGTGCTGCGGCGCATCATGAACGCCTTTCCCAACGCCTGGTTCGCCGACGCCTACGGACTGACCGAGACGGTCTCCGGCGACACCTTCCTCGACCGCGAGCACGCGCTGTCCAAGCTGGGCTCGGTCGGCCGTCCCGTGCCGCACACCCGGGTCAGGATCGTCGACGACACGGACCGGGAGGTCCCGGCCGGCGAACTGGGCGAGATCACGCTGCGCGGGCCGAAGGTCTTCGCGGGCTACTGGCGCGACGAGAAGGCCACGGCGGCGGCCCTGAGGAACGGCTGGTTCCACACCGGGGACATCGGGCACGTCGACGAGGACGGCTTCCTCTACATCGACGACCGGAAGAAGGACATGATCGTCTCGGGCGGCGAGAACATCGCCACGCCGGAGGTGGAGCGGGTGCTGTACGAGCACCCCGCCGTCCTGGAGGCGGCCGTGGTCGGGCTCACCCACCCCCGCTGGGGCGAAGTCCCCCGCGCCTTCGTGGTGTTCCGGCCCGGAGCGGGCGCCGGGCCGGACGAGCTGCGGGAGTTCTGCCGGGAGCGCCTGGCCGGGTTCAAGGTGCCGGCCCGCTTCGACGTCGTCGACGAACTCCCCCGTACCCCCTCGGGCAAGGTCCTCAAGCGGACCCTGCGCGACCTCCCCGTGGAGGGCTGAGCCGTGACCGACGTCAACACCGATCTGCGGCTCGACGGCAGAACCGTCTGGGTGACGGGCGCGGGCAAGGGCCTCGGACGGGCCGTCGCGGTCGCCCTGTCCCAGGCGGGCGCGCACGTGGCGGTGACGGCCCGGACGGCGGCGGACCTCGAGAGCCTGGAGGCCGAACTGTCCGTCAACGGCGGCAAGGTGCTGGTGCTCCCCGGCTCGGTCGCCGACTCCGCCGCCGTACGGACCACGGTGGAGCGCGTCACCGGGTGGACGGGACGGTTGGACGCGGCGGTCAACTGCGCCGGAGTCAGCCCGCATTTCACCCGCAGCGAGTCCGTCGCGGACGAGGACTGGCAGCGGGTGCTCGACATCAACCTCCAGGGCACCTTCTACTGCTGCCGCGAGGCCGGCCGGGTGATGCTGGACCAGGGCTCCGGCTCGATCGTCAACGTCTCGTCGGTGCACGCGCGCACCGGCTTCGAGCGCATCGCCGCGTACGCCGCGAGCAAGGGCGGCGTCGAGGCGCTCACCAGGGCGCTCGCCGTCGAGTGGGCGGACCGCGGGGTGCGCGTCAACGCCCTGGCGCCCGGCTACTTCCGTACGGATCTCAGCTCCGGGCTGCTGGACAGCCGCTGGGGTGAGCGGATCGTCCGGGGCACTCCCCTGGGCCGGGTCGGCGACGTCGGGGAACTGGGCGGCGCAACGGTCTTCCTCACCTCGGACGCCTCCCGCTTCGTCACGGGCACCACGCTCACGGTGGACGGGGGCTGGACGGCCCGGTGAGAGACACCCGCACCGGCCGGACCTCCTGCGTGTCGGTGCGGGAGGTCACGCGTCCCGTCCGCGCACGTCCTCGCGGAAGCCGATCGGGGACCGGCCGGTGCGCTGGTGGAAGTACTTGCTGAACTGGGTCGGGTTGGCGAACCCGAGCTGATCGGCGATCTGTGCGGCGGTCCGGTCGCTGTGCGCCAGGAGGCGTTTCGCCTCCAGCACCACCCGTCGGTCGATGAACTCCTTGGCGCCCAGGCCCACCGCCGCCAGCGTGGCCCGGGACAGCGTGCGTGCGGAGTAGCCGAGCAGCTGCGCGTAGTCCTCCACCCGCCGGGTGCGGGTGAACTCCGTTTCGAGCGCGGCACGGAATGTCAGGTACGTCTCGTCCGTCTCGGGCACCGGGCTGCCGACCGGTGTCGTCAGATGCGCCAGGCGCAGCACGAGGACGGAGAGGAGATGGCGCAGGGCCGCCCTGTGCACCTCGAGGGGGAGCCGGCCGAGGGCATGGAACTCGCGGGTCAGGTGCACTTCGGCGATGCGCAGGGCCTCGGCGTCCTCGGCCACGGGGGTGCTGAGCAGTGGCGCGTGCGGGTCGTCCACGCGTGCGGCGGTGAGGGTGGCGGGGTCGAGGAAGTCCTGCCGGAACAGGATCAGGGTGCCCTCGGCCCGTGTCACGTCTCCCCACTGCTGCACCTGTCCGGGACGTACCCACAGCCAGGAGCCGGGCCGGAGGTCGTAGCCCGTGAAGTCCACGGTGTGGCGCAGCTCGCCGGACGCGAGCGTGAGCAGCTGGTGGAACTCGGGGCGCTGCGGCCTGGCCAGGTTCGCCGGCGAGATCCGGCGGCGCAGCTCGGCCAGCCCCAGCACCTCGACACCGGCGGGCGTGCCGGGCGGTGCGGCGAAGGGGATCTCCGGAATGCCGCGTCCCGCGGGCAGTCTGTTTGTGGCCATGTCCACCAGCCAGCTTATCCGCCACCGTCGCAGAGTGTCGGATTCTGACCATCTCCGGTCGCATCCGGGCACGTTCCGGACCGTCCGCCCTCCTTACGTTGGGACGATGCCCCTCCAGAACGCTGCCCCGAGCACCTCCGCGCGGCCCGTCGACGTCGCGGCCGCCGCCGGAATCCTCCGTACGTGGCTCGACGAGGCCGACCGGGTCCTGATCGCCGCCGGGGCGGGTCTGAGCGCGGCCGCCGGGTACGACTACGGCGACGTCGAGCGCTTCAAGGAGCTGTTCCCGGCGCTGTACCGGCTGGGGCTGCGCTCCCGGTACCTGCTGGGCGTGCCGCTGCCGGCCGACATGATGTGGGGGTACTGGGCCGTCCACATCCACGACATCCGCTTCCACTCCCGGCCCAACCCCCTCTACCGGCGTCTGCGCGCGCTGCTCGGGGACCGCGACCACTGGGTGATGACGTCGAACGTCGACGCGCTGTTCGCCCGCAACGGCTTCGAGCCGGACCGGGTCTTCACGCCCCAGGGCGACTACGGACGTCTGCAGTGCACCGTGCCCTGCACGCGGGAGACCTGGGACAGCGAGCCGATCTACGACCGGATCATCGCCGCATACGACCCCGGGACGGGACGGGTGACCGACCCGGCCGTCCTGCCGGTGTGCCCCCGCTGCGGAGCCGACGTCTTCCCCCATGTGCGGGTGGGCCCCGAGTTCGTCGACGGGGCCTGCAGGGCCGCCGGGGAGCGGCTGACGCGGTGGCTCGGCGACGCGCCCGGCGAGGCCCGCCTGCTCGTGCTGGAGATCGGCGCCGGTTTCAATACCCCGGGCGTGATCCGCCTGCCTGCCGAGAACGTCGTACGCCACACGCCCGGGGCGCGGCTGGTGCGGATCAACCCCGACCACCCGGAAGTCCCCACGGACCTCGGAGCCCGCGCCCTGTCCGTGCCGTTCGACGCCGACCGGCTCCTGCGGGCACTCACCCGAAGCAACGCACCGACCCGAACCGAGGACAACCATGACTGAAGTGACTGGATCGACGCTGGCCGTCACCGGGGCCACCGGACGCCTTGGCGGACGCGTCGCTCGCCGCCTGGCCGAACGCGGCATCACGCAGCGGCTGCTGGTGCGCACCCCTGAGCGGGCGCCCCGGCTGCCCGGCGCCACGCCGGTCCGCGGCGCCTATGGCGATCACGACGCCGTCGTGCGCGGTCTCGGCGGCGCGAAGACCGTGCTGATGGTGTCCGCCTCCGAGAGCGTGGACCGGCTCGCTCAGCACAAGGCCTTCGTCGACGCCGCCGCGGAGGCGGGCGTCGAGCATCTGGTGTACGTGTCCTTCTTCGGCGCCGCGCCCGATGCCGTCTTCACCCTCGCCCGCGACCACTTCCACACCGAGGAGCACATCCGGGCGAGCGGCCTGGCGTACACCTTCCTGCGCGACAACATCTACGCCGACTTCGTCCCGGCCCTCGTCGGAGAGGACGGAGCCATCCGGGGCCCGGGCGGGCAGGGGCGGGCCGCCTTCGTCGCCCAGGACGACATCGCCGATGCCGCCGCCGCGGTCCTGGCCCGGCCGGCCGACCACGCGGGCGGCACCTACGACCTGACCGGGCCGGAGTCCCTGACGCTGGACGAGGCCGCGGCCGTCCTCTCCGCGGTACAGGGCCGCACCGTCACCTACCGACCCGAGACGGTCGAGGAGGCGTACGCATCCCGTGCCGCCTACGGTGCCCCGCAGTGGCAGCTCGACGCCTGGGTGTCCACCTACACGGCCATCGCCGCCGGCCAACTCGACGGCGTCAGCGACGCCGTCCCCCGCCTCACCGGCCGCCCCGCCGCCCCCCTGACCGAAGTCGTCCGCGCCATCCGACCCTGACCCCGGGCATCGAGACAGTGGGGATGTCGGTTTTTGACCATCAGTTGTCCCTCTCCGGCCGGTGAATCCCCTTCCCTCGACCTAGTTTGGACATGTCACCCCGCACGGCCACCGCCGGAAACCCGGCCGGCGCCCCGCACCCAAGGGAAGAACCATGAGCGTCAACAAGAACACCGTCCTCAAGGCCGCCGCCGAGCTCTTCGGCGACAAGGACCCCTCCGCCGTGGACCGCTGGGTCGCCGCCGACTACCGGCAGCACAGCGCCCTGGCGGCCGACGGCCCCGAGGCGCTGCGCGCGCTGGTGGGCGGTCTCGGCGCCGGCTTCCGCTACGAGGGCTCCCGGGTCATCGCCGACGGTGACCTGGTCGCCCTGCACGGCACCTACCACGGTTTCGGGCCGGACCCGCTCGTCGGCTTCGACATCTTCCGTGTGGACGCCGACGGCAGGCTGGCCGAGCACTGGGACGCGCTGACCCCACGGGTCGAGCACACCGCCTCCGGCCGCTCACAGACCGACGGCCCCACCGAGGTCGCCGACGCCGGGCGGACCGAGGCCAACCGTGCGCTGGTGACGGCGTTCGCCCAGAAGGTGCTCGTCGGTGCGGACTACTCGGTCCTGACCGACTACATCTCCACCGAGACCTACCTCCAGCACAACCCCGAGGCCGCCGACGGGCTCGACGGCTTCGGCGCCGCCGCGGCGAAGTGGGCCGAGCAGGGCAAGAACCTCGTCTACCGCACGATCCACAAGGTCATCGCCGAAGGCGACTTCGTCCTGCTGCAGTCGGAGGGCGAGTTCGGCGTACCGGTCGCCTACTACGACCTGTTCCGTGTGGCAGACGGCAAGATCGTGGAGCACTGGGACGTCATCGCGCCCGTCCCGGCCGAACTGCCGCACGGCAACGGTCTGTTCTGAGCCGGAGGAACCCCTCACCGGCCCGTCCGCCGCACCTCGGGCCGTCCGGATCCGCCGCAGGGCCCGGACGGCGTCCTGGAGTACGCCCGCACATGTCCACCGCCGCCCCCTCCCCTCTGCCCCTGGTCGCCTACCGCACGGCCGTCGCCCTGGACGAGCCCTTCCGGCCGGCCGCCGCCCCCGCTCCGGCCGACCGCCTCCCCGGACAACTCCGTGCCGTGCTCGACCTGCTGAGCACCGATCCGGCCGTGACCCGCCTCGGCCTGAGCGCCGACTCCGTACGAAGCCTCCGTGACGCGGACTTCGCGACGGCCCGTCGTGCGTTGCGGGCCCTGCTCACGGTCCGTGCCCCGGACCCGCTGCCCGAGGGCGCGACCGCCGGACTGGACGCCCTCCTCGGCGGCGAACGCCTGACCCGGCCCCTCGTCGACGCGCGTCGGCTCCCCACCCTCGCGGAGAGCCTCCCCGGCACGCGTCACCCCGCCGCCGACCGGACCGTCCTGTGGCACGGCGACATCACCACCCTCGCCGCCGACGCGATCGTCAACGCCGCCAACAGCGCCCTCCTGGGCTGCTTCGTCCCGCAGCATCCGTGCATCGACAACGCCATCCACAACGCCGCCGGCCCACGGCTGCGCGAGGACTGCCACACCGTCATGAACCGGCAGCGGACGCCGGAGCCGACCGGCACCGCCAAGATCACCCGCGGCTACCACCTGCCGGCCCGGTACGTTCTGCACACGGTCGGCCCCGTCGTCGACGGCCCCCTGCTCCCGCCGCACGAACACGCCCTGGCCTCGGCCTACCGTGCCTGCCTCGACCTGGCGGGCGAAGTGGACACCGTCCGCACCCTGGCCTTCTGCGCCGTCAGCACCGGCGTCTTCGGCTTCCCCAAGGGCCCGGCCGCCCGTATCGCGCTACGCACCGTCGCCGACTGGACGAGCACGCACCCCGACCGCCTGGACCGCGTGATCTTCACCGTCTTCAGCGAGGAGGACCGGGCCACCTACCTCACCGCCTTGGCCGACGCCTCCGCGTAGCCGGGGCCCGCGTGGTCAGGCAGGTCGCGTTGCGCGCAGGGAATCGCGGGCGGCGTCGGCCCAGTGCCGGGAGTTCCACAGGCCGGCCACCCGCTCGGCTCGTACGAAATGTTCCCGGGCCTCCTGACCGCGTCCCAGCAGCACCGCCAGTTCCCCGAGGGACTGCGCCACGGGCCGCAGAGCGACGCTGAGGCTCGCGGCCCCGGCCACTTCGTCCTGGAAGGGCAGCAGCATCGGATAGAGCTCGGCGGCTTCGGCACGGTCGTTCAGGGCGACGGCGACGACGGCCCTCAGCGTCGCCTGTAGGGAGAAGGAGAAATCGCGGCGGAGGGGGACACGCTCCGCGTACACCTCCCGGGCGCCTTCCGCGTCACCGGTGGCAAGCAGGGCGAGGACGGGAAGAGCTTCCCCGGCGGGCCGGACCTGCCGGTACACGGCCAGTACCGCGGGAGCGATTTCGGCGAGTCTGCCCTGCTGGTGCCGGATGCAGCCGCCGGCCAGGGCCGCGACGCCGTCCAGATTCGCCGCTCCCTGCTCACGCAACACGTCCAGAACCCTCGACAGTGTCTCCTCGGATTCCTCGAAGCGGCCCTCGGCCATGGCGAGCATCGGGTGCCGCAGCATGCCGATGGACTGGGTGCCGGCCAGCCCGTGCGTCCGGGCCAGTTCATCGGCCAGGTCGAGATGCCGGTTGACAGCGGGCAGGTCGTTGCGGACCGCGGCCACTCGTGCGTCCGTGTATGCGGCGATCCACGCGTACTCCGGCATGTCGTCGGCCTCGGCCAGTGCGGCAAGTTCCCGGCTCAGCTCCACCACCGCGTCCGGACCCCGCAGAAAGTCGACGATTCTCAGTAGGGAGGCGATCGTCAGGGCGAGCAGACCCGGTTCGTCCAGGCTGCGGGCGAGCGCCACGGCCGCACGCGCCGGCTCCTCGGCACGGACGTCCGCGAGGTCGTGGGCGGAGGCAAGCCTGTCCAGCAACAGGCAACGCCGGCGCGGCTCAAGGCCGGCGTCGTCCAGCAGCCGGGTCAGGTCCGCGACGGCAACCGTGTCGGTGGTCGCGTAGCCCCGCGTGTACCAGGGGGTGGGCTCGGTCCATGAGCTGTAGGCGGCGATCATGAGGTCGTCGCGCCCATGGAGGCGGGCCAGTTCCACCGCCCGGTTGAGTGCCTGCTGCGCACCGACGATCGCGCCGAGCCGAACCCGGATGTGCACGAGCCGGCCGAGCAGCGCCACCTCCAGTGCCGGGGCGTCCGTCGTGGCGAATGCCGTGGGGTGTCGCTCCAGGCACTCCAGAGCCTCGTTCAGCAGGGCTTCGGCCACGAGCGGCGCGTAGCGCCGGGCGGCCTGTTCCGAGGCTCTGCGGGCGTACTCCACGGCCGGCGGCGCGTCGGCGGACAGCACCCTGCTGGACCGGAGGAAGTGATGAGCGATCGCCGCCACATCGTGGGAGCCGAGCTTCGACAGGCAGTGACCCAGCCGGGAATGCATGCGGGCTCGACGCAGTTCGGTCAGCTCGGCTTCCAGAGCGTCGCGGACCAGCGCGTGGCAGAACCTGACCAGGCCGGGCCCGGGTTCGACGACCAGTCCGGCTGCGACGCCGGCGTCCAAGGCGTCGACCACCCGCTCCTCGTCCGCGTCGGCCGCCGCGACCAGCAGATCCACCGTCGTCTGCCGTCCGGCCACGGCCATCAGCCGCAGCACCTCGCGATCGCCCTGTTCCAGGCGCGCGAAACGGCGCCGCAAGGTGTCCAGGATGCCTTGCGGAACGCGGGCGAGAGCCTCCCGTTCCCCCTCCTCGGCAAGCAGCAGGGCACTCTCGCGCAGGTAGAACGGATTGCCTCCGGTGCGCTCGGCGAGGGCGACGGCCGCCCGGTCGCTCACCGTGACCGGGCAGACCTGCTGCACCAGGCGCCGCGCCTGTGCTTCGGGCAGTCCGGTCAGCGCGAGACGAACCGGGGAGCAACGCGCCAGGCGGCCGAGAGCCTTGATCAGATCGCCCTCGTCGGGGCGGTAGGCGGCGACCAGAAGCAGCGGTGCGGCGTGCAGTTGCTCGGCGCAGAGCAGGAACAGTTCGAGGCTTTCCTCATCCGCTCGGTGCAGGTCGTCCAGGAGGAGGGCCAGCGGGCGCCGGGCCGCGATGTCACGCAGCCAGGACAGCAGAGCCCGATGCAGGCGGAAGCGGCGGGCCGGGTTGCCGTCGGTGGCCGTCCACGCGTCGGGGGCGTTCACCGAGAGCAGTGGGGCGAGGTCGTCGGCGGGCGCGGCCGCCGCGGCGAGAGTGCCGACGATGTCGAACCAGGCCCAGCCGGGGGGCACGCCGTCGGTTTCGGGGCAGTGCCCGCGAGCAACCAGCCACTCCTGTCCGGGGAGGCTGCTCTCCAGATGGTCGAGCAGGCTGGACTTGCCGATTCCCGCCTCGCCGGACAGCAGGACGACCTGCCCTTGACCGTGACGTACCCGGGCCGCGGCGGACGCCAGCGCGGTCAGCTCGCCGTCCCGGCCCAGGAGATCGGCGGCCACCGGTGACGCAGGCGGGGGGCTCGGACGCGAAGACGCGATCACCCGGTGCGGGTCCTCGGCGACGGCCGGACGCGTGGCGCGGTGCAGGACGTCCAGCCGCTGTCGCAGCACGGCCTGTTCCAGTTCCACGAGTCCGGGGCCCGGGGCGACGCCCAGCTCCTCCCGCAGACTGTCCCTGGCCCGCCGCAGCGCGGCCAGGGCGTCCCCCTGACGGCCGCTCGCCCACAGGGCGAGAGCCAGCAGACGCCAGCGCTCCTCACGCAGCGGATCCTCCCGGGTGAGTGCGTCGGCGTCCGCGATCGCCTCCTGCGGAGCGCTGCCCTTCAGGCGGGCGGCGACGAGGGCTTCGCGGCTGGCGTGCCGCAGCTCCTCCAGGCGGAGGCTCTCGTCCGCCGCCCAGGCTTGGTCGGCGAACTCCGCGTAGGCGGGTCCGGACCAGAGGTTCAGCACCGCCGTGAGCCGGTGGGACACCTCGGTCTCGTGCCCCGGCGGAAGCGCGAGGCAGGCCGCCACCTCACTTTCGAAGTGCCAGGCATCCACGAGGTGTTGGTCCGGTGACAGCCGCAAGGCATAGCCGTACGGCGCGCTGACCAACAAGCGTGCGGGCGCCCGTGGCGGGCGGTCTGGTTCCAGGACTCGGCGCAGCTTCGCGATGTATGCCTGCAGGGAAACCTGAGCCCTGGGCGGTGGGGCGTCCTGCCACAGTTGCTGGACGATCCGGTCCACCGGCATGTACGCCCCGCGTGAGATCAGCAGTTGGGCGAGAATCGCACGCGTCAGGCGGCTGCCGAAATGCGCTGCCTGCCCTTCGACCTCGACCCTCAGAGGCCCGAGGACCCATATGTTGACCATGGTGCGGCGATCCTAGCGCGGTGGAGGGCGACGAGCCGCGTTCCCGTGCATGCGCCAAGTCGGCTTCAAGTAGCTTCCAAGAGGGACCTGAAGAGTCCGGATGTAAGCCCGGCTCAGGGATGCATCGCGTTGCGCTCGCGCCGCCCGGGCTCCTGCTGCCGGGGTCGGGTTCGCAGGGGAGAGATCTGGGTGCGGGAGCAGTGGCGGTTCGCGGTGCTGGGACCGGTCGGCGCTTGGTGTGGGGGGACCGAAGTGGATCTCGGCCCGCCGCAGCAGCGAGCCGTGCTGGCGGTGTTGTTGCTGGCGGAGGGCGCACCGGTACGGATGCACGAGCTGGTCGACGCGCTGTGGGCGAGCGCGCCGCCCGCGTCGGCGGTGGGTTCCGTACGCACGTATGTGCACCGTCTGCGGAAACAGCTGCACCCGTCGCTGATCCGTTCCGTCGGCGACGGCTATGTGTTTCCCGTCTCGCCGGAAGACCTGGATCTCGCCGCGTTCCGGGACCTGCTCTCCCATGCGGAGCGGGCCCGCCGGGTGGGGGACGCCAAGGGCACGGTTCTTCTCCTGCGGGACGCGCTCGCGCTCTGGCGGGGCGGGGCGCTGGCCGACCTTCGGGGCGAGTACGCGCAGGCCCGGCGTGAGCGGCTGGACAGGCTGCGGCTGTCCGTGGTGGAGACCCTGCTGACGCTGGAACTCGATCTCGGCCACCCTGCGGAGGTGGCGACGGAGCTGACCGGGCTGGTCGCCGAACACCCCCTGGACGAGCGCTTCCGGGAGTTGCTCATGCTGGCCCTCTACCGCTGCGGCCGGCAGTCGGCGGCCCTGGACACGTACCGCAGGGCGCGGACACTGCTCGCGGACGAACTGGGCATCGACCCCGGCCCCGGGCTCCAGCGCATGTACGAGCGCATCCTGCGCGCCGACGCCGGACTTCTCGCCCCGCGTCCCGCCGACGAGCCGGCCCCGGCGCGCACCGTCCCATCCGCTCCCGCACTGCCCGTTCCGGCCCAACTCCCGTCCGGCCTGCCCGCGTTCGTCGGCCGCGCCGCCCAACTGGCCATGGTCGACAAGGTACTCCCGCAGTGCGACGAGCCGCCCGTCACGGTGGTGATCGGCGGCATGGCGGGGGTCGGCAAGACGACCTTCGCCGTGCAATGGGCCAGGCAGGTCGCCTCCCGCTTCCCCGACGGCCATATCCATGTCGATCTCCGGGGGTTCGACCCCGTCGGCCTGCCGCTGGCGCCCGAGCACGCGCTGCGTACGATTCTGCAGTCGCTCGGCGTCGCCCAGAGTGTCCTGCCGCAGGACGAGGACGCGCTGGCGGCCCTCTACCGCACCGTCCTCGCCGACCGGCGGGTCCTGCTCCTGCTGGACAACGCCGGCGACGCCCGGCAGGTACGGCGGCTGCTGCCCTCGGCTCCCGGGTGTCTGGCGATCGTCACCAGCCGGAACGTGCTCTCGACCCTGATCGCCGTGGACGGCGCCCACCCCGTCCGCCTCGACGCGCTCTCCCCGGACGAGGCCCACGACCTCCTCGCCCGCCGCCTCGGGCACGACCGGGTGGCCGCCGAACCGGCGGCGGTACAGGAGATCGTCGAACGGTGCGCGCGGCTGCCGCTGGCCCTGGCGGTCGCGGCGGCTCGCGCGACCACCCGTTCCGCCTTCCCCCTGGCGGCCTTCGCGGCCGAACTCCGCGACAGTCAGGGAAGCCTGGACGCGTTCGACGACCCCGAGCCCGGCAGCACCGTCGACGTGCGCGCCGTCTTCTCGTGGTCGTACCACGCTCTGACCCCGGCCGCCGCTCGCCTGTTCCGGCTGCTCTCGCTGCACCCCGGCCCCAGCATTTCGTTGCCGGCGGCCGCGAGCCTGATCGGGCTCGCCGTTCCGCACACGCGCCGACTGCTGGCCGAACTCCTCCGGGCCCACCTCCTGGACGAACCCGCCCCGGGCCGTTACGCCTCCCACGACCTGCTGCGTGCCTACGGCTCCGAGCTCGCCCGCACCACGGATCCGCCCGCCGAACACCACGCGACGCGCCGCCGTGTCCTCGACCACTACCTGCACAGCGCCCGGGAGGCGGTCGCGGCACACTCTCCCGAACGATCCCCGATCTCTCCGGCACCAGCGGCGCCGGGGGCGCGGGCCGAGGACTTCGCCGGGGACTCCACGAAGGCGGTGGCCTGGTTCGCCGCCGAACAGACGGTCCTGCTCGCGGCCGTCGAGCAGGCCGCGGCCCATGGCTTCGACGTGCACACCTGGCAGCTCGCCTGGGCCGTCGACATCCATCTGAACCGCAGTGGTCTGTGGCGGGACGCCGAGGCCGTCCACCGCAGCGCCATGGACGCGGGGCGACGCCTGGGTGATCCGACCGCCCAGGCCCATGCCCACTGCGGCCTCGCCAAGGCCGCGACGACACTGGGCCGCGTCGACGAGGCACGCGCCCACGCCGAGCGGTCCGTCGAACGCTTCGCTGAATCCGGCGACTTGAGGGCCTGCGCCGAGAGCTGGCACGTGCTGTGCTGGGTGGCGGAATGCCAGGGCGATCCGGAAGCCGCGCTCAGCGCCGCGCAGCAGTCCCTCCGGATACGCCGCGCCGTCCACGACTCCGGATCCGACGACGAGCGCGACAGCAGGGCGACAGCCGGGGCACTCAACGCGGTCGGCTGGGCCCACGGTCTGCTCGGGCGGCACCAACAGGCCCTCGATCACTGCCGGGAGGCGCTGGCCCTGCACCGGAAAAGCGGACGCGACCACGGTCTGTGGCACATCTGGAACAGCATCGGCACCGCCCAACATCACCTCGGGCAGTACGACGAGGCCGTGACGAGCTTCCGGAACGCCCTCGCCGGCTACCAGCAGACCGGCAGCCTTCCGATCGCCGAGGCGGGAACGAGACGTCGGCTCGGCGACACCTACCTGAGCATGGGCAGGCCGGACGCCGCCCGTGCCGAATGGACCGAGGCCCTGAGCATCCTCGAACGGCTGGGCCACGCCGACGCCGAGCGCCTGCGTACCGGCCTCCGGGAGCTTCCGGCACCGGACGCACACCGGTTCAGCCCGCATCGGTCAGGCTGAACCCGCCGCTCAGCCGGTGTGTCACTCGCATCGGTTCCCCTCTCTCCGTGGACCGATGACGGCGCACGGACGACGGACCGTCGACACCTCACGACCCCCCGGGACGGGCAGTGCGGGTCGCGCGAGTCCACGCGCTGATGCCCGCCCCGGGAGACGGGACACCGGCCGTTGTGACGGCCGGACCCGACTGTGGGTGCGCGGTCGCCGCGCGGACGTCCATCCACGTCGGCGCGGCGACCGCGCTCACCCCCACTACGGACCCGCTCTCCCGGGGGTTCTCACCCGGACCGACCCGTTACCGGACCGTTATCTTCACCGCCCGGCGCGGCCCCGCTCCGTGGTCAGGGGTGGGGCCGGCCGACCATCGGACGTCGATCGGGCGTCGATCGGGCGCCGCGACGATCGGGGAATCAGCCACCACTCGAACCCGAACGGATCGGTCAGTCCGGAATGCGTACTGCGCCCCTGATGAAAGCCACGGCGGTCGACGAGTCCGAGGAACACACCGAATCGCCACGTCGGGACGGGGGTCAGCACTTCGCGCGCGTCATCTACCAGCAGCACGGGACCGACCTGCTGCAGTTCGCCCAAGGTCTCACCCTGGGTGACGTCCACGGCGCCGAGGACATCGTCCAGGAGGCCGTCCTGCGGGCCTGGCGGCACGCGGACCGGCTCGGCTCGACGCCCGGACTGACCCGCCCGTGGCTGTTCACGGTGGTACGGCGCCTCGCGATCGACGCCCATCGCGTGCGGCGAGCCCGACCTGCCGAGCTGATCCCCTCCGCCCTGGGCCGGGAAGTCGTCGGGGACTGCAGCGACCGCGCTCTCACCACGGAGGTACTGAGAAAGGCCCTGGCGGATCTGGCCCAGCCCCACCGGGACGTGCTGGTGCACCGGTACTGCCTCGACCTCAGCATCGAGGCCACGGCGGCCCGGCTGAACCTTCCCACGGGCACGGTCAAGTCCCGCAGCAACCAGGCCCTGCGCGCGCTGCGCCGGGCCCTGACGTCACGCGGAATCACGTCAGCGGACTGACACCGCTCCGTGACGGCCGTACGGGACGGCCGGCACCCCGCTGTCGTTCGGCCCGGCGGGCCGCCTCGCCCGGTGATCGGCACGACGTGATACTGACCGCCCGCGATACCACCGTGCCCGCACCTCCCGCGGTTGCCCGAGCGCCCGCCCCTGAAAGGACGACATGACCGTCTCCCCCGACGATCCGACAGCGGAAGCCGCCGCGGCCCCGTCGGAGCGGCCCGACACCGCACAGTCCCGCCCCCTGCCGCGCCGCTCCAGGGGCCCGTCGGCGATCGCCGAGGCCGGCGCCGCGTTGGGGTTGGGTACCAGGGACCAGGACACACCCGGGGCCGAGCCCGATCCGGCACCGCCCATGTCCGCCGCCGCGGCAGAGTTCGCGGCACTCACCGCCGCCGCGCCGGACACGGACGAGGGCACGGACAGCGACCCGGCCACACGCGGCCGTACAAGGGCCACGGATGTGGCGGACACCGCCGCCGTCCCGCCCGCGCCACTTCCGGGGCGCTCCCGCAAAGCGCTGCTGGCCGGCGCCGCCCTCGCCGGTGCCCTGTTGATCGGCATCCCCTTCCTGGTGAGCGGCGGCGACGGCGACGAGAAGCGCGCCACCGCGTCGGACGACGGAACAGCCGACGTGGTGGGCAACGAGGGGAACGCGCATGTGACCGGCACGTTCGACTCCGCCTCCCCCTCGGACGGAGCGGCCTCACCGCGGGCCTCCGCGACCGACGACACCCCGGCCAAGGACCGGACGGCCTCGCCCGACGGTTCGCAGACGCCCGGTAGGACGTCCGGCGACACCAAGAACGGCGACGCGGGAACCGGGACCTCGTCCATACAGCCCTCGGCCGAGAACTCCCCGGGCGCGGTCCCGGGGGTCCCGGTCGTGGGCACGGCCTCCGGCCGTTGCATCGACGTGACGGGAGGCAGTACGCGGGACCGGACCCCCCTGCAGATCTGGGACTGCGTCGGCGCGGCCCGGCAGAAGTGGCAGTTCGCCGCCGATGGCACCGTGCGGGCGCTCGGCAAGTGCATGAACGTCAACGGAGGTTCGCGGGACGACGGCGCGGCGATCCAGCTCGTCGCCTGCAACGGGACCGGGGCGCAGCGGTTCAGGCTGAACGCCGCGCACGATCTCGTCAACGTCCAGGCGGACAAGTGCGTCGACGTCAGGGACATGGGGACCGACAACGGAACACGGCTGCAGTTGTGGACCTGTGGCGGCACGGACAACCAGAAATGGAGCGCCGGCTGACGACAAGGTCGTTCTTCACGCCTTTACGTCCCGCGCACGTGACCCAGCCCCGGTCAGCGCCGATACTGCCAAAGGCGGCCTTCCGGAACCGAGTACCGCCGGAAGCCGCTGCCACCTGCTGCCGGACGCCAAGATCGCTAATTCGCCCAACCTGGCCTGACCTGCAAAAATAGAGGTCAGGAGTCCTCTGCCAGTCTCACCAGGAGGTATCCATGAAGATGCTGATCAACGTTCCGGAATCCGTGGTCGCGGACGCGCTGCGCGGGATGGCGGCCGCTCATCCCGAACTGACCGTCGACGTCGAGAACCGCGTGGTCGTACGGCGGGACGCGCCGGTGGCCGGCAAGGTGGGGCTGGTGTCGGGCGGCGGGTCGGGGCACGAGCCGTTGCACGGGGGGTTTGTCGGACCCGGGATGCTCTCCGCGGCCTGTCCGGGTGAGGTGTTCACGTCTCCGGTGCCCGATCAGATGCTGCGGGCGGCGGCGGCCGTGGACAGCGGCGCGGGTGTGCTGTTCATCGTGAAGAACTACACCGGCGACGTGCTCAACTTCGACATGGCGGCCGAGCTCGCCGAGGACGAGGGCATCCAGGTCGCCAAGGTGCTGGTCAACGACGACGTGGCCGTCACCGACAGCCTCTACACGGCGGGACGCCGCGGTACGGGCGCCACGCTGTTCGTGGAGAAGATCGCGGGGGCCGCGGCCGACGAGGGACAGCCGCTGGAGCGTGTCCAGGCGGTCGCCCGGCAGGTGAACGAGAACTCCCGCACCTTCGGCGTCGCGCTCAGCGCCTGCACCACGCCCGCCAAGGGCAGTCCCACCTTCGACCTGCCGGCCGGCGAGCTGGAGCTGGGCATCGGCATCCACGGCGAGCCGGGCCGGGAGCGGCGGGCGATGATGACGTCCGGGGAGATCGCCGACTTCGCCGTGCAGGCCATCCTGGACGACATGACACCGAGCAACCCGGTCCTCGTGCTGGTCAACGGCATGGGCGCGACGCCGCTGCTCGAGCTGTACGGCTTCAACGCGGAGGTGCAGCGGGTGCTGACCCAGCGCGGGGTGGCCGTCGCCCGGACGCTCGTCGGCAACTACGTCACCTCCCTCGACATGGCCGGTGCCTCGGTGACCGTGTGCCAGATCGACGAGGAGCTGCTGCGGCTGTGGGACGCGCCGGTGAACACGCCGGGCCTGCGCTGGGGCATGTGAGGCAAGGAGAAGCAGGGCAGGCACGCGCGCCCGACCGACCACGCAAGGAGACCCAGTGCTCGACGCCGACTTCTTCCGCCGTTGGATGACGGTGACCGCCGCGTCCGTCGACCGCGAGGCGGAACGGCTCACCGCTCTCGACTCGCCCATCGGGGACGCCGACCACGGCAGCAACCTCCATCGAGGGTTCAAGGCGGTGACCGCGGCGCTGGAGAAGGAGGGACCGCAGACACCGGGCGCGGTCC
The DNA here is from genome assembly GCF_044763345.1 of Streptomyces sp. NPDC096132. Classification (NCBI taxonomy): domain Bacteria; kingdom Bacillati; phylum Actinomycetota; class Actinomycetes; order Kitasatosporales; family Streptomycetaceae; genus Streptomyces; species Streptomyces sp. NPDC096132. The sequence continues at coordinate 247,272 of NZ_JBIWGA010000012.1, forward strand.
TCGTCCTCGCCGGGCGCCAGCTCATCTCCACCGTCGGCGGGGCCTCGGGACCGCTGTACGGGACCCTGCTGCGCCGGACCGGGAAGGCGCTCGGGGACACGGCCGAGGTGAGCGAGGCGCAGTTCGCCGAGGCGCTGCGGGCGGGTGTGGACGCCGTGATGCAGCTCGGAGGTGCTGCGCCGGGCGACAAGACGATGATCGACGCGCTGGTGCCGGCGGTGGACGCGCTCGGGGACGGTTTCGGCTCCGCCGCGACCGCCGCCGAGCAGGGTGCCGAGGCGACGACGCCCCTGCAGGCGCGCAAGGGCCGGGCCAGCTATCTCGGGGAGCGCAGCATCGGGCACCAGGATCCTGGAGCCACCTCGTCCGCCCTGCTCATCGCGGCGCTCGTGGACGCCGGCGGAAAGTGAGGCGAAGGTGAGCGACGACAAACTGGTCGGGATCGTGCTGGTCTCCCACAGCGCGGCCGTGGCCACCGCCGTGGCGGATCTGGCGCGGGGGCTCGCGGGCGGCGGCGCGGCCGTGCCGGTCGCCGCGGCCGGCGGGACCGAGGGCGGCGGGCTGGGCACGAGCGCCGAGCTGGTGGCCGCCGCTGCCGCCTCCGTCGACCGGGGCGCAGGCGTCGCGCTCCTCACCGACCTGGGCAGCGCCGTCCTCACGGTCAAGGCGCTGCTCGCCGAGGGCGACGAGCTCCCCGAGACCGCCCGTCTGGTGGACGCGCCCTTCGTCGAGGGCGCGGTGGCCGCCGTGGTGACGGCGGCGACGGGAGCCGACCTGGACGCGGTGGAGGCGGCGGCCGTGGAGGCGTACGACTACCGGAAGGTGTGACACCGGTCCGGACCGGGTTCAGGTCAGTCCCTCCGAGGCGACGGCGAGGGCCGAGCGGACGGCCTCCGCCAGTTCGGCCCGTACCGTCGCCGGGTCCTCGGGCGCGCGGGCGGTGCGCCACGCGTGCTGTTCCACGGCGGCGCGCAGGGCCGCGTTGAACATCGCCGCCTGGATGGCCGGCCGGAGGTCGCCGGCCGGCAGTCCGGCCCGTTCGGCGAGGGCGCGGGCGAACGCCGGCTCGGCCTCGTCGTAGGTCTGCAGCCAGACGGCGCGCAGGCCCGGTTCGGTGCGGGTCAGCCGGACGAGAGCGCCCACGGTCGTGGGGTCGGGTCCGACGACCATGCGCTCGTCGGCCTCCAGGATGCGGGCGAAGGCCTCGCCCAGGCTGCGGCCGGGGTGCCACTCGCGCAGACAGGCGGCGATCGCGTCGATACCGGCCGTCAGGAGCGGCCGTACACAGCTCTCCTTGCTGGGGAAGTACCGCCAGACCGTGCGCGCGGAGACCCCCACCGCCTGGCCGATCTGCTCGCCGGTGGTGGCCGCGACGCCCTGGTCCACGAAGAGGTCCACCGCGGCGCGGGCGATCTCCAGCCGGATCTCCGCCTTGCGCTCCTCGGTCAGGGGCGGGCGGCCCGTGCGTCCCTGGGGTGCGGTCATCCAGTCGACCTCCGTTTTCGTCGCCGTCCGCTCACCGATTCCGTGCGTCAGAGATTCTTCACCACGACTTTATGTCACTCACAGACATTAAGTCGTAGGGTGCACATCGACCGCGCGGGAAGCGCGCACATGGCAGCAAGGAGCACCTCATGGCCACTGGACTGGAAGGCCGCAGCGTCGTCGTCACCGGAGCGGGCTCGGGCATCGGGCGCGCCACCGCCCTGGCCTTCGCCGCGGAGGGGGCCCGGGTGCTGGTGGCCGATCTCAACGCGGACGGCGCGCAGGCCGTCGTCAAGGAGATCGAGGAGGCGGGCGGTACGGCCGCGGCCGTCACCGGCGACCTCAGCGAGCAGGCCGTCGTCGACGAGGTGACGGCCACGGCGGTGGAGCGCTTCGGCGGAGTGGACGTGCTGGTGAACAACGCCGGGATCATGGACCGGATGTCGGCGCTGGCGGACGTCAGCGACGCCGAGTGGGAGCGGGTCGTCCGGGTCAACCTCACCGCGCCCTTCCTCCTCACCCGCGCGGTGCTGCCGCACATGCTGGCCGCCGGCAAGGGGGCGATCGTGAGCACCGCGTCGGAGGCGGGCCTGCGGGGCAGCGCGGCGGGCGCGGCGTACACCGCCTCGAAGCACGGCGTGGTCGGGCTGACGAAGTCCCTCGCGGTGATGTACCGCGGCAAGGGCATCCGCGCCAACGCGATAGCGCCGGGCGGCACGAAGACGGCGATCGTCGTGGACGCCGACCAGGCGGCCCACGGTCCGGCGGCGCTGGGCCCGCACTTCGTCAACGTCGGCCGACTGGCCGAGCCGGAGGAGCAGGCCGCCGCGATCGTCTTCCTCGCCTCGGACGCGGCGAGCAACATCAACGGCGTGGTCCTGCCGGTCGACGACGGCTGGTCGGCAGTCTGACACCCCGTCAACAGGCGCCGGACGGCCGCTCCCCCACCCACCGCGGCCGTCCGGCCGTCGCCTCACGGCCCCGCCGCAGGTCGCCGCGCAGTCGCCGCGCCCGCCCTACTCCTCCTCGGCGCCCTCGTCCTCCGTGGCCTGCGACCGCCGGACCGTGGACTTCGCGGCCTGTACGAACGACCGGGCGAGCCGCTCCCCCACCGCCACGGCGGAGGCATGGCTCTCGACGGGGGTCGCGCGGGAGTTCTTGAAGACGATGTAGGTGACGCCGGACGGGGCGCCGCCGCCCTGCGGGTCGGGGCGGATGCCGAGGGCCGCGGCGGTGGCGTAGGAAGCCTCACCGATGATGCCGTACGGTCCGACGTCACCGACGACCGCGTACTGCACCCGGTCCCGGTAGACGACCGCCGCCACCGAGCCTCCGCGCACCCCGTACTCGCGGTAGTCCCAGACGGTGCTCGCGCCGGGCACCACGATGTAGGGCAGGGTCTCGGCGCTCAGATAGCGGCCGTCGGACTGCGTGAAGGCGGTGGCGTCGGAGAACCAGGGATCGTTACTGCTGTTGCAGTGCGGGCCGGGACGGCCGTCGCAGTCGATGTCCATGTCGGCCGTCCAGTAGACCGCCTCGGGGGTGCCGCAGACCGGGACGGTCGCGGGCGCGCCGTTGTCGGTGGGGTAGCGGCCCCGGGACACGGCGGTGCAGTTCCGTACCCGGGCCAGCAGGTCGGCGGCGCGCACGAAGCCCTCCTGCCGTATCGCCGGTGCCCCGGGGGTGCCCTGGGCCGGTAGGGCGGTGAGGGAGACGGTGGCCGGGGCCAGCAGGGCGAGGCCGGCCGCGGCCAGGGTCATCGACTGGGCGCGCACGATGGGGGACCTCTCGTGGGACGGTGACGGACACTCCGCCCAATCTGGTGCGGGTCGCATCCCGGGGCCATTCCGAGGGGGCCGTACGGTGCACTCTTCTGACGGTCCGACAGGGGCCCGGGGGCCGGCGCCGTAGCGGGCTCCGGCCCCCCGGCCACTGCGCCGGCGCGGGATCAGCGACGACAGCGGTCCGCGCCACCGGCCCGAACTCAAGTGCCCTCAGGGAGAGTTCGGCCGGGAGGAGCTTCAGCATACGTAACTTTCCCGAGCGGTCACGCAACCCCCGCACCCGTATCGCCGTCTTCATACGTTCGCCATCTTGCCGCGTTCGCGTCCGCCGTCTTGATGTGCTCGCGCCATCGCGCCATATTGGTCCGGACCATTGCCGCCACGCCGGTCCCGGGAGGCGAAGCCGTGCGACGCGTGTTGCTGTGCGGATTGGCGCTGGCCGTGTCGTGCGGATGCGCGGCCGGCGGCGGTGACGACGGGCGGGCACCCGGCGCTCCGACGGGGGTGACCGCGCGGGCGGGGAGCGCGACCAGCGTGCACGTCATGTGGAACGCGGTCGCCGCGGATCCGCCGGTCGGCGCGTACGAGGTCTACCGGGGCGGCAGGAAGGTCGGCGACGTGCCCGGCTCCGCGCACATGCTGGACGTCGTGCGTCTCGCGCCGGCCACCGAGTACGTCTTCACGGTGCGAGCCCGTGACGACGACGGCAGGCTCGGGCCGCCCAGCCGGGAGGTCCGGGCCACGACACCGGCGGCGGCCCCGGCGGACACCTCGGCGCCGACCCGCCCGGGCGGGGTCACCGGCCGGGCCGCCGGGAGCCGGGCGGTCCAGCTGTCCTGGTCGGCGTCCACGGACGACCGCGAGGTGCTGTCGTACGACGTCTACCAGGGTGGCACGAGGATCCACAGCGTCGGCGGGGCCCAGACCGCGACGGTCGTCACGGGGCTGCGGCCGGGCACGCGGTACTCCTTCACCGTCCGGGCACGGGACGCCGCCGACAATCTGTCGCCCGCCGGCCCGGCCGTGCGCGTGACCACCCCGCCCGGCACCGACGACGGGCGGGACACGGCGCCCACCGGCTTCCGCGCCACAACCCGGCGCGCGGCCGACGGGGCCCACTACATCGACCTGTCCTGGGTGGCGCCACGCGTGGACGGCGTGGTCACCGAGTACGGGATCCAGCTCGACGGGGCGACGGTCACCTCGCTGGTCTGGGGCGGGACGCCGCCGCGCGGCAGGGCGACGTACAGCTTCTACGCCGGACGCGACCCGGGGGTCACGCACCGGGTGCGGCTGCGGGCGCGGCTGCCGGACGGGACCTGGGGGGCGTACTCGGCGGAGCGGACCGTGACCACGGGGGCGGGCGGCTGACGCCTGCGCCGTCCGAAGGAATCCGTCACCTGCCCGGCTGCGCTTCGGGTGCGGGACGGTCCGGGGCAGCGTTGGCTGCCCCTGAGGCAGCACGGGCGTACCCGACCCTCGGCGGGATGTACCGCCAACCGTGCCGCCGGAGGACATCCGATGCGCACTTCCCGTGTACTTCTCCGCTCAGGACTGACCGTGGCAGCCGCCGCAGCGCTGCCGCTCGCCCTGTCCGCCCAGCCTGCGGCCGCGGTCTCCGGCATCTCGGTGAGCACGACCGGCACCACGGTGTCCGTGGTGACCAGCGCGTGCCTGCAGATCAACGGCAGCTGGGGCACCGCGTCCCTGCTCAACAGCAGTCAGGGGAGCTTCGCCCAAGGGCGCCAGGTGGCGCTGTCGGGGACGACGGTCAGCCAGTCCGCCGCCTGGTCGAGCGTGTCCCCCGGCACGTACACCGTGATCGTCATGTGCTCCAACGGCAACACCGCGGGCACCCAGTCCGTGATCGTGTCGTCGGTGTCCACCCCGACGATCTCCGCGACCACGACCGCGCCCCCGACCCCCTCGCCCTCGCGCGGTGTCATGGGCGGCCTCGGCGGCGCGGCCCGCGACGTCGGTCCCGTGACGATGGGGGTGGGCGGTGCGCTGGTGGGCGTCGGGATCATCGCGGCGGCCTGGTTCCTCCGCCGCCGCTCGAAGCCGTACCGCCTCTAGTCACCCGTGCCCGATCAGATCACCCGTGATCGATCACGGGCAGTTCCTCCAGTGCCTCGGTGAGCCACTGGATCCAGAAGGTCTCGAGTTCGATTCCCGCGCGCAGGACCAGGTGTTGCAGCCTGGCCTGCGCGCCGGTGTCGCCGGGCGGGAAGTCGCGCTTCTCGATCTCCTCGTACTCCGCCAACTGCCGCCGGTGCAGCTCGAGATGGCGGCGCAGGTCGGCCTCCAGGCCCGCCGTGCCGACGACCGCCGCGGCGCGCAGCCTGAGCAGCAGCGCGTCGCGGTGCGGCTTGGGGTCCTGGGACGCCGCCGTCCACCGTGCCAGTTCGGCGCGGCCCGCGGGCAGGACCTCGTAGGCCTTCTTCTGCCCGCGGGCCGGCTGCTGCGCGGGCAGGGCGCGGATATGGCCCTCGGCCTCCAGTTTTCCCAGCTCGCGATAGATCTGCTGGTGCGTCGCCGACCAGAAGTAGCCGATCGACTTGTCGAACCGGCGGGTCAGATCCAGCCCCGACGACGGCTTCTCGAGCAGGGCGGTGAGGATCGCGTGCGGGAGTGACATGGAGTCATCCTAGGGACGTGCCCGTACGGGGGTCGGGGTCGTGCCGCCGGCGCCTACAGTGCCGCCGCCAGCTCCGTGCCCTGCTTGATCGCGCGCTTGGCGTCCAGTTCGGCGGCCACGTCGGCGCCCCCGATGAGGTGCGCCTTCGCACCGGCGTCGAGCAGCTCCTCGTACAGGTTCCGGCGCGGGTCCTGGCCGGTGCACAGCACGATGGTGTCGACCTCCAGGACCGTGCTCTGCTCACCGACGGTGATGTGCAGTCCCGCGTCGTCGATACGGTCGTAGCGCACGCCCGGGACCATGGTCACGCCCCGGTGCTTGAGTTCGGTGCGGTGGATCCAGCCCGTGGTCTTGCCCAGGCCGGCGCCGACCTTGCTGGTCTTGCGCTGGAGCAGGTGGACCGTGCGCGGCGGGGCCGGGCGCTCGGGGCGCGCGAGGCCGCCGGGCTCCTGGTAGTCCATGTCGACGCCCCACTGGCGGAAGTACGCCGCCGGGTCCTCGCTCGTCCGGTCGCCGCCGTCGGTGAGGAACTCCGCGACGTCGAATCCGATGCCGCCGGCACCGAGGATGGCGACCCGGTCGCCGACGGGCGCGCCGTCGCGCAGGACGTCGAGGTAGCCGACGACGCTCGGGTGGTCGGCGCCGGGGATGTCGGGCGTGCGCGGCGTGACGCCGGTGGCGACGACCACCTCGTCGTACCCGGTCAAGTCCCCTGTCGCCACGGGGGTGTCGAGGCGTACGTCCACGCCGTGCGCGTCGAGCTGGTGGCGGAAGTAGCGCAGCGTCTCGTCGAACTCCTGCTTGCCGGGGACCTTGCGGGCCACGTTGAGCTGGCCGCCGATCTCGCTCGCCGCGTCGAACAGCGTGACCTGGTGGCCGCGTTCGGCCGCCGTCACCGCACAGGCGAGGCCCGCCGGTCCCGCGCCGACGACGGCGACGCGCTTGCGCAACCGCGTGGGGGACAGGACCAGTTCGGTCTCGTGGCAGGCGCGCGGGTTGACCAGGCAGGAGGTGATCTGGCCGCTGAACGTGTGGTCGAGACATGCCTGGTTGCAGCCGATGCAGGTGTTGATGGCCTCCGGTGTACCGGCGGCCGCCTTGTTCACGAAGTCGGGGTCGGCGAGCATCGGCCGGGCCATCGAGATCATGTCGGCGCAGCCGTCGGCGAGCAACTGCTCGGCGAGTTCGGGGGTGTTGATGCGGTTGGTGGTGACGAGCGGGACGGACACCGCGCCCATCAGCTTCTTCGTCACCCAGGTGTAGGCGCCGCGCGGCACGGAGGTGGCGATGGTGGGGATGCGGGCCTCGTGCCAGCCGATGCCGGTGTTGATGATGGTCGCGCCGGCCTCCTCGACAGCCTTGGCGAGGGTGACGACCTCGTCGAGCGTGGAGCCGCCGGGCACGAGGTCCAGCATGGACAGCCGGTAGACGACGATGAAGTTCTCGCCGACCGCCTCGCGGACCCGGCGCACGATCTCGACGGGGAAGCGCATCCGGTTCTCGTACGAGCCGCCCCAGCGGTCGGTGCGGTGGTTGGTCGGGGCGGCGATGAACTCGTTGATCAGGTAGCCCTCCGAGCCCATGATCTCGACGCCGTCGTACCCGGCCCGCTGGGCGAGGCGGGCGGTGCGGGCGTAGTCGTCGATGGTGCGCTCGACGTCCTCGTCGGTCAGCTCGCGGGGCGGGAAGGGGCTGATGGGGGCCTGGAGCGGGCTGGGGGCCACCAGGTCGCGGTGGTAGGCGTAGCGGCCGAAGTGCAGGATCTGCAGCGCGATCCGGCCGCCCTCGCGGTGGACGGCCTCGGTGATCGCCCGGTGCTGCCCGGCCTCCTCGTCGGTGGTGAGCTTGGCGCCGCCCTCGTACGGGCGCCCCTCGTCGTTGGGGGCGATGCCGCCGGTGACGATCAGACCCACTCCCCCGCGGGCGCGGGCGGCGTAGAACTCGGCCATCCGCTCGAAGCCTCGGTCGGCCTCCTCCAGGCCGACGTGCATCGAGCCCATCAGGACGCGGTTGGGCAGCGTGGTGAAGCCCAGGTCGAGCGGGCTCAGCAGATGGGGGTAACGGCTCATGGCGGCCTCCGTGCGCGGCGTTGTTCGCCTCCAGTTCTAGAGGACCGCGCACGGGTTATGCAACTAGTTGCACAATCACTGCCGGGGGGTGTGCCGCACTTCACCTGCCGGGCGTCCCACCCGTCGTACGCCTCACCTGCTTTCGAGGAGGACGTGCAGCTCCCGCTCCTGGTCCCCGGAGGCCGAGGAGAGGTCGCGCACGGCGAAGAGGGAGTCCAGCGTGGAGCGCAGCCGTTCGATCGCCCAGTAGCCGCCCTGCGCGTCGGCCTCGACGGACGCCGAGAGACGGGCCGGCGGGGGGCACTCATGGGTGTCGGTGACCTCGAAGGTGCCGAGCCACACCATCGGCCTGGTCTCGTGGAGCTGCTGCGGCACCTCCTCCGGGCCCCGGTCGGACTCGAAGCAGGCGCACAGCGTGTCGAAGACGATCCGGGCGTCCTCCTTGCTGCATCCGCTGATCTCGAGGGAGACGGGCTCCTCGTGCAGACGCTCACGGTCCATCGTGATCGCTCCTCTCGTGGCGGTGGCGCGGCGGTACGGGTTCCCCTCCCACCGCGCCACATCCCCAGAAAAGCACCACTTCCCGGGCGGGACCAGCGACGGCCGTGAGGCGCCCCGCCCGCCCTCTCGGCGCAGTCGAGGCGCTCAGCTCTTGGTGAAGCGGTACGTCTTGCTGTCCGTCAGCACGCAGAAGCCGGGCGACACCACGATCACACGCAGGGTGCCGGTGCGGCGGTCGTAGTCGATGCCCTCCGCCTCGAAGGTGCCCGAGCAGGAGCTCCGCAGCGGCAGCTGGCGCAGGGCCGTGACATGGCCGGTGACGTCGGACGTGCCGTTGGGAGCGGCGGACAGGTCGACCTGGAGGAGGGGCTTGGTGATGCCGAAGAGGGTGCCGGCCGGGTCGTCGGAGGAGCACAGCAGGGTGGTCGGTCCGGTGAAGTCGCAGCCCTGGACGTCGCGTACGGCGTGGTCCAGTCGGACGGTCGACACCTGCGGCAGGTTGGCCGAGGGCGAGGTGCCGGCATTCGCGCCGGGGGTCGGGAGGACGAGGAAGCGGGTCATGGTGCCGTACTCGCCCGACAGCATCCACTTGCCGTCCGGGGTGATGGCCACCCAGGAGTTGTTCAGCGCCTCGCCCGAGCCGAGCGTGTGGACGTACTCCGACCAGGTGCCTCCGGGCGACTGCACGCGGTACATCTTCGAGGTTCCCGAGTCGGCCTGATAGGGCTCGACGTAGTAGCCGTCGTAGGAGGCGTCGGGGTCGCCGACGTGGTTCCAGCCGCGGGTGGACACGGAGAGGGGGATGGTGCCGATGCCGGTGTAGCGATTGGCGCTGTTCGCGGGGACCTCGACCGAGGTCAGCCCCTGGCTCTCGGTGAGCGGGTCGGCCCGGTCGGAGCCGACCTCGGTCCAGGTGTCGGCGGCCGAGGCGGGCGGGGCGGCGAAGAGGGCGGCGGCCGACGCGGTGGCCAGCGCGACGAGGGCGGTGCGGATGGTGCGGACCGCGTGGCGGCGGGGCCTGGCGGGGCGCAGGGGCATGCGGAAGCTCCTCGTCGGTGGGTGGAGGGCGCGATCGGCGGACAGTCTGGCGCGGTTCGGTAGTCATGTACAGACCAATCCGATGGACGGGGCCCGGCCTTGAGGAGAACAGCGGTCACCGCCGTACTGGAGGAGCATGGAGAAGGGCGTCCCGAGCCGTGGGAGAAAAGGGTTGAGCGCGGTAGAACAGGGGGAGTCGGCACGGGGGACAGCGTGCCGCGGCGACATGCGGAGGCGGTGCGTGGCATGAGTGCAGCAGGATCGTCCACGGCCGCGAGTGGTGGCCCGACCGGGCCCAGCGGGCTGCTGGACGTGCTGAACGTGGCCTCGGTGGTGCTCGACACCGAGGGGCGCATCGTGCTGTGGAGCCCGCAGGCCGAGGAGCTGTTCGGCTACACGGCGGCGGAGGCGCTGGGGCAGTACGCGGCCCGGGTGATGATCCACGAGCGCCATGTCGACCTGGTCGTCAAGCTGTTCGCCGACGTCATGGCCACCGGGCAGAGCTGGGCGGGGGCCTTCCCCATCCGGTGCAAGGACGGCTCCACCCGGATGGTGGAGTTCCGCAACATGCGGCTGGTCAACGACCAGGGCGACGTCTACGCCCTGGGGCTCGCGACGGACCAGACGACGGTGCGCCGGCTGGAGCGGGACGTGGCGCTGTCGACACGGATGGTCGCCCAGTCGCCCATCGGCCTGGCCGTCGTGGACACGGACCTGCGCTACGTCTCGGTCAACCAGGCGCTGGCCCGGATCAACGGCGTGCCGGCGGAGGAGCACGTCGGCCGCAGGCTGCGCGACGTGGTGCCCGCGGTGGACGCGGACGCCCTGGAGGCGGCCGTGCGCGAGGTGCTCCGCACCGGGGTGCCGCTCCTCGACCGGTCCGCCGTCGGACGGACCCGGTCCGACCCGACCGAGGAACACGCCTGGTCGCTCTCCCTGTACCGGCTGGAGGACTCACGCGGAACGGTCCTCGGCGTGGCCGCCTCGGTCATCGACGTCACCGAGCAGTACCGGGCGGGCGTCGAGGCAGAGGCCGCCCGGCGCCGGCTGGCCGTGATCGCCGACGCCTCCGCCCGGATCGGCACCACCCTGGACCTGGAGCGCACCGCCCGCGAACTGGCCGAGGTCGCCGTGCCGGAGCTGGCGGACGTGGCGTCGGTGGACCTGCTCGACGACGTGGTGGCGGGCCGGCGCTCCAGCCTCCGGCCCACCGAGGCGGCCGCGATCCGCTCCCTGGCGGTGCGGGCCGTCGACGCACCGGACGCGCTGCGGGCCGCCGACCCCGCCGGGCAGGTGGTCCGCTACGCCCCCGACCAACTGGTCACGGAGTGCGTGCGCACCGGGCAGCCGGTCATGGTGGCGCAGGTCAAGGACGAGGACCTCGCCCGTATCGCGCCCTCCCCGGAGGCGGCCGACCTGCTGGCCCGGGCCGGTGTGCACTCCTACCTGGCCGTGCCCCTCATCGCGCGGGGCGAGGTGCTCGGCGCCCTGGACCTCAAGCGGATCCACAACCCGCTGCCGTTCGGCCGGGACGACCTGCTGCTCGCCCGGGAGCTGGCCGCCCGCGCGGCCGTGCAGATCGACAACGCCCGCTGGTACCAGAACGCCCGTACGACCGCGCTCACCCTCCAGCGCAGTCTGCTGCCCAGCCATCCGCCGGTCACCGGTGGCCTGGAGGTCGCCTCCCGCTACCAGCCGGCGGGCGCCACCATCGAGGTCGGCGGCGACTGGTTCGACGTCATCCCGCTCCAGGACGGCAAGACCGCGCTCGTCGTCGGCGACGTGATGGGCAGCGGTATCGACGCGGCCGCCACGATGGGCCGGCTGCGCACCGCGACGACCACGCTGGCCTCCCTCGACCTCGACCCCGCGGTGCTCCTGGAGCACCTCGACAGGATCACCCAGGGCCTGGACCACTCCATCGCCACCTGCGTGTACGCCGTCCACGACCCCCGGCTGGGCAGGTGCCGTATCGCCAACGCCGGGCATCTGCCGCCGGCCCGGGTGCGCCCGGGCCTGGCCCCGGAACTGCTCGACCTGCCCACGGGGGTGCCGCTGGGCGTGGGCGGGGTGGCCTTCTCCACCACCGACGTCGACTTCGCGCCCGGCGACCAGCTCGTGCTGTACACGGACGGGCTGGTGGAGACCCGGCTGCACTCCCTCGACGAACGCCTCGACGCGCTGCTGGCCCTCCTGGACGATCCCGTCCGCCCGCTGGAGGAGCTCTGCGACCATCTGCTGACCGCGCTGCACCACCCCGACAACCACGACGACGTGGCGCTGCTGGTGGCCCGGTCACGCGGGTGACGCCGCGCGGGTGCGGCGGCGTACGCCCCGATTCACAGGCTTTTATTACCGCTTCCTTACCGCTCTGCTCGGACAATCACAGTGAGGAGTGCCGTTCGTGCCCGACGCCCCGTCGGCCGGGCCGAGGAAGGTGAGCCGTGATGCAGGAGCATGAGCAGCAGCCGGACGAGGTGGAGGTGCTCTCGGGGCCGGGCGGCGAGGAGCGGGAGCCCGCCTCCCTGCGCACGCTGTGGCGGCGCCGGTCGGCGCGCGGACGTGCGGTGATCGCGGCCACGACCGTCGTGGTCCTGGCCCTCGGCGGCACGGTCGCCTACGCGGCGACGTCGGGCGGCTCGTCCGACGGCCCGGCGTCCGCGTCCCCGTCAGCGTCCGCCTCGCCCTCGTCGCCCTCGGAGGGCCCCGGTGGCCGGCACGACCACGGCGGCCCCTGGTTCGGCTTCGGAATGGGCGGCGAAGCGGCCCACGGCGAGGCGACCGTGAAGGACCGTGACACCGGCAAGTGGGTCGTACGGGTCTGGCAGCGGGGCACGGTCGAGAAGGTGGACGGCGACCGGGTCACCGTGAAGAGCGAGGACGACACCTCGTGGACGTGGACGGTCGGCGCGGACGCCTCCGTGCGCACCGACGACTCGTCCGGGTCCGGCGCGGACGCGCTGAAGAAGGGCGACACGGTGCTCGTCGTCGGCTCCCGTTCCGGCGACACGTACACGGCGTCCCGTGTCCTGTCCGGCGACTTCGGCGACCGCGGCCCGGACAGGGGCGGGGACGGGGACGACCGGCGCGGCGGCTTCCCGGGGCACGGCCCGTGGGACCGCGGGGACGACCGCTCCCCCAGCCCCACGGGCAGCGGCGCCGCTACCTGACCCGGGTGCCGAGGACGATGTGGGCGTACCGCTCCTCGTCCTCGGCCGGACGGGCCGTCAGACCGGCGCGGGTGAAGGCCTCGACGGCGGCCGGGGCCTGCCGCTCGCTGGTCTCCACCAGGAGGATCCCGCCGGGCGTGAGCCACTCCGGGGCCTCGGCGGCGACCCTGCGCAGCACCTCGAGGCCGTCGCCGCCGCCGTCGAGGGCGGTGAGCGGCTCGTGGTCGCGGGCCTCCGCCGGCAGCAGGGGGACCTCGCCGGTGGGGACGTACGGCACGTTGGCGGCGAGGATGTCGATCCGGCCCCGCAGCCGACCGGGGAGCGCCTCGAACAGGTCGCCCTGGTGGGCGTGGCCGCCGTGGGCGGCGACATTGGCGCGGGCACAGCGCACCGCCACCGGGTCGATGTCGGCGGCGTGCAGTTCGACCTCGCCCAGCGCCGCGGCGAGGGCCGCGCCGACCGCTCCCGAGCCGCAGCACAGGTCCACGACGACGGACGCGTGCGGGGCGTGCGCGAGCGCCTGCTCGACGAGGAACTCGGTACGGCGGCGGGGCACGAAGACGCCCGGTTCGACGGTGACGCGCAGTCCGCGGAACTCGGCCCAGCCGACGACGAGTTCGAGGGGATGACCGGCCACGCGGCGCGCCACCATGGCGTCGCGTTCCTCGGGCGTACGGGCGGCGGCGAGGATCAACTCCGCCTCGTCCTCGGCGAAGACGCAGCCGGCGGCGCGCAGCGCGGCGACGACGGCGTCACGGGACGGGAGGGAAGTCGACGGGGAGAACCGGGACGACGGGGAAGAGGGGGATGCCGGAGATGACGGAGGCATGGAAAGCCGAGAGCCTTTCGACAGTCGAAGGGCGCTCCCGCAGGCGCCTACGGGCGGCGATCCGCGCCGCTCCGAGGGGAGAGCACCCGACCTGACACTGCGGTAATGGGTCTCACCTCCTCGGACTCACACGGCTGGGCACATCCGCAGCCGGACGATCACCCTACCCCAGCAAGGCCCGCGGGAGGCCCTCGGGAGCCCTCAAGTTGTACTGTGCAACTAGGAGCGCGAGGGAGGAACGGTGGACACTGCCGAGGCCGTGGAGACCATCCAGCGGGAGATGACGGTCTTCGCCCGTCGCGCCCGCGCCTCCGCCGGCCGGCTGCATCCCGAGCTGTCGCTGGTGTCGTACACGCTCCTCGGTCATCTGGAGGAGAGCGGCGGCTGCCGGGCCACCGACCTGGCCGCGCACTACGCCCTGGACAAGTCGACGGTCAGCCGCCAGGTCACCGCCCTGGAGCGGGCGGACCTCGTCGAGCGTCGCGTCGACCCCCAGGACCACCGCGTCCACGTCCTCCATCTCACCGACGCCGGCCGGCACATCCTCGCCCAGGTCACCGAAAGCCGCCGCACGGCCTTCCGGGAACGGCTCGCCGGGTGGCCGGAGGAGGATCTGGAGCGGTTCGCGGAGTACCTGGTGCGGTACAACGCCTGGCTCCCCGAGGGCGACTGACGACCACGGCAGTCCGCCACGACCGTCCGCCGGCCCGCTGACCGTCCGCCGGCCCGCTACGGCAGTCCGCCGACCCCGAGTTCCGCGACGGCGCGCGGAGAGAAGGTCATGGGGCCCGACCAGTTCTGCCGGACGGCGGCGATCTGGGAGGGGACCGGCGCGACCGGGTACACCGCCCGGCCGCGCGCCCAGTTCGCGAGCAGCCCCTCCGTCGTGTCCACGGCGGAGACCACCAGCGTCACCGGGGCCCCGCCGTCCCCCCAGGTGTTCCACAGGGCCCAGCCCTCGGCACGGGGTGCGACACCGAGGCGCGCGCAGGCCTCCTCGTACGACTCGTCCGTGCCCGCGGGCATGACGGACGGCCGCAGCACCACCACCCCCACGAGGCGGACCGTCGGCCGGTCCTCCTCCTCGGGCAGACAGCCGTCGCCGGGGAAGTGATGTCGGCGCAGGGCGCGGTCCAGGGCGTTCACGGCACGCCCGAGGCGCGTCGCCTCCTTCTGGTCCCGGTCGTGCGGGAAGGCCTCCGTGACCGCCCTGGCGAGCCGTTCGATCTCGCGCAGATGGTCGAGTTCGGTGAGTTCGGGTCGGGGCACGCCGGGCAGTCTCGCACCGGCGCGCCGCGACCCGGTAACCCTTTTCCGCCCTACGGCACGAGAGCCGGCGGCCGTTCCGGAGTCGGTGTCCGGGCGGCCAGGAACGCCGTTCTCCGGCGCAGGCGGAAGCCCAGGGACTCGTAGAGGCGGATGGCGCCCGTGTTGCCGGCGCCGGTGTGCAGGAAGGGGGTCTCGCCGCGTGCGCGGATGCCGTGGGCGACGGCGAGGATCAGGCGGGTGGCGAGTCCCTCGCCGCGGAAGGCGGGGTCGGTGCAGACCGCGCTGATCTCGGTCCAGCCCGGCGGGTGGAGGCGCTCGCCGGCCATGGCGATCAGGGCGCCGTCGCGGCGGAGGCCCAGGTAGGTGCCGAGTTCGATCGTGCGTTGCTCGAAGGGTCCGGGCTGGGTGCGGGCGACCAGGTCGAGCATCTCGGGGACGTCCGCGGGGCCGAGGCGGACCGCCTCGGGGTCCGGCGCCGCGGCCAGCCCGTCGTCGACCAGCTGCACGCCCTCCACCCGGAAGGTGATCTCCCAGCCCTCGGGGACCTCGCCCCGGAAACCGGGCAGCGGGACCTCCGCGCCGGGGCCTGCGAGGTCCGCGAGGTCCGCCCAGTCGTCGGCGTCCGGCTCGTCGGGCAGCGCCAGCCAGGGCGAGACGTCCACCGGGTAGCGCAGCACCCGGCCCCGACGCTCGGCGAAGTGCGCGTGCGGGCCGGTGAGGGAGGCGAGGGCGGGGTTGTCGAGGACGTGGCCGGTCATATCGCGGCTCCGATCTCGATCACGACCTTGCCGCGGGCGTGGCCGTCCTCGACCGTGCGCAGCGCCTCGCCCGCCTGTTCCAGCGGGAAGGTACGGGTGACGTGCGGGTTCAACGCGCCGCGCACGGCCAGGTCCGCCACCGCTTCGAGCACGGCGGACTCGCGGACGCGGGCCACGCGGGCGCCGCCCAGTGCCTCGACCTCCTCCGCCGGCGCCCCGGCGGTGATCAGCTTGGAGCGGTCGGTGAGCAGGGCCGCCGCCTGGTGCAGCACCTCGCCGCCGACGAGGTCGTAGACACCGTCGACGCCCTCCGGAGCCGCTGTGCGGGCCCGTTCGTCCCAGCCCGGTCCGGAGGCGACGTGGACCGCGCCGAGCGCCTCGAGGAACTCCTTCTTGCCCTCGCTCGCGACGCCCACGACCCGTACGCCGAGGGCCCGGGCGATCTGCACGGCCGCCACACCGACGCCGCCACCCGCGCCGGTGACGACAAGCGTCGCGCCCGCGGGCAGCGCGAGCTGGTGGACCCCGTCGTAGGCGGTGGCCGCGGCCACGGGAAGGGTGGCCGCCTCGGCGAAGGACAGGGTCGCGGGCTTGGCCGCCGCGAAGTCGGTCGTGAGCAGCGCGTACTCGGCGTAGCCGCCCGCGACGGCGGTCCCGAACACCTCGGCGCCGGGCGCGAATCCGGTGACGCCCTCGCCGGTCTCCTCGACGACGCCGGCGACCTCGTTGCCCAGGACCGAGGGGAACACGCGCTCACCGGTGTCGCCGGGGCGCCGATAGCCCGTGCGCAGCTTCCAGTCGACGGGGTTCACGCCCGCCGCGCGCACGGCCACCAGCACCTGGCCGGGGCCGGGGACGGGCCGGTCCAGCTCCACGAACTCCTGGGTCTCCGGTCCGCCGTACCGCGTGAAGACGTACGCCTTGGGCATCTGCTTCCTCGCTCTCCTCGTGTTGCGACCGGGGCACCGGCCCCGGCACTCAGCGCCAAGGAGGCGTGCGGCACGGCTATTCCCCGTCCGGTGCGATGTTCATACGGCCGCAATGATCGAGGCACTGACCTGGGACGGAGCACTCCTGACGACCACGTACGGTTGAACCATGAACGTCACCCGAGGCTTCACCGGCCGCCCCCGCGTCCTCAACGCCGGGCTTCCACCCGGGCAGTACGACGCGGGCGACGACTGGCCCGTGCTCTCCGCCGAGGTCACCCCCGACCTCTCCCCCGCCGAGTGGACCTTCCGGATCGACGGGCTGGTCGCGGCGGAGCGGACGTGGGACTGGGACGAGGCGCGCGCCCTGCCGGAGTCGGCGTACGAGGGCGACATCCACTGCGTGACGAGCTGGTCGAAGTTCGGGGTGCGGTTCGGGGGCGTGTCCCTGGACGCCTTCCTCGACGTCGTACGTCCGGACCCGGCCGCCACCCACGCCGTCGCGTACGCGCACACCGGGTACACCACCAACCTGCCGCTCGCGGACCTCACCGGTGGGCGGGCGTGGATCGCGTTCGAGTACGACGGGAAGCCGCTCGCGCCCGAGCACGGGGGCCCGGCGCGGCTGCTGGTGCCGCACCTGTACTTCTGGAAGAGCGCCAAGTGGATCGCCGGCCTGCGGCTGCTCGACCACGACGAGCCGGGGTTCTGGGAGCAGAACGGCTATCACGAGCGGGGCAACCCCTGGGAGGAGCAGAGGTACTCCGGTGACTGAGACGGTGACTGAGACGTCGACCGAAAGCGTGGCCGGGATCTTCACTCCCGCGACCGGGTTCGCCGTGCCCGGCCGGATCGCGGTGAGCAACCGGGCCGCCGCCGTGTGGCAGACGGCGACGCTCACCGAGATCCGCCGCGAGACCCCGCACGCGGCGACCTTCCGGTTCGCGGTGCCGGCCTGGGCAGGGCATCTGCCCGGCCAGCACCTGATGCTGCGGCTGACCGCCGGCGACGGCTACACCGCCCAGCGGCACTACTCGATCGCCTCCGCGCCCGACGACGACGGCCACATCGAGCTGACCCTGGACCACGTCGAGGGCGGTGAGGTCTCCGGCTGGTTCCACACGGTCGCGAGACCGGGCGACCGCGTCGAGGTGCGGGGTCCGCTCAGCGGCTTCTTCGCCTGGCCGGGCGACCGGCCCGCGCTGCTGATCGGCGCGGGCTCCGGGGTCGTCCCGCTGATGTCGATGGTCCGGCACCACCGGGCGCGCGGCCTGGACGTGCCGCTGCGGCTGCTGGTGTCCGCGCGCGGCCCCGAGGAGCTGATCTACGCGCGCGAGTACGGCGCGGAGACCACGCCCGTCTTCACGCGGAGCGCGCCGGAAGGCGTCGCCGTGGGCCGGCTGACGGCCGCGCATCTGGCGCCGGCGCTCCAGGAGCGGCCCGAGGGCGGCTGGGAGGCGTACGTGTGCGGGTCCAACGCCTTCGCCGAGCACGCGTCGCGGCTGCTGGTGGCGGCCGGGCAGCCGGTGGACCGCGTCCGGATCGAGCGGTTCGGCTGAGCGCTCCCACGGCCCCACCAGGCGCCCGGTTGGCGGATGTACTCCAATGGGGGTACGAATTTTCTGTGGGCACTCGCGTCAAGCGAGGAGGTCCGACATGCGAACCCGGGTGCGAGGCTGGCGGTGGCGGAAGAACCCGCTGCGGCGCCGGTCGGACGTCGTGGAGGCGTGGACGGCGCTGGTCGTCGCCGTGCTGTTGCTGGTCGCCGTGCCGCTGGCCGGGGCGGTCGCGGGCCGATGGGCCCACGACGAGGCGCAGACGGCCGCGGAGCAGCAGCGGGCCGAGCGCCACCGGGTGCAGGCCGAGGTCGTGGGCCGGGTGCCGGAATCCCTGCCGTCGGCGGACGGCGTCCGGGAACGGACGTACCGGGTGACCGTGCGCTGGACGCCGGCCGGGGAGAAGCCGCGGACGGCGGAGGCCCGGGTTCCCGAGGGCACGCACAAGGGTGACGTGGTGGACGTGTGGTTCGACGCGCGGGGGCGGAGCGTTCCGGCGCCGCCGGGCGCGACGGCGGTGTGGCAGCACACGCTCACCATGGGCGTGTGCGGGGCGGGCGGGACGGCCGCGATGGTGCTGCTCGGACACGTCGTGGTCCGCCGGGTGGCGATGCGGCACCGGCTCACCGAGTGGGACCGGGAGTGGGCGCGCACGGAACCGGAGTGGACCCGCCGCAGGCCCGCCTGAGGTCGCGGACGGGGTCCGGCGAGGGGTGCGGCACGGTGCGGGAAGCGGTCGCGTGAGGCCGCCGACGCGGTCTGGCGAGGGCTCCGGAGAGGCACGTACGGTGTGATCATTCGTATGGCCAATTGACAAAAAGGCGGTCCTTCATGGCCCTGTTCGACCTGCCCCTCGAGGAGCTCCACGAGTACCGCAGCGCGTCCACCGAGCCGGAGGGTTTCGACGCGTTCTGGTCCAAGACGCTGCAGGAGGCCCGCGAGCACGACCTGGACGCCCGCTTCGAGCCGGTCGAGACGGGCCTGGCGACGGTCGAGGTCTTCGACGTGACGTTCGCGGGGTACGGCGGCCACCCGGTGAAGGGCTGGCTGAAGGTGCCGGCCGGCGCGCAGGGGCCGCTGCCGCTGGTGGTGGAGTTCATCGGGTACGGCGGCGGGCGCGGGCTGCCGCACGAGAACCTGCTGTGGGCGTCGACCGGCCGTGCCCACTTCGTGATGGACACCCGGGGTCAGGGCAGCGCCTGGGGCGGTGGCGGTGGCACCGCCGACCCGGTGGGCGGGGCGCCGTCGTACCCCGGTTTCATGACCCGGGGCATCGACGCGCCCGAGAACTACTACTACCGCCGGGTGTTCACGGACGCGGTGCGGGCGGTGGAGGCGGCCCGCGCCCACCCGCTGACCGACGCGAGCCGGACGGTGGCGCTCGGCGCGAGCCAGGGCGGCGGCATCACGATCGCCGTCGGCGGTCTGGTGCCGGACCTGGTGGCGATCGCGCCGGACGTGCCGTTCCTGTGCGACTACCCGCGCGCGGCCACGCTGACGGACCGTCACCCCTACCGTGAGATCGGCCTGTTCCTCAAGACGCACCGCGGCCGCGGCCAGGACGCGCTGCGCACCCTCTCCTACTTCGACGGCGTCCACTTCGCGGCCCGGGGCACGGCGCCCGCGCTGTTCTCGGCGGCCCTGGAGGACCAGACCTGCCCACCGTCGACCGTGTTCGCCGCGTTCAACGCCTGGGCGCACGAGGACAAGGCGATCGAGGTGTACGACTTCAACGACCACGAGGGCGGCGGCCCCTACCAGGAGGCGGCCAAGGTGCGCTGGCTGCGCTCGTACGCCTGAGTCCGCACACAGGACGGCGCACTCCTTCCCTGCGGTCCGACCAGTCGGTATGTTCGGAGGGCCCGGGCCGCAGCGTCGCGGTCCGGGATTCCGGCTGCCCACGGAGGACCCATGTCCGAGCATGTGCCCCAGGTCCACGGCCACTGCGACGAGCGGTTCGTGGCGGTGCGCGCCGCCTTCGAGGAGAATTTCCGCGACCGTGACGAACTGGGCGCCGCGGTGGCCGTCACGGTCGACGGGGTGACGGTGGTGGACCTGTGGGGCGGCTTCGCCGACGCGGCGCGCAGGCGCGCGTGGGAGCGGGACACGCTGGTCAACGTCTGGTCGACGTCGAAGGGCCCGACGGCGCTCTGCGCGCACATCCTGGCCGACCGTGGGCTGCTCGACCTGGACGCCCCGGTCGCGGCGTACTGGCCCGAGTTCGCGGCGGCGGGCAAGGAGAACGTGCTCGTACGGCACCTGCTGTCGCACCGCGCCGGGCTGTCCGGGCTGCGCGACCCGCACACGCTGGAGCAGCTCTACGACTGGGAGGTGACGACCGCGCGCCTCGCGGCCACCGAACCCTGGTGGGAGCCGGGCACCCGCTCCGGCTATCACGCGTTCACCTACGGCTTCCTGGTCGGGGAGGTCGTACGGCGGGTGTCGGGGCTGCTGCCGGGGGCCTTCCTGGAGCGGGAGGTGACCGGGCCGCTCGGCATCGACTTCCGCCTCGGGCTGCCGGAGAAGGAGGCGGGCCGGGCGGCCGAGCTGGTGCATCCGCCGGCCGCGTCGTCCAGCGAACAGGCCGCCGTCTTCGCCCAGTTGGCGCCCGCCGCCATCGCCGCCCTGGCCAACCCCCTGGTCGGCGCCGCCGAGGCCAACTCGCCCGGCTGGCGGGCCGCGGAGATCCCGGCCGCGAACGGGCACGGCACGGCACGCGCGATCGCCGCGCTGTACGGCATCGTCGCCGGGCACGGCTCCTACGGCGGTCGTCGCGTCCTGTCCCCCGAGGCGGCCGAGCGGGTGCGCGAGGGGCAGGGCGGCTGCCGGGACCTGGTGCTGGGCGCCGGGTTCGCGCACGAGACGGAGGTCGCCCTGGGCCTGTGGCTCAGCGGCGCCAACGGCTCCTACGGACCCAACCCGCGCGCGGTCGGCCACGACGGCTTCGGCGGCTCCTGCGGACTCGCCGATCCGGAGGCCGGGGTGTCGCTGGGGTACGTGATGAACCGTATGGGGCCGAGGATCGCGGACGACCCCCGCAAGATGGCCCTGGTCGACGCCCTGTACAGCGCGTTGTGATCACCTGGGGTGTCAGGCTCGCAGCGCCTCGACCATACGGACCCGTGGACTTCCGTCGCTCCTGGTGCCGAACTCGGGCAGGGCGCGGAGGTCCACGCGGAAGCCGGCGCGCTCCAGTTCGCGCCGCACCTCGCCGAGCCGGAAGGCCCGGTAGTACATCACGAACGGTGGCCGCCACACGGCGTTGCGCACCCGCATCACGGCGTCGAAGCCCAGGAGCATCCAGAACGCCGGGCCGGACGGGCGGGGCGGGGCGAGCACGGGGAACGCGAACCGGCCGCCGGGCCGGAGCACCCCGTGCACCTGGGCGAACAGGCCGGGCAGTTCGCGCGGCAGGAAGTGCCCGAACGCGCCGAAGCTGACGACCAGGTCGAAGGCGGCCGTGAAGGGCAGGGCGCGGGCGTCGGCACGCACCCAGGACACCTGCGGGCCCGTCACCGGCGCCCGTCCGCGGGCCTCGGCGAGCATGCCCGCGCTGAAGTCGACGCCGGTCACGCTGCGCCCGCAGACCGTCGCCAGGACGTCCATCCCGGCGCCGGTGCCGCAGCACAGGTCGAGGCCGTCGTCGTAGGGGCCGGACTCCTTGAGGGCCGAGGTGACCGCGGTCAGGACGGAGTCCGGGGTGCGGAAGGGCGTGTGGTCGAACTTGGGCGCGAGGAGGTCGTAGCCGTGCTCGACCGACGACAGGGCCTGGACGGCGAGTTCGCGCAAGCTGGGGCCTTCGGGACTGAACATCACCCTCAGCCTACGGCGGCGCGGCGCCGCAGGAGCAGGAGTGCGCGCTCGCACCAGCGCACGTTCTCCTCCTCGAAGGCGATGCCGGCCAGCAGGGTGAGGTAGGGCCCGATCCGGTCGGCCCCGCTCAGGTACTCCTCCTCGGTGCGCCCGGCGAGGAGCTTCTCGCGGACGCGCTCGTAGCGGGCGAGCTTGCCGCGGGCCCAGCCGCGGCGCTCCTCGATCAGCTCGCGGCTCACCTCGGGGTCGACGCCGTCCAAGGCCTGGATCTTGATGAGGAGTTCGTCGCGGATCGCGGTGGGCCGGCGGGGTGGCGCGGCGGCGAAGGCGTTCAGATCCGCGCGGCCGGCGTCGGTGAGGGTGAACATCCGCTTGTTGGGCCGGCGCTCCTGCTGCACCACCCGTGCCTCGATCAGACCGTCCTGCGCGAGCCGCTCCAGCTCCCGGTAGAGCTGCTGCGGGGTCGCGGGCCAGAAGTTGGCGAGGGAGACGTCGAAGACCTTGGACAGCTCGTAGCCCGAGGCCTCGCCCTCCAGGAGGGCGGCCAGGACCGCGTACTTGAGGGACATGTGGACAGGTTAACAGCAGGTGATTATTCTCATCCACACCTACTCAATAAATTGACCATATGCGAGGTGATCCGATGCGCGCGTTCCGTGCGGCGGTCGAGGCCGGCGATCTGGGCGCCGTCGAGGCGCTGCTGGCCGAGGACGTGGTGTTCTCCAGCCCGGTCGTGCACAAGCCGTACCCGGGCAAGGCGATCACCGCGGCGATCCTGGGGGCGGTGGTCCAGGTCTTCGAGGACTTCCGGTACGAGCGGGAGCTCGCCGGGGGCGAGGGCCGCGACCACGCGCTGGTGTTCACGGCCCGGGTGGGCGACCGGGCGCTCACCGGCTGCGACTTCATCCATCTGAACGAGGAGGGGCTGATCGACGAACTGACCGTCATGGTCAGGCCGTTGTCGGGCGCCCAGGCGCTCGCGGCGGCCATGGGCGCGCGGTTCGACGACATCCTGAAGGAGGCGGAGGCACGGTCGGCCTCCGCCTCCTGACGCTCTCGGTGACTCGGGCGGCGCTTGCGCGACCTCAGGCGACGGTGAGGGCGAGCGCTCCGGCATAGGTGCTGCCGGGGGTGAGGGCGGTGACCGTGCCGTCGACCGTCAGGGTCACCGTCCTGCCGCGCGGTGCCTTCACGGCCGCGTCGGCGGCCAGGGTGAGCGAGGTCAGGTACGAGGTGCCGGTGACCGTCCAGGTGGAGCCGTCGTCCAGCGTCACGACCACGCCGTTGTTGACGGCGGGCTGCGCGGTGTTGGTGACGATGCCCAGCTCGTAGAAGGTGGAGGCGTCGATGGACGACACCCTGTGCTTGGCGGCGGTCGCCGAGATCACGCCCTCGACCGACGAGCCGGTGAAGGTGAGGACCATGTTCTTGCCCTTGCGCATGCCGTTGTAGAAGTCGCCCTTGAGCGCGATGTCCGTGAAGGTGGCCGCGCCGTCGGTGGTGTGGGCGGCGGTGACGTCGAAGGAGGCGTCCTTGGTCGGGTCGGTGGTCGGCTCGGTGTAGACGCCGACGTTCATCATCTTGCCGTCGACGTTGACCGGGCCCGGGTCGTCCAGCTCGATCATCTGCAGGATGATCCCGTCGCGGGGGTTGAGCCGGGCGCCGTCGGAGCCGTCCACGGTGATGGCGGTCTGCTGGCCCTTGTTGAGGAAGGTGGCCCGTTCGGAGTTGATCACGGTGCCGCCGTCGAGGGTGAGGGTGCCGGCGCCGAAGAACATGTAGCCGAAGTGGCCTGAGTTCACGACCGTGTTGCGGACCGGCAGCGCCTTGAGCTCGGCGACGGACAGGCCGAGTTCCAGCTCGGTGTCGAGCGCGGCGACGGCCTCGCGGGTGCTGTCGCCGTAGTGCACCACGGCCGCCGGGCCCGCGATGATGGTGGCGTAGCTGCCCACGTCGAAGCGGGAGCCGAGGACGCGGACGGTCGCGTCGCCGATGGCGTAGGTGCCGTAGCCGTACTCCCCCGTGTTGCCGACATGGCTGTTGACGGCGGTGAGCTTGAGCCCGCTGCCGCCCTCCACGGACAGCGCGCCCCAGGTCTCGGAGAAGACGGTGGAGTTGAGGTAGGTGGCCCTGCTGTTCCGCCCGATGAGGTTGGTGGCGCGGACGTTGCCGTCCAGGCCGAGCATCCAGGGCACGGACTGCATGTACGGGGTCTCGACGGTGGCCTGGTAGTCGGCGGGCAGGACGCCGTTGCGGGTGCGGAGCCAGGAGTTCTTCACGACGACGTTGGCGCCGTCGTTGGAGATGACGGCGGTGCGTACGACGCCCTCGGTGGCGATGCGGGCGCCGTCCAGCACCAGCCTGGTCGCCGCGCCGTCACCGACCACCGCCGCGCCGTAACCGGCGAAGTCGCAACGGCCGTTCCCGGTGAAGGAGATCGTCGGCCGCTCCAGGGTGTACGTGCCGTCCTGCACGAACACCCCGTCGAAGCACTCGCCGGTCGAGACGATCGAGACGTTCCGTGCGAGGGTGTCGGTGAGCTTCCCGCCGAGCACCGCGGCGAGCACCGACTTCTCGCGCACGACACCGTCCGCGTCCACGTACAGCGCCTGCCGGAAGGGGAAGGTGAGCGTCTCGTACGTCACCTCGTTGGCCTCCGCGACCGTGAGCACCACGTCACCGCGGTAGGTGCCGGCCTGGATCAGGGTCGCGGTGCCTCCCGTCGCGGTCAGGAGCTGGCCGGTCTCCACACCGTCGACGGTCAGGGAGAGGCTGTGGCCGTCCGGGGCGACGATGCTGCCGCCGTCGGCGATGGTCAGCACGCTCAGCCGAGTGGTCCCGGAGAGTTCGTACGTCTCCCCGGAACCGACCGTCAGTCGCTTGCCGGAGGTCTTGGCCCCGGCGGTGGCGGCGCCCACCGGGAGCAGTACCGCCCCGGCCGTGGCGGTGCCGGCGATCAGGATCGAGCGTCGGGTGATCAGCGTCATTGCTTGCCTTCCCAGGGATCGTGTGCGCTGTTGCGCAGAGTGACCGGCCCGCCGTCGGATACATCGTCACAACGGCACGGGCGGAGGCACCTTGGGGTGCACCAGGGAGTGAAGCAGTCGGTTCCACCAGGAAAAAGGGGCCGTGCAGAGGCATGTCGGAACCCGATGCCTCGGATCGCACGGCCCACTTCATGGCGGTCACACAGGGTGGTGACAGCCCCCGGCTAGGCGGGAGCGATCATCCCGGCCGACAGGTCGATGTCGGCCCCGCACAGCCCCGGCATCGCCAGCATCGCCACCAACGCGCGGGCCACCTCGTCCTCTTCGACGAGCCGGCCCAGCGCCGCCCGGGAGGCGAAGTCGCGTTCGGCCTCCTCGGCGGTGCACCCGGTGAGTTCGGCGGTGAGGCGGAAGTTGCGGTCCATCCGCGGCCCCCGGACCGGGCCGGGGGAAAGGGAGTTGACCGCGACTCCCCGCGGGCCGACCTCCCCGGCGAGCGTGCGCGTCAGGCCCAGCAGGGCCATCTTCGACGCCGTGTACGGGGTGCGGTTCAGCAGCGGGCGTTTGCCGCTCACGGAGGCCACGTTGACGATGTCGCCACGGCCGGCCGCCAGCATCGGCGGGAGGAAGGCCCGGCACATCAGGTACACCCCGCGGACGTTGACGGCGAAGACCTCGTCCCACTCGTCGGGCTCGATGTCGACCAACGGGCGGACCGGCCCTGCCACCCCGGCGTTGTTCACCAGCAACGACACGTCCTCGTCGGCCAGTTCGGCGGCCAGGGCGCGTACGGAGGCGGGGTCGGAGACGTCGCACGGCGCGGTGCGGGCCTCGCCGCCCTCCTTCGCCACCCGCTCCGCCGCCTCCGCCAGGGCCTCCCGGGTGCGGCCGGCCAGGATCACCCGGGCCCCGGCCCCGGCGAGGGCGACCGCGAAGGCCCGGCCCAGCGGCCCTCCCCCGCCCGTGACCAGGGCCGTCCGCCCGTCGAGCCTCATACGGTGTTCCAGGGCAGCTCGTCGCCCGCGGCCCGGGCGGCCCGTACGTCCCCGGAGCGCGCGTGGCCCTCGAACAGCTCCACCCGGGAGGCCCGGCCGCACAGCCGGCCCAGCAGGGCCTGGGAGCCGGTGTCGGTGACCTCCTGATAGGTGACGGTCTTGAGGTACTTCCCCACCCACAGCCCGCCGGTGTAGCGGGCGGCCCCCCGCGTCGGCAGGACGTGGTTCGTGCCGATGACCTTGTCCCCGAAGGACACACAGGTGCCCTCGCCCAGGAACAGGGCGCCGTACTGGGTCATCCGGTCCAGGGCCAGGCGCGGATCCCTCGTGAGCACCTCCACGTGCTCGAAGGCGAACGCGTCGGCCAGTGCGTACAGTTCGTCGATCGAGTCGACGACGTGCACCTGCCCGTGGTCACGCCAGGCGGGCTCGGCGAAGTCCCGGGTGGGCATGCCGGGCAGGAGCCGCTCGACCTCGGCGATCGTCCGCTCGGCGACCTCACGGGAGGTCGTGATGAGCACGGCCGGCGAGTCGGGGCCGTGCTCGGCCTGGGAGAGCAGGTCGACGGCGCACACGAAGGGGTCCGCGTCGTCGTCGGCGAGGACGAGGATCTCGGTGGGGCCGGCGAACAGGTCGATGCCGATCTCGCCGAAGAGCTGGCGCTTGGCCTCGGCGACATAGGCGTTGCCGGGTCCGGCGATCAGGTTCACCGGGCTCATCGTGTCGGTGCCGACGGCCATCGCCGCGACCGCCTGCACCCCGCCGAGCAGCCAGATCTCGTCGGCGCCGGCGAGGTGCATCGCGGCGACGGTCGCGGCGGGGATCTCGCCCCGGATCGGCGGCGTACAGGCCACGACCCGGGGCACGCCCGCGACCTTGGCGGTGACGACGGTCATATGGGCGGAGGCGGTGAGCGGGTAGCGCCCGCCCGGGATGTACGCGCCCGCCGCCCGCACGGGAACGTGCTTCTGCCCGAGCCGTACGCCGGGCAGCGTCTCCACCTCGAACTCCTTCAGGGAGTCCAGCTGGTGCCGGGCGAAGGCACGCACCTGGTCCTGGACGAAGCGGATGTCGTCGATGACCTGCTGGGGCACCGAGGCGACGATCTTCTCGATCTCCTCCTCGCTCAGCCGGAAGGAGTCGGGGCTCCACCGGTCGAACTGCTCGGAGTACGCGCGCACCGCGTCGTCCCCGCGCTCGCGGATGTCCGCGATCACATCCGCCACGGTCACGCGCACCTGCTCGAGCGAGGCGGTGACCTCGGCCTTGGGCACGGCGTGCTTCAGGATCTCTGCCACAACTGCGGCCTTTCTACGAGGGATCAGACGGGCGGCGCTTCGAACAGCACGTCGGGGTCGTTGAACTGCTCCTTGGCGACCGACTCGCTCATCGGGTCGGCGGTCCCCCACTGGTCCTGGGTGATCGGGTCGTCCACGTCGTGGCGGCCGGGGTGCCACAGGTCCTCTTCGAGGACGGCGAGTTCGGTCGTGTACTCCACGGTGTTGCCGTGCGGGTCGTGGAAGTACGAGAAGGTGTTGTCGCCCGCCAGATGCCGGCCGGGGCCCCAGGTCAGCCGGGTCCCGGCGCGCAGCGCGCGCCCGGTGCCGCGCATGTACTCCTCGACGCCGCGCATCTCGAACGAGGCGTGGTGCAGGGAGACATGGGGGCCGCGTGCGATGGCGAAGGAGTGGTGCAGGGGGCTGCACCGCAGGAAGTACATGAGGTCGCCCATGTGCGTGGAGTACAGGGTGTCGGTGAGCCGGAAGCCGAGGTGCCGCACGTAGAAGTCCCTGAGGCCTTCCGGGTCACGGGAGTTGATCACGCAGTGCGAGAGGCGCACCGGGATCGCCTCCCGCTCCTCGATCTTCCGGTGGGTGCGGGTGGCCACGTCGGCCGACACCTCGACGACCCGCCCGTCGGGATCGAAGAACCGGATGCCGTAGCCGCCGCCCGGTGTGTCCAACGTCTTGGGCTCATGGACGAGTTGGACCCCCGCGCGGCCCAGCCGCACCGCCAGCTCGTCGACCGCGGCCGGTGACGCGGCGCCGAACGCCACCAGGTCCATCCGCTTGCGCTCGTCCCTGCGGATGCGCACGACGTACTGCTCGGGGCTGCCCTCGGCGGCGAAGAAGGCGAGGCCGCTGTCGTTCGCGACCTCGGTCAGGCCCCAGGTGGTCCCGTAGAAGGCGCGCTGGCGCTCGAAGTCCGGTACGGCCAGGTCGACATGGCGCAGATGGGTGATCATGCTCGGCTGCTCCTGACGGTGTTGCGCTGGTGGCCCAGCCCGGTGATCTCCGCCTCCAGCACGTCACCCGGCCGCAGGAAGACGCCCCAGTGGGCGCCGTTCCCGGCGGGGGAGCCGGTGAGCAGCAGGTCGCCGGGGTGCAGGGTGGTGGTCGTGGAGACGTAGGCGATCAGGCGGGGGATGTCGAAGATCATGTCCTTGGTCGACTCGTCCTGCCGGACGACTCCGTTGTGCCGGAGGGTGATCCGCAGGTCGTTCGGGTCGCCGGCGAAGGCGGCCGGGACGAGGAAGGGGCCGGTCGGCAGGAAGGTGTCGGCGTTCTTGGCGGTGAACCAGTCGGTGCCGATGGCCTTCAGGTCGGGCCGGTAGAGGCGGTCGCGGGTGGTGAGGTCGTTGCAGATCGTGTAGGCGGCGACGTGCGCCATCGCCTCCTCGGCCGGGATGTTCCGTCCCGGCCTGCCGATGACCAGGGCGAGTTCGAGTTCCCAGTCGTGCTGTTCGCCGAGGGCGGGCAGGACGATGTCGTCGTAGGGCCCGCACATCGCCCGGGGGGAGCCGAGGAAGACGTACGGGACGCCGCTGCGGATCCGCTCGTCCATCATCTTCTCGGCGTCGGCGCGGGCCTCCTCGGGGGTGGCGCCGTGCACGCTCTCCTTCTCGGCGGCGACCAGGTCGACCACGTGCTTGCGGTAGTTGGCGCCGCTCTGCAGGACCTGGCCGGGTGCGATCGGGGCGAGGACCTCCAGGCCTGCCAGGTCGTGCCAGGTGCCGTCGGTCCCGGCGGCCAGGTCGGTGAGCCGGGGCAGCCAGGTGTCCCACTCCTCGACCAGGGCGCGGACGGACGGCACCCGGTCCGACAGGTCGCGCACGCGTGACCCGGTGACCAGGCCGGGGAACGGCCCCGCGTCGCCTCGGAACGTACCGAGCGCGAAGGGACCGGCATGGGTGGGGAGGGGATCGTCGGGCACGGGCGGCTCTCCTCGTACGGTTCGGGGACTTGTTCCGACGCTAGGCAGCTCCTGCCGGTCGCGGAAATGGCCGTTGGCGATGCCTGCCATCACCCGGCGCCCCGGCCCCTCCACCGGGGCTCCATCGCCGTACGGGATGGATGGATTCCCCCTTGCCGATGCCTC
Source organism: Streptomyces sp. NPDC096132 (assembly GCF_044763345.1). Taxonomy (NCBI): domain Bacteria; kingdom Bacillati; phylum Actinomycetota; class Actinomycetes; order Kitasatosporales; family Streptomycetaceae; genus Streptomyces; species Streptomyces sp. NPDC096132. The sequence goes on from NZ_JBIWGA010000012.1 coordinate 276,471, forward strand.
GATCCGTTGACCCTGCACGGACCGCCCAGCAGGCTCGGAGCACCCCAGCACCGGAGGAGAAACACATGGTGGTCGAGCATGCCGAGCTGACGGTCGAAGCCGGCCGGGAGGCGGAGTTCGAGGAGGTCTTCGGCAAGGCCCGCGAGGTGCTCGCCGAGGCCGAAGGCTTCCGCTGGACCGAGCTGCTGCGCTGCGACGAGCGGCCGCGGACCTATCTCCTGCTCGTCGGCTGGGCATCGGTCGAGGCGCACACGGTCGGCTTCCGCGAGTCCGAGCGCTTCCGGCGCTGGCGTGCCCTCGTCGGACCGTTCTTCGCCGGGCCGCCGGCGGTCGAGCACTACCACGAGCTCGGCCCGCGCTTCCTCGGCTGACCCCCACTGGCCTCTACGTTCGCAAGGATCACCCATGCCCGTACAGAAGGTGCTCGTCGTCGGCGGCGGCATCACCGGAAGCGTGCTCTCCCTCGCGCTCGCCCAGCGCGGCGCCGAGGTCGAGCTCGTCGAGATCTCCCCCCAGTGGTTCGGCGTGGGCCACGGCATCACCCTGCAGGGGAACGCGCTGAAGGCGCTGCGTTCCGTGGGCGTGCTGGACCGGGTCCTCGAGCGCGCCGTGCCGTTCGACGTGCTGCGGCTGCTGCGCGCCGACGGCGGACTGCTCGCGGAGCTGCCCACTCCGCACACCGGGGGTCCGGACCTGCCCTCGACCGCGGGTGCGCTGCGGTCGGATCTGCAGGACGCGCTGTGTGACGCCGTGCGCGCGCACGGCGTCACCGTGCGCCTCGGGCTCAGCGTCGACCGTATGGACCAGTCCCTCGATCATGTGGACGTCACCTTCACCGACGGCACGACGGGCCGCTACGACCTGATGGTGGGCGCCGACGGGATCAACTCACGGATGCGGGCGTTGATCGGGATCAACACCCGGCCCGCTCCGGTCGGTATGTCCATCTTCCGGGTGGTCGCTCGACGTCCCCCCGAGATGGTCTGCCACGAGGTGTACTACGGCGGCCCGCGCTTCAAGGCCGGCTACAGCCCGATCTCCGCCGACCGCTGCTACGCCTACCTCCTCGACGAGAACCTGAACGCCTCCCTCATCGGGCCGCGGGCCCCGCTGGCGCTGATGCGCGAGCGCGGGGCCGGCTACGGCGGCATGTGGGGGCGGATCATCGCCGCGCTGCCCGAGGACACGGCGGTCGACTACCGCTGGATCGAGGCGGTGCTGGTCGACGAGCCCTGGTACCGCGGCCGCGCGATGGTCATCGGCGACGCCGCGCACGCCTGTCCGCCGCTGATCGCCCAGGGTGCCGCCATGTGCATGGAGGACGCGGTGCTCCTGGCCGAGCTGGTGACCGGGGACGAGCCGCTGGAGAAGGCGCTGGAGCACTTCATGGCCCGGAGGCTGCCGCGGGTGCGGATGGTGCTGGAGAACTCCCTGCAACTGGCGCAGTGGGAGATCCACCCGGGCACGCCCGGCGCCGACCCGGCCCGGATCATGTCGGAGACGCTGGACTCCCTGACGGCGGCCGCATGAACCCGGACAGCGGTACGGTCGCGCCCGGCACCCCCGTCGTCGACTTCCACGGCCATCTCGCGGTCCCCGCCGCCGACGCCCTCGTCGCGGGCACGCCCGGTTTCGCCGCCGAGCTGGCCGCCGAGCAGCGCGCCCACTCCCCCGCCTCCCTCGCCGTCAACCGCGCCCAACTGGACCGGCTGCGGCCGAAGTTGACGGATGTGACGGCGCGGCTGGCCGACCTGGACGCGATGGGTGTCGACCTCCAGGTGGTCGGTCCGATGCCGATGCACCACTACTGGACCGCCCGGGCGACGGCGGTACGTCTGGCCCGTACCGTCAACGAGGCCGTCGCCGCGCACTGCGCGCTCGAGCCCCGGCGGCTGTACGGACTCGGCACGGTCCCGCTCCAGCATCCCGACCTGGCGGTGGCGGCGCTGGAGCGGGCGGTCACCGACCAGGGCCTGCACGGGATCAGCGTCTCCACGCGGGTGAACGGACGGGAGCTGGCCGACCGGGCGCACGATCCGGTGTGGGAGGCGGCCGAGGAGCTGGGGGCCGTCGTGTTCGTGCACCCGTGGGGGTGCTCGCTGGGCGAGCGGCTCGCCACGCACTACCTGGGCAACACGGTGGGGCAGCCGGTGGAGACGGCGGTGGCCCTCTCCCATCTGATCTTCACCGGTGTCCTGGACCGCTTTCCCCGGCTGAAGCTGGTGGCCACGCACGGCGGCGGCTATCTGCCGACGTACATCGGGCGCTCCGACCACGCCTGGCGGGTGCGGGAGGACGCGCGCGGCTGTGCCGAGCCGCCGAGCGCCTATCTGCGGCGGCTGTGGTTCGACTCGCTCGTCTACACCCCGCGCGCGCTGCGCCAGCTGGTGGCGGAGGTGGGTGCCGACCGGGTCGTGCTCGGCACGGACCACCCCTTCGACATGGGAGTGGACGACCCGCTGGCCCGTCTGGACGCCGCCGCCCTGGCACCGGCCGACCGGGCCGCGATCGCCGGCGGCAACGCCCTCGACCTGCTGCTGAAAGGACGTACCCGATGACTTCCGGCCCGACCCTCGGTCCCATCGAGGAGGAGCTCGCCAAGGCCCGTGCCGCCTACCGCAACTGGGGCCGCTGGGGCGAGGACGACGTGCTCGGCACGCTCAACTTCATCGACGACGCGATACGGGCCCACGCGGCGGGCCTGGTCCGGCGGGGACGGTCCTTTTCCCTCGCGCTGGAGTTCAACGAGTCGGGTCCGCAGCGCGGTTTCCGGGGCCGGATCAATCCCGTGCACTACATGAAGGACACGGGGTCGGACGCGGCCGCGGGCACCCAGGGCTTCCCGCACGGTTTCGGCGGCGCCGACGACCACGTCGTGATGCCGTTGCAGGCCTCGACCCAGTGGGACGGGCTCGGCCACATCTACGACAACAAGCTGGCGTGGAACGGCCGTCCGTGCACCATCGTGAACGGCGACGGCGACTCGGTCACCGGGATCGAGCACATGCGGGACGCGTTCACCGGGCGGGGTGTCCTCCTCGACGTCGGACGCGCGGTCGGCGACGAGCACGGTGAACTCCCGGACGGTTTCCCCGTCCTGGAGGAGCATCTGCGCGCCACGATCGAGGCGCAGGGCGCCACGTCGACCGTCCGCCGCGGCGACCTCGTCCTCGTAAGGACCGGACAGCTGGGCCGGGTCCGGCGGCTCGGCGCGTGGGGCGGCTACGCCGCCGGTGACGCGCCCGGGCTCTCCTTCACCTCGCTCGGCTGGCTGCACCGCACGGAGATCGCCGCCATCGCCTCCGACACCTGGGGCCTGGAGGTGCGGCCGTACGAGTTCGCCGAGCCGGCGATGTCCCCGCTGCACCAGATCGCCATCCCCAACATGGGCCTGCCGCTGGGCGAGATGTGGGACCTGGAGGCCCTCGCGCAGGACTGCGCGGCCGACGGCGTGTACGAGTTCCTGCTGGTCGCCGCGCCCCTGCCGGTGACCGGCGCGGTCGGCGCCCCCGTCAACCCGATCGCTCTCAAGTGAGGACCCCCGACGTGCACACGAACCGCTTCTCGGGAACGCTCCGCCTCCCCGACGACGAGGGCTTCGAGGAGGCATGCTTCGGCCGGGTCTTCAACGCCCGCCGCCCGGCGGACCGTACACCGGCGGCCGTGCTCGAGGCGGTCTGCGAGCAGGATGTCGTGGAAGGCGTACGGCTCGCCCTGGAGCGCGGCTGGCAGGTCGCCGTCCGCTCCGGCGGGCACAGCTGGGCCGCCTGGTCGGTGCGCGCGGACGCGCTGCTGATCGACCTCGGCGGCTTCCGGGAGCTGGCGTACGACCCGGACACCGGGATCGTGACCGCCACCCCGAGTGTCAAGGGCGGTGACGAACTCAACCCGTACCTCGGCGGGTTCGGCCGCTTCTTCAACGGCGGGCACTGTCCCTCCGTCGGCATCGGCGGCTTCCTGCTCCAGGGCGGGCAGGGCTGGAACGCCCGGGGCTGGGGCTGGGCGGCGGAGAACATCGTGGCGATCGACGTGGTCACCGCCGAGGGCGAGCTGGTGCGCGCCGACGAGGAGCGGCACAGCGACCTGTTCTGGGCGGCGCGCGGCGCCGGGCCCGGCTTCTTCGGTGTCGTGACCCGTTTCCATCTGCGCACCCGTCCCCTGCCGGGGCATCTCGCCCACACGGTCCACGCCTATCCCCTGGACCTGTTCGACGAGGTCATGACCTGGCTGCACGGCACGCACCACACGGTGTCCGACCTGGTGGAGATCGTCGCCCTGACGCAGACCCCGCCCGGCTTCGACGCACCCGTGCTGCTGGTCACGGGCGTGTCGATGACGGACACCCCGGAGCAGGCCGCCGAGGCGCTCGCCCCGCTGCACGCCAACCCGTACGCGGACCGGGCCCTGTTCCGCGTCGAGGCCCGGCCCACCACGCTCGCCGAGCAGTTGGACAACCAGCGGACCGCCAACCCCGAGGGGCACCGCTATCTCGTCGACAACGCCTGGCTGAGCGGTCCGGCGCAGGACGTGGTGCCCGCGATCCGCAAGGCGTTCACGGAGCATCCCACCCGGGGCACCTTCACCATCTGGTTCTCGATGGCTCCCCTGCGCCGACTCCCCGACATGGCCTTCTCCCTGCAGTCCGAGATCTACTGCGCCACCTACGTCGTCCACGACGACCCGGGCCGTGACGCCGAGCTGCGTGCGTGGCTGGACGCGGCGATGGCGGCGATGGAGCCGGTGACCGCCGGACAGTACCTCGGCGACTCGGACTTCACCGTGCGGCAGCTGAGGTTCATGGGGGACGCGCAGTGGCGGCGGCTCCAGGAGATCCGTGCCGTGCGCGATCCCAAGGGCGTCTTCGCGGGCTACCTCGGCGCCGGGGCCGTCACCAACACCAACCACTGGGAGCAGTGAGAGCGATGCGTTTCGCGACGTACGAGTACGAGGGCGTGGAGCGCGCCGGGGTGGTCCGGGAGGATGGGGTGGTCCATCCGCTGCCCGAGGGTGTCACCGTCCTGGAGCTGATCGAGGAGCAGCGGCTGCTGGAGGCCGGTGCCCAAGCCCTGTCCGGGACGCGTGGGCCGACGGTGGACCGGGTACGGCTGCTGCCGCCCCTCGCGCCGCCGTCCATCCGTGACTTCGTCGGCTTCGAGGCGCACATCGAGGGGGTCTCGAAGTCCCTGGACGGCCTGGAGCACGTGCCCGAGGAGTGGTACCGGGCCCCCAACTTCTACTTCACCAACCCGCACGCCGGCCACGGCGCCCATGACGACGTACGCGTCCCGGCGGGCTGCTCGGTGCTGGACTTCGAGCTGGAGGTCGGCGCGGTCGTCGGGCGGGCGGGCCGGGACCTCACCCCGGAGCAGGCGCGGGAGCACATCGTCGGCTACCTCGTCTTCAACGACTGGTCGGCCCGTGATCTGCAGAAACCGGAGAAGAACCTGGGGCTGGGATTCTCCAAGGGCAAGGACTTCGCGAACACGCTCGGCCCGTTTCTGGTGACCGCCGACGAGGTGGAGGACCGGCGCGATCCGGACGGTTTCCTGGACCTGGAGATGACGGTCACCCTGAACGGGAGGCTGATCGGCCGCGACACCCTCGCCAACGTGTCGTGGACCTTCGAGGAGATGGTCGCCTACGCCTCCCGGGACGCCTGGGTGCGGCCCGGGGACGTCCTCGGCTCCGGGACGTGCGGCTGGGGCGCACTGGCCGAGCACTGGGGCCGGCTCGGGGAGCGCGTCCCGCCCCCGCTCGCGCCCGGCGACGAGGTGGAGCTGACCGTGGAGCGACTGGGCACCCTGCGCAACAGGGTGGTGCCGGGGCGGGCGGACATCTATCTCCCGCGCGCCCGCAAGCGGGGCCGCACCCCTCGACCGTAACGGTCATGACCTGCGGGTATCCAGGGATCCGATGGCTGCTATCGGATCCCTGTGAGTTGCGTCCCGGAGTCTTCCTCGCCCCCGGCCGCGCTGGTTAACCTCCGATTCAACCGAGCTTCAAGGACGCGGCGCGGCCGGAAGGGGACATACGTGGGTCTCGGAGCGATCGACCTCAATCTTCTGGTGGCGCTGGAAGCCCTCCTGGAGGAGAAGAACGTCACCCACGCGGGTGTACGGCTGTCCACCAGCCAGTCCGCGATGAGCGGCTCGCTGGCCCGGCTGCGCCGCCACTTCAACGACGAGCTGCTGATCCGGGTCGGCCGCGAGTACGAGCTGACGCCCCTCGCGGAGCGGCTGCTGCCGGTCGTCCAGGCCTCCCTGTACAAGGCCGAGGAGGCGCTGTCGCTGACCCGGCACTTCGACCCTGCGCGCAGCCGCCAGCGGTTCTCCGTGGTGATGTCCGACTACGTGATGACCGTGTTCGTGGAGCCGCTGCTGCGGGTCATCGCGGCCGAGGCGCCGGGGGTGCGGATCGACTTCCATCCGATCGTGGACGGGCAGCTGGAGACGGAGACGCATCTGCGCTGCCACGACCTGATGATCGTGCCGCTCGGCTACCAGTTGCCGGGGGTCAGTGAGGCGGTGATGCACGACCGGTTCGTGTGTCTCGTCGACCCGGGCAATCCGCGGCTCGTGGACGGACGGCTCAGCCTGCGCGACCTCGCGGAGATGCCGCACGCCGCCTGCGCCATCGGCAAGAGTCTGACGCCGGCCGACCGGCAGCTGGAGACCCTCGGCATCACGCCGAAGGTACAGGTCAGCACTCCGGGCTTCAGTGTGCTGCCGTTCCTGGTGAGCGGCACGGACCTGGTGACGCTGGTGCCGGAGCGGCTGGCCCGCCGCTACGAGGGGTTCGCGCGCTGTGCCGTCGTGGAGCCGCCGTTCCCGGACGTGCCGCTGGTGGAGGCCATGTACTGGCACCACAACCGGCACGCCGATCCCGCGCACAGCTGGCTGCGGGAGACCGTGCGCAGGGTCGGGGCGTCGCTGAGCGAGCCGGGGGTCGCCGCGTCGCCGGCCGAGCCGCTGATCACCGAGCCGTCGGCCGAGCCCGCGATCGACGACGCGGATGACAGCCATGGGGATCGCGCGTTTCCGGAGCTGTCCGCGGCTTCCTAGCGTGGACGGGAGGATCCCGTACCGACTCTGGAGGAGCCGTGAGCCGTACACGTCTGGCGGGCCGGACCGTCGTCGTCACCGGAGCAGCGCAGGGGCAGGGGGCCGCGGAGACCGCGGCGGCCGCCCGGGAGGGTGCGACGGTGGTCGCGACCGACGTCCTGGACGAGGCCGGTGAGAAGCTCGCCGCGGCTCTGCGGGCCGACGGCCTGGACGTGACCTACCGGCACCTGGACGTGTCGTCGCCGGACGACTGGGCGGCGCTCGCGCGCGAGCTGGACGTCGTGCACGGTCTGGTCAACAACGCGGGCATCCCGGTGCGGGCCCGCCTGGGCGAGGTCGAACTCGCCGACTGGGAGCGGGCGTTCGCGGTGAACACGACCGGCGCGCTGCTCGGCATCCAGGCCCTCGCCCCGCTGATGCCGGCCGGCTCGGCCATCGTCAACGTCGGCTCCGTCGCCGCGCTGACGGCGCATCACGCGGTGGCGTACACGGCCAGCAAGTGGGCGCTGCGGGGTCTGTCGAAGGTGGCCGCGCTGGAGTTGGCACCGCGCGGCATCCGGACCAATCTCGTGCATCCCGGTTACATCGAGACCCCGCTGATGGCCACCGCGAACCCGGTGTTCGTCGCGGCGCACCTGTCGATGACGCCCCAGGGCCGCGCGGGCTCGGTGGAGGAGGTCGCCCCGCTGGTCGTCTTTCTGCTGTCCGACGAGGCGTCGTACGTGAACGGCGCGGAGATCACCGTCGACGGCGGGTACGCGGCGCACGGCGGGGTGAAGGCGATCACCAACGCGCTGGACGCCCCGGTGGCCGACCGCTGAGGTTGGGGGTCTGCCGGCCACCGTGCCGTGGAGCCCTGGCCGGGCGGGGGTGTTGTGAAAGTCCAGTGCGGTGCCCGCGGTGTCCGGTGCGTGCCCTCGGCGTGCCGGGCGCCGCGGGTGCTGTGCGGGACTTTCACAACACCCCCTAGTCCCTGAGGTCCGCCAGGGACGTCCTCGTGTCCGTCTTCAGCATGTCCGAGACCTCGTCGAGGGTCGGCGGATCCGTGTCGTCGTCGTACGAGGAGTAGTAGGCGCTGTAACTCATCGTGTACGTCACCCAGCCGTCCCGTACGGCGAGCGTCGCGTAGAGCGAACCGCTGGACGAACCGGAGGTCGTGTCGTCGCTGACGAGGTAGGCCTCGTCGCCGATGCCCGTGACGGTCTCCACGTCGTAACCGGTGTGGCTGTCGCCGTAGTTCTTCCAGGTGGCGGTGAACTCGGGCCCGGGGTCGGTCTTCTTGTGCAGGTCGAGCTGGACGTAGAGGTACGCGTCCGCGTACGTCGACGTGGTCTTCTTCAGGCTGATGCTGCACAGGCCCTCGTCGAGGGCGTCGTCCTCGAGCCTGTTGCGGGTCGGGGCGCCGTCGGTGTCCGGGTACTCGTCCTTGAAGGAGGAGTAGTCGGTGGCGTTGCACAGGTTCGCGGGCGCCGTGTAACCGCGCAGGTCCGCGTCGTCTCCGGCGCCGATCAGGAAGACGCCGGCCGCCCAGGCGGCGGACGCCACCAGCGCGCCGACGGCGGCCCACAGGACGGCTCTCCCGGCGCCGCCGCCCCCTCTTGCGGGCGGCGGCCCGACCACGGGGTAGGGGCCGGGCTGGACGTACGGGTTCCCCGGCTGGGGCTGGCCCGGACCCGGCTGGGCGGGCACGCCGACCAGGGTCGGCTGGGCGTAGACGTTCTGGGGGCCCGTCTGGGCCGCGGGCGCGGCGGGCGGGAATCCCAGCGGACCGCCGGGAGCCGGCGACTGCGGGTTCGGGTAGGGGTACGCGCTCGGCTGGGCCGGAGCGTCGGACGGCGGTTGGGGCTGCTGCGGAGGCTCAGGCGGCGTGGACATGTCGTGAAGATAGTGGTCAGATGGCAGTCAAGTCCCTTGACGTCACGGATCGTTACGCTCTAGGGACATCTGCCGTAAACCTCGGAGAGGCCGGGTTTTCGACCCGGCCTCTCCTGTGTGCGGTGGGATACGAGGGGCTACGCGGACGCGGTCTGCACCGGCGCCGTCACCGTCGCGCGAGCGGTGTTCTTGCGGACCAGCAGCAGGGTGACCAGCGCGCCCAGCAGGGAGGCGCAGCCGCAGATCACCACGCCGACGGCCATGCCGTGGGCGAGGGCGGTCTGGGCGGCGGCACGGGCGCCGTCGCTGCCGGCGTTGACGACGGCGAGGGGCCCGGCCGCCGCCTCCATGCCGGCGTCGGCGCCGCTGAGCTTGCCGACCAGCGCGGAGGACGCGGCGCTCATGGCGACGGTGCTGATCACGGCGGGGCCGAGGCCCTGGCCGAACTCGCGCACCAGGCTGGTCGCGCCGCTCGCCATGCCGGTCATGTGGATCGGTACGGCGTTCACGGCGGCGGAGGTGAGCGAGGAGACCACGCAGATGAAGCCGACGCCGAGCAGCAGCACCGGGCCGATGAAGGCGGCGAGGGAGGTGGTGGTGATGGGCAGCGCGGCGATCCAGAACTGGCCGGCGGCCATGGGCAGCAGGCCGCCCATGAGGAGCCAGCGGGGTTCGACGCGGGTGAGCATGCGGCTCAGGACGGGGGCGAGGAGCAGCGGGACGAGCTGGAGGATCACGAAGGGCATACCGGCCCGCAGGGGGCTGAGGTGCATGACGGCGCCGAGGCGGATGGAGACGCAGTAGGCGGTGCCGATGAAGCCGAACATACCGGCCAGCGCCACCACGGCGGCCGCCGCGAACGACGGGATCCTCAGCAGGTCGAGGTTGAACATGGGCGACGCGGAGCGCTTCTCGGCGATCACGAAGGCGACCAGCGACACGGCGGCGAGGGTGAGGGCGCCGACGATGGCCGGGCTGCTCCAGCCGCGCTCGCCGCCCTCGATGATGCCCCAGAGCAGGGCGGTGAGGCCGACGGCGACGGTGATCTGACCGGGCCAGTCCAGGGTGCGGCCCTCGGGGGCCTTGGAGTCGGTGACGAGGAAGTTGCTGGTGACGGCGACGACCAGGCCGAGGACGACCGGCGGCACGAACGCCCAGCGGAAGTCGGCGACCGTGGCGAGCAGGCCGGAGGACAGCGGGCCGACGGCCGAGGCGAGGGAGATGCTCAGGGCCCAGGTGGAGACGGCCTTGGCGCGGTCCTTCTCGTCGGGGGTGGCCGCCGCGATCACGGCGAGGGAGCTGGGGAAGAGCGCCGCGGCGCCGATGCCGGCCAGGGCCTGGCCGATCCAGAGCATGGTGATGTTCTGCGAGGTGGCGTTGAGGAGCTCACCGAGCGCCAGGACGAGTCCGCCGAGCACCAGCAGGCGCTTGCGGCCGAAGAGGTCGCCCACCACACCGAAATTCAGCTCGAGAATGGCGGTGGGCAGAATGAACGCCGAGGTGACCCAGGCGACCTGGGAACCGGAGGCGCCGAATGCCGCCTGGATTTCTCCGTTGATGGGCGAGGGCACGGTAATGCACAGCTGTGCTGCGGCCACGGCCAGACAGCAGGCTATGAGTGTTCCCCTGTCGAGTCTTTTCAGCACGCTTGTCATTCCGTACTCCGTCGCTCTATGAGTTCGATGAGATTTCCCTCTGGGTCGGTGACCCAGGCCATACGCACTCCGGGTTCGGGGGACGGTCCGGGTGCCAGGGCCTCGCCCGCTCCCTGGGCCACCAGGGCCGCATGGACGGGGTCGAGTTCGGGGGTGGTGACCGCGAAGTGGCCGTATCCCTCCGTGAGGGCCGCCGTGATCGGGTCGGGGGCCCGCAGGCCCGGTGCGGAGCCCGTTCTGGCGAGCAGTTCGAGACGCCAGCCGAGCGGATGTTCCAGGACGACGCCGCGCAGACCCGGTCCGTCGAGGTGGAACTCGAAGACGGTCTCCAGCCCGAACGCGCTCTTGTACCAGGCGGTCTGGGCCGGCAGGTCCCGTACGGTGACGCCCACGTGGTCGAGTCGTGCGCGCATGCCGGTTCAGCCCGCCATCGCGCTGTCGCCGCCGTCGACCATGAGGTTGGCGCCGTTGACGAAGGCCGCCTCGTCCGAGCAGAGGAACGCGGCGACCCGGGCGATGTCCTCCGGTTCGGCGATCCGGCCGACGGGGATCCGGGCCTCCAGGTGGGCCTTCGGTCCCTCGGGGTCGTCGAGGAAGGGGGCGGTGGCCGAGGTGCGGGTCATGCCGGGGGCGATGGTGTTGACCCGGATGCGGTGCGGGGCGCCGGCCGCGCACAGGTGCTTGCTCATCGCCAGCACCCCGCCCTTGGCGGCGCCGTGCGGCACCATCGGCAGGAAGGGGGCGCCGCGTACGGCGGCCACGGACGCGACGTTGAGGACGGCTCCGCCGCCGCGCGCGACCAGGTGCGGCCAGGCGGCGCGGGTGCAGAAGTACGGGATGTCGAGCTCGTTGCGGAGAGTGAAGTACCAGTCCTCGGCGGGCTGGGTCTCGAACGGCCCGTTCCGGAGGGCGGAGGCGTTGTTGTAGAGGATGTCGATCCCGCCGTACTCCGCGATTCCGGCCTCGATCCATTCCTTCGCGCCCGCTTCGGTGGACAGGTCCACGGGGGCGAGGGAGCGCATGACTCCGCCGGACTTCTCGACGAGTTCGACGGTTTCCGTGTCGCGGTCCGCGTCGATGTCGCAGCCGAATACGCGGGCGCCCTCGGCGGCGAATATCTGTGCGGCGGCCCGCCCTATTCCGGCTCCTGTGCCGCTGATGAAGGCGATTTTCCCGGCCAGTCGACCCATGATTGCCCAAGTCCCTTGTTCGTACCGCCGGAGTGCGGTGGTGGCAGCGTAGGGAGGGCCTTTGGCCGGAACAAGAAATGTGTCAGCGCGGGGGCATCGGGGGTTCGTATGGCTGGTATGCGGCGCGCGCCCCGCGCCGTGTCGAAAGGCCGCTCACAGCACGCCGCGGAGCTGTCGAGTTCGGCGGGGGTCAGGTCGGCGTGGCGCATGGTGAGGGCGTCGTGACGGACGAAGAAGTCGAGGTCGGCCTCGCGGGAGGCGTCGAGCGGGGCGAGCCGGGCGCCGGGTTCGGTCTCCTGCCGGACGGGGTCGATGCCGAGCAGCTCACCGATCTTCCTGACGCCGGCGATCCAGCCGTCCCGCTCGAAGGTGGCCCGCATCTCGTCCAACTCGGCCTGCGTACGCAGCCGTTCCGCCTCAGGCAGCAGGCCGGGGACGGCCGGCTCGTGCGCCACGAGGGTGCTCAGCCGCCCGGGGTGCCGGGCGGCGAGCCGCAGCCCGATGACGGCTCCCATGCTGCAGCCGAGCATGCGCGCGGGCCGGTCGGTGAGTTCGGCGAGCAGCCGGTCCACGTCGTCGGCGTGCTCGTCGAGGGTGGCGCCGGAGCCGGGGGTGTCCAGGATGCTGCGGGACAGTCCGCGGCGGTCGTACGTCACGACCGTGTACGCGTCGACGAGGTGGTCGACCATCGCGTCACTGCGGCTGGCGTCGCCGGCGGTCCGCGTCGATGCTCGCCAGAGCAGGCTCCGCACCGCCCCGGGTGCCGGGCGGCGACGGCGGCGAGGGTGAGGGCGCCGCAGCGTCCTGGACGCCCCCGGCTCCGGCGCCGAGCCCGGCGCGACGGTGACGGCGCCGGTGCAGAGCTCTTCCTGCTGGGGCGCACCTTGATGAAGATCGGCGAGGAGGCCATCCCCACGGAGGGCGTCGGCACTGCGTGGCCCGGCTGAAGGAAGTGGGGTCGGTCGTCACCGCGCCGGATCCCGCCGACCGGCGCCGGGCCCTGCTGCGCCGCAACCCGGAGGTCTCGGAGCGGCGCTCCGAGGTCGCGGCCACCCCCATCGAGGCAGCGCTCGGCGCGGCCCTGGGTACGGAGGACACCGACGAGATCGCCCGGACGGTCGCCCTACGGGAACAACTCGCCGAACTCCTCTCCCCCGACGCCCTCGGTCGACTTCGTTGACGACTCCGTGGTACAGTCCTGACAGTACCCGTGTAAGTCCCCGTCGGGGCGCGGTACTGATTCTCTTTCAACCAGCCGATCCGCCCGCCGTTTTTCCCGGTCGGCGCAACGGCTTTCCCGCACCACCTCGCCGGCGGCTCCGTGCCGCCGTACCCGAGGTGCTGTTCCCGCCGCCCGAGGCGCGCAGTGGCGCCCTCCCGTCGCGGCCGCACCCCCTTCCTTCGCATGTCTCATGCCCTCCGTCCTGGAAAGGACCGACCACCATGACCACCACTCTCGAACACCCCCCTGTCCAGCAGCCCCCGGCCCGGGTCGCCACCGGTGTCCTCGACATCGACGCGAGCGGGAAGGGGCATCTGCGGGGCGCCGACTGCCTGCCCACGCCCGCCGACCCGCAGGTGCCGGCCGCGCTGATCCGCCGTCACGGCCTGCGCAAGGGCGACCTCGTCGAAGGGGTGCGCGGCAGTCAGCGCGCCCTGACCGAGGTGGCGCGCGTCAACGGCCGTACGCCCGAGGCCCTCAGCGGCCGCCGGCACTTCCGTGACCTCACTCCCCTGCACCCGCACCAGCGGCTGCGCCTCGAACACCCGGCCGCAGGTCTCGCGGGCCGCGTCACCGATCTGATCGCGCCCGTCGGCAAGGGCCAGCGCGGGCTGATCGTCGCACCGCCCAAGACGGGCAAGACCGTGCTGCTCCAGCAGCTCGCCGCCGCCGTCACCGGCAACCATCCCGAGGCCCGGCTGATGGTGGTGCTGCTGGACGAACGTCCGGAGGAAGTCACCGACATGCGGCGCTCGGTGCGCGGCGAGGTGTACGCCTCCACCTTCGATCGGGCGCCCAGGCAGCACATCGCCCTCGCCGAACTCGTCGTCGAACGGGCCAAGAGGCTCGTCGAGGCGGGCGAGGACGTCGTGATCCTCCTCGACTCGCTGACCCGGCTGTGCCGGGCGCACAACAACGCGGCCGCCGCCGGGGGCCGCACCCTCAGCGGCGGGGTCGACGCGACCGCGCTCATCGGCCCCAAGCGGTTCTTCGGCGCCGCGCGGGCGGCCGAGGAGGGCGGCTCGCTGACCGTCCTGGCCACCGCCCTGGTCGAAACGGGTTCCCGCGCCGACGACTTCTTCTTCGAGGAGCTGAAGAGCACCGGCAACATGGAGCTCCGCCTCGACCGGGAACCGGCCTCCCGCCGGGTCTTCCCGGCCGTCGACATCAACACCTCCGGCACCCGCCGCGAGGAACTCCTCCTGTCCCCCGCCGAGTTGACCGCCGTCCGCGGACTGCGCCGGGCGCTGCAGACCCGCGACGGCCAGGCGAACCTGGAGACCCTCCTGGAGCGGCTGCGGGAGACCCCGGACAACGCGGCGTTCCTGCGCCGGATCCAGCCGACGCTGCCCACGGACCGGTGAGCGTGCGGCATCCGGGTGCTCGCGAGTCGCCGTACGGCACGGGCAGCGCGGTGAAGGCGCACTTGATTCCTACGTTGATCATATGAAGATCGGATTCTCCTCTCGGGCCGTCGTGTCGGCCTGCGCGTTCTGTGCGGCGGGTGCCCTGGCCCTCGGATCCGTCGCGACCGCCGCCCCGGCCGGAGCGGACCCCGGAGCGCCCGGCGGACCCGGCGCGGCACACACGCAGGCGCACCCGCGGGCGAAACCGCAGGCGCAGTCGAAGAGGCAGGCGCCTGCGCCGTCGCTTCTCTTCCGCCCCGGTACGCAGGTCAGGCCCCGGCGCGAGGCGCCCGAGGTGCCGGAGGTCTCGGCGCTGTCGTGGCTGGTGGCCGACGCCGGGAGCGGTGAGGTGCTCGCCGCGTCGAACGCGCACCGCAAGCTGCCGCCCGCCAGCACCCTGAAGACCCTGTTCGCCCTCACCGTGCTGCCGGTCCTGCCCGGGGGCATCCGGCACGAGGTGTCCGAGGAGGAGCTCGCGGACATCGGTCCCGGCAGCAGTCTCGTCGGGGTCGCCGAGGGCCGGACCTACTCGGTCGCCGACCTGTGGCGCGGGGTGTTCCTCAACTCCGGCAACGACGCCGTGCACGTCCTGGCCGCCCTCTCCGGCGGCTGGCGCTCGGCGAGCACGCGGATGCAGGAGAAGGCGCGGGCGCTGGGCGCCCTGGACACCCACGTCCGCTCGCCCGACGGGTACGACACACCGGGCCAGGTGTCGTCGGCTTACGACCTGGCGGTGTTCGGCAGGGCCGGGCTGCGCAGGGCGGACTTCGCCCGGTACTGCGGACTGGCGGAGGCGATGTTCCCCGGCCGCTGGGGATCGCCGTACGAGATCGCGAACACCAACCGGCTGCTGACCGGGCACGACGGCGTCGAACCGTATCCGGGACTGGTCGGGATCAAGAACGGCTACACCAGCAACGCCGGCAACACGCTGGTCGCCGCCGCCCGCAGGGACGGGCACACGCTCCTGGTCACGGTGATGAACCCTCAGGAGGGCGGCGGACACGCCGTCTACGAGGAGGCGCGCGCACTGCTGGACTGGGGGTTCGCGGCCGGCGGGCGGGTCGAGTCGGTGGGTTCGCTGGACGCGCTGCGCGACCGGGCCCGGCCGGCGCCCGGACCGGTGGCCGAGCCGGTGGCCCCCTCGGTCGCCGTCGCGGCGGGCGACGGCCGTCCCGGCTGGTCGGAGGCGGCGGTGATCGCCGGTGCGGCCGTGCTGGGCGGGTCCTCCGTCTGGCTGGCGCTGTGGCTCGCCCGCCGGCGTTCCGCGCTGAGCTGACCGACCGGCAGGAACAGCAGCAGACCGAGCGTGACCCAGGTGTACGTGTTACTGCCGAGGAATCCGTCGATGCCGGACGCGTCGTCGAACCACAGCCACACCACGCTGGTGCACAGCACCGCGTACAGGGCGCCCGCGACGCGCGGGTGCCCGGCGCGGATCAGTACGGCGAACGACGGCAGCAGCCACACCAGGTGGTGCACCCAGGTGACGGGACTGACCAGGCAGGCGGCGGCGCCGGTGAGGGCGAAGGCCGTCTGCCAGTCTCCCGCGTCCACCGCCCGCCGGGCCCGCCGCGCCCAGACGCACAGCACCACCGCAACCAGCACCGCCCACACGGCCTTGCTCTCCACGCCGAGCCGGGCCAGCACGCCCTGGAGCGACTGGTTCGACACGTAGTCGAGCCGTCCCACGCGGCCGGTGTCCCACAGCGCGCGCGTCCAGTAGAAACGTGAGGCGTCCGGGGCGACGAGGGCCGCGAGCGCGGTGGCGCCGGCCGCGACGCCCGCGGCGACGGCGGCCGCACGCCACCGCCGGGCGACGAGCAGCAGGCCGATGAAAACCGCGGGCGTGAGCTTCACGGCCGCCGCGAGCCCGATCCCGGCCCCGGCCCAGCGGCCCCGCCCGTTCACCAGCAGCCAGGCGTCGGCCAGCACCAGGGCCAGCAGGAGCAGGTTGACCTGGCCGAAGCTGAAGGTGTCCCGCAGCGGTTCGAACAGCGCGAGGACACAGGCCGCCAGGACGGCGCCGTACCAGCCGAGCCGCCGCCGGCCCGGTCCGGCCAGCACCCGTACGACCACGGCGAGCGCCGCCAGATTGAGCAGCAGGGCGGCCACGATCGCCGTCCGCAGACCGACCAGCGCCATCGGCAGCATGGTGACGGCCGCGAACGGCGGGTAGGTGAAGCCGTACGGCGTGCCCGGCACCCGGTAGTCGTAGACGCGGCCGCCGTGGTGGATCCAGGTGTTGACGGTGCCGTAGTAGACGCGCAGGTCGAACCAGTCCCGCAACAGCGGAACGGTGGCGGTGAACAGGGTGACGGCCGCGACCAGGCAGCCGAGCACCAGCAGACGGCCACGGTCCGTGGCGGGTGTTCTCATGCCGTACGTCCCACCGCGTCCGGTGCCTGCGCGGCGAGGCGGGCCTGCCACAGGACGACCACGGCGAGCGCGCCACCGGAGACCGCGAGGATCAGCCGGCCGGTGTCGGCGGGCCCGCCGTCGGGCAGCACGGCGAGGGCGAGGACCCCCGCGACGGCCGCCATGCGGTGCCGTACGGAGGTGCTGGGGGCCGCGGCGGCGATCAGGAACAGGCCCCACAGCGCGTACCAGGGGCGGATCGCCGGGCCGAACGCGGCCACCGTGGCGAGACTCAGCCCGAGCGCGTACACCGGGCGGGGGCGCAGCCGCCACCAGATGGCGACCAGGACGACGGCCGTGACGGCGAGGCCGAACGCGTGCCAGGCGGGGACCGCCAGCGGGGCCAGGTCGCTGCCGAGGTGCTCGAGCAGAGCGCCGGTGGCCCGCCCGAGCAGGCTGGTCAGGGCCCAGTTCTGCGGGGAGACCGGCGTGTTCAGGGCGGCTATCCAGCCGTACCCGGTGCCCGCGAGGGCGGTCGCGGCGACCGTGGTCGCGGCGCAGGCGGCCAGGGTGGTCAGCACGGCCCTGGCGGGGTGACGGCCCGCGCGCACGGCCAGCACCACGACCGCCGCGAGGCCCAGGATCGCGGGTGCCTTCACCAGGGCGGCGAGCGTGACGAGGACGGCCGCCGGGACCGGGCGGCGGGCGAGCGCGGCCACCAGGCCGGCCCCGAGCAGCCCCAGCATGATCGCGTCGTTGTGGGCACCCGCCACCAGGTGCAGCAGCACGAGCGGGTTGAGGACGCCCAGCCAGAGCGCGGCGGCCGGATCGGCTCCGCTGTGCCGGGCCAGGCGGGGCAGCGCGGCCGCCATCAGCGCCACCCCGCACAGCGCGACCAGCCGCATTCCGAGCAGCCCGGCGGGCAGTTCCCCCTTCGTCAGGCCGGACAGCGCGGCGGCGACGGCCATGAACACCGGGCCGTACGGGGCTCCGGTGTGCCGCCACAGCGGGGCGACCTCGGCCGCGAGCGGGCCACCGAGCCGGGCGGGGCCGTGCGCGTACACGTCGATGTGCGCGTCCACCATGGCGCCCTGCGCGAGATAGCTGTAGACGTCCCGGCTGAACAGCGGCGGTCCGATCAGCAGCGGCGCCGCCCACACGGCGAGGACCAGGAGGAGGGCCCGTGGGGTCGGCGGATCCGCGCTGCGGACGAGACGGCCGAGCAGCACCCAGGCCGCGGTCAGCAGCACCAGCCCGAAGTACACGCCGACCAGTCCGAGGACGGCGTGGAGGGAGGACGGGGCCAGGAGTTCCCGCGCGGGCAGCGCGCCGGCACTCTCGCCGCCCAGCGCGAGACAGGCCGTACCGGCCAGGCCCAGGACCTGGCAGCGGCGGAGATCGAGGGGGAAAGCCATGGCCAACACTCCCTCAGCGTGTCAACGCCGGGTGGCCGGAACCTGACGTGCCGCCCTCGGGGCGGGGGCCTGCGCGTGACCGGCGGGTGATCGCGGGGGCGCACCGATGAATTCCGGGGCTGCGGCCGGTCTCCCCTGTACCGACCCGCTCGCCTGTACCGACCCGCTCTCCCCGACCTCCCGTGTCCGACGTGCGCAGAACGGACGTGATGACCATGCCGACCAGCTCCGCCTACGCCAAGCTCGACGGCCTGGCGATGTACTACGAGCTCCACGGCTCCGGCGACGACGCCCGGCGCCCGCTGGTGCTGCTGCACGGCGGCCTCCAGACCGTGGACCTGAACTTCGCGGCCGTGCTGCCCACGCCGGCCGCCGGCCGCCGTGTGGTGGCTCCCGAGCTGCAGGGCCACGGCCGCACCGCCGACACCGACCGGGCCCTGACCGTGCCCCACCTGGCCTCCGACGTGGTGGCACTGCTCGACGAGCTCGGCATCGGGCAGGCCGACTTCCTGGGGTTCAGCCTGGGCGGGCTCACCGCACTGCACCTCGCGGTCACGCACCCCGAACGCGTCGGACGCCTCGTGCTCGCCGCCACCCAGTACACCCAGGAGGGTTACCACGACGAGATCCGCACTCCCGGGTCCACCTCGCCGAGGCTGCCCGGCCAGTCCGACTTCCGGGAGATGGCCGAGGCCTACGCGGCCGTCGCACCGCACCCCGGACACTTCCAGGACTTCCTCGCCAAGGTCGCGGCCTCGGCGCACGCCCCGCTGTCGTGGACGGCCGACGATCTGCGCGGGCTGGCGGCGCCCACGTTGCTGGTGATCGGCGACACGGACTTCGTCCGGATCGAGCACGCGGCCGAGATGCGGCGGCTGATCCCCCGCGCGCAGCTGGCGGTCCTGCCGTCCACCACCCACGTGGCACTGATGCGGCGCACGTCCCTGCTGCTGCCGATGCTGACGGAGTTCCTCGGCTGAGAGCGCGGGCTCAGAACACCGACAGCCCGGTCAGCGTCGTGAACCGGTCGAGGGCCGCCACCCCCGCGACCGAGTTGCCGCGTTCGTCGAGGCCGGGGCTCCACACACACAGGGTGCAGCGGCCCGGTACGACGGCGATGATGCCGCCGCCGACCCCGCTCTTGCCGGGCAGACCGACCCGGTAGGCGAAGTCGCCGGCCGCGTCGTAGGTGCCGCAGGTCAGCATCACCGCGTTCACCTGCTTGGCCTGGCTGCGGGTGAGCAGACGGGTGCCGTCGGCGCGGATGCCGTGCCGGGCGAGGAAGGTGGTGGCGAGGGCCAGGTCGGCGCAGGACGCGGTGAGCGAGCACTGGCGGAAGTACTGGTCGAGCAGGACCGGCACCGGGTTGTCGATGTTGCCGTAGGACGCCATGAAATGGGCGAGGGCGGCGTTGCGGTCGCCGTGCGCGGACTCGGACGCGGCGACGTCCGCGTCGAAGTCCAGCGCGGGGTTGCCGCTCTCGGTGCGCAGAAAGGCGAGGAGTTCCCCGGCGGCGTCTCCGGTACGGGTCTGAAGGCGGTCGGTGACGACGAGGGCGCCCGCGTTGATGAAGGGGTTGCGCGGGATGCCGTGCTCGTACTCCAGCTGGACCAGGGAGTTGAAGGGGTTGCCGGAGGGCTCGCGGCCCACGTGCTCCCAGAGTTCGTCGCCCTCGCGGGCCAGGTCGAGCGCGAGGGTGAAGACCTTGCTGATGGACTGCGTGGAGAACGGCTCGCGCCAGTCCCCCACGCCGTACACCGTGCCGTCCAGTTCGGCGACGGCCATGCCGAAGCTGCGGGGATCGCGGGCGGCGAGCGCCGGGATGTAGTCGGCGGGACGGCCGCGGCCCGGCGTGTGCTCCATCTCCTCGGCGATGCGCTCCAGGACCGGCTGGTAGGCGAGGGACGACGTCGTTGTCATGATCACCATTGTGCCTCCGCGCCGGTCCTGGTGCGTCACCGCAGGTCAGGAAGGGTTCACACCAGGGGGGCGCCGCTGCCCGCCACGACCTCGGGGCGCAGCAGGTCGGCCAGCCGCTCGGCGGGCAACAGGCCCTTCTCCAGGACGAGTTCGGCGACTCCGCGGCCGGTGACGAGGGCCTCCTTGGCGATGTCGGTGGCCGCCGTGTATCCGATGTGCGGGTTGAGGGCGGTGACCAGGCCGATGGAGTTCTCGACGCTCGCGCGCAGGGCCTCGGTGTTGGCGGTGATGCCGTCGACGCAGCGCTCGGCGAGGGTGAGGCAGGCGGCCCGCAGATGCGTGATGCTCTCCGACAGGGAGTGCAGGATGATCGGCTCGAAGGCGTTGAGCTGGAGCTGTCCGGCCTCGGCGGCCATGGTGATGGTGACGTCGTTGCCGATCACCTCGAAGGCGACCTGGTTGACGACCTCGGGGATCACCGGGTTGACCTTGCCGGGCATGATGGACGAACCGGCCTGCACGGGCGGCAGGTTGATCTCGCCGAGGCCGGCCCGCGGACCGGAGGACAGCAGGCGCAGGTCGTTGCAGCTCTTGCTCAGCTTGACCGCGACCCGCTTCAGCACGCCCGACATCTGGACGAACGCGCCGCAGTCCTGGGTGGCCTCGACGAGGTTGGCGGCGGTGACCAGCGGCAGGCCGGTGATCTCGGCGAGATGGCGGCGGGCGGACTCGGCGTAGCCGGCGGGGGCGTTGAGGCCGGTGCCGATGGCCGTGGCGCCGAGGTTGATCTCATGGATCAGCTGGACGGCCTCGTCAAGACGGTTGCGGTCCTCGTCGATCATGACGGCATAGGCCGAGAACTCTTGACCGAGCGTCATGGGGACCGCGTCCTGCAACTGTGTACGGCCCATCTTGAGCACATCGCGGAACTCGACGGCCTTGCGGGCGAAGGAGTCCTGCAGTACGGCCATCGCCTTGAGCAGTCCACGCACCGCGAAGACCGTCGCCACCTTGACGGCGGTCGGGTAGACGTCATTGGTGGACTGGCCCAGGTTGACGTCCTCGTTGGGGTGCAGATACTGGTACTGCCCCTTCTCGTGGCCCATCAGCTCCAGGGCCCGGTTCGCGACGACCTCGTTGGCGTTCATGTTGGTCGAGGTGCCGGCGCCGCCCTGGATGACGTCCACGACGAACTGGTCGTGCAGCTTGCCGGCGCGGATCTCCCGGCAGGCGGCGACGATCGCGGCGGCCTTCTCGGGCGCGAGCAGACCGAGTTCCTCGTTGGCGAGGGCGGCGGCCTCTTTGACGGCGGCGAGGGCGTCGACGAGGTGCGGGTAGGCGGAGATCGTGGCGCCCGTGATCGGGAAGTTCTCCGTGGCGCGCAGGGTGTGGATGCCCCAGTAGGCGTCGGCGGGGACGTCCCGGTCTCCGAGCAGGTCGTGTTCGCTGCGGGTGACGACGGCGGTCATGAGGGTGCGGGTCCTCTTTCTGAGGGGGTGAGGGGGGAGGGAGCTGGCGACGTCGGGGGTGGAGGTGCCGGCTCGGGCGGTACGGGGTGACGCCCGCCCGAGCCGGTCGGGCACCGGTTCCGGTGGTGACCGGACCGGCGGTTCCGTGGCAGGCCACGAGGGCCTGACCGGGTCTGCGGAGCAAGGCCCGGCCACGAGGGCGCGGGTCCTCTTTCCGATGTGCGGAGGTGTCAGCGCCCCGCGAGGGGCGCGGGGCTGTATCGATATGCGGCTCCGCCCCGTGGGCGCGACCAGCCACAACCGGGCCCGCAGACGAGAACGTCCCGAACGGCGGAGCGCTACGCGCAGGCCTGGACCGTGAGCGGGTCCAGGGCGCGGACCGGGCGGACCGAGCCGACCGGTTCGCCTCCGCCGAGGAGGGCTTCGCCCGCGAACTCCGTGAGGAGCGCGGGGTCCACGCCCGCCCGGGCCAGGGCGGCCGCGGTGACCGGGATCCGGGCCCGGTTCGCGCCGTCGGAGATCTTGACGGCGACGGCGCGGCCGTCCGGGAGGGCGGCGACCTCCACGCCCTCGAAGCCGTCCTTGGCCAGCAGGCCGGGGACGGCCCGCATGAGGGCGGCCACGTCCCGGCCGGTGCCGGAGGCCATCTCGGCGTGGTCGCGCATGGCGTCCGCGACCCGGGCCTCGGGGGTGCCGGGCGCCGCGGTGGTGATGCGGGCGGCGGCCCTGGCCAGACCGTGCAGGGAGACGGAGAAGAGCGGGGCGCCGCACCCGTCGACGGTGACCCGTGCGATCCGCTGTCCGGTGAGGTCCTCGACGATCTCGGCGATCGCCTGCTGGAGCGGGTGCTCCGGGTCGAGGTAGCCGTCGAGGGACCAGCCGTTGAGCGTGCAGGTGTACAGCATGGCCGCGTGCTTGCCGGAGCAGTTCTGCGCGAGCCGGGAGGGCTCTCGGCCCTCGCGGATCCACGCGTCGCGGACCTCCGGGCCGTACGGCATGTCCCGCACGTTGCGCAGGTCGTCCTCCGTGACGCCCGCCAGCTCGAGGATCCGCCGGGTCCCGGCGAGGTGGCGTTCCTCGCCGGAGTGGCTGGCGGCGGCGAGCGAGAGCAGCCCGCCGTCGAGCGGCAGCCCGGCCCGCAGCATGGCGACGGCCTGGACGGGCTTGAGCGCCGAGCGCGGGTAGAAGGCGGCCTCGATGTCGCCGAGCTGGAACTCGACCTCACCGCCCGCGCCGAGGACGACGACGGAGCCGTAGTGGACGCCCTCGGTCACCCCGCCGCGGACGACGTGGGCGACGGGCGCGTGGAGGGGTTCGCGTATCGCGGGGGCGTCCGCGAGGGAACTGCTGTACATCACTGCCTGGATCACTTGTGGGTTGTCGTGGGCCGGCGCCGGGTTCACGCGTCGGCCTTGGCCGAGGTGCGCCCGAGGTTGCGGCGGATGGCGTACCAGCCGGCGACGAGCGCTCCGACGATCAGCGGCAGGCACAGCACGGTGGTGCGTCCGGCGCCGCCGTCGGCGTACATGAGGACCAGGACCGACGCGAGGAAGAACAGCGTCACGAGCTCGGTCCAGGGGGAGCCCGGCAGCTGGTAGCCGGGGCGGGTCAGCTCGCCCTTCTGGGTCTTCTGCCAGAAGAGGAGGTGACAGACCATGATCATGCCCCAGGTGGCGAGGATGCCGATGGCCGCGAAGTTCAGGACGATCTCGAAGGCGTCCGCCGGGACGACGAAGTTGAGGCCCACACCGAGGACGCAGATGCCGCTGGTGAGCAGGATGCCGCCGTAGGGCACCTGGGTGCGGCTCATCTTCGCGGTGAACTGCGGGGCGGAGCCGTTGACGGCCATGGAGCGCAGGATGCGGCCGGTGGAGTACAGGCCGGAGTTGAGGGAGGACATGGCCGCGGTCAGGACGACCAGGTTCATCACGCCGCCCGCCGCCGGGATGCCGATGTTGGAGAGGACCGTCACGAACGGGCTCTCGCCGGACGTGTACTTGTTCCACGGGAGCAGCATCGACAGCAGGACCACCGAGCCGACGTAGAACAGACCCACGCGCCACATGATCGAGTTGATCGCCTTCGGCATGATCTTCTCGGGGTTCTCGGTCTCACCGGCGGCGACACCGACCAGCTCGACGGAGGCGTAGGCGAAGACAACGCCCTGGATGATCAGCAGCATGGGCAGCAGGCCGTTGGGGAAGACGCCGCCGTGGTCGGTGATCAGGGACGGGCCGGGGGTGCTGCCGTCCACCGGGTGCTGGGTGACCAGCAGGAAGATGCCGATGCACATGAAGATCACCAGCGCGCTGACCTTGACGATGGCGAACCAGAACTCCAGTTCGCCGAAGATCTTCACGGAGATCAGGTTCACCGAGAGGACCACGGCCAGGGCGATCAGCGCGATCACCCACTGGGGGATGTCGGAGAACATGCCCCAGTAGTGGGTGTAGGTGGCCACCGCGGTGATGTCGGCGATACCGGTGGTGGCCCAGTTCAGGAAGTACATCCAGCCCGCGGTGTAGGCGCCCTTCTCGCCGAGGAACTCCCGGGCGTACGACACGAAGGCGCCGGAGGACGGGCGGTACAGGACGAGCTCGCCGAGGGCGCGCACGACCAGGAACGCGAAGACGCCGCAGACGGCGTACGCGACGAAGAGGGAGGGCCCGGCGTCGGCGAGCCGGCCGCCGGCGCCGAGGAAGAGGCCGGTGCCGATGGCGCCGCCGATGGCGATCATGTTGACGTGCCGGTGCTTCAGCGACTTGCTGTAGCCGTGGTCGCCGGCGTCGACGTGACGGGACGAGGGGCGCGTCTCGTCTTTGAGGTGCTGTTCGCTCACGCCTCGGGTCCGCCTTCCAGGGGAGTGTTCGTGCCAGGGGATCGCACGATGTCGGTGAGGGTGGTCTCGACGCGGTCGAGGTGGTGGCTCATCGCCTCCACCGCGTCGTGTTCGGAACCGTCGATCAGCGCCTCGACGATGGCCCGGTGCTCGCGGTTGGACTGCTCGCGCCGGCCGCCCAGCTCGTTGAGGAAGGCCGACTGACGCGCCAGTGCGTCCCGGATCTCCTCGATGACCCGGCGGAACACCGGGTTCTGGGCGGCCTCGGCGACGGCCAGGTGGAAGAGGGTGTCCATCGCGACCCACGCGGTGGTGTCCGTCTCCCGCTCCATGCGGTCGAGCAGATGGGCCAGGTGGTCCAGGTTCTCCGGGGTGCGGCGCTGTGCCGCGTACCCGGCGACCGGGATCTCGACGTGGCGGCGCACTTCCAGCAGGTCGCTGGCCGCGTAGTCGCCGAAGGTGGGGTCCTCGACGGTGTTCGCGATCACGAAGGTGCCCTTGCCGGTCTTGGCGACCGTCAGGCCCATCGTCTGCAGGGCGCGCAGGGCCTCCCGCAGCACGGGCCGGGACACCTCGAGGGTGCGGCAGAGCTCCGCCTCGGAGGGGAGCTTGTCGCCGATGGCGTATTCGCCGCGCTCGATGGCGCCACGGAGGTGGGCGAGAACCGCTTCCATCGCGCTGACGCGCCGCGGGACCGCACCACCTGTCTGGCTGTCTGACAGGTTCACGGGAGAGATGTTCCGGGTGGTGTACGGGTGATGTCAAGGCCGCTGAAAGGAAAGATTCAGCGGGCGGGAAGCCTGAAACCGGACTTCCCGCCCGGGGAGTGACCAGCGGAAGGAGCTCAGCCGCTCAGCACGCCGGTGCCCAGCAGCCCGAACAGCAGGACGCCGACGGCGATCCGGTAGATCACGAACGCGTTGAAGGAGTGCTTGGCGACGAACTTCAGCAGCCAGGCGATGGAGGCGTACGCCACCACGAAGGAGACGACGGTGCCGACCGCCAGCGGGGCGGCGCCCGCGCCGGTGCCGAGCGCGTCCTTCAGCTCGTACAGGCCCGCGCCGGTCAGGGCCGGGATGCCGAGGAAGAAGGAGAGGCGGGTGGCCGCGACGCGGTCCAGGTCGAGGATGAGCGCGGTGGACATGGTGGCGCCGGAGCGGGAGAAGCCGGGGAAGAGCAGCGCGAGGATCTGGGAGCTGCCGACGAGCATCGCGTCCTTGAACGAGGTGTCGTCCTCGCCGCGCTTGTGCCGGCCCATCTGGTCGGCCGCCCACATCACACCGCTGCCGGCGATCAGCGAGCCGGCGACCACCCACAGGGAGGCCAGCGGGCCTTCGATGAGCGGTTTGGCGGCGAGGCCGACGACGACGATCGGGATCGTCGCGTAGATCACCCACCAGGCGAACTTGTAGTCGTGGTGGACGCGCTCCTCGCGGTGGCGCAGGCCCCGGAACCAGGCCGACACGATCCGCGCGATGTCCTTGCGGAAGTACACCAGCACGGCGGCGATCGCCCCGACCTGGATCACGGCGGAGAACCCGACGACGGAGTCGTCGTCGACGGGGATGTTCATCAGGCCCTCGGTGATCTTCAGATGGCCGGTGGAGGAGACGGGGAGGAACTCGGTCACTCCCTCGACGGCTCCGAGGACGACGGCTTGGCCGACGGAGATGGCGCTCATGGAATCCAGTTCTGGGTGGTCGACAGCTGCGGTGGACAGTCCTACCAGGCGAGTGCAGGCGGGCGCGGGCGCGGCGGACCGGCTACGGCCACACCGCCTGGCCTATCGCCACCCCGGCGAACGCGGCCCCGAGTCCGGCCAGCACACTCCCGACGGCGTTGGCGGCGGCGTAGAGGCCGGCGCCGGTCTCGGTCAGCCGCAGCGTCTCGTACGAGAACGTCGAGTACGTCGTCAGCGCCCCGCACAGGCCGGTGCCCAGGAACAGACGCAGGTCGGGGCCGACGGCGGCGGCGCCGGTGAGCGTGCCGAGGATCAGACATCCGGTGATGTTGACGACGAAGGTGCCCCAGGGGAAGACCGAGTCGTGCCGGGACTGCACCGCACGGTCGGTGAGATAGCGCAGGGGGGCGCCGATCATGCCGCCCGCGACGACCACCAGCCAGTTCACAACGAGTTCTTACCCTTCCTGTCCGGTTCGCCCCGGTTTCCCTGCGTGGCCCGCGTACTTCACGACATGGCACTCGTCGAGGACGACCAGGCCGTCCGTGACCAGCTCGTCGAGTTGCGGCAGGAAGGCCTGCACCCGGTCCTCCGTGTCGACGATGACGACGGCGACGGGCAGGTCCTCGCTGAGCGAGAGCAGCCGTGAGGTGTGGATCAGGGAGCAGGCGCCGAAGCCCTCGATGCCGTGGAAGACGCTGGCGCCGGCGAGGCCGGCCGCGTGGGCGCGGTGGACGATCTCGGTGTAGAGGGGTTTGCGGTGCCAGGTGTCGTTCTCGCCGACGAGGACGGTCAGGCGCAGGGCGTTGCCGGTCAGCCTGGTCATGTCTGCCTCCTCGCGATCAGGCCGCGCGTCGCGGTGGCCGCGAGCCACACCGCGCCGAGCGCGGCGAACAGGGTCGCGGCGAGATAGGCCAGGGCGGTGCCGGGGCGGTGCGCGTCGACCAGCCGCTGGATGTCGACGGCGTACGTCGAGAAGGTCGTGAAGCCGCCGAGGACACCCGTGCCGAAGAAGGGGCGCACCAGCCGATGGACGGTCATGACCTCGGTGACCAGGACGAGGAACACCCCGATCACCGCGCAGCCGACGACGTTGACCCAGAAGGTGGTCCAGGGGAAGCCACCGGTCTGCGTCGGCCACCGGAGTGCGGCCGCGTAACGGGCGGCGGCGCCGATGGCGCCACCGACGGCCACCACGGCGACCACGGGGAGCTGACCCGTCCCGGTGGTCCGCCGTGGTGCGCTGGTGCGGAGGCTCTCGGCCTCGGAGGCTGTCATGTCGCACCAGCGTATCGCCGTCTCACTTGGTCACGGGCGCCTCGCAGACCGCGATGCCGCGCTCCCACAGGCTGCCGAGGATCAGGCGGCCGCCGGTCTCGCAGACGCTGGTGACCATGCGGAAACCGGAACGACGGCGGGTGAGGTGTTCGACGATCCGGCCGTCGTCGTCGACCGCGAGGACCCCGGTCGTGCCCGAGGGCCGGAAGGGCGCACGGAGGGCCGCGCGGGCGGCGCGGCGCCGTACGGCGGGACCTGCGCGGTGGAGGAGGTCGAGCGGGGGGACGCTCGGGCCGGCCAGGGCGACCCGGATCGGGCCGTCGGGGGCGCCGCGCCACAGGTTGTCGGGGAAGCCCGGCAGGTTCTCGACGAAGGGTTCGGCCTGTCCGGCCAGGGGGCCGGTGAGGTGGAAGCGGGTGAGGCGGCGCGCGCCGGTCTCGGCGACGACCAGGAACGAGTCGTCGGCGCTGCGGGCCACGCCGTTGGCGAACTGCAGCCCGTCCAGGACGACTTCGGCCTCGCGGGCGCCCGGCGCGAGGCGCAGCAGCCGTCCCGTGCCGGTGTGTTCGACGAGGTCCCCCATCCAGTCCCGTAGCGGGTGGACCCGGCTGGAGACGGTGAAGTACGCGGTGCCGTCGGGCAGGGCGACGACGTTGCTGCAGAAGCGCAGCCGCTCCCCCGCCGCGGACTCGGTCAGGACGCGGACGTTGCCGGGACCGCCCTCGGGGTCGACGCGCAGCAGGGCCCCGTCGGCGTCGCACACCAACAGGTCGCCGTCCGGGAGGAGTTCGAGGCCGAGCGGGCGGCCACCGATCTCCCCGATGTGCTCGACGCGGGCCGAGGACGGGTCGTCCAGACCGTCGATCCGCAGGATCCGTCCGTCCGCCACCCCGGTCAGCACACGTCCTCTGGGGTCGGCTACGACGTCTTCGGGGCCGTGTCCGGGGAGAGTGAGGTACCTGATCGGGACGAGGGCCGTCCGACGGTCCATGGGGGTCCGCCCTTCCTGGAAGGAGGCGGCCATCCTCGCAGGCAGGGATGTCGTCGGCGTGTCGTGGCCGTGGTCTTTTGCCGGGGTTTTCCGGAAACGGTTCTCCTGGTCGCCACCCCGCTGCGCGCGGTGCTCAGGTGTCCCTTCCCGCCGCCTTTCACCATCCCTTCTCGAACATGCGCGCCACCTCGGCGATGCGCACCTCGTCGCGCCGGTAGTAGACGCGCCGCCGGATGCGCGTGGCGCGCAGCAGGCCGAGGTCGGTGAGCAGGGTGAGGTGGGTGTCGGCCACCTGGCGGCGGACTCCGAGTTTCGCCGCGACGGCGTCCGCGGTGACGCCGTCCTCGACGAGGTCGCCGTGCCGCTGGGGCGGGAAATGCCGGGCGGGCTCCTTCAGCCACTCCAGGATGTCCAGTCGCCTCTCACCAACGGGAGTCCTCAGCATCGTCGTCCCCCTCCGTCCGGGCCTCCTCGTGCCGCGTCTCCCCACTCTTCCGCAGTCGGCGGTGCCGTGTCCCGGACTCCGCAAGCCTTGGCCGGGATCGAACACCCTTGCCATGCAAAGGCGTTCGCGCGCGAGGGGGTCTCGGGACGCGGTCGCCGCGACGCACGGGGGCCCGGCCGCGGGAATGCGGCCGGGCCCCCTGGTCACCGGGTCAGCGGGTCACGTGGTCAGCGGTGGCTGAACCACGCCATCGAGGACAGGGCCTTGTCGTCGTAGCCGAACAGGGCCTGGTTCTCCCAGCCGTTGCCGGAGGTGGCGTCGGCCGGGTCCCAGCCGTTGCCTGTGACGGCGGTCCAGGTCGCCTCCCAGTAGAAGACTCCGAGACCGCGGCCGTTCGGCACGGCCTCCACGATGTTCGCGACGGCGTTCATCCAGGCGAGCTGGCCCGCCGCGGACGCCGGGTAGCCGGAGACCAGCTCACCGGTGGTGTCGATCTGGTTGGTGAGGGAGTCGTCGCTGTCGAGGCGGAAGGGGTAGGCCGTCTCGGCGATGAACACGGGCTTGGCGTACCGCGAGGCCACGTCGTCCAGGGTGGTCTGGGCGGCGGCCGGCGAGCCGTGCCAGTAGCCGTAGTACGACAGGCCGATCAGGTCGTAGTTGATGCCGTACGTCTTGGCGTTGTCGAACCACCAGCGGACGGTGGAGTCGTCACCGGCGTTGGCGAGGTGCAGCGCGACCTGGGTGCCCGAGTTGACCGCCTTGACCGCGCTGTAGCCGGAGTTGAGCAGGCCGGCGAGCTGGGACCAGTTGTCCGTGGAACCCTCGCTCCACAGCATGCCGCCGTTGATCTCGTTGCCGACCTGGACCATGTCGGCCGTGGTGCCCTGCGCCTTCAGCGCGTTGAGCACGTCGTAGGTGTGGTTGTAGACGTCCGTCTTCAACTGGCTGTAGGAGTGGCTCGACCAGGCTGCGGGCTTGGTCTGCTTGCCCGGGTCGGCCCAGGTGTCCGAGTAGTGGAAGTCGACCAGCAGCTTCATGCCGGCGGCCTTGATCCGCTTGGCCATGGCCAGCACACGCGTCTTGTTGTTGTAGCCGTCGGCGGGGTTCACCCAGACCTTCAGGCGCGCGTAGTTCATGCCGGCGTTCTTCAGGATGGTGACCGCGTCGCCGGTGGTGCCGGAGCTGGTCTTGTAGACACCGCCGAGGGCCTCGCTCTTGGCGAGGGAGGAGATGTCGGAGCCCTTGATGGACAGGCCGGTCGACCCGGACGTGAACGTCAGGTCGTCGACATTGATCCAGTTGCCCGCGTTCGCGTCACTGTTGATGCTGATCGTGCACTGGTTGTTCGTCACATTGATCGACGTGACGATCCGGACCCAACTGCTGCTGGACACCGGCAGGTCGGTGCGCTGTTCCGAACTGCCGCAGTTCTTCAGCGCCAGGTAGGCGGAGTTCTGGCCGCCGCCGGAGCGGACCCACGCGGTGAGGGTGTAGTTCCCGTTGGTCAGCCCGGACAGGTACTGGTACGTCTCCACCTTGTAGGCGGAGGACGCCCAGTGGGTGAGGCGGTAGCTGCCGCCGTGGCCGCCGGACTCGGTGAAGGAGGCGGAGTTCTGCCCGGCCGCCGAGTACGTGGACCAGCC
Organism: Streptomyces sp. NPDC096132; assembly: GCF_044763345.1. Classification (NCBI taxonomy): domain Bacteria; kingdom Bacillati; phylum Actinomycetota; class Actinomycetes; order Kitasatosporales; family Streptomycetaceae; genus Streptomyces; species Streptomyces sp. NPDC096132. The sequence goes on from NZ_JBIWGA010000012.1 coordinate 306,919, forward strand.
CGTGGGGGTGGCGGTGCCGGTGCCGTCGGACTCGAAGCCGCCGTTGGTGAGCGTGGAGGCGGCCTGCGCGGTCTGCGCGGGCAGAGCGGTGAGGGCGAGCCCCGCGACGAGCGGGAGCAGCAGGGCTCTGAGGGTGCGTCTGGGATGGAACATCGTCGTCCGTCGTCCCTTCGACATGGATGGGGGTGGGGTTCCCTCGTACGGGGACGGGTCCCCGCGTGAGGGAAGGCCCCCTCCGCCCGCGGCTCGCGGCTCCACGGGCGGAGGGGGAGTCGGCTCAGCCGTCGAGTCGGACGACCCGTACGGCTCCCGCCGGGACCGCGAGGCGGCCGGCGGCACGTTCGCCCGTCAGCAGCTCGGTCCCGGACGTCTCCAGCGGCACCTTGGCGTCGGTGGCGGTGTGGTTGACGGCGAACAGGTAGCTGCCCGTCTCGCCGGAGCGGCGGACGACCTCGACATCGCGGGGCAGGTCGGCGCGCGGGGCGAGGCGTGCGTCCTCGGTCGCCCAGCCGAGCAGGGCGTCCAGGCCCTCGTGGCCGAGCCGGGTGGAGACGTACCAGGCGGTGCCCTCGCCGAGGTGGTGCCGGGTGACGGCCGGGTGGCCCGCGGTGAGGCCGTCGGCGTACGTCCAGACGGTCTCGGCGCCGCGGGGCACGACGAACTCGGTCCAGACGTCACCGCCGAGTTCGGAGCCGTCGGGACCGGTCAGCCGCACGCTCTGGTCGGCGAGCAGCGGGGAGAACTCCTCGACCGTCAGGCCCAGGACGTCGCGCAGCGCGCCCGGGTAGGCGCCCTCGTGGACGGCGTCGTGCTCGTCGACGATGCCGGAGAAGTACGACACGACGAGGGTGCCGCCGTTCTCGACGTACTCCTTGAGGTTGTTCCCGGCCGCCTCCGTCATCAGGTACAGGGCGGGCACCACGACCAGCGGGTACTGCGACAGGTCCGACTCGGGGTGGGCGAAGTCGACGGTGAGGTGGCGGTCGTAGAGCGCCTCGTAGAAGGCGTCGGCGCGCTCGCGGGCGTCGTGGTCCTCGCTGGGACGCCAGGCGAGGTTCTGCGCCCACCAGGAGTGCCAGTCCCACAGCACGGCGACATCGGCCTCGGTGCGGGTGCCCCGGATCGTCGCCAGGGAGTCGAGGGACGCGCCGAGCTCGACCACCTCGCGCCACACGCGTGTGTCGGTGCCCCCGTGCGGGACCATCGCCGAGTGGAACTTCTCGGCGCCGCGCCGGGACTGCCGCCACTGGAAGAACATCGCGCCCTCGGAGCCCCGGGCGACATGGCCGAGGGAGTTGCGGGCCATCTGGCCGGGCGCCTTGGCGGGGTTGCGGGGCTGCCAGTTGATGCCCGAGGTGGAGTGCTCCAGCAGGATCCAGGGGGCGCCGCCCGCGACCGACCGGGTGAGGTCGGCGGCCATCGCCAGGTTGACGTGGGTGCGGCGGCCGTCGGTGATGAGGTAGTGGTCGTTGGTGACGATGTCGACCTCGCGGCCCCAGGCCCAGTAGTCGACGGAGTCGCACTGGCTGAGGGCCGTCATGAAGTTGGTGGTGACCGGGACGCCGGGCGAGAGACGGTGCAGGATGTCCCGCTCCGTACAGAAGTTCTCGCGCATGGTGGCGTCGGCGAAGCGCTTGTAGTCGAGGGTCTGGCCCGGGTTGCCGACGGTGGGGGTGGCGCGCGGCGGGTTGATGTCCTCGAGGCTCGCGTAGCGCTGGCCCCAGAAGGCGGTGCCCCATGCCTCGTTCACCGCGTCGACGGTGCCGTACGTCGTCTCCAGCCAGCGGCGGAAGTGGGCGGCGCAGGAGTCGCAGTAGCAGGCGGAGACGGGGACGCCGTACTCGTTGTGCACGTGCCACATCGCCAGCGCCGGGTGGTCGCCGTAGCGCTCGGCGAGCCGGGTGGTGATGTTCGCGGCGGCCGCGCGGTAGTCGGCGTTGCTGTGACAGATGGCCCCGCGCGAGCCGAACTCCAGGCGCACGCCCTCGGGGGTCACGGGCAGCGCGTCGGGGTGGGCGCGGTAGAACCAGACCGGCGGCACCACGGTGGGGGTGCCCAGGTCGACGCGGATGCCGTTCTCGTGCAGCAGGTCGATGATCCGGTCCAGCCAGCCGAAGTCGTACACCCCGGGTGAGGGCTCGAGCAGGGCCCAGGAGAAGATCCCGACGCTCACCATCGTGACGCCGGCCTCCCGCATCAGCCGGACGTCCTCCTGCCAGACGCTTTCCGGCCACTGCTCGGGGTTGTAGTCCCCACCGAAGGCGAGCCTGGTGAGGCCCCTGGGGGTGGTCTCCGGCATGGATGTCTCCCGTTTATTCGATCATTTGGGAACGTGCACACACTGCGGCGGCGTTCGGAGCCCAACATAACCGCACAGCAACAACCATTGACAAGTGTCCGGGATGTTTCTCTACTGTGAACGCTCACAGACAGCATGACAGGGCCTCGCGACGGGTGAGGTTCCGGGTCGTGCACATCGCATGGCAGGTTTCCGCATCCGGCGGGGACCCAGGTCAGGGGAGAGATCCATGCCCAACACGAAGCGCCGTCGCCTCGTGGCAACTGCTGTTGCCGTCGCTCTCGGCAGCACCGCCCTCGCCGCCTGCGGCTCGTCCGACGACGACAGCAAGTCCGAGTCCGGCCCGGTCTCGCTGACGTACTGGACCTGGACGCCCGGCATGGACAAGGTCGTCGACCTCTGGAACAAGGGCCAGGGCAAGAAGGACCAGATCACCGTCACGGTGAAGAAGCAGGCGTCCGGCGACACGCTGGTCACCAAGATCCTCACCGCTCACAAGGCGGGCAAGGCGCCCGACCTGGTCCAGGCCGAGTACCAGGCGCTGCCGACGCTGGTCAGCAATGACGCGCTGGCGGACATAGCCAAGAACGTCGGCGACGCCAGAGCCAAGTTCGCCGACGGTGTGTGGCAGCAGACCACGCTGGGCACGGACGCGGTCTACGCGGTGCCGCAGGACATCGGCCCGATGATGTTCTACTACCGCGCCGACCTCTTCAAGAAGTACGGCCTGACGGTCCCGACGACCTGGGACGAGTTCGCCGAGACCGCCCGCGCGCTGAAGAAGAAGGCGCCGGACCTCGACCTGACGACGTTCTCCGCCAACGACTCCGGTCTCTTCGCGGGCCTCGCCCAGCAGGCCGGCGCCAAGTGGTGGACGACCTCCGGCGACAAGTGGCAGGTCGGCATCAACGACACGGCCACCAAGAAGGTGGCCGACTTCTGGGGCGGCCTCGTCAAGGAGGGCGCCATCGACAACCAGCCGATGTACACCCCGTCCTGGAACAAGGCGCTGAACACCGGCAAGCAGATCGCCTGGGTGTCGGCCGTGTGGGCGCCGGGCACGCTGACCACCGCCGCGCCCGACACCAAGGGCAAGTGGGCCATGGCCCCGCTCCCCCAGTGGTCGGCGAACGAGGACGTCACCGGCAGCTGGGGCGGTTCCTCGACGGCCGTGACGACGGACTCCAAGCACAAGGAGGCCGCCGCGAAGTTCGCCGCCTGGCTGAACACCGACGACGCGGCCCTGACCGCCCTGGCCAAGGAGAGCGGCATCTACCCGGCGGCCACGAACGCCCAGACCAGCGGCGCCTTCGCCACCCCGCCGGACTACTTCTCGACGCAGCCGGAGTTCTACACCCTGGCCGCCAAGATCGCGAAGACCACGGCGCCTTCGGCCTGGGGCCCCAACGTGAACGTCGCCTACCAGACCTTCAAGGACGCGTTCGGCGCCGCCGCCAAGAACAAGTCGGACTTCTCCGCCGCCCTGGACACCATGCAGGACGCCACGGTCGCCGACCTCAAGAAGCAGGGCTTCGAGGTCTCCGAGTGACCACCGCACGCCGGAAGTCGTACGGGGTCAAGGGGGCCCCGTACGCCCTCCCGTCTCCCACCACCACCCTCAAACGAGCGCGAAGCGCCCCCTACTTTTTCCTCCTCCCCGCGACCGTCCTGTTCTCCCTGTTCTTCGCGCTGCCCATCGGGTACGCGGTCTGGCTCAGCTTCCACAAGGTGAAGGTCTCCGGGCTCGGGCTCGGCAAGGGGGCCCGCAGCGAGGTCTGGGCCGGCATCGAGAACTACACGGACGCCTTCACCGACAGCGAGCTGCTGGACGGCGCGCTGCGCGTCCTCGGGTACGGCTGCATCGTCGTCCCGGTGATGCTGGGCCTGGCCCTGCTGTTCGCGCTGATGCTGGACTCCGAGAAGGTGCGGCTCGCCCCGTTCACCCGGCTCGCGATCTTCCTGCCGTACGCCATCCCCGGTGTGGTGGCGGCGCTGCTGTGGGGCTTCCTGTACCTGCCGGACGTCAGCCCCTTCTACTTCGTGCTGGAGAAGCTGGGCCTGCCGCAGCCGGACCTGCTGGACGGCGGTCCCCTGTATCTCGCCCTCTCCAACATCGCGATCTGGGGCGGCACCGGCTTCAACATGATCGTCATCTACACCTCGCTGCAGGCCATCCCGGCCGAGGTGTACGAGGCGGCGAAGCTGGACGGCGCCACCCCGCTGCAGATCGCCCTGCGGATCAAGATCCCGATGGTGGCGCCCTCGCTGGTGCTGACCTTCTTCTTCTCGATCATCGCCACGCTCCAGGTGTTCAACGAGCCGACCACCCTGAAGCCGCTCACCAACTCCGTGTCCACGACCTGGAGTCCGCTGATGAAGGTGTACCGGGACGCCTTCGGCACCGGTGACATCTACCAGGCGGCCGCCGAGGCCGTGATCATCGCCCTCGCCACGCTGGTGCTGAGCTTCGGCTTCCTGAGGGCCGCGAACCGCCGCAACAAGCAGGAGGCAGCACGATGAGTTCTCTTGCCGTACAGAAGGTGCCGTCGGCGGCCGGTGCGACCGGCGCGGCACGGAGCCGGCCGCCGCTGCGCAGCCGTGTCGCACTCGTGCCGACGATCACCCTGCTGCTGGGCGCGATCTACTGCCTCCTCCCCGTGGCATGGGTGGTGATCGCGTCCACCAAGTCCGGCCGTGAGCTGTTCTCCACGTTCACCTTCCTGCCGGGCTCGGGCTTCGCCGACAACATCAAGGACCTCAACGCCTACCGCGACGGCGTCTACTGGAAGTGGATGGGCAACTCCGCCCTGTACGCCGGTCTCGGCGCGCTGCTGTCGACGTGCGTGTCGGCGTTCAGCGGGTACGCGCTGGCGACCTACCGCTTCCGCGGCCGTGAGTCGATGTTCAACATCCTGCTCGCGGGCGTGCTGATGCCGCCGATCATCCTGGCCATCCCGCAGTACCTGCTGCTGGCCAAGGCGGACCTCACGGACTCGTACTGGTCCGTGCTGCTGCCGCAGATCCTCTCCCCGTACGGCGTCTACCTCGCGCGGATCTACGCGGCCGCGGCCGTGCCGTCCGACGTGGTGGAGGCGGGCCGGATGGACGGGGCGAGCGAGTGGCGGATCTTCACCCGGATCGCGCTGCCGATGATGATCCCCGGGCTGGTGACGGTGTTCCTGTTCCAGTTCGTGGCGGTGTGGAACAACTTCCTGCTGCCGTACATCATGCTGAGCGACGACGAGAAGTTCCCGATCACGCTGGGTCTGTTCACGCTCCTGGAGCAGGGCTCGAACCAGCCCGCGCTGTACACGCTGGTGATCACCGGTGCGTTCCTGGCCGTGATCCCGCTGGTGGCGCTGTTCCTGGTCATTCAGCGGTTCTGGAGTCTGGATCTGCTGTCCGGGGCCGTAAAGTCATGACCATGAGCAATGGTGCGGGGGGCCGGCGCAGACCGCCGACGATCCACGACGTGGCGCGGGAGGCAGGGGTCTCCCGAGGCACCGTCTCCCGGGTGCTCAACGGCGGCCACTACGTCAGCCCCGCGGCGGCGGAGGCGGTCAACGCCGCCATCCGCAAGACGGGTTACGTCGTGAACCGGCACGCCCGCTCGCTGATCACCGGCCGCTCGGACTCGGTGGGCTTCCTGCTGACGGAGCCCCAGGAGCGGTTCTTCGAGGACCCCAACTTCAACGTCCTGCTCAGCGGCTGCACCCAGGCGCTGGCGGCGCACGACATCCCGCTGCTGCTGATGCTCGCCGGCACCAAGGACGAACGGCGCCGCATCACGCGGTACATCACCGCGGGCCATGTCGACGGGGTGCTGCTGGTCTCCAGCCACTCCGGCGACCCGGTCGCGGAGGAGCTGCGCGAGGCGGGGGTGCCCCTCGTGCAGTGCGGCAAGCCGATGGGGGTGCGCTCCAAGGTGAGCTATGTGGCGGCGGACGACCAGGACGGCGCCCGTGACATGGTGCGCCATCTGCTGTCGCTGGGCCGGCGCCGGATCGGCATGGTGAGCGGTCCGCTGGACACTCCGGGCGGCGTGGACCGGCTCGCCGGCTACAAGGAGGTGCTCACGGAGGCGGGCGTCGAGATCGACGAGCGGCTCGTGGTCTCCGGCGACTACAGCCGGGCCAGCGGCAAGGCGGGTGCCGAACGGCTGCTGGCGCAGGCCCCGGACATGGATGCCGTGTTCGTCGCCTCCGACCTGATGGCGCAGGGTGCGCTGACGGCGCTGCGCGAGGCGGGCCGGCGGGTTCCCGAGGACGTGTCCGTGGGCGGCTTCGACGACTCCGTCGCGGCGACGGAGGCCGTCCCCGCGCTCACGACGATCCGCCAGCCCTACGACCGCATCAGCGCCGAGATGGTGCGTGTGCTGCTCGCCCAGATAGGCGGCGAGGACCCCGCGGCGGTGATCCTTCCGACGGAGCTGGTGAAGAGGGATTCGACCTGAGGGTGCGGGGAGGCGTTTCGGTCAGGATCTGAGAAGCGGTCTCCCCCTCCCCCGCCCTAGCGTGAAACCACCGACGCGATCCCGTCGGCTCACGCACCAGCGAGGAGTGACCCTCATGACCACCACCGGCCTGCAGACGATCATCTACCCCGTCAAGGACGCCGACCGGGCGAAGGCCCTGTTCAGCGCACTGCTGGAGGTCGAGCCGTTCGTCGACGAGCCCTACTACGTCGGCTTCAGGGCCGCCGGCCAGGACGTCGGCCTCAACCCGAACGGCCACGCCCAGGGCCTGACCGGGCCGGTTCCCTACTGGCACGTCTCCGACATCCGGGCGCGCCTCGCGGCCCTGGTGGAGGCGGGGGCCGAGGTGCTCCAGGACGTGCACGACGTCGGCAACGGCCGGCTGATCGCCTCCGTGAAGGACCCGGACGGAAACCTGGTGGGCATCCTCCAGGACCCCTCGTAGGCAACTGCTTGCACCCGCACTAGTTGCACCGTCAATGAATGGCCGAAACGGTGTTACCGTGCGGGTATGGCAGCGAAGACGGCCGGGGCGGGCCTCGAGGAACGGTGGCGGGGCATCCTGTCGGTGCACGCGCGCACGATGTGCGAGATCGACCGAGTGCTGCACCCGCACGGCCTCGGTGCGAGCGACTTCGAGGTGCTCGACATCCTCGCCGCCGAGGTGCCCGCGGAGGGCGACCAGTGCCGGGTGCAGGACCTCGTCGGACGGGTGCACCTCAGTCAGAGCGCCCTCTCCCGCCTCATCGGCCGGCTGGAGAAGGACGGTCTGGTGGAGCGCGCCGTCTGCCTGGAGGACCGGCGCGGGGTGTACGTCACCCTCACCCGCAAGGGCCGCGACCTGCACGGCGAGGTGCTGCCGCTGCAGCGGGACGTGCTGGAGAGGATGCTGGGCGGCGGCTCCCCGGTCTGACCCGCGGGCAGGACACGCGCCGGACCGGCCCGACCTGCGGCTACGCGCCGGAGGGGACCGAACGGGGTTCGGTCCCCTCGTCGGGGCGCACGCGCACTCACACCGGCGGTTCGACGGCGAAGGTGCCCGGAGCCGGCCTCTTGTCGGCCATCGCCTCGCCCGCGGACAGCCGGGCCCTCACCCGGAGGGTGGATCCCGGTACCGCGTCCGCCAGGAGCTCACGGGGCACGGCGAGCAGCAGACGCCGCCCGACGTTCCTCGACAGCAGGTCGGCGTAGCCGGCCACCGGTGCCGCGTCGAGCACCTCGACCTCCGCCCGGTCCCATGCCTGAAGCCGGGGGTGCGGCCGTGTGCCGAGCAGCCGTGCGGTCAGGTCGGTGCGGTTCTCGATCGCCTGCACCATGGCCGGGGTCACCGGGAGGCCGGGCCCTCGTGCCGGTACCTGCCGTGGGCGTTGCCCGCCTTGGCGAGCGGCTGCGGGCCACCGGACGTACCCCTGACCTCGGAGCGCAGTTTCTGTTCGAGGTAGGCCTCGGCGCCCGCCCAGGGGTAGTTCGCCACCGCCTGCTCCAGTGAGGCGAGCCGCTCCTGGATCTCGTGGATGGACTCCACCAGCGACGGTACGGGCTCCGCCTCGGGCAGGGCCGCGGCACGCAGCGGCGGGCGCGCGACGCCCGCGGCCGACACCGACACCTTGGCCGTCATCGTCGCCGCGGGCGCCGAGATGTCCGTGACGGAGACACCGGTGGGGGCCCCGGCGTACGAGTGGGAGGTGGGCATGCTCGACCCGTCGAACGACGTGTTGCCGCTGCTGCCGGGGTAGGAGTCGCCGTCGTCACCGCGGTTCCTCCCGTCTTCCAGATCCCGCTCGTTGTCGGCCTGGACCAGGCCCACCATGTAGTGGCTCTCGTTGGTGTTGTCCGGGCGGCTGTCGTCGATGTGCCAGATCAGCAGGCCGGACGAGGGCAACGAGGCGTCGTACCCGGTGCGTTGGCGGTTCTCGACCAGGAAGTACTCGTCCCCGGACTGACCGGCCGTCCACAGCCGGTGCGCCTCGAAGCTGTTCTTGACGTCGGGGATGGACAGGGTCCGGTCGCTCGTGACGTTGACGGCCTTGGCCCAGCCCTGCTGGATCTTGCACCACGCCGACGGATGGGTCGGGACGTCCCCGCCGCCGCCCCAGGAACCGCTGCCCATCAGACACCAGTCGCCGACGCCCTCCGACGAGCCGTCGATGTCGTACAGGTCGGGGAACCCGAACAGCAGGTGCCCCAACTCGTGGGCGCAGACGCCGATCTTGGCGTCCTCGGGGATGGTCAGGTAGCCGAAGATCCGTGCGCCGTCGGCGTTGTAGGCGCTCGGCAGGACCCACTTGTGGGACCAGATGTCCCCCGGGTCACCGGTGGCTTCGCCGCCCTGGCCCGAGTGCACGACCATGAAGGCGTCGACGAAACCGTTGCCGTCGTTGTCGTACGGCGCGTAGTTGACGAGCGGGTCCGCGGAGACCGCGGCGTCCCGGGCCATGATCGGCGCACGTGCCTGTCCGGACGGCTCCCCGATGCCGAAGTTGTTGTTGGCGTACCAGGAGAGCTTCTGCGGCATCCGGACCGGACCGATGACCTCGCCGACGATGTCGACCAGGCCGTGGGTCACTTCCCGGTAGTAGTCGCGGACGCTGCCGTTCGGGAGCTCACCGAGCGAGAAGAACAGCTTCTCGAAGTGCTCCTTGTCGGCGGTCATCGGCTTGTCCTGGAAGTCCGCGAGGACGACGACGACACGCACCTCGCCGGTCAGCGGGGTACGGGCGGCGGCCGCGCTGCGGATGACCTCGTGCGGTGTGTTCGGAGGGTACTCGGTCGCCGGCTTGATGACCCCGTCGCCCAGGCCGAAGGGGCGCGGACGCCCACCGAGGCGGAGCAGGCCCGCCAGCGTGGACTCGCCCCGGACTCGCTCGAGTTCCTGCCGCATTCTCTCGCGCAGTTCCGGGCTGGGGGCGATGGCGCAGAACTCCGACCGGACGGCGACGGTGGAATTCTGGACAATACGAGCGTCAACCATGACAATTCCTCCCAGAAGGGATTTTTCCGGTTGTCCCACCGGCTAGTGACGCATGCCCTCACGGCGCCCGCAACGCGGATCGCCTCGCCCCGCCACGGGAATCGGCTCGCTACGACCGCTTCTCCCCGGGCCTGCGGTCCGCCGGCCGGCGCGGTGGGATCGGTGTCGACCGGAAGTCGCGTGGGCCCGTCCAAAGGGCGGGGACCGCGTCGCAGCGGCGGCACAGTTCGTAGGCGACCGTCTCGTAGTTGACCCGCCAGCCCTTGAAGTGCGGCCAGGCCTCCTCGGTGGTGCGTTCGGCCCGGAAGCCCGTCGACTCCAGCATCGACACCGCCGCGTCGAACTCGACGTAGGTGAGGCGGACGGGCGCGTCCGGTGAGGGGTCGGCGTCGAAGGAGAAGCGGATCGAGCGGGCGATGTCCCGCAGGGCGGTGAATCCGGCGCGCAGGACGAGCCGGGCCTCCGGAGGGGCGGAGCGCGGGGACAGCGCGAGTTGCATGGCCGCCGCGTCCATCACCGCGATGAGCCCGACCAGCCAGCTGCGGTGCGGGCGCGGGGAGCGGAACGCGAGCAGCACGGGGTACGTCGCGTGACTCTCCCCCATGTCCGAGGCCAGCCGCTCCCAGGCGCGGTAGAGCTCGGGCAGCGCGGTCTCGGTGTCGACGAGCCACTGCCGGGCGAGGATCTCGGGGCCCCAGGCGGGCTCGCCCGCCCGGGACTGCAGCAGGGTGACCTCCAACTCGCGGCGGTTGTAGGCGGCGTAGAGGGTGGGGAGGTAGGCGATCTGCAGGGCGATGACGACCGGGCCGGTGATCGCCGCGGCGAAGTCGAGGCCGGTGAGTCTGAGGCGGGCGCCGCTGGCGAAGCCGAGGGTGAAGAGGCTGGAGCCGGCCTCCCGGAAGGACGTGGTCCAGTCGAGCGGGGACAGGGCGTACAGCAGCAGGCCGTAGCCGATCAGGGCGCCGATCAGCCAGATGCCCAGCATGCCGACCAGCATCAGCGGGGCGAGCCAGGCCTGCCAGTGGTCGATGGCCTCGTAGCCGCGCCGCAGGGCGGCCAGGTGCAGCAGGCGGCGCAGGGTCCACCACAGCCGGTACACGACCGTCGAGTACAGGCCGCGCGGTACGACGAGGGTCCGCAGAATGCTGCCGAGCACCAGCGCGAGCACGAGTCCGCCGGCCACGCCGGAGAGCCAGATCATGGGGCCATTCTGGATCACACGCACGGGCCGGACTGTTCTCCCCGCGCAGCACTTCGCACACCGCCGGGGGCGTGGGTGCGCTGTCCGCGCAACGGTTCGCGTATCGCCGGGGCGGAGTTGGCACCGCGCGGGCGGGGTGCACTGTCCGCGCCGCGGTTCGCGGTCCGCGCGCGGCGGCTCGCGCTGCCCGCGTAGCGGTTCGCGGTCCGCGCGCGGCGGCTCGCGCTGTCCGCGTAGCGGTTCGCGGTCGGCGCGGGGGTGGGGCTGCGCTGTCCGCGTAGCGGTTCGCGGTCCGCGCGCGGCGGCTCGCGCTGCCCGCGTGGCGGTTCGCGGTCGGCGCGGGGGTGGGGCTGCGCTGTCCGCGCAGCAGTTCGCCTGTCGCCCGGGCGGAGTTCGGCACCGCCCGGGCGGGGTGCACTGTCCGCGTAGCGGTTCGCGGGACGCGCGGGGTGGGCCTGCGCTGTCCGCGCAGCGGTTCGCGGTCCGCGCGCGGCGGCTCGCGCTGCCCGCGTTGGAGCGGCTGGGCCGGCCCCTGATCGAGGACATCGCGGTTCCACGGTCGCGGCTGGCGGAGGCGGCGGCCGGGATCCGGGCGGTCTCCGCCCGTCACGACGTGCCCGTGTTCACGATCGCGCACGCCGCGGACGGCGATCTGCACCCGATCGTGGTCGTCGCCCCGTCGCTCGCCCGGCTTCCCGAGGCCGCCTGGGGAGGCGGCCGGGGAGATCTTCGCGCTGGCGCCGCGGCTCGGCGGCACCGCTCACCGGGGAGCACGCGGTGGGCGTGCTGAAGCGGCAGTGGGTCGCCGAGGAGCTGGGGCCGGCGGCCCACGCGCTCCAGCGGCGGCTGAAGGAGGCCTTCGATCCGCGCGGGATCCTCCATCCCGGCAAGAGCCTCTGAGATTCCGGCGGGAGCCTCCGAGGACTCACCTCGCGAGCAGGGTGCGCACCCCTTCGGAGGTGAGCGTCAGCGGATGCTCGCCGGCGGCGTCGATCGAGAGCGACAGCTCCTCGGCGGGCCACTGCGCGGCGAGCGCCCCGAGAGGCACCACGCGGTAGCGGTCTATGCCCGGCAGCAGTCCGGCCATCTCCGGTTCGGAGGTGAACACGGGGACGACGGGCGCGCCGCCGGGGTTGTCGATGACCGGCAGGGCCACCGTGGCCGGGTTGGTCACGTCCTCGTCGGTGGCGTCGTCGGGCACGGGCACGAGAACGTCGCAGTGGGCGAGCGTGTCCAGTGCCGCCGTGTCCTCGGTGTCCCGGGCCAGCGCGTCCAGCGCCCACCGGGCGGGGTTGGCGTTGCGGTCGTGGGCGGGCGTCTCCATGACTGATCCCCTCGTCGCGGCGGTCGTACGGCCCGCTCCGGAAGGCTTCCCTCCGGGCGGGGTCCGGCCTCGCGTACCCGATCGGGCCGGGATCAATCCCCTCGGCCGAGCACTTCGTCGACGGTGGTGGCGGTGACCCCGGTCCGCTGGACGGGCGGCCGGGATCCGCTCCTCGTGCGGACCCGGCCGGCCCTGTGGTCGGTCAGGCACCGACCTCGGTTAACCGCAGGCCCTCGTTGCGCACATGCCGCTGGATCATCGCGGCCGCGGCGCGGACGTGGGGGGACACGCGTCTGGGCTGGATGAGGTCGACGGGCCCGACGACGCCGACGGCGGCCACGACCACGCCGCGGCTGTCGCGGATGGGGACCGCGAAGCCGCCCCGGTCGGGGGCGAGGGTGCCGTGGACGACGGCGTAGCCCTCCCTGCGGACCTTGGCGAGGCACTGCTGGAGCTGGGCGGTGCCGGTGATCGTGGCGGGGGTGTAGGCGCGCAGCGGGCCCGCGCACACCTCGTTCTGCACGGCCCCGCCGGCATGGGCGAGCAGGACCAGGCCCACGGCGGTGGCGTGCAGCGGGACCCGGCGGCCGGCGTCGCCATAGACGGCGCAGGCGTCCGGTTCGTTGGAGACGAAGGACAGGCAGACGCTCTCCATTCCGTCGCGGATGGCGATCGTCGCCGCGGCCGAGGTCTGTCCGTGGAGGGCGACGAGATGGGGCTGCGCGGCCTCGGCGACGGCGGAGGAGCGCGGCGCCAGCACGGCCGTCTCCCACAGGCGCAGTCCGATGCTGTACCCGCCGTCGGGACACCGTTCCAGGGCGCCCCAGCCGTGCAGCTTGTTGACGATGCGGTGGACGGTCGCGACGGGCAGGCCCGACCGCCGGCTGATGTCGCTGAGCGTCAGGGTCCGGTTGTCCCTGTCGAAGGCGCCGAGGATGCTGAGCGTCCGGTCGACGACTGAGCGCTCCGGAGCTGCGGAGTGGGGGGTGGTCATCCCGTTCAGAGTCCCTTCACCTTCAAGGTCATGGTGCGTGTTGACACGTGCGCGCACGCGAACGTGCACGCGTGAGCACCAGAAGTGATCTGGCATCGGGCGACCACCCCTATCATTGAACCCTCAAGTGGCCAGTGAAAGGTCGATTCCGGAACGCTCATGGTCGATTTCGCATCGTTACCGATCCCCGTGGTGCCCTACAGACCCGTCTGCCGACCCGGTCTCGGTATCGCGATGGTGACCCTGAAGGAACTTCTCTGCCACGCCCCCCGGGGTTTCCTGGCCGCTCCGCACCGGCTCGCGTTCCATCAGATCATGCTGGTCAGAGAGGGTACGGGGACCTACTCGGCGGACTCCACCGGCTTCGACTGCGGCCCGGGAACACTGGTGTGGACCCGGCCGAACCAGGTGATCCAGTTCTATCCGTCGGCCGGCCTGGACGCCGAGATCATCATGTTCACCGAGGCGTTCCCGTTGCAGATGGGAGCGCACATGGGGATGCTCGACGATGTGCTGCGGCCCACGCACTGGCAGCTGCGCGACGACGAACTCGCCGCGTTCCAGCGGGTCCTGGACCTCCTGCACGAGGAGTTCGAACGGCCCGACCAGGGGCTGGGCGAGGAGTTGCTGAAGCATTTGCTCGCCGTCGTCCTGCTCCACATCGACCAGCTCTGCCGCCGGCGCCACGCGGACACCGCCCCCGTCACGGGCGACAACGGCGACCTGTTCCTGCGCTTCCGCCGCGAACTCGACCACTCCTACCGCTCCACCCGGCTGGTCGAGGACTACGCCGCCGCCCTCAACTGCAGCACGCGCGCCCTGGCCCGGGCCTGCCGCGAGGTCGCGGGCACCTCCACCAAGGACCTGATCGACGCCCGCGTGGCCCTGGAGGCGCGTCGGCTCCTCGTCCACACCGATCTGCCGATCAGAGCCATCGCCCGGCAGCTCGGATTCTCCGAAGTGACCAACTTCGGCAAGTTCTTCATACGCCGGGTGAATATGACCCCCGGCGCGTTCCGGCGTGACTCAAAGGTGGGCAATAAGCAGTAACGGCCGCGACGTCCGATACTTCACCCGCTCGTCACCTCTTTCCTTCACAGGACACCCACCAGGTCTACGCCCGTAAACCCGAATTTCTTTCCACTCTTCGGAAGAGCGGTTGTTCAAGATTCCGAAGACTGGCAAGACTGTGGCTTGCGTGCTTCGGGCGGCCACTCCGAAGCCACCCCCGTACCTGCGAAGTCGCAGGTCTGCACCAGTGAGCACCAGCGGAACGACCGACGACTTACCGACGTGTGGTTTGTCGCCGTGTTTCACGGCGATCACCAGAAAGTTGAAGAGAGCTCAATCCCCCCGTTTTACGGCCCGGCCGGTCTTCCGGCCTCCCTTTCGCGGCCCATGCCCGTCGACCGGACGAGAAATCCGGTGGGTCCCCGACGCGCACGCCACGAGCGCCGTCGGCGCGCGCCCTCCGCCGCGCGCCGCGCCGTCGTCCGCCGGGCCGTCCGGGTGCGCCTTCGCATCCCCCACCCCCTGAGGAAGGACGTCTCACCATGCCCGCAGTCACCGCTCAGGAAGCCGAGGACTGGCTCATCGAGAAGATCGCCCACCGCCTCGGCGTCGCCGGCACCGAGGTCTCGCGCGAGGTGTACTTCGACGAACTGGACCTCGACTCCACAGAAGCCCTCATCCTCGCGGGCGAGTTGGAGAACTGGCTCGGTTTCGAGCTGAGCACCACGACGCTCTGGTACCACCCGACGGTCAAGGACCTGGCGGTGTATCTGGCCGAGGAGAGCGCTCAGCGTGCGGCCGCCGCGTGACACCCGACCGCCGGTCGCCCGCACCCTGAGGGCCGCCGCACCGGGCCGGCCCACCGTGTACGTCGTCCATCCCGGCGCGCTCGCGCCCCAGGTCTACGAGGGCCTGGCGGGGGTGTTGCCGGAGGGCGACGGGCTGACCGTCCTGGATCTGGGCGCGGTGTCCGACTACGCGGACGCGGCGCTGACCGGCGGCCGGGCGCCCACCACCGTGGAGGCCCTGGCGGAGCGGCTCCTGGCCGCCATGGGTCCGGTCCCCGAGGGCCCGTACACGCTGGCGGGCTGGTCCTTCGGCGGGACGCTGGCGCTGGCGATGACGCACGCGCTGCCCGCCGGCCGGCGGCGCCCCGGGCGTCTGGTGCTGCTCGACAGCATCGCGGCCACCGAGGCCTACCAGCAGCCCGACGAAGCCCTCGAACCCGCCCTGCTCCTGGACTGGTTCACCATGTACCTCGGGGCCAAGCGGGACCGCCCGGTCCGGCTCGCGCCCGGAGCGCTCGACGGGCGCGGTGTGGACGACGGACTCCCCGTCGTCCTGGACGCGGCCGTCGCCGCCGGAGCCCTCCTCCCGGGCACCCCACTCCCGGGACTGCGCAAGCTCTACGACACGTACGTGGACGGACTGCTCCGCAACAACCGCCTCACCGCACCGCACCGACCGGCCCCCGCGCCGCTCCCGCTGGTGCTGGTGAAGGCCGAGCGGAGCCTGATCCCGGGCGACGAGACGCTGGGCTGGCTGCCGCTCGCCCCGCACGGACTGACCGTGCACCCGTGCCCCGGCGACCACTACACGATGCTCAGCCGCCCCGACGCCCTCGGCGTGATCGCTCAACTGCTGTACGCCATCTGACCGTTCAGCCTTTCCCCCCACCCTCGCGCGTCACCTTCAGGGCCCCCGAACCGACCAGGGCCGTCCCCACCGGCCCCGCCGTCCGACCAAGAGAGCCTCGCCGTGAACGCTTCGCACCCCCCTTCCGACCTCGACCGCCGACTGGCCCGGGATCCCATCGCGATCGTCGGCCTGTCCGCCCTGTACCCCAAGTCGCGCGATCTGCGCGAGTTCTGGGCGAACGTGGTGTCCGCCGCCGACTGCATCGAGGACGTCCCCGCCACCCACTGGGACGTGTCGGAGCACTACGACTCCGACCCCACCGCGCCCGACAAGACGTACTCCCGGCGCGGCGGCTTCATCCCCACCGTCGACTTCGACCCCCTCGAGTTCGGCCTGCCGCCGAACACCCTCGAAGTCACCGACGTGCTCCAGCTGTTGAGCCTCGTCGTGGCCCGTGACGTGCTCAAGGACGCGGGCGCCGACCAGGACTGGTACGACGCCTCCCGCACCGGCGTGATGCTCGGTGTGACCGGCGCCAACCAGCTCACCCAGCCGCTGACCGCCCGTCTCCAGACCCCCGTCCTCAAGGAGGTCGTGCGCTCGTGCGGTCTGTCACAGCGGGACGCGGAGGAGATCGCGGAGAAGTTCAAACTGGCCTTCGCACCCTGGGAGGAGAACTCCTTCCCCGGCATGCTGGGCAACGTCGTCGCCGGCCGTATCGCCAACCGCCTCGACCTGGGCGGCACCAACATGACCATCGACGCGGCCTGCGCCAGCTCGCTGGGAGCGGTGAAGGCCGCGGTCAGCGAGCTGCTGGAACGGCGCTCGGACACGATGCTGGTGGGCGGCTGCGACGCCGAGAACACCATCTTCATGTACCTGTGCTTCAGCAAGACTCCGGCCTTCTCCAAGGCCGGCCGCATCCGCCCGTTCGACGAGAGCGCCGACGGCACCCTCATCGGTGAGGGCATCGGCATGCTGGCGCTGCGCCGGCTCGCGGACGCCGAACGGGACGGCAACCGGATCTACGCCGTGCTGCGCGGCATCGGCTCGTCGAGCGACGGCCGGTTCAAGTCCATCTACGCCCCGCGCAAGGAGGGGCAGATGGCGGCGCTGCGCCGGGCGTACGAGGACGCGGACGTCTCCCCCGGCTCGATCGAGCTGTTCGAGGCGCACGGCACCGGCACGGCGGTCGGCGAGGCGACCGAGCTGTCCGCGCTCACGGCGGTGGTCTCGGAGCACACGAAGGAGCGGCAGTTCGCCGCGGTCGGCAGTGTGAAGTCGCAGATCGGGCACACCAAGGCGGCCGCGGGCGCGGCCGGCATGATCAAGCTGGCGCTCGCCCTGCACCACAAGGTGCTGCCGCCCACCATCAACGTGGACAAGCCGAACCCGGCGATCGACTGGGCGGAGAGCCCCTTCTACGTCAGCGGACAGGCCCGCCCGTGGATCCGTGACCCGCACAAACCCCAGCGGCGTGCGGCCGTCTCGTCGTTCGGCTTCGGCGGCACCAACTTCCATCTGGTGCTCCAGGAGCACGGCGACGGGGACGACCTGAAGGTCCTGTTCCCTGTGAGCCGGGTATATGTATGGCATGAACCTGACATGAATGGTCTGGTGCGGGCCCTCGACAGCGGCGCCGAACCGCGCACCGAGCCCGCTCCGGCCGGCCACCCCCGGCTCGCCCTCGTCGCCCGCACCGACGCCGAACTCGCCGAACTGCGGGCCCTCGCCGCGGCCGAGCTCAAGGCCGAGCCCGACGCAGAGTCCTGGTCGCACCCCAAGGGCCTGTTCTTCCGCCGCACCGCCGCCCCCACCGGCAAGGTCGGCGCGCTCTTCGCCGGCCAGGGCAGCCAGTACGTCGAGCCCGGCCGGACCGCGGTGCTCGCGCTGCCCCCGCTGCGGGCGGCCTTCGACCGCGCGAACGCGGCCTTCGCGGACCATGAACTCCCGCTGTCCCGCGTCGCGTTCCCGCCGCCCGCCTTCGACGACGGCACTCGCACGGCCCACGAGACCGAGCTGCGCCGTACCGAGTACGCCCAGCCCGCCATCGGCGCCCTCGCCGCCGGCCACCACCGGTACCTGAGCGAATTGGGCTTCGCCGCCGACGGGTTCCTCGGCCACAGCTTCGGCGAACTGGCCGCGCTGTGGGCCGCCGGCGCGATCGACGACGACACGTACTTCGCGCTCGCCCGGGCCCGTGGTGCCGCGATGGCACCGCCCGCCGACCCGGACTTCGACGCGGGGGCGATGGCCGCGGTCACCGCCTCCGAGGAGCGGGTGGCACAACTGCTGGCCGCGCACCCCGAGTTGGCCGTCTGCAACCTCAACGCCCCCGACCAGGTGGTGGTCGGCGGGGCCACCGACGCCGTAGAGCGGCTGGTGGCCGCAGCGGGCGCGGCGGGGGTGCGCGCGGTACGGCTGCCGGTGTCGGCCGCGTTCCACACGCCGTTCGTCGCGCACGCGGTGGAGGCGTTCGGGCGGCGCGTCGCCGATGCCGAGATCCGCGAGCCCCGGCGGCCGGTGTACGCCAACTCGCCCGGCGCCGCGTACGGTGCGGACGTCGAGGCGAACCGGCGGACCCTCGTCGACCAGCTGATGAAGCCGGTGCGGTTCGCCGAGCGGGTCGAGGAGATGTACGCGGCGGGCTTCCGCACGTTCGTCGAGTTCGGTCCGAAGGGCGTGCTGACCCAACTGGTCCGCCGCATCCTCGGCGAGCGCGAGCACTTCGCCGTACAGCTCGACCCCGGCGCCAAGGGCGACGCCGACCTCACCCTGAAGCGTGCGGTGGCTCAACTGGCCGTACTGGGGCTGCCGTTGACGACCGTCGATCCCTATGTGGCCGAGGCGCCGGTCAGCGAGCCGGTCAAGGGCATGACCGTGCCGCTGAACGGCATCAACCACGTGCCGGCGGCACGGAGGGCGGCGTACCGGGAGGCCCTGGAGAACGGGTACCGCGTCGCTGCGCCGGAGGGCGCGCCGACGGCCCGGGCGGGAGCCGAGGTGGCGGCCGAGGCGGCGGCCGAGGTGGCGGCCGAGGTGGCGGCCGAGGTGGCGGCCCTCCCCGTTCCGGTGCCCGACGCGACCGCCGTCGCCGTACGTCCCGCCGTGCCGGAGGCGACGCACGCGGCGCCGCCCGTCCCCGTAGACGTCCTGGAGAGCGAGCTCGTGGAAGAAGAACACCAGACATCCGCACCCGGCGACGACAGGCTGTCCGAGCTGGTCGCCGACCACCTGGCCCTGCACGACGACTACCTCAACGGCCAGCTGGCCAGCGCGCGGCGTCTGATGGGCATCCTCGAGCGGGCCGACGAACAGGGCCGTATCGACGAGGTGTTCCCGGGTGTGGCCACCGTCAAGGAGCACGGGCTGGCCATCGGGCGCACGCATCTGCGGGCCAACGAGATCCTGCGGGACCTGGCCGCCATGGAACTGGGCGCGACCGCGCCGACGACTCCCGCCGCCGGTGTGACGTCGGCCGCGCCGATCGCGCCGGCCGTCATGCCCGCGCCGACGGCGGCCCCGGCCATCGAGCCGCCCGCTCCGGCCCGTCCGCGGGCGACCGCGGCCCCGACGCTCCCCGCCGGCCCGGCGCCGGCCGTGTCCCCCGCCCCCGTCGCGGCCCCCGAGCCGCCGCCGTCGTCCGGGTCGTCGTCCGGGGCTTCGGCCACCGACGTCGAGACCGCACTGCTCGCGGTGGTCTCGGAGAAGACCGGCTACCCGGCGGAAATGCTCGAGCTCGGCATGGACCTGGAGGCGGACTTGGGCATCGACTCCATCAAGCGCGTCGAGATCATGGGCGTCCTCCAGGAACGCTTCCCCAGCCCCACCCCCGTCGGCCCCGAACAACTCGCCGAACTGCGCACCCTGAGCGAGATCGTCGGCTTCGTCCTGAGCCTGGGCGGCGCGAGCGCCCGGCCACGGCCCGCGGCCGCCGCGACGGCCTCGCCGGCCGCCCCGGCTCCGGTCATCGCCGCCGACGACGTCGCCGCGGCGCTCCTCGGCATCGTGTCCGAGAAGACCGGCTACCCGGCCGAGACGCTCGACCTGACGATGGATGTCGAGGCGGACCTGGGCATCGACTCCATCAAACGCGTCGAGATCATGGGCGTCCTCCAAGAGCGCTTCCCCAGCCCCACCCCCGTCGGCCCCGAACAACTCGCCGAACTGCGCACGCTCAACGAGATCGTGGGCTTCGTCCTGGAACTGCGTGGTCCGGGCACCACTTCGACATCCCCGGCGGCCCAGGCGCCCACCGCCTCCACCGCCTCCACCGACGACGTACGCGCCGCGCTCCTCGACGTCGTCTCCACCAAGACCGGCTACCCCGCCGACATGCTCGACCTGACGATGGATGTCGAGGCGGACCTGGGCATCGACTCCATCAAACGCGTCGAGATCATGGGCGTCCTCCAGGAACGCTTCCCCAGCCCCACCCCCGTCGGCCCCGAACAACTCGCGGAACTCCGGACGTTGAGCGACATCGTCGGGTTCGTCACGGGGCTCTCCGGTGGTGCGGCCGAGGAGCGGCGTGCTCCGGAGGCGGCCGCGGAGGAGTCGGCGCCGGCCTCCGGCGGGGCTCCGGCTCCCGCCGCGCTGGGCCGGGGGCAGGCCGCGCTGGTGGAGCTGCCCGTGCCGGACCGGCTCGTGGGGGCGTACCCGCAGGGTGCGGCCGCGCTCGTCGTCGACGACGGCAGTGCGGTCGCCGAGGCCACGGCGAGCCGGCTCGTGGCCGCGGGCTGGCAGGTGCGGGTGCTGCGGCTGCCTGGTGTGCCGCAGCGGATCGGCGGCGGTGCGGACCGCGCGCTGACGGGCTGGGGCGCCACCGAACTCGCCTCGCGGGTCGATGAGTTGGGCGCGGATCGGCTCCATCTCGTGCTCGGTTTCGCCGCCGCCGACGGCCTCCCGTGGTCCGAGGGCGTGCGCAGGCTGGCGCACACCCTGCTGATCGCCAAGCAGGTGGTGGGCGCGCTGACGGCGGCCGCGGCGTCGGGGCAGCGGGCCGCGTTCGTCACGGTCACCCGGCTCGACGGGGCCTTCGGTCTCGGCGGGGTGGCCGAGGACGCGGTGCCCGCCGGTGGCGTCGGCGGTCTGGTGAAGACCCTGGCGGTGGAGGCGCCCGAGCTCTTCTGCCGGGCCCTGGACCTGTCGCCCGCGCTCGGTGCCGAGAAGGCCGCCGACCTCGTCCTGGGCGAGGTGAGCGACGCCGCGGCCGGACCGGTGCAGGTGGGCCGTGACGGGGTGCGCCGGGTCGCGCTGACCCTGGGCGAGGAGTCGGCCGCCCCGGCCATGGACGCCGTACCGCTCACCTCCGACGATCTGCTGGTCGTCACCGGTGGCGGACGCGGCATCACCGCCCGCTGCGCCGAGGCCCTCGCCGCCGCGTACCGTCCGGGGCTGCTGCTCCTGGGCCGTACGGCGCTGGGCGAGGAGCCGGAGTGGGCCCGCGGGCTGACCGACCGGGCCGCGCTGAAGGCCGCCGCCGTCGAGCAGCTGAAGCGGACCGGCGAGAAGCCGACCCCCAAGCGCGTGGAGCAGCTGTACCAGGCGGTCGTGGGTGAGCGCGAGGTGCGCGAGACCCTCGCGGCGGCAGCGGCCGCGGGCAGCGAGGTCGCGTACCTGGCGGTGGACATCACCGACGCCGCCGCGACCGCCGCCGCCCTGGAGCCGTACCGGGAGCGGATCACCGGCCTGGTGCACGGTGCCGGCGTCCTCGCGGACCAGCTGATCTCCGCCAAGAAGGCGGCCGAGATCGAGCGCGTCCTCTCCGTCAAGCTGGGCGGTCTGCGCTCGGTCGTCGCCGCCCTGCCGGCCGAACGACTGCGGCACGTGGTGCTGTTCTCCTCGGTCGCCGGGTTCTTCGGCAACCGCGGCCAGTCGGACTACGCCATGGCCAACGAGGTCCTCAACTCCTGGGCGGCCGCCTGGAGGCGCACCCACCCGCAGGCCCATGTGACATCCCTCAACTGGGGTGCCTGGGCCAGCGGCATGGTGTCGCCGCAGATCAAGGCGGTCTTCGAGGAGCGCGGCATCTCCCTGATCCCGGTGGATACCGGAACCGGGATGTTCACCGAGCAGTTCGCCCCCGAGCGGGCCGGTGACGTGGTCACGGTCCTCGGGCCGACCACGCCCCTGTCCGAGCGGGAGGACTCCGTGCCCACGGCGCCGGTCGTCATGGAGCGGGATCTGGCCCAGCTCGTCACCGAGCCGCTGGTCGCCGACCATGTGATCGGGGACGCGCCGGTGCTGCCCGCGGCGGCGGCCCTCGGCTGGGCGACGGGCGCCGTCGAGCGGCTCACCGGCACCACCGTCGCGGAGATCCGGGACTTCGCGGTCCACAAGGGTGTGATCTTCGACGGGAGCCTCGACGGCAGCCGGTTCGAGCTCTCCGTCGACCCGACGCCCGACGGTGCCGAGGCCGATGTCGCGATCCGCTCGGTCGACGCCACCGGGACGGTCCGCCCGCACTACGCGGCGCGGGTGCTCCTCGGCGGCGCCGGACAGCCGGAGCCACGGCGTGTGACCGGGCTGCCCGCGCTGGGCGGCGGCAGCGACGCACAGGTCTTCTACGCCGACGGCACCCTCTTCCACGGAGAGTCGCTGCGCGGCCTGCGCCGGGTGCTCCAGGACGGCGAGAAGCGTCTGGTCGTCGAGTGCGCGCTGCCCGAACACCGGCCCGCGGGCGGCGCGTTCGGCGGCGGGCGGTACGCGCCCGGCACCGCCGACCTGCTGCTGCAGGCCGCGCTGGTGTGGATGCGCCGGTACCGGGACACGGCGAGCCTGCCGATGTCGGTGGCGCGGGCCGACCTGTACGAGGCGCTGCCGGACGGTGAGCCGTTCGTCGTGGTGGTGGAGCCGGTCTCGGCGACGGGTACGTCCGCCACGGTCGACGTGTCGGCGTGCGCGCCCGACGGCAGAGTGCTGCTCCGGTTCACCGGACTGTCCCTCGTGTCCACCCCTCAGCTGGCCGCCAAGTTCGCCGGCCGCTGAGCCGACGTCCGGACCGGTGGGCCCGGCGGGCGGGCTCCTTCGCCCCCGCCGGGCCCCCGAACCCTGGAGGGACCTACTTCCATGAGCAAGTTCGCGATCGTCGGGATCTCCTGTCTGTTCCCCGACGCCCGGACGCCCGAGCAGTTCCGGCACAACCTGCACCACGGCATCGACAGCCGCCGCGACGGCGGTGAGGAGGTCTTCGGGGCGGCGCTCGACGAGCGTGACCTGGACCCCCGCCATCGCATCACCTCCCGCCGGGGCGGGTTCATCACCGACTTCGAGTTCGACCCCACCGGCTACCGGCTGGACGCCGGGTACCTCGCGGGCCTGGACCGGATCTTCCACTGGGCGATCCACGCCGCGCGGGAGGCGCTGCGGGACTGCGGCCCGGCCGCCCGCCCCGAGACGCTGGCCCGCACCGGCCTGGTGATGGGCAACTACTCCTTCCCCACGCCGACGTCGGCCGAGGTCAGCGTTCCGCTGGCGCAGGAGGCCGTGCTCGCGGGGCTGCGCCGGGCCGGCCTGCCCGAGCTCACGGCACGCTCTTTGATCGACCGTCGGTCGGTCGTGCCGGAGAACCTGCGGGTGAGCGGATCGCCCGCCGCGGTCACCGCCGCCGCGCTCGGCCTCGGTGGCCCCCGCTACTGCCTGGACGCGGCCTGCTCGTCGGCCCTGTACGCGCTCAGCCTGGCGTGCGGCCACCTCGCCTCGGGCCAGGCGGACCTGGTGCTGGCGGGCGGGGTCTGCGCCCCCGATCCGACGCTGATCCATCTGTCGTTCTCCGATCTGCACGCCTATCCCGAGGACGGCTTCAGCCAGCCCTTCGACAGCCGCTCCGGCGGGATCGTCACCGGCCAGGGCGCCGGCATGGTCGCGGTCAAGCGGCTGGCGGACGCCCTGCGCGACGGAGACCGCATCCACGCCGTGGTGGACGGCATCGGGCTGTCCAACGACGGTGCCGGACGCCACCCGCTCGTACCCCGCAAGAGCGGTCAGCTCGACGCCCTCGCCCGCGCCTACGCGGACGCCGGGGTGGACCCGGCCGCCATCGACTACCTGGAGTGCCACGCCACCGGTACGCCGATCGGCGACACGACCGAGGCGGAGTCCGTCGCCGAGTTCTTCGGTGCGCACGGCAAGGTGCCGCTGCTCGGCTCGGTCAAGGGCAACATCGGGCATCTGCTGACCGTGGCCGGACTGAGCAGTCTGCTCAAGGTCGTGCTGGCCATGGCCGACGGCACGATCCCGCCGACCGTCGGCGTGGACCAGCCGATCACCTCCGCGGACGGCCGCGTCGGCGAGCGGGCCCTGGTGCGCTCGGCCCGGGCGTGGCCCGAGGGGCCGGGTCCCCGACGGGCGGCGGTCTCCGCGTTCGGCTTCGGCGGGACCAACGCACATGTCGTGCTCTCCTCCGCGCCCACGACGACCGGCGGGAGCGCCCCCGCCCCCGACCCCACCCCCGCCGAGCGAGCCGTCCCGCCCGCCCTGGACGTGGTCGGACTCGGCGCGCACTTCGGGTCGCTGGAGAGCCTGGACGCCTTCGAGCGGGCCGTCCATCGGGGCGAGCACGATCTGCGGCCCCTGCCCGAGCGGCGGTGGCGCGGCCTGGACCGTACCGACGGCGGCACCCTGGAGGCGGCCGGTCTCACCGGCGGCGCGCCGCGCGGGGCGTTCGTCGACGGCGTCGAGGTCGACCCCGTCCAGCTCCGCGTCCCGCCCTCCGACCTGCGCATCTACAACCCGCAGCACGCGCTGATGACCAAGGTCGCCGACGAGGCGCTGCGCGACGCCGGCTACCGGCTCG
Organism: Streptomyces sp. NPDC096132; assembly: GCF_044763345.1. Taxonomy (NCBI): domain Bacteria; kingdom Bacillati; phylum Actinomycetota; class Actinomycetes; order Kitasatosporales; family Streptomycetaceae; genus Streptomyces; species Streptomyces sp. NPDC096132. The sequence continues at coordinate 331,628 of NZ_JBIWGA010000012.1, forward strand.
GCACCGGCGCCCGCGACACCCCCGAGCCGCGCCGGGTGGCCGTGATGGTGGTGACCGAGCTGGAGCCGTACACGCACGCCCGGTTGAGCCGGTACGGACTCGGTGCGTTTCTGCGCCGCGAGTTCGACAATGCGGGCGTACAGCTGACCGAGGAGCAGCGGGCAGCGCTCGCCGAGGTGTCCCGGGACGCCGTCGTGGACCCGATCGGCGCCAACGAGGTCCTCAGCTACATCGGCAACGTGATGGCCGGGCGGATCTCCTCCCGATGGAACCTGACCGGCCCGTCGTTCACCCTGTCCGCCGACGGCGCGGGCACGGCGGAGGCCCTGGAGGTCGCGCGGCTGCTGCTGCTCGACCCGGACCTGGAGGCGGTGCTGGTCGGCGCCGTCGATCTGGCCGGCTCGGCGGAGAACCTGCTGGCGGGGCCGGGGCTCTCGGCCGCGGCGGGGCTGTCCTTCGCCGAGGGGGCCCGTGGCCGCCGTGTCGGCGAGGGCGCCGGTGCCCTGGTGGTCACCCGTGCGGACGCCGCCCGGGGCCGGGTGCACGCCCGCATCGAGGGGATCGCCGTACGGCATGCCCCGGCGTCCGGCCCCCTGCCCGGTGCGGCAGCCGAGCAGCTGGCCGAGGCCGCGCGGGCGGCCCTGGCCGAGGCGGGCATCACGGCCGCCGACGTGGGCTGTCTGGAGGCCCACGCGGCGGGCACCGAGGACACGGACCGTTCCGAGATCGCCGCCCTTGCCGAGGTCTATCCCGCGGGCACCGGCAGCACTGCCCTGGGCAGCGTCAAGGCCCAGATCGGCAACGCCGGCTGCGCGGCCGGGCTGGCCGGTCTGATCCGGGCCGTGCTGTGCGTACGGCACGCCTACGTACCCGGCACGCCCGGCTGGAAGCGCCCCGCCGACGACCTCGCCGACGCCTTCGCCGCCTCCGCCCTCTACGTGCCCGACGCCTCCCGCCCCTGGCTGCGTGAGGAGGCGGGCGGCCGTCGCCACGCCGCCGTGAACATGATGGGCGCGGGCGGTTCGCATGCCCATGTGGTCCTCTCCTCCGTCCCGGGCGCCGAACGCCCCCGCCGTACGGCCGCCTGGTACCGCGCGGGCGGTCCCGTGCTGCTGGTCCTGGGCGCCGAGACGCCCGCCGGGCTGGTCGCCGAGGCCGAGCGATACCGCGCGCTGTTCGACGACGGAGCCGACCCGCGCGCGCTCGCGCGGCAGGCGGCCGACGGGCCGGGCGAGAAGCGCCTGCGGGCCGTCCTCGTCGGCAAGGACCGCGAACAGCTCCTGAAGCAGCTGGAGTTGGCGGCTCGGGACCTGCCCGCGGCCCACGCCGAGGACAGGGAGTGGGCCACTCCGGCCGGTTCCTTCTTCACTCCCCGGCCCCTCGGGCCCGAAGGACGGGTCGCCCTGGTCTTCCCGGGGGCCTTCAACAGCTATCCGGGGCTCGGCGCGGACCTCTTCCGGGCCTTCCCCGGTCTGCTCGACCGCTTCGAGGAGCAGGCCGCCGAGCCCGCCCGGATGCTGCGCGCCGCCCACCTGTATCCGCGGACCCGCGAGGCCCTCGACCGCCGCGATCTGATGCGGCTGGAGGAACGCCTCGGCGACGACGTCCCGTTCATGCTCGCCACCGGCACCAGCTTCGCGATCCTCTACACCGCGCTGGTGCGGGAGGTGCTGGGCATCACCGCGCACGGCGGCTTCGGCTACAGCCTGGGCGAGTCCAGCATGCTCTTCGCGACCGGGGGCTGGGACCCGGCCGGTCGCAGCGACGCGCTGATCAGCCACAGCCCGGTCTTCCAGGACCGGCTGTGCGGCCCGCGGCGCACCGTGCGCGATCTGTGGGGGCTGCCGGAGGAGACACCCGACGAGCGGGTGTGGGCCTCCCACGTCCTGCTCTCCCCCGCCGAGCCGGTGCGTGCGGCGCTGGCCCGCTACGACCGCGTCCATCTCACCCATGTGAACACGCCGCAGGAACTCGTGATCGCCGGCGACCCCGATCAGTGCCGGGCACTGATCGAGGAACTGGGCTGCCGCGCCGCCCGCTCCCCGGTCAATGTGGTCATGCACTGCCCGGTCGTGGACGCCGAGTTCGACGGCCTGGCCCGGCTGAACGACTACCCCACCGGTTCCTTCGGGGACCTGGAGCTGTTCAGCGCCTACGACTATCTGCCCCTGCCCGCCGAGCGGCTCGGCGAGTCCCCGCGGCGCATCGCGACCACCCTGCGCTCGACGATCGACTTCCCGCGTCTGGTGAACGCGGCGTACGAGCGCGGCTACCGCTACTTCATCGAGGTGGGGCCCGGCGCCACCTGCTCCCGGTGGATCCGGGAGACGCTCGGCGACGCGCCGCACGTGGCGGCCTGCGTGGACCGCCGCGGCGTCCCGGCGACGACCCCGCTCGCCCAGCTCGTGGCCCGGCTGGTCGGGCACGGGCTGCCGGTGGATCCGACGGCGCTGCTGGGCCCGGCTCCGGCCGAAGCTCCCGCCACCGCGCCGGCCGCCCGCCGCCTGCCCCTGACCCGGGTGGGCCGGGGCGAACCCATCCCGGACCGCATCGCCCGCGAGGCCGTCGCGGTCCTGGCCGCCGGGCACGCCGAACCGGCCGCCGTCGGCCGTCCGTCCCCCGTGACGGCTGCGGCTCAGGCCGCCGGGCGCCCGCGACCCGCCGCCGCGAACCACTCCGGCCCTGAGCCGGCCGCGGCCCGGACCGCCCGGCACCCCCAGCCGCCCGCCGCGGGCCATCCGGCCCGCGGGTCGGCGGCCCGGATCCCCGGGCGCCACGACCCGGCCGCCCCGCAGCGAGGCACCCGTACGACATCGGTGGTGCCGTCCGCCGGGTCCGCCGACCCGGCCGCATCCGTCCCCGTCCTGTCCGTCCCGCCGGAGGAGCCCCCCGCCATGCCCGCCGACCCGACGCTAGAGGTCTCCGAGGTGATCACCTTCGACGGGGATCCCCTCACGGTCCTTCCCTGGGGCGGCCCGCAGCCGCCGGAGGCCACCGCCTCGGCCACCCCGCCCCCCGCCCCCGTAGCACCGGCCACCCCTCCGCCGACGACTCCACCGGCGACCACGCCGGGCCGCAGCCCCGCCGTCGACCTCGTGCGGGAGCTGCGCCAGGAGATGCTCGCCGCCCACGGCGTCGTGATGGAGACCCACCGGGTGCTCCAGTCGGCGACCCTGGACCGTGCGGAGAGCCTGCTCGACACTCCGACGTCCGGCGCCCGGCCGGTGCGTCGGTCTCCGGTCACAGCCGTTACGGCCCCCACCCCGCCCCCCGCGCTTCCCGCGCCCCCGCCCGCCGCACCGCCCCAGGCCGAGGTCCACGAGGGCGTCATCTGGGACGAGGCCGACCTGCTGGAGTTCGCCACCGGCTCCGTGGCCAAGGTCTTCGGTCCCGAGTTCGCCGAGATCGACACCTTCCGGGCCCGGGTGCGGCTGCCCGCACCGCCATACCACTTCGTCACCCGGGTCACCGAACTGGACGCGAGGCCCGGGGTGTTGGAGCCCTCCCGCATCACCACCGAGTACGACGTGCCCGAGGACGCCTGGTACGCCGTCGACGGCGGGGTGCCGCCGGCGGTGACGGTGGAGTCCGGGCAGTGCGACCTGCTGCTGGTCAGCTATCTGGGCATCGACTTCCGCAACAAGGGCGAGCGGGTCTACCGGCTGCTCGACAGCTCGCTGATCTTCCGCGGCGGACTGCCCAGGACCGGACAGACGCTCCGCTACGAGATCTCCATCGACCGGTTCGTCCACCAGGGCGACACCACGATCTTCTTCTTCAGCTACGACTGCTACGCCGACGGCGAGCTGATCCTCGAACTCCGCGACGCCTGCGCCGGCTTCTTCAGCAAGGCGGAGCTGGACACCCCGCTCGGCGTAGTCATCACCGACAAGGAGCGGGCCCGCCGCGCCGCGCTGCCCAGGGGCACCTTCAAGCCCCTTGCCTACGCCAGGAAGCATCAACTCGACGCTGCGGACCTGGAGTTGCTCGCGCAGGGCAAGCCCGGTGACGTCTTCGGCCCTGACCACGCTCAGGACCCCGGCATCAACCCGGCGCTGCGGCTGCCGGACGAGCGGCTGCGGATGGTCGACGAGGTCACGATCGACCGCAAGGGCGGACCGTGCGAACTGGGCTCGATCAGCGCGGTCAAGCGCCTTCAGCCCGACGGCTGGTACTTCACCTGCCACTTCCCGGACGACCCGGTGCTCGCCGGCTCGCTGATCGCCGAGGGCGCCGTCCAGCTGCTCCAGATCTACCTGATGCACCAGGGCATGCATCTGACGCTGCCGGACGCCCGCTTCCAGACGGTGACCGACCGGCGGATCGACGTCCAGGTGCGCGGCCAGGTCACCCCGAAGGACGCCGAGATCCGCTACGAGGTGGAGGTCACCGAGCTGACGCTGCTGCCGCGGCCCACGGTGATCGCGGACGTCCTCATCTACCTGGGGGACAAGCCGGTGGTCCGGATGCAGAACCTGGGCCTGCAGATCGTGGAGAAGCCGGGCACGCCGTACCGGCCGGAGACCGGCGGCGTACCGGAGTTCCTCGGGCGCCGCAACCGCGACGGCGAGCCCGCCATGATCAACGAACTGCACCTCGCCCACTCGGCCAAGGGCCTGCTGGACATGGCGATGGGCCCGGAGTTCGAGATCTACCGCGATCACCGGGCCCCCTACATACCCAACGGCGACTTCCAGTTCGTCGACCGGGTCATGTCGCTCACCGGCACCCGCGGCGATCTGAGCCCGGGCTCCGAGATGGTCACCGAGTACGACTCGCCGGACGACGCCTGGTACTACGGCCAGAACTCCTCGCCGTACATGCCGAACTGCGTGTACATGGAGAGCTCGCTGCAGGCCGCCATCTTCCTCGGCTACTACCTGGGCGCCACCCTCCGCGAGCCGGACGAGGAGTACGCCATCCGCAACCTCGACGGCCGGGCCACGCTGGTCAAGGACATCGACCTGCGCGGCAAGACGGTCCGGCACCACTCGAAACTGCTGATGACGAGCGTCGTGTCCGGCGCGGTGCTGCAGAACTTCGCGTACGAACTCTCCGCCGACGGGGAGGTGTTCTACCGGGGCGAGTCGCTCTTCGGGTACTTCAACGCGGCCGCCCTGTCCAACCAGGTCGGTCTCGACAGCGGCACGTACCGCGAGCCGTGGATCGAGGCGGAGAAGCCGGCGGCGGAGCGGGTGAGGCGCATCGAGCTGTCCCCGGACTCCCCCGCCTTCCGGGACGCCAACGGCGGCGAACTGCACCTGCCCGGCGGCCGTTTCGACCTGGTGGACCGGGTCGACCTGGTCGCGGACGGGGGCCGCCACGGGAAGGGCTGTCTGCACGGGCGCCGCAGCATCCGCCCCGACGAGTGGTACTTCGACTGCCACTTCCACCGCGACCCGGTGATGCCGGGCTCGCTGGGCGTCGAGGCCGTGCTGCAGGCGCTGCGCCTGTTCGTCCTGGAGCGGAACCTGGCCGAGGGCATGACCCGGCCCCGCTTCGCCATGGCCACCGGCGTCGAGATGAAGTGGAAGTACCGGGGCCAGATCCTGCGCGACGACCGCGAGCTGTTCTTCGACGTGCACGTCAAGGAGGTCCGCAGGGAGGCGGACCGGCTGCTGCTGATCGCCGACGCGGACCTGTGGAAGCCGGGCCTGCGCATCTACGAGCTCACCGACGTGGCCATCGAAGTCCGCCCCGAAGCCAGCTGACGCACGGCACAGCCGAGGAGATCTGCTACCCATGAGCACGACACAGGCCCCGCTCCGCTGGTACGGAAACGGGTATCCGAGCGTCGATCCGGCCGGTATCCACCAGGTCCTCGCCCAGGTGGAGCAGCCCTGCTTCATCGTGTCCACGACGCGGGGCATCGGCGCGGCCGCCGGAGGCACCGCGGCCGCGGGCGGGAACGGGCCGGGCGTCCTGGCCGCCGCCCCGGCACTGCCCCCGCACCGGCTGGGCTCGGCCGACTTCCGCGCCGCGCACGGCGTACGGCAGTCCTACCTGGCCGGTGCGATGGCCGGCGGGATCGCCTCCGCCGATCTGGTGATCGCCCTGGCCCGGCACGGCTTCCTCGCCTCCTTCGGCGCGGCCGGCCTGCTGCCGCGGACCATCGAGAAGGCGCTGGCCCGGTTCGCCGCCGAGATCCCCGGGCTGCCGTACGCCGTCAATCTGATCCACAGTCCCAGCGAGGAACGGCTGGAGCGGGAGGCGGTCGAGCTGTTCCTGCGGCACGGCGTGCGGTGCGTGGAGGCATCCGCCTTCCTGGGTCTGACCCCGCATCTGGTCCGCTACCGGCTGGCCGGGCTCCGGCGGGATCCCTCGGGCCGGATCGTGGCCGATCACAAGGTCATCGCCAAGATCTCCCGGGCCGAGACCGCCGAGCGGTTCATGCGCCCGGCGCCTGCCGCCATGGTCGACGCGCTGCTGCGGGACGGTCTGGTCACGCAGGAGCAGGCGCAGTTCGCCCACCATCTGCCGCTCGCGGACGACATCACCGTGGAGGCGGACTCCGGCGGGCACACCGACCGCCGCCCGCTCCCGGCGCTGTTCCCGGTGATCCTGCGGCTGCGCGACCAGATCCAGCACGAGCACCGCTACACCACCCCGATCCGGGTCGGCGCGGCGGGCGGCCTGGGTACGCCCACAGCCGTCGCCGCCGCCTTCGCGATGGGTGCCGCGTATGTGGTGACCGGTTCCGTCAACCAGTCCTGTCTGGAGTCGGGCACCTCCCCCGCCGCCCGCCGGCTGCTGGCGCAGGCGGACGTCACCGACTGTGTGATGGCCCCGGCGGCCGACATGTTCGAGATGGGCGTGGAGCTGCAGGTGCTGCGCCGGGGCTCGATGTTCGCGATGCGGGCCCAGCAGCTGTACCGGCTCTACCAGGCGTACGACGGCATCGAGGCCCTGCCCGCCGAGGAGCGCGGGCGACTGGAGTCCCAGGTCTTCAAGCGCCCGCTGGACGACGTCTGGCAGGAGTGCGTCGAGTACTTCGGCCGACGTGATCCGGACCAGCTGAGCCGGGCCGCCGGCAACCCCAAGCGGCGGATGGCGCTGGTGTTCCGCTGGTACCTGGGCATGGCCTCGCGCTGGGCGGTGACGGGACAGGCCGACCGTACCGCCGACTACCAGATCTGGTGCGGCCCCGCGATGGGCAGCTTCAACGCCTGGGTGTCCGGCAGCTACCTCAAGACCCCCGAGAACAGGACGGTGGCCGACGTGGCGCACCACCTCATGCGGGGCGCCGCCTTCCACACCCGGGTCGCCCAGCTCGCCACGGCGGGCGTGACCCTCCCGGCGTCCGCGGCGGACTACCGCCCGGTGCCGCTGGAGCTGCCCACCCTCCTGGGGGCCGCCGGATGAGCGCGCTGACACCCGAGGGCGTGGAGGAACTGCTCGGCGATCCCGAGGACCCGGACAACCCGTACGGTTTCGCCGCCGCCGTCGCCCGCGACGAGGCCGACGCCCACCCCGACGAGCTGTGCCGGGCGCTCGTCTCGGCGGGCTTCCACCTCAACTACCTGCCCAGGGAGTGGGGCGGCGCGCTCGACTCCTTCGACCGCAGCATGACCCTGGTGCGGGCCGCGGCCCGCCGGGACGTCAACGTCATGCCGGGCACGATGTTCAGCATCATCGCCGCCACCTGCCTCCAGCTGCACGGCAGCGAGGATCAGCGCCGGCGGGTGGCGGAGATCCTGACTCGCGGCGGCGCGGTGGCGTTCGCCCTCACCGAGGCCGAGCACGGCAGCGACCTGCTGGCGGGCGAGGTGCGGCTGGACGAGGACGGACGGCTGCGCGGCGAGAAGTGGCTGGTCGGCAACGGTCTGCGGTGCGAGGCCGTGTACGTGGTGGCCCGCACCGGTCAGCGCGGGCCGGGCGCGTTCTCCGCGTACCTGCTGGACCCCGGCGCCGACGGCCTGGTGCGCGAGCCCGCGCCGCGCACGGGCGGCATGCGCGGCGTGGACATCGCCCGGCTGCGCTTCACCGGCCTCGAGGTGCCCGAGGAGGCCCTGGTCGGCAAGGTCGGCGAGGGTCTCGAGGTGGCGATCCTCGCCCAGCAGGCCGTACGGCTGATGAGCATGGCCGGCAGCCTCGGCTGCGCGGACACCGCGCTGCGCCTCACCCTCGGCTTCGCCGCCGAGCGGCGCGTCGCCGGTGCGGTCCTGTCCCGGACTCCCCACGCCCGCCGTGAGCTGGCCGTCGCGTCGGCGGCGCTGCTGGCGGCGGACGCGGTGGCGCTGGCCGCCGCCCGGGGTGTGCATGTCGTGCCCGAGGTGTTCAGCGTCTGGGCGCTCGCGGCGAAGCACGTGGTGGCGGAGGCCGGCGACGAGCTGGTCCGGCGCTGCGCGACCGTCCTCGCCACCCGCTCGGTCCTGCGCGAACAGGCCCCGGGCGCCGGGCTGTTCCAGAAGCTCCAGCGGGACACCGCGGTGGTCCGGGTCATCGACGCCAGCCCGCTGGCCAACCTGCGCGCGTACGCGGCCCAGATCCCGACGCTGGTCACCCGCGACGAGGTGCCGGAGCCGGAGACGCTGCGCCGGATCTTCGCCCTCGACGCCGGGCTGCCGCCGTACGAGCCGACCCGCCTCGACCTGGTCGTGCGCGGCTCCGATCCCGTCCTGGGCGGGCTGGGCCCGGTCGCCGAGGCCGCCCACGCGGAACTCGCCGATCCACGCGCGGCGGAGCTGGTACGGCGGCTGGCCGACGCCGTCGACGAGCTGGGGCCGGAGGCCGCCTCGGCACGGCGGCCCGGCGCCGACGCCAACGCCCTGGTGGACCTCGCCGAGCGCTACGCCTGGCTGCACGCGGCCGCCGCCTGCGTCCAGCTGTGGTGGGCGAACCGGCACCGGCGGCTGTACGGCGGCGAGGCGGGCGCGTCCGGCTGGCTGCGGGCGGCCCTCGCCTACCTGCTGGCCCGCGCCGACGGCGTCGACCCCCGCCGGGTCGACCCCGACCTGCTGCCCGCCGTCGACGCGGTGTCCGCGCTGCGCGAGAGCGGCCTGCTGTTCACCGCCGAACCGGTGCGGTTGGCGGACGACTCCCGAGGAGAGAGCTGATGCCCAAGGCCGATCTGACCGAGCTGGCGGTGCGGCTCGAGGAACACCTCGGTGACCCGCACGATCCGGGCAGCCGGATGGCGTACCGCACGATCCTGGAGTACGACGAGCGCGAGACGTACCCGTACGACTTCGTGGGCGACCTGCGCGCCTGGGGCGTCCCCGAGTACGCGCTCCCCGGCGAGCAGGGCGGCCGGGCCGGGGACGTGGAGGCGGAGTTCAATCTGCTGCGCCTGGTCGCCCGCCGGGATCCGACCACCGCCACCGCCCTGATCATCACCAACCTCGGTTTCATGCCGCTGTGGGTGGCCGGCACGGACGAGCAGAAGCGGCGGACGGTCCACGACATCCTCCACGGATACCGGCTGTCCTGGGGTCTGTCGGAGCGGGCCTACGGCAGTGATCTGCTGGCCAACGCGATGACGGCCGAGAAGGTCGACGGCGGCTATCTGCTGAGCGGCGAGAAGTGGCTGATCGGCAACGCGACCTGGTCCGACGGGATGACGGCGATCGCCCGCACGAGTGAGCGCGGCGGCCCGGCCGCCTTCTCGCTGTTCGTGCTCGACAAGCGGACCGCGCCGGTCGGCACGGTGGAGGAGCTGCCGCGCGAGCGGCTGCACGGGCTGCGCGGCATGGACATCAGCGGGCTGCGGGTGGAGAAGCTGTTCGTGCCCGACTCGGCCCGGATCGGCGCCGAGGGACAGGGGCTGGAGATCGCCCTCAAGTCCACCCAGATCGCCCGTGCCCAGATCAGCTGCATGGCCATGTCGGCCGTGGACACCGGGCTGCGGCTGACGCTGGACTTCACCGAGGGCCGGATCCTGTTCGGGCAGCCGGTCAGCGACATCCCGTACAGCCGGCGCCAGATCACCGAGGTCTTCGCCGATCTGATGGTCGCCGACGCGGTCAGCCTCGGTGCGGTGCGTGCCCTGCAGGTGACGCCCGAGCAGGTCAGCATCGGGTCGTCGGTGGTCAAGTACTTCGTGCCGACGCTGATGGAACGCAGCATGTCGCAGCTGTCCGTGGTGCTGGGCGCCCGCTTCTTCCTGCGCGGCCACCCGCACTACGGCGTGTTCCAGAAGCTGCTGCGCGACCTGCTGGTGGCCAACTTCGCCGACGGCAACACGGTGGTGAACCTGCGCAACCTCGGGCAGCAGTTGCAGGCCCTGCTCAGGACCGCGACGACCACTGCGGCCGACGACGGGCTGCGCCGCACCGCCGAGGAGCGCGCCTCCGTGCTGTACGGCATCACCCGCTCCATGCCGACGTACGAGCCGTGGAAGCAGGAGCTCTCCAGCCGGGGGCGGGACGACACGGTGCTGGCGGCGCCCGACGGGATCGCCCGGCTGCGTGCCCTCGCGGAGGAGTGCAAGGAGGACGACGAGCGCGCCCGGCTGCTGCGCGCCGCCGACGTGGCGACGGAGCTGGTCGACCACACCGGCTCGCTCGCCGGTCGCTGCGAGGAACTGCGCGCCCGGCTGGGCCGCGAGTTCGGCCAGTGCGCCGAGCTGTTCGACCTGGCCAAGGAGTACTGCCTGGTGCACGCCGCCGCCGCGTGCGTCCTGACCTTCGTCCATTCGCACGGGGCCCTGGAGGAGCCGCTGCCCAGCGGTGCGGTGCTGCTGCTCCAGCTCGAACGGCTGCGCAGGCGCTTGCGTCCGCACGAGGCGGTCACCGACCAGAGCGACATCGACGAGGTGATGCGGGTGCTGCGCCCTCTGCACCAGGGCGACCGGCTGTTCTCGTACTGGCAGTTCCCGCTCGCGCCCCGCACGGTCGACCGGGCCGCCGCCCGGCACTGAGGCCGGCCCGGCCGAGGAGGACGACGTGAACGACCCGCGGGCGGTGGACCTGTGGACGCTGCCCGAGCACCGGGTCGAGGAGCTGGTCCTGGGCATGGGCGGCCTGGACCTGCTCACCCCGGACGAACGCGCACGCCACCACCGGCTGTTGCGCGCCGGGTCCCGGGCCCGTTTCCTGGGCGGGCGCCTGCTGTGCCGGCTGGCCCTCAGCGCCCGTGCCGGACTGCCGCCGGACACCTGGCGGTTCACCCACACCCGGCACGGGCGCCCGGAACTCACCGCGGACCACGACGGGCTGCGCTTCAACCTCTCCCACACCGACGGCCTGATCGCCTGCGTGGTCGCGCAGGGGCGCGGTTGCGGGGTGGACGTGGAGCGCGTGCCCTTCGACGACGAGAAGACACGCCTGCTGAGCGCCTTCCTCGGTGATGTGTCCGGCGCCTCCGTGAGCGAGCGATGGGTGCTGGCGGAGGCGTACCTCAAGGGGCTCGGCGTGGGGCTGGCGGAAGGCCTCGGCGGCCTCGTCTTCCGGCGGCACGCCGACGGGCGCTTCACCGTCGCCGACCACCACCGGCCGACCGCGGCGGCCCGCTGGCGCCTCGCCCTGCTGCGCCCGTCCCCGCACCATCTCGTGGCCGTCGCGACCGAGGGCGGCGGCCCCCTGCGCACCCGAACACCCTCCATCTGAACCACCCCCTACAGACAAGGACCTCCCATGTCCCAGCACACCCCGCCGAACATCGCCGTGATCGGCGCCGGCCCCGCCGGCATCTCCGCCGCCTACCGGCTGCGCGACCGCGCCCGGATCACCGTCTTCGAACGCGAGAACCGCCCCGGCGGCCACGCCAACACGGTGGAGGTCGAGGAGAACGGCCGTGTGATCGGCCTGGACACGGCGTTCATCGTGTTCAACCGGCGCTTCTACCCGCGCCTCACCGGCTTCTTCGACGAGCTCGGTGTCGAGACCGTCGCGCACCCGGGTGGCTTCACCTTCTTCGACCAGGACAGCGGTCTGGAGTTCGGCACGGACGAGCTGGAACTGGACGAGGCCGCGATCGAGGAGCGCTACGCCGAGCAGTACCCCGAGTTCCCGCACGTCTGGCGGGAGGTGCGCCGCTTCCACGAGGAGAGCCGGCGGGACTTCGTGCGCGGCCGGGCGGACATGTCGCTGGGCGACTACCTCGACCAGGCCGGCTACAGCCAGGAGTTCCGCCACTCGTACCTGATCATGCTGTGCTCGGCCGTCTGGTCGGTGCCGGCCGAGCTGGTCTGGGAGATGCCGGCGGCCACGGTGATCGCGTTCTTCGTCGGCCACGACGAGGGCGGTCTCGGGGGCCGGCGGGTGGACTGGCGGACGGTGGGCGGCGGTTCGATCTCCTACGTCCGCAAGGCGCTCGCCGCGACCGGTCCCGACCTGCGCGTCTGCGCGCCGGCCACGGCCGTCCGGCAGGAGGCGGACGGGGTCGTGGTGACCACCGCCTCCGGCTCCGAGAGGTTCGACCACGCGATCCTGGCCACGCACGCCGACGAGGCGTTCGCCCTGCTGGAGAACCCGACCGACGCACAGCGGGCGGCGGTCGAGGGGGTCCGCTACAGCGGCTCCAAGGTGGTGCTGCACACGGACGCCTCCCTGATGCCCACCGACCGGGAGGGCTGGCTGGCCTGGAACTACGGCAAGGTCCGGACGGACGGCGCGACCCGCTGCTTCATCACGTACTACCTGAACAAGCTGCAGGACCTCACGGCCGAGGAGGACTACTTCGTCACCCTCGACCCGCCGCGTGCGGTCGACCCCGCGAAGGTCATCGCCGAGTTCGACTACACCCACCCGGTCATCGACATGGCGCTGCGCGAGCGGCAGTCCGTGATCTACCGCGCCAACGAGGGCACCCGGGTGAAGCTGGCCGGCTCCTACTTCCACTCCAAGCAGCTGGGCCCGGACCTGATCGGCTCCCACGAGGCCGCCTTCTCGGCCGGTGCGGACGCGGCGGCACAGCTGCTGGAGGAGCTCGACGACTAGGGCCTGTCCGGCGGATCAAGTCGCAGGAAAGCGACGGCGCCCATGAGGCGCAGGTGAGCGGGGCGTGGTGCGTCCAACTGCAAGGCGGAGGAGGGCGTCGACGCGATGGGGGTCCCCCCGCTCGAGCGAAGTCGAGAGTGGGGGAGTCGGCAACCGACGACAACGCCGCAGGTGGGCGTGCCACGCCCCGCGTCTGCGGCATGATCCGCCGGACAGGCCCCTAGGGCCTGTGCCGGCGGGCCGACTCGTTCTCCTGGGCCATGCGCCTGAGTGCCATCAGGGCGGGCTCCAGGAGGACGGTCAGCAGCAGGGCGCGTTCGGCGGTTTCCAACGGGTCGTCGAGACCGTCGAGTTGGTCGTGGTCGAGGACCGCGGTGCGTTCGGCGAGACGGGCGTAGGGCAGCAGGGTCCGCCAGTCGAGCGGGACGCCGAGGGCGCGCAGGGAGCCGAGGGTCTCGGCGAGGGTGGCGCGGGCGGGGGCCGACTCGTGCACGGCCCAGCCCAACTCCTTGACGAGCGCCTCGACTTCGGCGGCCTCCGGGGCGTCCTCGGCGGGTTCCTCGCCCACCCGGATGGCGCCCAGGGCGACACCCAGCAGGCGGTGGGTGTCCCCCGCGTACTCCGTGAGGGCATCCAGCACTTCGCGGGTGGTGGAGACGGACAGCCCGCGTACGCCGGTCAGCGCGCGGATCAGGCGGAGCCGACGCAGGTGCTGGTCGTCGTACTCGGCCTGGGTGGCGGCCGTCTGGCGGCCGGGCGGGAGCAGGCCCTCGCGGAGGTAGTACTTGATCGTCGTCACGGAGACGCCGCTGCGACGGCTCAGTTCGGAGATGCGCATTCGGTTCGGCTCCGGTTTCGTTCGGCCCCGCACTTGAAAACTGGATACCTCTACTGTCTAACATAGATAGTAGAGGTATCCAATATGCCCCCGCGCCGCCGGAGAGAAGGCCTCAGCCATGCCCACCCTGCGCTGGACGACCGTCAGCACCCCCGCACCCGACACCGAGGCGTTCGTCATGGCGTCCCGGCTGGAGGTCCGCTCGCTCAACGACGTGCCGCGCTTCTTCCTGAAGTCGCTGGCCGCGTGGAAGCAGGTCTCCGGCGCGCCCGGCGCGTACGGCGCCTCGCTGATCGCCGAGCCCCTGAAGCGCACCTTCTGGACCCTGTCGGCCTGGGAGGACAAGGAGGCGCTCTACACGTACGCGAGGACCGAACCGCACCGGTCGATCATGAACGGGCTGCGGTCCACGATGAAGGACTCGGTCTTCACCTTCTGGCAGGTCCCGGCGACCGACCTGCCGATCGACTGGACAGACGCCCGGCGCCGCCTCGCCGAACAGGAACGCACCGGTGCCTGAGACCCCCCGCCTAGGAGAGACCCCCGCCATGACGTTGTCCGAAGAGAGCCCGGTCCTCGACGAACCGGCCGCCCCCGCCCCCGAGACCGGCGGCCGCCGCATACCCCTCTGGCTCGCGATCGTCGCCGCGAGCGTGCCCATGTTCATGGTCGCGCTCGACAACCTCGTCGTCTCCACGGCCCTGCACACCCTGGCCGTGGACCTGGAGGCGAACACGCAGGAACTGCAGTGGTTCGTCAACGCGTACGTACTGAGCTTCGCCTGTCTGCTGATGACCGGGGCCGCGCTGGGCGACCGCTTCGGGCGCCGGAGGGTGTTCGTCGTCGGCATCGCCCTGTTCACGCTCGCCTCCATCGGCTGCGGACTGTCCGACACCAGCGCCCAGCTGATCACCTTCCGCGCGCTCCAGGGCTTCGGCGCGGCCGCCGTGATGCCGCTGTCGCTGACCCTGCTGTCACAGGCGGTCCCGGAGCGGCTGCGCGGCATGGCGCTCGGCGTGTGGTCCGGAGTGAGCGGTCTGGCCGTCGCGATGGGCCCGGTGGTCGGCGGCGCGGTCGTCGACGGTCTGGACTGGCGGTGGATCTTCTGGATCAACGTGCCGGTCTGCGTGATCGCCATCCCGCTGGTGCTGTTCGCACTGAAGGAGAGCTCACTGCCCGGTGTCCGGCTCGACCTGGTCGGCATGGTGCTGGCGGCGGCCGGGCTGTGCGCGGCGGTGTGGGCGATCGTGCACGGTGAGCCCGACGGCTGGACCTCGGGCAAGGTGCTGGGCGCGTTCGCGGCGGGCGCGGTGCTGCTGGCCCTGTTCGTCGCCTGGGAGGCCCGGGTCGCCGCGCCGATGCTGCCGCTGTCGTTCTACAAGGTGCGCTCCTTCACCCTCACCAACGTCGTGTCCGCGACGATGTACTTCGGTGTCTTCGGCTCCCTGTTCCTGCTCGCCCAGTTCCTCCAGATCGTGCCGCCGCGCACCCCGCTGGAGGCCGGCGTGCGCACCCTCGCCTGGACCCTGATGCCGATGTTCGTCGCCCCCGTCGCCGGACTGCTCACCGACAGGGTGGGCGGCGGCCGGCTGATGGCCCTCGGCCTCTTCCTCCAGGGCGTCGGCCTGGGCTGGATCAACCTGGTCGCCGACGTCGACACGGAGTACGCGTCGCTGGTCGGCCCGATGATCGTGGCCGGCATCGGCATGGGCTTCGTGTTCGCGCCGACGGCGGCGGTCGTGCTGGGCTCGGTCGCCAAGGAGCACGCGGGCAAGGCGTCCGGCGCCAACTCCACGGTGCGCGAGATCGGCGGCGCGCTCGGGATCGCCGTCCTCAGCACGGTGTTCGTGGCGCACGGCAGCACCGAGGGGCCGCAGCAGTTCGTCGACGGTATGCACCCCGCGGTGTGGGTCGGCGTCGCCGTGGTGTTCGCCGGCGCCCTGTGCGCTCTGGGCATCCCCCGCCGACAGCGGCAGCCCGAGGACGCCTGACCGCTCCTCCCCCGACCGGCGGCCGGGCCGGACGCCTCCACATTCCCCCGCCGAGGTGTCCGTCCCGGCCGTCCTGCACACCTGAGCAGACCCCCGCTTGAATGATCAGACGGCCATCGGGTTAGCATCTGAGCGCCACCTAGCTCGAAAGATAGGCCCGTGACGCTCAACGACGATTCGTTCACCAACTGGAAGAACCGCGAGGAGATCGCGGAGTCGATGATCCCGATGATCGGGAAGCTGCACCGCGAGCGGGACGTCACCGTCCTGCTGCACAGCCGCTCCCTGGTGAACAAGTCGGTGGTCAGCATCCTCAAGACCCACCGGTTCGCCCGGCAGATCGCGGGCGAGGAGCTCTCGGTCACCGAGACCCTGCCGTTCCTCGAGGCCCTGACCACCCTCGACCTCGGCCCGTCCCAGATCGACATCGGCATGCTCGCGGCCACCTACCGGGCCGACGACCGCGGTCTGTCGGTGCGGGACTTCACCGCCGAGGCCGTGGCCGGCGCCACGGGCGCGAACAAGATCGACCGCCGGGAGCCGCGGGACGTCGTCCTGTACGGCTTCGGCCGCATCGGCCGCCTGGTCGCCCGCCTGCTGATCGAGAAGTCCGGCTCCGGCAACGGCCTGCGACTGCGGGCGATCGTGGTACGCGGCGGTGGAGAGCAGGACCTCGTGAAGCGCGCCTCGCTGCTGCGCCGGGACTCCGTGCACGGCCAGTTCCATGGCACGATCACGGTCGACGAGGCGAACGGCACGATCATCGCCAACGGCAACGAGATCAAGGTCATCTACGCGAGCGACCCGACCGAGGTCGACTACACGGCGTACGGCATCGACAACGCCATCCTCATCGACAACACGGGCAAGTGGCGCGACCGCGAGGGCCTCTCGAAGCACCTGCGGCCCGGTATCGACAAGGTCGTCCTGACCGCGCCGGGCAAGGGTGACGTCCCGAACATCGTCCACGGCGTCAACCACGACACCATCAAGCCGGACGAGCAGATCCTGTCCTGCGCGTCCTGCACCACCAACGCGATCGTCCCTCCGCTGAAGGCGATGAACGACGAGTACGGCGTGCTGCGCGGCCACGTGGAGACCGTCCACTCGTTCACCAACGACCAGAACCTGCTGGACAACTACCACAAGGCCGACCGTCGCGGCCGCTCGGCGCCGCTGAACATGGTGATCACCGAGACCGGTGCCGCGTCCGCCGTCGCCAAGGCGCTGCCCGACCTCAAGGCGCCGATCACCGGCAGCTCCATCCGGGTCCCGGTGCCGGACGTCTCGATCGCGATCCTCAGCCTGCGCCTCGGCCGCGAGACGACCCGCGACGAGGTCCTCGACCACCTCCGTGAGGTCTCGCTGACCTCGCCGCTCAAGCGCCAGATCGACTTCACCACGGCCCCCGACGCGGTCTCGATGGACTTCATCGGCTCGCGCCACGCCTCGATCATCGACGCCGGCGCCACCAAGGTCGACGGCGACAACGCCATCCTCTACCTCTGGTACGACAACGAGTTCGGCTACTCCTGCCAGGTCGTCCGCGTCGTCCAGCACGTCTCCGGGGTGGAGTACCCGACCTACCCGGCCACGAGCGTCTGACCGACGGTCATCGCTGTGCGGTCGCGACGGGACGGTCGCGACCGCAGGTCGAGGACAAACGTTTTCTGGCTTGTGGAAAGGCATTTTCCCCTCCCCCGGCCCTCCGAACGGCCACCGATGCAGTAACGTCGGGCCGTGACGGATCACACCACCGGAGACAACACGGGCCGGCGGCCCGTGGGCGGCGCCAAGCGGCGGCGCGGCACCGCAGGCCAGGACAAGCCCAGCACCATCCGCGACGTCGCCGCCAGGGCGGGCGTCTCGGTGGCCACCGTCTCGCGGACGCTGGCCGGCAACTACCCGGTGTCCGAGACGACCCGGGCCCGGGTGACCGCGGCCGTCGAGGCGCTCCACTACGTGGTGAACGTGCACGCCAAGGCGCTCTCCGGCGGGGTCCCCGGCCCGATCGCGCTGGTCCTCCGCGACATCACCGGCCCGTCCCTGGCCCATGTGGCCGCCGGCGTGGAGCAGGAGGCGGCGACCCGGGGGCGGCTGAGCCTGGTCTGCGCCACACACGGCGATCCCGCGCGCGAGGACGACCTCGTCCAGCTGATGCGGGAGCAGCACGCCGCCGCGGTGGTGCTCGTCGGCGGCGCGGAGATCGACGACGCGTACCACGCGCGCATGGCCGGCTACGCGAAGGGCCTGGCCTCGGCGGGATCCCGGCTGGTCCTGGTGGGTCGTCCGCCCCTGTCCGCCGGCCTGCCCGCCACGGTGATCGAGTACGACAACCGCGGCGGCGCCTTCCAGGCCTCCACGCACCTGATCGCCGCCGGTCACCGGCGCATCCTGTTCCTCGGCGGCGAGAACACCCTCAACACGGCCGAGCAGCGCCGGGTCGGCCATCTGGACGCGCTGCGCGCGCACGGGGTGCCGTACGAGGAGGAACTGGACGTCCAGGGTCCGTACACCCGCACGTCCGGCTATCTGCGCACCCGGGACGCCCTGCGCGCGGGGCTGGACTTCACGGCCGTCTTCGCCGGGACCGACATGGTGGCTCTCGGCGCGCTGGCCGCGCTGCGCGAGTTCCGGCTGAGCGTCCCGGACGACGTCTCGGTGATCGGGTACGACGACGTGCCCTTCGCGGCGGATCTGACACCGGCCCTCACCACCGTCCGCGTCCCGTACGAGGACCTCGGCCGGACGGCGGTACGCCTGGCACTGGAGCGGGAGGAGCGGGTCTCCGGGGACGACCATGTGGTGCTGAGCACCCAGCTGGTGATCCGGCAGTCCGTGGCGCCGCTGGGAACGAACGGTTCCTGACGGTGGTCGCGGCCCCCGGTCCGTACGGCGGGCAACCGTACGGACCGGTGGGACCGGGCGCCCTCTCGGGCCCTCGGGACGACGGTCAGGCCGGCGTCTCCGGGCGGCCGGGGGCGGCCCAGTGGGTGTGGAAGGCGCCGGGGCGGTCGGTGCGGCCGTAGGTGTGGGCGCCGAAGTAGTCGCGCTGGCCCTGGAGGAGAGCGGCGGGCAGCCGGCCGGCGCGCAGGGTGTCGTAGTGGGCGAGGGCGGCGGAGAACGCGGGGACGGGGATGCCCCGGCGGGCGGCGGAGGCGACCGTCTCGCGCCACGGCACCTGCGCGTCGGTGATCTCCATGGCGAACTCCATCTCGCCGAGCAGGCTCACCAGTTCCGGGTCGGAGGCGTACGCGGCGCGGATGCGGTCGAGGAAGGAGGCGCGGATGATGCAGCCACCGCGCCAGATCCTGGCGACCGCGCCCAGGTCGATCTTCCAGCCGAACTCGGCGGCGGCGTCCTGGATCATCTTCCAGCCCTGGTCGTAGGCGATGACCTTCGACGCGTACAGGGCGTGCTCGACCTGGGAGGTGAAGCGGGCGGCCTCGGTGCGGCTGAGCGCGGGGGTGGTGCCGCCGGGCAGTCCGGCGTAGGCGGCGCGCAGTTCGCGCTGGCCGGAGGCGGCGCGGGCGAAGGTCGCCTGGGCGATCGCGGTGACCGGGGAGCCCAGGTCCAGGGCGGTCTGCACGGTCCAGCGGCCAGTGCCCTTCTGGCCGGCCGCGTCGGTCACGATGTCGACGAAGGCCAGGCCGGTGGAGGCGTCGGTGTGGGCGAGGACCTCGGCGGTGATCTCGATCAGGTAGGAGCCGAGCCGGCCCTGGTTCCAGGTGCGGAAGACGTCGGCGATCTCGGCGGGGGTGTAGCCGGCGACCTGGCGCAGCAGGTCGTACGCCTCGGCGATGAGCTGCATGTCGGCGTACTCGATGCCGTTGTGGACCATCTTGACGAAGTGCCCGGCGCCGTCGGTGCCGACGTGGGCGGCGCAGGACTCGCCGTCCACCTTCGCGCTGATGGAGTCGAACATCGGGCCGAGGACGTCGTACGACTCGCTCGAACCACCGACCATGATCGACGGCCCGTTGAGGGCGCCCTCCTCGCCGCCGGAGACACCGGTGCCGACGAAGTGGATGCCCTTCTCGCGCAGGGCGGCCTCACGGCGGCGGGTGTCGGCGAAGTGGGCGTTGCCACCGTCGATGATCATGTCGCCGGGCTCCAGGAGCGGGGCGAACTCGTCGATGACGGCGTCGGTGACCGCGCCCGCCTGCACCATGATCATCAGGCGGCGGGGGCGCTGGAGCGCGGCCACGAACTCCTCGGCCGACTCGGCGGGGACGAACGTGCCCTCGTGGCCGAACTCCTCGACGAGCGCACGGGTGCGGCCTGCGCTGCGGTTGTGGACGGCGACGGTGTGGCCGTTGCGGGCGAAGTTGCGCGCAAGGTTGCGGCCCATCACGCCGAGGCCGGTGACGCCGATGGCGGCGGTTGCGTTCACGAGGTATGTCCCTTGGATCGGTGGCGTGTTGCGGAGGGGGCGGGCAGCCCCGTACCTCCAGGTACGCGCCGTGGGCCGGTTCTTCTCGATGCCACGCCCAGAGAACTCCTCGAACAGGTTTTTCAGGTGCCTGCGAGGTGGCGCGCCCGCGCCGGAACCGCGCCGGATCTCAGCGGCGGCGCCAGGGCAGCACCGCCGGGTCGGCCTCGGTGCCCTCGGCCTGGTGCAGGGCGTCGCTGATGGCCTCGCCGATCTCCGCCAGCTGCCGCACCTGCTCGGGGGTGAGCACGTCGAACACCGCCCGGCGGACGGCCTCCACATGTCCGGGGGCGATCTCCACGAGCAGGGCCTTGCCCTCGTCGGTGAGGAAGGCGAGCTGCCCGCGGCCGTCGGCGGGGTCCTCCCGGCGGTCGACGAGCCCGACCTCGCGCAGCCGGTTCACCGCGTGGGTGAGCCGGCTGCGGGTGATCTTCAGCCGCTGGGCCAGCTCGGACATCCCGAGTCCGTCGTCGGGAGCCATCGACAGGTAGGCCAGCAGGCTGTAGTCGGCGTGTGTCATACCGGCGTCGCGCCGCAGCTGCCGGTTGAGGTAGTCGGCGAGCAGGGTGGAGAAGTCGACGTAGGCCAGCCAGGCCCGTCGTTCGTCGGCGTTGAGCCAGCGCGGCGTCGTGGACATGGTCACACCTTACCGAGGCGAGATTTGTTTGAAATATCAAATACATCTCGCTTCCCGGCGCCTTCTGAGCAGGCGTCAGAACACGGCCTCGGCCAGGCGTTCCACCTGGTCGGGGTCGGGGGCCCAGCAGTAGAGGACGACCTCGTCGGCGCCGATGCCGGCGAGGTCGGCGACGGCCGCGCGGATCTGCCCCGGTGTGGTGAGCAGACCCTCGGCCATGTAGGCGGCGCGGCCGCTGAACTCGTAGTAGTCGAGGAGATTGCGCCGGGCCCGGTCCACGGTGTGCCGTGGCCCGAGGGCGACGCTCACCTGGGCGACCAGGCGGGGCCGGCCGGGGCAGTCGTACTTCTCCCAGACCTTCTCCACGTCCCGGAACAGGCCGCTCAGGTACTGCGGGGGCAGCGCGGCGCCCAGGAAGCCGTCGCCGAAGCGGCCGACGCGCTCGATGGCCGCCGGGGTGAAGCCGCCGAAGAGCACCTCGGGGCCGCCCGGTGTCAGGGGCGCGGGTCCGATGGGCCCGACGCTTTCGTCGTACCGTTCGCCGGCCCAGGTCCGGCGCAGCAGGGCCATCTGCTCGTCGAGGCGGCGGCCCCGGCGGCGGATGTCAATGCCGGCGGCGAGGCAGTCGTCCTCGCGGCCGCCGACACCGATGCCGAGGGTGAACCGGCCGCCGGACATGCGGTCGAGTGTCGCGGTCTGCTTGGCGAGCAGGGCGGTGTTGTGGACGGGGGCGATGAGCACCTCGGTCTGGACACGGATACGGGCCGTGGCGCCGGCGAGGGCGGCGAGGGTGACCAGGGGCTCGGGGTTGTGGAACACGAGCCGGTCGAGCAGGCCGAGGGTGCTGAACGGGCCCGCGTCGGCGCGCCGTGCCCAGGTCAGCAGCAGGGCGGGGTCGTCGATGGGCAGGCCGAGGCCGATCTTCATGGGAGCAGTCCTCCGGAGGGCATGCGGACAGAGCTGCCGCCCCCTCCTGGCTCCGCGCGCTGGTGCGCGGGCTTGCTCCCGTTCTGCGGCGATGGTTCTGGAGAGCGTGGTGCTTCAGAGTGCCGCGACCGTATTCCGGTGGGCCGACACCCGGCAACTCGTTTTTTCGCGTCGTTTTTTCGCGCGGTCGCCCCAAGCGGCGCGGAGCGCGAGTCCGGCCGGGGGGGGGGGGGGGGGGGGGGGGGGGCGCGGGCGGCCCGGCCCCCCCGGCGGCGCCCCCACAAAACAAAACACAAAACCACGAGGTGGGGGTGGGGGGGTGG
>NZ_JBIWGA010000013.1:0-251596 GCF_044763345.1 Streptomyces sp. NPDC096132
CAGGAACAAGATCAGCACGCACCCCGCCCACCCTGCCGACCAAGATCGTCGAGCACAAGACCGGCAGCTCAACTCATTCTGAAACGATCAGTAAGCCGACGACTCCAGGGGGAGTGGTGGGGAGAGACGGGGGAAGAGGGCGGATCATGTCGCGAGTGCCAGGGTGGCTCGGCCGGCTGGGTGCCGGTCTGACCGAGATGGGTGAGCGGCTCGACGAGCGCCGCGCCGAAGTGGACCGGGAGAGCGACACCGACACCGACGAGCCGGGGCCGGGGGCGCCCGAGGCCGCCGTAGCGCCCCCCGTGGACCCGTCACCCCCCGTCCCGCGCCCCGATCCCGCACAGGTCGTTCCGTGGGGTGTCCGGGTCGCCGCCGAGGCGGGCTGGCGGCTGCTGGTGCTCGCCGGGACCGTCTGGGTGCTGATGAAGGTCATCAGCGCCGTCCAACTCGTCGTCCTCGCCTTCGTGGTCGCCCTGTTGCTGACCGCTCTCCTCGAACCCACCGTGGCCCGGCTCAAGCGCATGGGGGTGCCCCGGGGGCCCGCGACCGCCCTCACGGCGATCCTCGGGTTCGTCGTCATCGGCCTGATGGGCTGGTTCGTGACCTGGCAGGTCATGGAGAACATCGACAACCTCTCCGACCAGGTCCAGGACGGCATCGAGGACCTGCGCCGCTGGCTGCTCAACAGCCCCTTCCACGTCACCGACAAGCAGATCAACGGCATCGCCAAGAACCTGCGCGAGGCGGTCGGCGCCAACACCGACTCCATCACCTCGGCCGGTCTGGAGGGCGTGACGGTCGTCGTCGAGGCGCTCACCGGGATCCTGCTGGCGTTCTTCTCGACGCTCTTCCTGCTCTACGACGGCAAGCGGATCTGGGAGTGGACGCTGAAGCTGGTTCCCGCCGCCGCCCGGCCGGGTGTGGCCGGCGCGGGACCGCGGGCCTGGGCGACGCTCACCGCGTATGTGCGCGGCACCGTGGTCGTGGCGCTGATCGACGCCATCTTCATCGGCCTGGGCATCTACTTCCTCGACGTGCCGATGGCCGTGCCGCTCGCCGTGTTCATCTTCCTGTTCTCGTTCATCCCGCTGGTCGGCGCGGTGGCCTCCGGCGCGCTGGCGGTGGTGGTGGCGCTGGTGACGCAGGGCGTGTTCACCGCGGTGATGACGCTGGCGGTCGTGCTGGCGGTGCAGCAGATCGAGGGACACATCCTGCAGCCGTTCATCCTCGGCCGCGCGGTCCGCGTCCACCCGCTCGCCGTGGTCCTGGCCGTCGCCTCCGGCGGCATGGTCGCGGGCATCGGCGGCGCGGTGGTCGCCGTACCGCTGGTGGCGGTGACGAACACGGTGGTGGGCTATCTGAAGGCCTACTCCCAGGAACCGGCCCTACGGACGTCACCGAGGCCGCGGGGGGCGACGGCGGTGGACGTGGCACCGGTGAGCGCCGGGGGCGATTCCAGCCCGTCCGCCGGTGGGGGTACCCCCTCTGGGGGAGTCTGAGGCTACTCGGCGAGGATCGCCTCCGCGTCCAGCGTCACACCGACCGCGTGGATCACCGAGGCGATCCTGAACGCCTCCTGGATCACCTCACGGCCGACGCCCGCCTTGCGCAGCGCCTGCTCGTGCGAGTCCAGGCACAGCCCGCACGCGTTGATCGCGGACACCGCGAACGACCACAGCTCGTAGTCGACCCTGTCGACCCCGGGGTCGCCGAGGAGGTTCATCCGCAGACCGGCCCGCAGACGCCCGTACTCGGGGTCGGACAGCAGATGCCGGGTGCGGTGGAAGACGTTGCTCATCGCCATCGTCGCGGCGGCGGACTTCGCCGCCGTGTACGCCTCCGGCGAGAGGTGCGCCTTCGCCTCCGGTGCCAGCTCGCGCAGCACGATCGGGGAGCGGGAGGCGATCGCGGTCGCCAGGACCGTGCCCCACAGCTGCTGCGCCGGCAGGTCGGAGTCGCCGACGACCGAGCCCAGGTTGTGTCTCAGGTCCTTGGCGTACTCCGGTACCGCGGACTTCAGCGCATCCAGTGACAACCTCAACCTCCAGGTTCACGAGGAGCAGACCACATGCGTTTCCATTCGGTCAAATGAACACCGAACACAGATATTTGAATTCCACGAGGGAACAAGTTCCGTCAGGTCGGGGCAGGTAGTAAATCCCCGACTGGAATATGCGCCGAGGCTGATAGACATTCCCCCCTGAGCGCTACGCGTCAGGCGTATGTGCGAAAGGGCAAGGGGAGTGATGTCGGGCTACGAGCTGCTGGCACGCGACCTTGCCGCGTGCGTGCGCGAGGGGTTCACGGGCGAGCTGCGGGTGGCGGGCGCACCCGGCGGCACCTTCCATCTGAGCGGCGGCCTGATCGCCGCGGTCGAGTCGCCGGGCGCACCCGGGGCGGAGGCGCTGCTGCTGCGCTCCGGGCGCATCGCCGGCGAGGAGTGGGCCGCGCTGGTGCGCGAGTCCGGGGGCGCGCGCTGGCCGGTCGCCGGGCTGATCGCCCACGGCTACGCGGGGGCCGCCCAGCTCCGGGTGGTCTGTGCGATGGCCCTTCAGGACGCCGCGTTCGCGGTCGTCGCGGGCAGCGTCGACGGCTGCGAACGCGGTCCGGCGACCGGGCCACCGCCCGCCCCGGTCACCATCGGCGAGACGCCCACCCGGCTGCTGCAGGAGGCGTCCCGCAAACTGTCCGCGCTGCTGGCCATGCCGTACCCGGTCCGCCCGGAGCGGGAGCGCCCCGTGCCCGGCTCCCTCTCCTGCGTCGCCGACCGCCTCGGCCCGCTCCAGCGGGAGGTGCTCACCCACGCCGACGGTCGGCGCACCGCCCGCGACCTGGCCTTCCGCACCGGGCGCGGGGTCTACACGGTCACCGTGGCGGTGGCCAGGATGCTGGGCGAGGGACTGCTGGAGTGCGCCGACGCGCCCGCGCCGATCCCGGTGCGGCTGCTGCCCGACGGCCATGGCGTACACCCCCGCGAGCCGGCCCCGCCCCCACCGCCCGTCCCGGTGCCGCCGGCCGAACCACCCCCCGAGCCCGCCACCCTGCCCCGCCGCCGCCCCGGTGCCAGCGGCATCAACGAGGCACTCGCGCCGGAACACCCCGAGGACAACGGCGGCGCCACCGGCTGGAAGGACTTCTTCCGCCTCCGCAATCCGACGGCGAAATAGGCGGACAGCTGGATTGTCGGCCCCGCCCGGAAAACCCCCACAGAAAAAAGACGGTCATATGCGATCAGGATCAGGGGAGTTGCACTCATGGACCACAAAGCCCTCGCACAGGAGATGCGGGGCCTGCGCGAGCAGGTGACCGGTATCACCGACACCGCGGTCGCCGCGGCCGACGGGCTGCTCATCGCCGCCGACACGGCCGACACGATCGACCCGGAGGGCCTCGCCGCCCTCGCCGCGGCCGGTCTCGGCCTCGCCCGCCGTACCTCCGAGGCGACCGCCCGGGGCGCCCTGCACCGCACGGTGACCTACGGCAGCCACGGCTGCGCCGCGTTCTACGCCGTCGGCGACACCGCGCTGATGGTCGTACTCGGAGACGAGGGGATGGATGTGGAGCGCCTGCACCGGGCGACCCAGCCGGCGCTGCGCCGCATCGATCTGATCCTCACCGAGAAAACCACCGAAGGAGTCTGAAGGGATGGCGACGAAGCGTATGACCCCCGGTTTCTCCGATCAGGTGATGGGCCTGGTCAAGTCACTGCGTACGGATGCCCCGGACTGCGTCGCCTCCGGCGTCGTCGACATGTCCACCGGCATGCTGCTGTCCTACGAGACGGTCGACAACCACCCGCCCGAGGTCCTCGACCTCCTGGCGGGCGCGACACTCGACCTCTTCCAGGGCCGCACGGTCGTGATGATCGAGGACGTCTTCAAGGAGCGGCGCGGCATCCAGACCGACAACCACTTCTTCCAGGAGATCCTCGTCAACAGCGACAACCTCACCCACCTGTTCGTGAGGATGAACGAGCAGCAGGACGTCGTCGCGGTGGTCGTCTGCCGCAAGTCCGTCAACGTGGGCATGCTGTTCGCGCAGGTGCGGAGGGTGGTGCGGGAGTACCAGCTGTGAACGGGCGAAGGGCCCCTCGAGAGCTGCCTCGAGGGGCCCTTCCACGGGGGCCGGGCTACTCCGTGCGCAGCCCCTCCGGCCGCATCAGCCGCACCAGCGGCGGCAGGCTCAGCAGCGTCACCACCAGGACGACGGCCGCGCCGATGCCGGTCATCGACAGCACGACCCCCCAGTTCACACCCACCGGCTGGTCGGTCATCCGCAGCAGCACCGCGCCCAGCGTCAGCCCCACCACCGAGGCCAGCACCAGGCCGAGCCCGATCGGGATCGCCGTCTGCCACAGCACCGACATGCTCAGCGTGCGGCGCCGGGTGCCGAAGGCGACCAGGGACGACAGCAGCTTCCTGCGCTCGCGCAGCTGCTCCAGCTGCGACACCAGCAGGCTCGCCCCGATCAGCGCCAGTACACAGATCGCGCCGACGAACAGCCCGGTGCGGATCGACTCGTACCTCCGGGACGTCTCGGTCCCCGACCAGATCATCGGACTCGCCAGCGGGTCCACGGCGGCGGCGGTGTTGAGGACGTACTCGTCGGCGTCGGGCACCGACCGGTCGACCGAGAGGTAGAGCTGCCCGGAGACCACGCCCGCGAAGTCCCGGGGCATCGCGCCCGGGGTCATCAGGAAGCCGCCGCGCAGACCGCCGGACGGGTCCTCCACCGCCGTCACCTGCCGGATACCGGCCGGCACCGTCCAGGTGACCACGCTGTCGCCGTCCTCGATGTACAGCTTCTTGCCGGGCTTGTTCAGCAGCGGTCCGTCGGTGGAGTAGTCGTCGCCGTCGCCCAGGAAGATGTCGCCGTCCTTGCAGGAGGGCAGCTTCGCCACCTCGCGCAGCGCCGCGCAGTCGCCGACGGCCAGCTCGGTGCCGTGGGTGGGGCCGTCGCCGGTCGTCGAGGGGGCGTCACCGAGATAACCCTCCGACAGCGCGATGACCCGCCGTACGCCCTTGGTGTCCTCGAACCGCCGGGCGGCGCCCGCCAGCGGCGTGCCCTTGGGCACGGTCACCTGCATCTGGGCCCGTGAGAGGTCCTCCTTGCTGGGCTTGGTGTACTGGTCGTCGACCCCGGCGAACAGCATCTGGAGCGCGATCGCCCCGGCCACCGCCACCGCGATGCCGTTGACCATGCGGGCCGCCGTGCCGCTGCTCAACTGCAGCCGACGTACGGCCAGTTGCCAGGCGACCCCGCCCGCGCCGAGCCGGGCCACGACGCGCTCCACCAGCCACGGCAGCAGCGCGGTCACACCGACCAGCAGCAGCAGGACACCACCGACCACCAGGTACTGGTTGAAGTCCCCTTCGGTCCTGCCCTGGCCCATCATCGGATAGAGCATCGCGAGACCGGCCAGCGGCAGCAGCAGCCGCCACCACAGCCGGCGCCGGGCGGGCTTCGCCGCGCGCACCACACCGAGCGGCTCGATCACCACGCCGCGCAGCGCGAGGAGGGTGACGAGTACGGCGGCGGCCGGCACCGCGACCGCGACCAGCGCGGCGAGGGCGGGCGAGGGGTTGAGGTAGCTGGGCCAGACGCTGATGCCCAGCACCTCGACGGACCCCACCACCTGCCGTCCGAGCAGGAAGAACGCCGTGCCGAGGACCAGCCCGAGCAGGGCGCCGGCCATCGCCTCGCCCGCCGCGACCCGCCGGGTCATCCCGCCGTCGGAGCCCACCAGCCGCAGCGCCGCGAGCCGCCGGTCGCGCCGCTCGCCGCCGAACCGCACGGCCGCCGCGATGAACACAGCGACCGGCATCAGCAGGACCGTGATCATCACGACGCTCAGCAGCACCAGCACGGGGTCGGCCTTCTCGCGGTCCGGGTTGATCATCCCGAACCTCGTCAGCCGGGCCACTCCGGGGTCATCGGTGTCGAGCCCGGTGGCGCCGGCGAAGTAGGCGAGTTCCTGCGAGCCGACCAGACCGGGCTCCGCGATGGTCCCGACGATCCGGTACGGCAGGCGCTCCCGCAGCAGCTTCGCGCCGTCCGAGGCGAGCAGCCGCTTCAGCGCGGGGGAGACGACCATCTCGCCCTTCGCCGGGAACGCGTCGACGCCGGGCGGCAGCGGGGCGCGCGGCCCCTCCGCCTCCAGCAGCCGGCCGCGCACGTCCTTCGAACGGAACGTCGTGTCGGTCTGCGCGATCAACAGGGAGTTGTCCGCGGGGCGCGGCTCCTCGGCCGTGAACGTGTAGTCGGCACGGGCCTGTTCACGCGCGTGCCGCTCGACGATCACCCCGGGCAGCGCGGCGGCCAGCAGCAGCAGCGCCACACCGAGCCCGACGCCGACCGCCGTCAGCGTGGCCCGGATCCACCCCTCCCGGCCGCCCGCGAAGGCGAACCGGACCCCCAGGGCGAGATCCCTGGTCCACTGGCGCGCGTTCATACGACCCGCTCCATGTCCCGCGACTTCCCGTCCCGTACGACGATCTCGCGGTCGGAGTAGGCGGCCACCCGCGCCTCGTGCGTCACCAGCACCACGGCCGCGTTGGCCGACCGGGCCGCCTCGGTGAGCAGCTCCATCACGCGCTCGCCGTTGAGCGAGTCCAGCGCGCCGGTCGGTTCGTCGGCGAAGACGACCCGCGGGCTGGTGACCAGCGAGCGCGCCACCGCGACCCGCTGCCCCTGCCCGCCGGAGACCTCCCCCGGCCGCTTCTTCGCGAGGTCGTCGACCTCGAGGCGTTCCATCCAGCCCAGCGCGGTGCGCTCGGCCTGCTTGCGCGCGGTGCCGTTCAGCCGCATCGGCAGGGCCACGTTCTCCACGCAGGTCAGCTCCGGCACGAGCTGCCCGAACTGGAACACGAACCCGAACTCCGAGCGCCGCAGCCGGCTGCGGCCCGCGTCGCTCATCGTCGCCAGGTCCTGCCCGTCGTACAGGATCGAACCCGAGTCGGGCGTCACGATGCCGGCGAGGCAGTGCAGCAGCGTCGACTTGCCGGACCCGGACGGGCCCATCACCGCGACGACCTCGCCGGGGTGGATGGAGAACTCGGCGCCGTCCAGCGCCATCGTCGGCCCGTACGCCTTCTTCAGGTTCTCGGCGGCGAGCAGGGATCCCCCCGGAGCGTTCATGCGGTCACCGTGGCCTTCAGCTTGTCGAGGCGCGCGGCGGCGAGCTCCAGCCAGCGCAGGTCGGCCTCGAGATGGAACAGGGCGTGGTCGCAGATCAGCTGGTCCGCCAGATCACCCTTGCGCTTGCGGTCGGTCAGGATGCGCATGCTGCGCAGGTGCTCCGCCCGCTGGGTGTCGAGGATGTCGGCCGCGTCGCGCTCGGTGAGCAGCGCCAGGACGACCTTCGTGTACAGCGTCGACTGCAGGTACGGCTCGGGCTTCTCGGGCGTGGCGAGCCAGCGCTCCACGTCGGTGATCCCGGCGTCGGTGATGGCGTACCGCTTGCGCTCGGGGCCACCGCCGGCCTCGATGCCGTCGACCTCGACGAGGCCGTTCTTCAGCAGCCGCGACATCGTCGAGTAGACCTGGCCGTAGTGCAGCGGCCGGTCGTGACCGAACTTCTCGTCAAAGGCCCGCTTCAGGTCGTAACCGTGTCGGGGCCCGGACTCCAGGAGTCCCAGGAGGGTGTGACCGATGGACATGGGGAGGACTGTACATGCGGTGTATACCCGGGGTGTATACGCGGAGTGTGTAGGTGATGGCGGGGAGTGGGAGTGTGCAGGTGGGCGCCCGTTGTCACCGTTCTGCAACAGCCGGCCGGCCCGTCTGGGGGCACCCGCTCTGGGGGAGCTTGAGGACGAGGCCGTTCAGGCCGACGGGGGTCTGGGGGCGGAGCCGCCGGGGGGTCGCCCACGGCGGGGGATGGGCCCGGCCTCGCCGGGCAGCCGCCCCGCCTCCTTCAAGGCTTTCCGCAGCAGGAACTCGATCTGCGCGTTCGCCGACCGCAGCTCGTCCGAGGCCCAGCGGGCCAGCGCGTCGTGCACCAGCGGGTCCAGCCGCAGCAGCACCTGCTTGCGCTGCTGCGGCCGGCGCCGAGGGGCCGAACCCTCTTCGGGTGAGGTCACTGGTAGAGCGTCCCCGTGTTCAGTACCGGCTGCGGCGCCCGGTCCCCGCAGAGCACCACCATCAGGTTGGACACCATCGCCGCCTTCCGCTCCTCGTCCAGCTCCACGATCTCCTGCTCGGCGATCCGGCTCAGCGCCGCCTCGACCATCCCGACCGCCCCGTCCACGATCTCCCGCCGCGCCGCGACCACCGCGCCCGCCTGCTGCCGCTGGAGCATCGCCGAGGCGATCTCCGGAGCGTAGGCGAGATGCGTGAACCGGGACTCGATGATCCGCACACCGGCCGCCTCCACGCGCGCGTGGAGCTCGGCGGCGAGCTTCTCGGTGATCTCCTCGGCGTTGCCGCGCAGCGAGAGGCCGTCCTCGTCGTGGGAGTCGTAGGGGTACTCGATGGCGATGTGCCGCACGGCCGCCTCGGTCTGGGTGGAGACGAACTCCAGGAAGTCGTCCACCTCGAAGGTGGCCTGCGCGGTGTCCTGCACCTTCCACACCACGACCGCGGCGAGCTCGATGGGGTTGCCGTAGGCGTCGTTGACCTTCAGGACGGCCG
This sequence comes from Streptomyces sp. NPDC096132, assembly GCF_044763345.1. NCBI lineage: Bacteria > Bacillati > Actinomycetota > Actinomycetes > Kitasatosporales > Streptomycetaceae > Streptomyces > Streptomyces sp. NPDC096132. Next base: position 8,632 of record NZ_JBIWGA010000013.1, read on the forward strand.
TCTCGTGGTTGCGGACGCGGGTGGAGATCTTCTCGCGGGAGGTGAAGGGGTTCACCCAGCGCAGCCCGTCCTCGCGGATGGTGCCCCGGTAGCGCCCGAACAGCTGCACCACGCGCGCCTCACCCGGCGCCACCGTGTTCAGCCCGCACATCGACAGGAACGCGGCGATGCCTATGACGATGCCGCCGACGATCAGCGCGGCCTTGCCGCCGGCCGCGGTCACCGTCGTGGCCAGGACGATCAGTCCGGCGCCGGCCAGCAGTCCGACGAGCCCGGAGAGCAGTGCGAGCCCGCCGCCCACGCTGTGCGCCGGGAACTCCTTCACGCGCGGCGCGGGCATCTCGGGCAGGTCGGCAGAGGAGTGGTCTGTGGAGTGGTCTGTGGACATCGAAAGGTCCCCCGTTTCGTACGGATATGAACAGCTTTGCGTGGTTCGAGCATAGCTTCGGTCTAGCTAAGTGATAACACTTTACCCGCGAATGGCAACCCTGAACCTCTATCGTTCGTCGGATCAGGTGGAGTGGTATGCCGGTGTCGCCGGACGGGGTGCTGATTCTCACCCCCTCCGAGGACCGGATCGAGAGCCCTTCGTCACAGCAGGCGGTGTTAGCTTTCTGAGCTGACCGGCCTCCGGGCACTGATGTGACTGCCGAGTAGGAAGCGGAGCGAGCGGACTCATGGGACGAGCGGACGAGAGACGAGCGCGACAGAGCGGTGGCCGTCGCGCGGCGCCCAAGAACCGCTCGGCACGCAGAGAGGCCCCCTCGTCGCGCAGCGAGACGCGATCGGCCGTCGAGGCCCCCGAGGCTCCCGAGACCCGCGAGACCGAGGGTCCGGTGCCCGGCGGCCGCGCGGCCGCACGCAGGGCCGCGGCCGGCAAGAAGGGCCGGGGAGCCAAGGGCGGCAAGGCCGGTAAGAAGGAGAAGAGCCTCATACGCCGGATCTTCACCTGGAAGAAGATCCTCGGCGCCTTCCTCCTCATGACCACGGCCGTCATCGGCGCCGTCGTCTGGCTGTACGTCAGTACGCCGATCCCCGAGGGCAACGCCGACGCCAAGCTCCAGAGCAACGTCTACGAGTACGCGGGCGGCGCGATCCTGACCCGCGACGGGACGGTCAACCGGGAGGTCGTCGATCTCGCCCAGGTCCCCAAGGAGGTCCAGCGCACCTTCGTCGCCGCCGAGAACAAGACCTTCTACAACGACGCCGGCGTCGACCTCAAGGGCACCACACGAGGCATCCTCAACACGCTCATGGGCAAGGGCGCGCAGGGTGGTTCGACGATCACCCAGCAGTACGTCAAGAACTACTACCTGAGCCAGGAACAGACCGTCACGCGCAAGCTGAGGGAACTGGTCATCTCGCTCAAGCTGGACCGGGAGAAGTCCAAGGACTACATCCTGGCCGGCTACATCAACACCAGCTACTACGGCCGCGGCTGCTACGGCATCCAGGCCGCCGCTCAGTGCTACTACCGCGTGGACGCCGACAAGCTCACCGTCGAGCAGGGCGCCTACCTCGCCGCCCTGCTCCAGGCCCCCAGCCAGTACGACTGGGCCGTCGCCACCGACACCGGCAAGCGGCTGGTCAAGGCCCGCTGGAACTACGTCCTCGACAACATGGTCGAGCAGGGCTGGCTCGACAAGAGCGAGCGCGAGGACATGACGTTCCCGGAGCCCAAGGAGCCCAAGGCCAACCCGAGCCAGGAGGGGCAGGTCGGCTACCTGGTCAACGCGGCCAACGCCGAACTGATGCGCCAGCTCGTCGCCACGGGCGTGGCCGACGACCTCAAGGCGGCCGAGGCCATGGTCACCCGCGGCGGCTGGAACATCGAGCTCAACATCGACAAGAAGAAGCAGAAGGCCCTGGAGGCCGCGGTCAAGGAACAGCTGACCAGCAAGCTGGACGCGAAGAAGCGCTCGGTCGACGGTGACGTCCAGGCCGGCGCGGTGTCGGTGAACCCCAAGACGGGCGCCGTCGTGGCGATGTACGGCGGCAAGGGCTACACCGAGCACTACGTCAACAACGCCACCCGCACCGACTACCAGCCCGCCTCCACCTTCAAGCCGGTGATCCTCGCCGCGGCCTTCGACGAGAACGCCCAGACGCAGGACGGCGACGAGATCAACGCCAACACGATCTACGACGGCACCAGCAAGCGCCCGGTCGTCGGCAGCGACATCGGCTTCGCCCCGGAGAACGAGGACGACCAGGACTACGGCGACGTCACCGTCCAGACGGCGCTGAACAAGTCCATCAACTCCGTCTTCGCGCAGATGGGTGTCGACGTCGGCATGGACAAGGTGCTGAAGGTCGCGAGCGACCTCGGCATGGACACCGAGGACCTGAAGGCCGTCCCGGCCCAGACCCTCGGCACCATGGGCGCGAGCCCCCTGCAGATGGCCGGTGTCTACGCCACCCTCGACAACCACGGCAAGAAGGTCACCCCGTCGCTCATCAAGTCGGCGAAGAACAGCGCCTACCCGTCGTTCAAGCTCACCGATCCCATCGGGGATCAGGTCATCGACCGGGAGGCCGCGGACTCGGTCACCTCCGTCCTCACCGGCGTGGTCGACGACGGTACGGCCAAGAAGTCCGTGCGGGACAACCCCCTGCGCAAGGGCCAGAAGGTGGCCGGCAAGACGGGTACATCCGACAACAACAAGTCGGCCTGGTTCACCGGCTACACCCCCGACCTGGTGACCTCGGTCGGCCTGTTCGGCGAGAAGGCCAAGACCGGAGCCCAGGTCTCGCTGACCGGCGCGACGACGGGCCTGACCACGGTCGCGGGCCGCATCAACGGTGGTGGCTTCCCGGCGCAGATCTGGGCGGCGTACACCTTCGGCGTCTCCACCAAGGTCACCAAGTTCGACCTGGAGACCGACCAGGGCGCGGCGGTCCAGACGTCCTCCCCGTCCCCGCCCTCGTCCCCGTCGTCGAGCCCCACCCCCTCCAACACGCCGACGACGGCCCCCCCGACGACGAACGCCCCGACGACGAACGCCCCGACGACGAACGCCCCCACGACGAACCCTCCGACGACGACGCCCCCGACAGGCGGCACCACGACGGAACCGTCCACGGAGGACCCGACGACGGAACCAGAGAACCCACTGGATCCACAGAGCGGCCAATAGGGAAATGAAGGAAGGGCGCCCGGTAATACCGGACGCCCTTCCTTACTTCAGGGGCGCGGGGCTGTATCGATTTGCGGCTCCGCCGCGTGGGCGCGACCAGCCACGGCGCACCCGCACCGCACCCGAATTACGACCGATTCAACTCGAACCACACAACCTTGCCGGTACTGAGCCGAGTAGCCCCCCACCGCCGGGCAAGCCGATTGACCAAATACAGCCCCCGCCCACCCTCATCGGTGGCCCGAGCCTGCCGCAGCCGAGGCAACTGGGGGACGTCGTCCCCCACCTCGCACCGCAGCACATCGGTCCGCAGCAACCGCAGAGTGACCGGCCGCGAGGCATACCGCACCGCGTTGGTCACCACTTCGCTCACCAGCAGCTCGACGGAGTCGGTCAGATCCTCCATCCCCCACCGGGACAACGCCCGCCGGGCCAGCCGCCGGGCACGGCCCGGTGCCGCGTCCTCCGGCTCCAGGAACCAGTACGCCACATCGCTCGGCGCGATCCCGTCGAAGCGGGCGGCGAGCAGCGCGATGTCGTCGTCCCGGTCGCCCGGACCGAGCATGTCGAGCACCTCGTCGCACAGCGCCTCCAGCGGCGGCGGGTGATCGGGCCCCGTGAGCTGAGCGGTCGCGGCCAGCTTCTCCCGCAGCTGCTCTATCCCGGTCGCCACGTCCCGCAGCCGGGACTCGACCAGGCCGTCGGTGTACAGCAGCAGCGTCGCCCCGGCCGGGGCGTCCAGCTCCACCGCCTCGAAGTCGACCCCGCCCACGCCGATCGGCGCCCCCGGAGGCACCCGCAGCACCTCGGCCCGGCCGCCCAGGTGCAGCAGCACCGGTGGGGGATGGCCCGCGTTGGCGATGGTGATGCGGTGCGATACGGGGTCGTAGACGGCGTAGAGGCAGGTCGCCATGCGGTCGGAGCCCAGCCGCTGGGCCTGCTCGTCGAGGTGGTGCAGCACCTCCTGCGGCGGCAGGTCGAGCCCGGCGAGGGTCTGGGCGGTCGTCCGCAACTGCCCCATGATCGCGGCCGACGTCATCGAATGCCCCATGACATCGCCCACGACGAGCGCCACCCGGCTGCCCGGCAGCGGGATCGCGTCGTACCAGTCGCCGCCCACCCGCGCGGTCTCGGCCGCCGGCAGATAGCGGGAGGCCAGCCGTACGCCCGTGGGGCGCGGCAGGTGCTCCGGGAGCATGGTGCGCTGGAGCTCGTCCGCGATGTACGCCTCACGGTCGTACAGGACCGCCTTGTCGATGCCGAGCGCGCTGTGCGTGGCGAGCTGGGCCGCCACGAGCAGGTCGTCGTTCTCGAACGGGAACCGCTCCGGGCGGCGCAGGAAGACCGCGGCGCCGATCACCCGGCGGCGGCCCCGCAGCGGGGCCAGGATGGCCCGCTGGCCGCCCGGGACGACCAAGGTGCTGTCCTCGCCCAGAAGTTCGGGCAGCGCGGCACGGGCGGCCGGGCTGTCGGCGAACACCGGACGCACCCCGCGCAGCACCTCCGCGAGGGCCCCGCCGGGCCGCACCTCGCACAGTTCCGCGATCGCGGAGGACAGCTCGGCGGTCAGCTCCGCCGGTTCCGGGGGCGGCAGGGCGAGCGCGGCGAAGCCGGTCTCGGTGTCGCGCTCCTCCGGGATGCGGTCGGTGCGCCGCAGCCGCAGCATGACGCGGTCGGCCACCGGCCGCTCGTCGCCGACGGGCAGCGGGTCGCGCAGATAGACGAGGATCGCGTCGGAGAAGGTCGGCACGGTGGCGCGGCACAGCCCCATCACGATCTCGTCGAGGTCCAGGCCGCGGGCGATCCGCCGGGTCGCGGCGCCCACGAAACGCAGCCGGTCCCCGTCGCGCCGCATCGGCGTGGGCCGCCCGGGCGTCACCCCTTGCCCCGTACGACGCTCGGAACGCACGTCACCGCCCGGCTGGGCCGGGATGGACTCGGGTGCCGGACGCGGCCGATGGCTGTCGGGTTCGGCGCCGGCCGCCGGCTGGGAGTGCTCGGCCTGTGGAACGGCCGGATCCTTTCCCTTGGCACTCTTGTTTCCCTTGCTGCCCTTCCCGCTGGTGGCCCTCGACGCGGTGGTGCCAGGGCCGTCCTCCGTGCGGCCCTGACCGGCGGCGGGAGGTAAGGCGCCCGATCCGTCCGGTGCCGGGGTATGCAGGAGCGCCCCGCGGGGGTCCGTGGGGTCGACGCCCTGGGGGCGTTCGTAGCTGGTGGGCTGCTCCGTCACGCGTGTCGAATCCGTCCGTCCGGGGCTGCGTGCCGCGCACGCAGTTGGTCCCGCAGGAAACCCGATACCCGGAATACCTGTCCCCGGAACGGAATTCCCGCGTGGTCAGAGGCTGTTCCTGTGTCACCGGAGGACCGGGCACGGCCCTGGCGGCCGACGCCGAAAGTCCTTCCGGCCTCGCCGGTGTTGCCCTCGTACCCCTCGCTCACGTCCTGCCGCCCCTCGGTGACGTTCGGTCAGACCCGGTGTCGGCCCCGGGAGTTGCTGTTCCATGGTCTTGCGGAGGACGATCCTACGTTTCCTGCCCGGGGGCACATCAAGGGTCTCATGTGGACATGTGCGCCGGGATGCGGTCCCAGTCCTCCGGAAGCAACGGTACGGCCCAGGAGGCGTCCGGGCGCCAGTGCTGCCAGCCCTCGTTGAACGGAGCCCCCCAGGCGCGGATCACCTCCACCGCCCCGCGGCCCGCCCGGCGCACCTGCTCGGCGACGGAGGCGTCCATCAGTCCGTCCTGCTGGGCCTGCGCGAACTCGTCCTCGTCCCGCCAGCCCCAACTGCGGTCGGGGTACACACAGATGTCCAGGAAGTGGTCCTCGGAGTCCACTCCGCCGTCCCAACGGGCCAGCGGCTCCTCCAGGTTGACGTACCAGTTCTTGAACTGCCAGCCCGGCTCCCAGAACAGCCACACCGACCAGGGCTCGCCGGGCCGGGCCAGCTTCAGCACGCCGGTGCCGAACCAGCGGTCGAGCTGGACGGTCCGGGGCTTGGTGTAGCGGGTCGGCAGCGGTTCCTGGTGCAGGGGGGTGCCGTCCGCGAGCACGGGCTTGACGACCTGGGTGCCGGGCGCCAGCCAGACCGCGAGCAGTTCCTCGTCGTCACGGACGACGGTGACCGGGCGGGCGATGTGGAAGCCCGCGCCGCCGTTCTCCCGGTAGCGCCACAGGATCTGGTCCCCGGGCGCCCAGAAGGCCGCCGCACCGCCCGTTCCCACGCGTCTCACCGCTCCAGCCTCTGCCATGCACAGATATTAGGTGCCATGGGCATACGACGCTGCGGCGCCCGTCACGGTTCTGCGCGCGGGCGCCAAAGGTTACGGACGCGTCATACGCAGGACATCCAGCGCCTCGTCGAGCTGCTCGACCGTCAGGTCACCGCGCTCCACATACCCGCTTTCGAGTACCACCTGACGGATGGTCCTCCGCTCCGCCAGCGCCTTCTTGGCGACCTTGGCGGCCTCCTCGTAGCCGATGTACTTGTTGAGCGGCGTGACGACCGACGGCGAGGACTCGGCGTACTCCCGGGCCCGCTCCCGGTCGGCCACGATCCCGTCCACGGTCCGGTCGGCGAGCAGCCGGGCCACGTTGGCGAGCAGCCGGATCGACTCCAGTACGTTCTTGGCGATGACCGGCAGCATCACGTTGAGCTCGAAGTTGCCGGCCGCTCCGGCGGTGGCGACGGTGGCGTCGTTCCCCACGACCTGCGCGGCGACCATCAGCACCGCCTCCGGGATCACCGGGTTGACCTTGCCGGGCATGATCGAGGAGCCGGGCTGGAGGTCGGGGAGCGAGATCTCGGCGAGACCGGTCCGCGGCCCCGAGGCCATCCACCGCAGATCATTGGCGATCTTCGTCAGCGACACGGCGACGGTCCGGAGCTGCCCGCTGGTCTCGACGATCCCGTCCCGGGCACCCTGCGCCTCGAAATGATCCCGTGCCTCCGTCAGCGGCAGCCCGGTGACCCGGGCGACCTCCTCGATGACGGCGGCGGAGAAGCCGGGCGGGGTGTTGATCCCGGTCCCCACGGCGGTCCCCCCGAGGGGCAGCTCGGCGAGCCGGGGGAGGGAGGCGCGCAGCCGCTCCACGCCGTACCGCACCTGGGCGGCGTACCCCCCGAACTCCTGTCCAAGGGTGACAGGCGTGGCGTCCATCAGATGGGTCCGCCCGGACTTCACGACGTCGGCGAACTCCTCGCTCTTGCGGCCGAGCGAGTCGGCGAGGTGCTCCAGGGCCGGGATCAGGTCCTGGGTGACGGCGGCGGTGGCGGCGATGTGGATCGACGACGGGAACACGTCGTTGGACGACTGGGAGGCGTTGACGTGGTCGTTGGGGTGGACGTCCCGCCCCAGCCGCTCACCGGCCAGCGTCGCGATGACCTCGTTGGTGTTCATGTTGGACGAGGTGCCGGAGCCGGTCTGGAACACGTCGACGGGGAAGTGCTCGTCCCACCGCCCCTCGGCCACCTCGGCGGCCGCGTCCTGGATCGCCTCGGCGATCTCCTTGTCGAGCACCCCGAGTTCGGCGTTCACCTTGGCGGCCGCGCCCTTGATCCGGGCGAGGGCCTCGATGTGCGCCCGCTCGATGCGCTGCCCCGAGACGGGGAAGTTCTCCACGGCCCGCTGCGTCTGCGCCCGCCACTTGGCATGCGCCGGGACACGCACCTCACCCATGGAGTCGTGCTCGATCCGGTAGCTGCCGTTGTCCTGCTCGTCGGTCATCGACGATCACCTCCACGGGGGACAGCATCGCGCACGTGCTCCCTGTTCCCCCGGAAGCGAGGCACGGGCGGGAGCGCCCCCGTCAGCACCGGCCCAGGTCCTCCAGCCCGTCCGGCGTTTGAGGACGAGACCCGTTCGGGGCCGAAGGGGGGTTTGGGGGCACAGGCCCCAGCGGGGTGCGGGGGCGGAGCCCTGGCGGGGTCCGGGGGGCGGAGCCCCTGGTGGGGTCGAAGGGGCGGAGCCCGTGGCGGGGTCCGGGGGGGCGGAGCCCGTGGTGGGGTCGAAGGGGCGGAGCCCCGCTGGGGTGCAGGGGCGGAGCCCGTGGCGGGGTCCGAGGGCGGAGCCCCGCTGGGGTGCGGGGGCGGAGCCCGTGGTGGGGTCCGGGGGCGGAGCCCCAGAGGGCGCGGGGGCGGAGCCCTGCCGGGGTGCAGGGGCGGAGCCCGTGGCGGGGTCCGAGGGCGGAGCCCCGCTGGGGTGCGGGGGCGGAGCCCGTGGTGGGGTCCGGGGGCGGAGCCCCAGAGGGCGCGGGGGCGGAGCCCTGCCGGGGTGCAGGGGCGGAGCCCGTGGCGGGGTCCGAGGGCGGAGCCCCGCTGGGGTGCAGGGGCGGAGCCCGTGGCGGGGTCTGGGGGCGGAGCCCCTGGTGGGGTCGAAGGGGCGGAGCCCCTGGGGGATGGGACGGGTAGGGGCGGCGGGGGCGAGACCCTCTCCCGCCTCCCGCCGCCCCGAGGCACTACGCCAGCCCAGGCCCCCGCACCGGGATCGAGGTGAACGTCGGCGCCGGGGCCGGGTCCTTGAAGAAGTCGTTGCCCTTGTCGTCGACGACGATGAAGGCCGGGAAGTCCTCGACCTCGATCTTCCAGACCGCCTCCATGCCGAGCTCCTCGTACTCGACGACCTCGACCTTCTTGATGCAGTCCTGGGCGAGGCGGGCGGCGGGCCCGCCGATGGAGCCGAGGTAGAAGCCGCCGTGGCTGCCGCAGGCGTCGGTGACCTGCTGCGAGCGGTTGCCCTTGGCCAGCATCACCTTGGAGCCGCCCGCCGCCTGGAACTGCTCGACGTAGGAGTCCATCCGGCCGGCCGTGGTCGGGCCGAAGGAGCCGGACGCGTAACCCTCGGGGGTCTTGGCCGGGCCCGCGTAGTACACCGGGTGGTCCTTCAGGTACTGCGGCATCTCCTCGCCCGCGTCCAGCCGCTCCTTGATCTTGGCGTGCGCGATGTCACGGGCCACGACCAGGGGACCGGAGAGCGAGAGGCGGGTCTTCACCGGGTACTTCGTCAGCTCGGCGAGGATGTCGTCCATCGGCTGGTTGAGGTCGATGCGGACCACGTCCTCGTCGGAGGAGTCGAGGCCCGCGGCGGAGCCGCTGTTGAGCTCAGCGTCCGTGGTGTCCGGCAGGAACCGCGCCGGGTCCGTCTCCAGCTGCTCCAGGAAGACGCCCTCGGCGGTGATCTTCGCGACGGCCTGGCGGTCGGCGGAGCAGGAGACGGCGATGGCGACCGGGCAGGAGGCGCCGTGCCGGGGGAGCCGGACCACGCGTACGTCGTGGCAGAAGTACTTGCCGCCGAACTGCGCCCCGATCCCGATCTTCTGCGTCAGCTCGAAGACCTTCTCCTCCAGCTCCTTGTCCCGGAAGCCGTGCCCGAGCGCCGAGCCCTCGGCCGGGATCTCGTCCAGGTAGTGCGCGGAGGCGTACTTCGCCGTCTTCAGCGCGTACTCGGCGGACGTACCGCCGACGACGATCGCCAGGTGGTACGGCGGACAGGCGGCCGTACCCAGCGAGCGGATCTTCTCCTCCAGGAACTTCATCATGGAGGCCTCGTTCAGGACGGCCTTCGTCTCCTGGTAGAGGAACGACTTGTTGGCCGAGCCGCCGCCCTTCGCCATGAACAGGAACTTGTACGCGCCGCCGTCCGTGGCGTACAGCTCGATCTGCGCCGGCAGGTTCGACCCGGTGTTCTTCTCCTCCCACATGGTGAGCGGAGCCATCTGCGAGTACCGCAGGTTCAGCTTGGTGTAGGCGTCGTAGATGCCGCGGCTGAGGGCCTCCTCGTCGCCGCCCTGGGTGAGGACGTTCTGGCCCCGCTTGCCCATCACGATCGCCGTGCCGGTGTCCTGGCACATGGGCAGCACGCCCGCCGCCGCGATGTTCGCGTTCTTCAGCAGGTCCAGCGCGACGAACTTGTCGTTGCCCGACGCCTCGGGGTCGTCGATGATCCGGCGCAGCTGGGCGAGGTGGGCCGGGCGCAGGTAGTGCTGGATGTCGTGGATGGCCTCCGCGGCGAGCTTGCGCAGCGCCTCCGGCTCCACCTTGAGGAACGTCCGTCCGTCGGCCTCGAAGGTGGAGACACCCTCGGAGGTCACCAGCCGGTAGGGGGTGGTGTCCTCTCCCATGGGGAGCAGATCGGTGTACTCGAACTCAGGCATCTTCGCCCATTCCTCACTCGACAGACGGCGGCCCGCCGAAGAGACGGGCAGGCTCCACCAGCGTAGAACCTGCCTCTGACAGCGAGCTTGTGAGGTAAGGCTCAGTTCGAGGCAGGGTCACCCCTCCGGGGACTATCGCGATCTATCGTGTTTGGGTACGCTGGCCCCGTGGACCTTCAGAAGCAGACCGCTGCCGCCCCCACACCGACCGCCGAGCTGCGCGCCTCGGACGCCGACCGCGACCGCATCGCCGACATCCTGCGCGAGGCCCTGGCGGAGGGCAGGCTCACCGCCGACGAACATGCCGAGCGCGTCGAGGGCGTGCTGGCCGCCAAGACGGTGGGAGAGCTGGAGGTCTTCATACGGGACCTGCCCGCCGCCCACCAGCGCCGCACCGCCCCCGTCGGCGCCCCGCACCACCCGGCCGCCGGTGCGATCCCCGCCGACGCCGACGACCACGTGGTCGCGGTCTTCAGCAGCGCCAGCCGCCGGGGCCGCTGGCGCGCGGGCCGCCGCGTCCACGCGTACGCGGTCTTCGGCAGCGTCGAGATCGACCTGAGCGAGGCGCTGTTCGAGTACCAGCAGGTCATGATCAAGGCGTGGGCCGTCTTCGGCAACGTCGAGATCCGCGTCCCGGAGAACGTGTCGCTGCGCGGCACCGGCGGCGGCGTCCTCGGCAGCTTCGAGGTGGACGCGCTCGACTCCCCGGAGCCGGACGCCCCCGTGGTCTACGTCGACGGCTGGGCCGTCCTGGGCAACATCGAGGGCAGGCCGAAGCGGGGCAGGCTCGTCGCGGACATTCTCGATCGCGTTCAGCGCAAGGTCGACAAGGGTTTGCGCAAACACCTGGACCGTTGACGGTCGTGAATCCGGCCGCGCCCCGGGCGACCCCCGCGTCCCACCGGACCGCGCAGGACTCCCCGGAATCCAGCGGATCGGAACCGAGTGCATAGGCGCGCGCACAGCGGGTAGGCCTTGCTGCATCGTCTCTCGCTCGCGAAGCCGTCGTCAGGAGTAGACCCGTGCTGCAACCGCCGCATTCGTCCCTGCAGGTCGCCGCCGTTCCGGCCCAGCGGGTGCCAGCGCGCGACCAAGACGCTCCCTGGCACACCGAGGCGGTGTGCCGGCGCGACGAGGCAGGCCTTTTCTTCGCCCCCTCCAAGGAACCCACGGCCGCCCGCCTTTCCCGCGAGGAGGCCGCGAAGCGGGTCTGCGCCCGCTGTCCCGTCATGGTCGAATGCCGCGAGCACGCCCTGCTCCAGCCGGAGCCCTACGGCGTCTGGGGCGGCCTCACCGCCGCCGAACGCCGCGTCGTCCTGGCCCGACGCCGCCGCCGCGACATGGAACTGAAGAAGGCGGCCAGGACGGCGGGCCGCATAGCGCAGGCGGGCTGACGGTCTTTGCGTGCGAGCGGGGCGCCCCCTCCGCACCGGGGGCGCCCCGCCTACTTGCTTTTAGGGGCGCGGGGCGCCATCGATTAGCGGCTCCGCCGCGGGGGCGCGACCAGCCACATCGCACCCGCAGTCGCACAGGGCCCGCAGCCCCCCACCCGTAGGCGCTACTTCGCGCGATCGAAGTCAATCGCGCTGTAAGCCCGCAGCTTGCTCAGCCGATGCACGGAATCGATCCTCCGCACGGTCCCCGACTTCGACCGCATCACGATCGAGTCGGTCGTCGCGGTCTCCGACCGGTACCGCACCCCGCGCAGCAGCTCACCGTCGGTGATCCCGGTCGCGACGAAGAACACGTTCTCGCCCTTGACCAGGTCCTCGGTGGTCAGCACCCGGTCGAGATCGTGCCCCGCGTCGATCGCGCGCTGCCGCTCCTCGTCGTCCTTGGGCCACAGCTTGCCCTGGATGGTGCCGCCCAGGCACTTCACGGCGCAGGCCGAGATGATCCCCTCGGGCGTGCCGCCGATGCCGAGCAGCAGGTCGATACCGGTGCCCTCGCGCAGCGCCAGGATCGAGCCGGCCACATCGCCGTCGGAGATCAGCTTGATGCGCGCGCCGGTGTCCCGGATCTCCTTGATCATGCCCTCGTGCCGGGGCCGGTCGAGGATGACGACGGTGACGTCCTCGGGGGTGGCCCGCTTGGCCTTGGCGACCCGGCGGATGTTGACCTCGATGGGCGCGTTGATGTCGACGAACTCGGCGGCCTCCGGGCCGGTGACCAGCTTGTCCATGTAGAACACCGCGGACGGGTCGAACATCGCGCCCCGCTCGGTGGCGGCGAGGACGGCGATCGCGTTCGGCATGCCCTTGGCCGTCAGCGTGGTCCCGTCGATCGGGTCGACGGCGATGTCGACCTCGGGCCCGGTCCCGTCGCCGACGCGCTCGCCGTTGAAGAGCATCGGCGCCTCGTCCTTCTCGCCCTCCCCGATGACGACGACGCCGTTCATCGAGACGGTGGAGACGAGGGTCCGCATCGCGCGCACCGCGGCACCGTCGGCGCCGTTCTTGTCACCGCGCCCCACCCAGCGGCCCGCGGCCATCGCGGCGGCTTCGGTCACCCGGACCAGTTCCAGGGCGAGGTTGCGGTCGGGGGCCTCGGAGGGGACATCGAGCTCGGACGGCAGATGATGGTTCTCGGTCATCGGAGCGCACCTTTCTGATACGACGACGGCCGGATGAGGGTTCGACCTCGACTCTATCGTCAGTCCGACAAAATGAGCAGGGGACCCCACGGATGAGCGGGCCGGGCACCTGCGACGATAGGGGGCGTGGCAGGTTCGAACGGCAAGCAGAAGACGGCCCGGGACATGATTCTTTCCCTGGGCCTCATCGTGATCGCGGCGTGGGTCATCTACCTCTTCGTCCCGCACGACGATCACGCTCCCGACATCAAGCGGGTCGACTACCGCGTCGAACTCCTGACCGCGCGCCGAGCGGCGTCGTACCCGGTGGCCGCGCCCGAGGGCCTGTCCGGGAACTGGAAGGCGACCTCCGTACGCTTCCAGGGCGCCGACTTCGACTCCTGGCATCTCGGCTTCCAGACTCCCGACGGTCAGTACGTCGCCGTCGAGCAGTCCACTCAGAAGCGCTCGCAGTTCATCGACGAGGCCAGCCAGGGCGGGCAGGCGACCAAGGTGACCGAGGAGATCGGCGGCCGCACCTGGACCCGCTACACCGGCGGCCGCTACGACGCGCTGGTCCTGCAGGGCACCGAAGGCTCGACGACGGTGGTGGCGGGCACGGCGTCCTTCGAACGCCTGACGGAGATGGTGAAGGCGCTGGAGCTCGCGTGATCGCTTCGCGTACGTGAGGAGGCCCCCGGCTGCGCAGCCGGGGGCCTCCTCACGTGTGTCGCATGGCTCAGACGGTGGTCACGACTTCGTCGTACGCCCGCCGCGGGGAGCGCGGGTAGGACGCGTCCGTGCCCGGCTTGCCGATGTTGATCACCATCAGCGGGGTGTGGTCGTCGTCGAGGAACTCCTTGCGGACACCCTCGAAGTCCAGACCGGTCATCGGGCCGGCGGCCAGGCCGGCCGCGCGGATGCCGATGATGAAGTAGGCGGCCTGCAGGGCGGCGTTCATCCCGGCGGCGCCCTCGCGGGCCGCGCGCTCGGCGAAGAACAGGTCCTTGGCCTGCGGGAAGGCCGGGAAGAGGGTCGGCAGCTCCTCGTGGAACTCGTTGTCCGCGGAGAGGATCGCGACCAGCGGGGCGGTGGACGTCTTGGCCTTGTTGCCGTCGGCCATGTGCTGGACCAGCCGCTCACGGGCCTCGGTCGAGCGGACCAGGGTGATGCGCAGCGGGGTCTGGTTGAACGCGGTGGGGCCGAACTTGACCAGGTCGTAGATCGCCTGGACCTGCTCGTCGGTCACCGGCTCGTCGGTGAAGGTGTTCGCGGTGTGGGCCTCGCGGAACAGCAGGTCCTGGGCGGCGGGGTCAAGAACGAGAGACATGCCTGAACTTCCTCTGTGCGCGTCCGGATCCGGGGCGCCGGACCGGCTGACAGACACGAAGGTACGCCAGGGAAGTTCAAGGTTCAACAAAACTCCGATCATGGTGACCGGCCTCACAGGCGCCACCCGGCGCGCCTACTTGTCCCCCTCGTCCTCCTCCTCGGCCAGCGCCGCGTCCAGCCGCGCCCGCGCGCCCTCCAGCCAGCGCCGGCACACCTTGGCCAGCTCCTCCCCGCGCTCCCACAGAGCCAGGGACTCCTCCAGCGTCGTACCCCCCGCCTCCAGGCGCCGTACGACCTCGATCAGCTCGTCGCGCGCCTGCTCGTACCCGAGGGTTTCCTCAGCCTTGCTCGTCATGCACCCCGTCCTGGTTGTCGACTCGAACAGTGAACTCGCCCGCGGCGACCCGCGCCCGCAGTGCCTCCTCGGGCGCCACCTCGCCCGGATCCCGCACCACATGCCCATCGGCCTTCTGCAGCACCGCGTACCCCCGCTTCAGCGTCGCGGCCGGCGAGAGGGCCACCACGCGTGCGTGCGTATGCGTCAGCTCGGAGTCGGCGCGGTCGAGCAGATGCCCCAGGCACCGCCGGGAACGGTCGGTGAGCGAGGCGACATGATCGGCCCGCTCGTCGATCATCCGGTGCGGATCCTGCAGCGCGGGCCGCGCGAGCGCGTGCGCGAGCCCGCGCTCCTCGCGCTCCATGAGCGCCTCCACACACCGCCGCGCCCGGCCGCGCAGCATCCGCACCCGCTCCAGCTCCTCCCCGACGTCCGGCACGACCTTCTTGGCGGCGTCGGTGGGCGTGGAGGCACGCAGGTCGGCGACGTGGTCGAGGAGCGGGTTGTCCGGCTCGTGCCCGATGGCCGAGACCACGGGCGTACGACACGCGGCCACCGCCCGCACCAGCTGCTCGTCGGAGAACGGCAGCAGATCCTCCACGCTGCCACCCCCACGGGCGACGATGATCACGTCGACGTCCTCGATCGCGTCCAGCTCCTTCACGGCCTGGACGACCTGCGACACCGCGTGCACCCCCTGCACCGCGACATTGCGCACCTCGAAGCGGACCGCGGGCCACCGGTGCCGGGCGTTCTCCAGCACATCCCGCTCCGCGGCGGACGCCCGCCCGCACACCAGCCCGATGAGCTGCGGCAGAAAGGGCAGCGGCTTCTTCCGCTCGGCCGCGAACAGTCCCTCCGCCGCCAGCGACTTCTTCAGCTGCTCCAGCCGCGCCAGCAGCTCTCCGACCCCCACGGGCCGTATCTCCACGGCCCGCAGCGACAGCTGCCCCCGCGGCGCGTACCACTCCGGCTTCGCGTGGACGACGACCCGGGCGCCCTCCCCGACGACGTCCGCGACGGCGTCGAACACCTGCCGGTAGCAGGTCACGCTCACCGAGATGTCGTGCGACGGATCCCGCAGCGTCAGGAACACGACGCCCGCACCCGGGCGCCGCGACAACTGGGTGATCTGCCCCTCGACCCACACCGCGCCGAGCCGCTCGATCCATCCCCCGATGAGCCGCGACACCTCACCGACGGGCAGCGGGGCGTCCGCGGACGTGTTCACAGCCATGCGCCCGAGAGTAACGGCCAGGACTGACAACGCAGGGTCAGAAGATCAGCCTGTCCGGCGATTGAGGACGAGGCCCGTTCAGGGCCGAAGCGGGGGTCTGGGGGCGGCAGCCCCCACGTCGCCAACGGTGGCCGTACCCGGCCTTACGATGGGACACATGACTGCTTCGCCAGCCCGCCGCCGTGTCCTGCTCGCCGCTCCCCGGGGCTACTGCGCGGGTGTGGACCGCGCCGTCATCGCCGTCGAGAAGGCCCTGGAGCAGTACGGGGCCCCGGTCTACGTCCGGCACGAGATCGTCCACAACAAGTACGTCGTGCAGACCCTGGAGAAGAAGGGCGCCATCTTCGTCGAACGGACGGAGGAGGTCCCGCCGGGCAACATCGTGATGTTCTCGGCGCACGGCGTCGCGCCGGTGGTGCACGAGGAGGCCGCGCGCGGGCAGCTCGCCACGATCGACGCGACCTGCCCCCTGGTCACCAAGGTCCACAAGGAAGCGGTCCGTTTCGCGGGCGAGGACTACGACATCCTGCTGATCGGACACGAGGGTCACGAGGAGGTCATCGGCACCTCCGGCGAGGCCCCCGACCACATCCAGCTCGTCGACGGCCCCGGCGACGTCGCCAAGGTCGAGGTCCGCGACCCGTCCAAGGTCGTCTGGCTCTCCCAGACCACCCTCTCCGTCGACGAGACGATGGAGACGGTCGACGCGCTGAAGGAGAAGTTCCCGCAGCTCATCTCCCCGCCCAGCGACGACATCTGCTACGCCACGCAGAACCGTCAGCTCGCGGTGAAGCAGATGGGCGCCGAGGCCGAGCTGGTGATCGTCGTCGGTTCGCGCAACTCCTCCAACTCCAAGCGGCTCGTCGAGGTCGCCAAGCTCGCCGGTGCGCGTGAGTCGTACCTGGTGGACTTCGCGAGCGAGATCGACGAGGCCTGGCTGGAGGGCGTGAGCACGGTCGGCGTCACCTCCGGCGCCTCCGTCCCCGAGGTCCTCGTCGAGGAGGTCCTCGCCTGGCTCGCCGAGCGCGACTACGAGGACGTCGAGCTGGTCAAGGCCGCCGACGAGCACATCACCTTCTCGCTGCCCAAGGAACTCCGCCGGGACCTGCGCGAGGAGGCGGCGGCGCTGGTCGCGTCGCGCGGTGGAAGCGGGGCCGCGGGCGCCTCGGGTGAGTGACTGTCAGTCGTCCGACGTAACGTAGGGCCATGCAGATCTTCGGCGTGGACATCGGTGGATCCGGGATCAAGGGCGCCCCTGTGGACCTGGACAAGGGCGACCTGGCTCAGGAGCGCCTGAAAGTGCTCACCCCGCATCCGGCGACGCCTGATGCGGTGGCCGACGGCGTGAAGGAGGTCGTCGAGCACTTCGGCTGGACCGGGCCGGTCGGCCTCACCTTCCCCGGCGTGGTCACCGGCGGGTCCACCATCCGCACGGCGGCCAACGTCGACAAGGGCTGGATCGACACGGACGCGCGCGCGTTGTTCAGTGAGCGGCTGGGCGGGCTGCCGGTGACGGTGGTCAACGACGCGGACGCGGCGGGCGTCGCCGAGGCGGCCTTCGGCGCCGGGCGCGGCCGCAAGGGCACGGTCATCCTGCTGACCTTCGGCACGGGCATCGGCAGCGCCGTCTTCGTCGACGGCGTCCTCGTCCCCAACACCGAGCTCGGCCACCTCGAGCTGAACGGCCACGACGCCGAGAAGCGCGCCTCCAGCAAGGCGAAGGAGGACCACGAGCTGACCTGGGAGCACTGGGCACGCCGCGTCACGAAGTACCTCGCGCACGTGGAGATGCTGTTCTCGCCCGAGCTGTTCATCATCGGCGGCGGGGTCAGCCGTAAGTCCGAGAAGTTCCTGCACCTCATCGAGGGCATCAAGGCGGAGATCGTCCCGGCGCAGCTCCAGAACAACGCGGGGATCGTGGGGGCGGCGATGCGGGCGACCGAACGGGGCTGAGCGGGCTGGGAGCGCGGTGCGCCCCTGGGATCCCGCCGGGGGCGATGAGGTCCCTGAGGTTCCCTAGGGGCGCGGGCCGCCCCGGCTCGCTGTCCGGCGGCGGGCGGCCGCGGCCCGCCGTACCCCGCGCACGAGGATGGTCACGGCCGCGACGAGCGTCCCGCCGTACAGCCAGTCGGCCTGCGTGGCCAGCGCCGTGACCAGCTCCATCAGCTGTGCCCCCGTCCCACCCGCGCCGCCGGTCAGGGGCAGGAGGCCCAGGGCGTAGGCGATCGGCACGACCACGGGCGCCGACACCAGATCGCCCTGGCGCACCCACAGGGCGGTCAGTACACACACCGGCACGAACAACACGCCGTACACCGTCAGCGAGCCCCCGAACAGCAACTCGTCCACACCCCCGAGCGCGAACATCACCACCGCACTGAACAGCCCGCTCCCGAGCCCCGTCAGCCGAGGATTCGGCATCCGCCGGACAGCCTGCGCAGCGGGCTTCGAGGACCGGGGCGGCTCCGCGGAGCGGGACGCCCCCGAGCGCAGTGGTGATCGGGTCGGACGAGGCGGCTCCGAAGGGCGGGGAGGCACCGATGGCCGGCGTCCCCGGACGTCCCGGACCTGCTTCCTCTTCCCGCCCGGTTCCCGGGACCGGGCCGGCTGGATGCCCGCTGCGGGGGTGTTGCCTCGGGTGGGCTGGGGTGGGAGGGGTGGTGGTGAAGGTGGGTCCCGGTGCTTGGAGTGCTGTGGGGGTCGCGTCCTGTCTTGCTCCACCGCACCAACCTAGGTCGGTTCATGTGGCGAATCGGGTGTCGGACACGCCGAAGGACGGGCCTTGTCCCTGCGTCGTCCCCGCGTTCGACAGGCCCGCCGGGCCGGTGCCGGGCACGCCGTAAACTGGTGGATCGGTCGGCCCTCTGGCCCCCAGGCCCACTCACCGCGGGAACCGGCCCCCTGGCCCTCTGACTACGGGAAGTCGCAACGTGTCGCTCACGATCGGAATCGTCGGTCTGCCGAATGTCGGCAAGTCGACCCTGTTCAACGCCCTGACCAAGAACGACGTGCTGGCGGCCAACTACCCGTTCGCCACGATCGAGCCGAACGTCGGTGTCGTCGGTGTCCCGGACGCGCGCCTGACCAAGCTGGCCGAGATCTTCGGCTCCCAGCGCATCCTCCCCGCGACCGTCGACTTCGTCGACATCGCCGGTATCGTGCGCGGCGCCTCCGAGGGCGAGGGCCTGGGCAACAAGTTCCTGGCGAACATCCGTGAGTCCGACGCGATCTGCCAGGTCATCCGCGCCTTCAAGGACGAGAACGTCGTCCACGTCGACGGCAAGGTCTCGCCCAAGGACGACATCGAGACGATCAACACCGAGCTGATCCTCGCGGACCTCCAGACGATCGAGAAGGTCCTGCCCCGCCTCCAGAAGGAGTCGCGGATCAAGAAGGACGTCGCGCCGAAGGTCAAGTCCGTCGAGGAGGCCAAGGAGATCCTGGAGAAGGGCGACACCCTCTTCTCGCAGGGCATCGTCCAGGGCAGCGAGCGCGCCGAGCTCCTGCACGACCTGCACCTCCTCACCACCAAGCCCTTCCTCTACGTCTTCAACGTCGACGAGGACGAGCTGATGGACGACTCCTTCAAGGACGAGCAGCGCGCCCTGGTCGCCCCGGCCGAGGCGATCTTCCTCAACGCCAAGCTGGAGGCGGACCTCGCCGAGCTCGACGAGGAGGACGCGATGGAGCTGCTGGAGTCGGTGGGCGCCGAGGAGCCCGGCCTCGCCACCCTGGCCCGCGTCGGCTTCGACACCCTCGGCCTGCAGACCTACCTCACGGCCGGCCCCAAGGAATCCCGCGCCTGGACGATCAAGAAGGGCGCCACCGCTCCCGAGGCCGCCGGCGTCATCCACACCGACTTCCAGAAGGGCTTCATCAAGGCGGAGGTCATCTCCTTCGCCGACCTGGTGGAGACCGGCTCGGTCGCCGAGGCCCGCGCGAAGGGCAAGGCCCGTATGGAGGGCAAGGAGTACGTCATGCAGGACGGCGACGTCGTGGAGTTCCGCTTCAACGTCTGATCGGATGTGGACAAACGGCCTGACCTGCGAGAAAGCAGGTCAGGCCGTTGTACGGTCCGCAGCTGTCCGCAGAACCTGGCGCGGCTACGTGTCGTAGACCGTGGAGCGGTGTCCGACGTGTACGACCCACACCACCAGCTCCCCGTTGTCGATCGTGTAGACGACACGGTAGTCGCCGACCCGAAGGCGGCGGCGCTCAGGCTGGGATACGAGTGCGGTGGTGTTGAAGCCGAAGGGGTCGCTCTCCAGCTCTGTAAGTTTGGCCAGGATGCGAAGCGCGATGTCCCGCGGGATTTTGGGCAGCTCGGCCTGGGCCTCGGGCCGGAACACCGTGCGGTAGTCACTCACTGCGTGCCAGCGTCTCCCTCATCACGTCCTCGATCGGGACGCCGACGGCCGGGTTCGCCATGCGCTCGTCGATGATGCGGTTGATCTCGCGCTCCTCCCACTCCTGGTACTTGCGCAGCACGTCGATCGAGACCACGGCGGCGACCTGCTTGCCGCGACGGGTGATGACAGTGGGCACGTCGTCACGGTCGGCACGTTCGACGACTTCGGCCAAGTGAGCGCGTACGTCGCGGATGGACTCTATGGGCAGCGACTGAGTCACCGCGCTGGACAATCTCCTCGGTCCGCGGCCCTGGACCCCACGGAGCTCATGGTGGCTGATCGCCGCGGGCTGGCTGGCGCTGTTCAGCGCCCCCGGCCGCGTCGTGATCGGGGCGGCCGTCGGCCGATTGCTCACCGCCGGGTTCCGACCCGGTAGGCACCCCCGTGGCGGCTCGGTGCACCTGCGGCTGTGGGCGGCTGAACGCATGGGGACCGTACTCGGTATGGCCTCACTGCTCGGCAATCACTGGGCTGCCCGCTACGCCAAGGCGTTGGGCTGCGCGGTGGGGCAGAGCGTGGATCTGCACGCCATGCCGCCGGTGACCGGGATGGCCCGTTTCGGCTCCGGATGTGTTCTGGAGCCCGAGGCGGACGCGGCCGGCTGGTGGCTGGACGGCGATGTGCTCCAGCTGGGCCGGGTCGAGATCGGGGACGGCGCCCGAGTGGGTGCCCGCAGCATGCTGATGCCCGGTGCCAAGGTGGGCAGCGGAGCGGATGTCGCACCCGGCAGCTGTGTGGAGGGCGAAGTGCCCGCGGACGAGCGGTGGTACGGCTCACCGGCACGGCGGATGTCCGGTGCCCCGCGCGCGGGCCACGACTGGCCGCGGCCGGTCCGGCGACGCTCGCGGCGCTGGGAACTGGCCTACAGCGCGGCCTTGTCGGCCCTGGGGCTGCTGCCACTGGCGGCCTCCCTGCCGGCGCTGCTGGTCCTGAACCGTTTCGTGGGCGACGAACATGGCCTCGGCGCCGTCATGCTCGACCTGCTGTTGCTGACCCCGCTGCTCGTCCCGCTGGCGGTGGGCTGCTATGCGACGCTGACCGTGGTGCTGGTGCGGCTCGCGGGCCGAGCTCTGACTCCCGGGTTCCATCCCACGTGTGGCAGGGTCACCTGGTGCGCCTGGCTGGTCTCACGGCTCATGGGTCTGGCCCGGACCACGCTCTTCCCTTTCTACGCGGGCCTGCTGACGCCGTTGTGGCTGCGACTGCTCGGGGCCGGCGTCGGGCGGCGGGCGGAGGTCTCCACCGTGCTGGGGCTGCCGGCACTGATGCGGGTGGGCGACCAGGCGTTCCTCGCCGATGACACCCTGGTGGCGCCGTTCGAGCTGCGGGGCGGCTGGCTCCGGCTGGACTCTTCCTGCGTCGGGCGGCGTGCTTTCGTCGGCAACTCCGGGATCGTGAGACCGGGCCGGGAGCTTCCCCAAGGCGCCCTGGTCGGGGTGCTCTCAGATGTCCCCGCGCATGCCGAACCCGGATCGTCCTGGCTGGGCAGACCAGGCTTCTCGGTGCCCCGGGTACGGGAGAAGGGGGATCCTGGACGGACCTGGGCGCCGCCGCGGAGACTGGTGCTCGCCCGGGCAGCCGTGGAGGCGTGCCGGCTTGTACCGGTCATGGGTACGGCCTTCATCGGCAGCCTGGCCGCATTAGCACTCCAGGTGCTCGCCGTACGCTACGGGCTGCTGGTGGCCGCGGCCCTGGCGGGAGTGGTGCTGCTGTGCGCGGGCATACTCGCCTGTCTGGCCACCACCGCGGCGAAATGGCTTGTGGTGGGGCGGTTCAGGCCAGGCCGCCACCCACTGTGGAGTTCCTTCGTCTGGCGGAACGAGCTCTATGACGCCTTTGTCGAGGAACTGGCCATACCCTGGCTCGGCCGACTGCTGCTCGGTACGCCGTTCCTCAACCTGTGGCTGCGCTCGCTCGGCGCCCGGATCGGCCGCGGCGTGTGGTGCGAGACCCACTGGCTGCCCGAGGCCGACCTGGTCCGTATCGGGGATGGAGCCTCGGTCAACCGCGGTTGCGTGGTGCAGACGCACGTCTTCCACGACCGGGTGTTGCAGCTGGACCAGATCCGACTGGACGCGGGAGCCACGCT
Organism: Streptomyces sp. NPDC096132; assembly: GCF_044763345.1. Classification (NCBI taxonomy): domain Bacteria; kingdom Bacillati; phylum Actinomycetota; class Actinomycetes; order Kitasatosporales; family Streptomycetaceae; genus Streptomyces; species Streptomyces sp. NPDC096132. The sequence continues at coordinate 30,894 of NZ_JBIWGA010000013.1, forward strand.
GGGGCCGCACTCCATCGCGTTGCCCGGTGCCTCACTGGCGGCCGGCACGGTGGTGGGGCCCGCGTCCCTGGTGATGCGCGGGGAGCGAGTACCGGCCAGGACCCGGTGGTCGGGGAACCCGATCGCTCCGAGCACGACGGCGAGTTCTTGACCGAGATCCACGAGATCTACGCGACGTTCCACGACGGGGCCGGGCTCTCGAGAGTCCGGCCTTCGTCAGTGGCGTCAGTCCAGGATGTGGCGCAGGTAGGACAGGGGGTCGTCGAGGTAGCGGCGCCAGTGGTCGACCAGGGCGAGGTCGGACCAGGCCGTCCGGCGCATGCCGTGGTCGCCGACCTCGATGATGTCCGCGCCGGGCAGGGCGGTCAGCAGCGGTGAGTGGGTGGCGCAGACGACCTGGCCGCCGCGTCGGGTCAACTGGTCGATGTGGCCGAGCAGTTCCAGGCAGGAGGTGAAGGACAGCGCTGCCTCGGGCTCGTCCATCACGTACAGGCCGGGCTGGAGGAACTTCCCCCGGAACGCGGCGAGGAAGCCTTCGCCGTGACTGGCCGACTCCGGTGCGAAGCCTTCTCGGTCCAGCGCGTCGAGTGCCGTCTCCGCCCGCAGGAAGAAGCCCTTGCGGGCGGCCCAGTTGCCCAGCATCGACCGTCCGCGCGGCGCCGCGTCGAAGCGGATCCGCTGGCCCAGGACCGACTTGGGCCGGTGACTGGCGTAGCGCCAGTCGTGCGAGCCGCCCCAGGAGTCCAGCCCGAACCCCTCGGCGAGCGCCTCGACCAGCGTCGACTTGCCCGAGCCGTTCTCCCCGACCACATAGGTCACCGGTGCGGTGAACCGCAGTCCGTCCGCCACGAGCTCGCGCACACAGGGCACGGACCAGGGCCACTCACCCGCGTCGAGCTCGCCGTGCGGGGCGACATGGGCGTACGCGCGTTCGATGATCACGTACTGAGCCTCCCATGCCGGACGCCGACCGTCCGTCCACCTCCCGCCGTGTCACACCGTTGACGGTGGTGGGTGGGAGCATGGAGCGCGAGGGGTGAGCCGGGAGCCCGGTGCAGCGGGGGGAGGCGTCATGGGGCGGGTCGACGAGGCGGAAGTCGTCGGCAGCCATGCCCCGCCGCCGTACGAGGCCGCCCCCGCCGTCGGCCGGCGGGCGCGCGAGCTGTACGGGGCCGGGGCGCGGCTTTACGACGCCGCCCGCACCCTGCGTGCCGACCACACCCGCGCCCTGGAGGCGGTGCGAGTCGCGCACGCGCCGCTGCGGGACGCCCTCGTCGCCGAGGAGCTCCGCTCCCTCCCCCTGGCCCGGCTGAAGGACGTCACCGAGGGCCGGCTGCGGCTCGCGGCGGTCGAGGCGGCCGGGTTCGACTCGGTGGGCGCGGTGCACGAGGCGAGCCGGCACGCGCTCCGGCAGATCCCCGGCGTCGGGCAGCAGACCGCCGACCAGGCCCTGGCCGCCGCCGGGCAACTCGCCCGCGCGGTCGGGGAGACCGTTTCCGTACGGATCGACGTCGACGCCCCCGAGCCCCGCACCACCGCCCTGGTCACCGCGCTGTACCGGCTCGTCGAGGCCGGCCCCGACCTGCCCCGCGCCGTCGCCGCCGCCGAGCGGTACGAGACCCGGCTCGCCGAGCTGCTGCCCGCGCTGCGCCCGGCGACCAGCCGGCTGCGGCTGGCGCTGGCGGGCAAGAGCCGCCGGGAGGCCGCCCGCGCGGCCGCCACGGAGCTGCGCGAGCTGACCGCCGAGGCGACGGCGACGGACGCCGCCCTGCGGCTGGCGCAGGCCACCGCGGACCTGCTCCGCGAACCGGCCTCCGAGGTCGAGCCCTGGGTCGACTTCGAGGTGCGCTCCGCCGAGTACTACAGCCTGCTCGCGGAGATCTGCGCGCTCCCCGCGGACGTGGCGGCTTCCGAGGGGTTCGTACCGTCGGAGGTCGCCGAGCGGGTGCGCGCACAGCCGCTGGACGACACCCATCGCCGGGTCTCCCTGCGCGGCTACCAGGCGTTCGGCGCCCGGTTCGCGCTCGCCCAGCGGCGGGTGGTGATCGGTGACGAGATGGGGCTCGGCAAGACCGTCCAGGCCATCGCCGTGCTCGCCCATCTCGCGGCGGAGGGGCACGCCCACTTCCTGGTGGTCTGCCCGGCCGGCGTCCTCATCAACTGGACCCGGGAGATCCGCGCCCGCAGCGCGCTCAGGGCGATTCCGGTGCACGGCCCGGACCGGCGGGACGCCCACGCGGAGTGGCGTGAGCGCGGCGGCGTCGCCGTCACCACGTTCGACGTGCTGCACACCCTGCCCGCACCGCAACCGGCCACGGCCCCGGGGCTGTTGGTCGTCGACGAGGCCCACTACGTCAAGAACCCCGCCACCCGCCGCGCCCGCTCGGTCGCCGCGTGGACCGGCGCCTGCGACCGCGTCCTCTTCCTCACCGGTACGCCGATGGAGAACCGCGTCGAGGAGTTCCGCACCCTCGTCCGCCACCTCCGGCCCGAGCTGCTCCCGGAGATACGCGACAGCGACGCGGCCGCCGGACCGCACGTCTTCCGCAAGGCCGTCGCCCCCGCCTACCTGCGGCGCAACCAGCAGGACGTCCTCAGCGAACTGCCCGCGCTGATCCAGGTCGACGAATGGGAGGAGTTCAGCGTCGCCGACCAGGACGCCTACCGGGCGGCCGTCGCCGGGGGGAACTTCATGGCGATGCGCCGGGCCGCCTACGCCGATCCGGAGAAGTCCGCGAAGCTCCAGCGGCTGCGCGAGCTGGTCGCGGAGGCGGCGGCGAACGGCCTGAAGGTGGTGGTGTTCTCCTTCTTCCGCAGCGTTCTGGAGACCGTCCGACAGGCGCTCGGGGACGGCGTGTTCGGCCCGATCTCGGGTTCCGTGCCCGCGGCCCGCCGACAGCGGCTCGTCGACGACTTCACGGCCGCCGACGGGCACGCGGTGCTGCTCTGCCAGATCGAGGCGGGCGGCGTCGGGCTCAACCTCCAGGCAGCCTCCGTGGTCGTCCTGTGCGAGCCGCAGATCAAGCCGACCCTGGAGCACCAGGCGGTGGCGCGCGCGCACCGTATGGGCCAGGTCCGCGCGGTCCAGGTGCACCGCCTGCTGGTCACCGACAGCGTGGACGACCGGCTGCTGCGCATCCTCGAGAACAAACAGCGTCTGTTCGACGCCTACGCCCGCCGCAGCGACACCGCCGAGGCCACCCCCGACGCGGTCGACGTCTCCGACGACGGCCTGGCCCGCCGCATCGTGGAGGAGGAACAGCGCAGACTGAGGGGCGAGGCGTCCCCCTCCGGTTCCGTGTAGGCCTCCTCGCGCCGCAACCCCCGTGCGGCGTCGGCGGCTTCCCCCCGCGGACACCCCGAGCTCCTCACACGCTTACGATGCGCCCAGTCACGTCAGTCGCATGCCAGTTCTGTGCCACTGTCACACCCCCCTGCCACACTGCCCGCACCCCGCCTGACCCGTCCGAACCAGGAGCACGGTACTCGTGTCCATACCCCCGCCCCCAGGGCCCCAGCAGCCCCAGGACCCGTACCAGCCTCCACAGCCGCAGGGCCCGTATCCGCACCCCCAGGGACCGCAAGGGCCGCAAGGGCCGCAAGGGCCGTACCCCCACGGCCCTTACGGTGCCGCCCCCTACCAGGTCTGGGGCCAGGGCTACACCCCCTTGGCCCGCCCGGCCCCGGTCAACGGCGTCGCCATCGCCGCCCTCGTGCTGGGCCTGCTGTGCTTCCTGCCGGCCGTGGGGCTGGTCCTCGGGATCATCGCGCTGGTGCAGATCAAGAAGCGGGGCGAGCGCGGCAAGGGCATGGCGATCGCGGGCGCGGTCGTGTCGTCCCTCGGACTCGCCCTGTGGGCGGTCTCGCTGTCCACGAGCGTCGCCTCCGACGTCTGGGAGGGCGTCAAGGAGGGCGCCAGGGGCAACAGCTACTCCCTCGCCAAGGGCGACTGCTTCGACGTCCCGGGCACGGGCTTCGACCAGAACGTCTACGACGTCGACATGGTGTCCTGCGCCGACGCGCACGAGGGCGAGGTCTTCGGCACCATCCCGCTGTCCGGCGGCGACTACCCGGGCGACGACTACGTCACCGACAAGGCCGAGGACGAGTGCTGGACGCTCCAGGACGCCTACGCGATGGACCCCTGGGCGCTGACCGACGAGGTCGAGGTCTACTACCTCACGCCCACCTCGGAGAGCTGGGCCTGGGGCGACCGCAGGATCACCTGCGTCTTCGCCCACACCGACGCGTCCGGCGTCCTGACCGGCTCCCTGCGCACCGACGAGTCGACGCTCGACGCCGACCAGTTGGCGTTCCTGAAGGCGATGGACGCCGTCGACGAGGTCCTCTACGAGGAGCCCGAGGAATACGCCGAGGAGGACCTGGACGCCAACAAGGACTGGGCGGCGCACGTCCGGGACGTGCTCGGCGAGCAGGCGGACGCGCTGCGCGGCCACACCTGGTCGGGCGACGCGGAGAAGTCCGTCGACGCCCTGGTGAAGGACATGCGGGACGCCCGCGCGGACTGGGCGAAGGCGGCCACGGCGGGTGACGTCGACACGTATTACCTGCACTACGACGACGGCTACGAGTACGTCGACGGCGACACCACCGTCGCGGCCCGCGAGGCTCTGGACCTGGCCACCACCCCGCCCTCGTACGACGAGGACGACTACGACACCGGGAGTGGCGGCGGGAGCGGGAGCGAAGATGTGTGATCACCCCCATAGCGGGGAGAAACTCCCTGCGTAAAGCCCTTCCGGGGCACATGTCATCACATCGAGTGATTCTCTGGCCTTTGCTTGCATGGTCGAACCCACGGTTGCGACGCTGTTGCTGTCTGTACAAGCTGATGGGAGCGGCCAGTGACATTCGGTGAGCAGCCGGCGTACCTCCGTGTCGCGGGTGATCTCCGCAAGAAGATCGTCGACGGCTCGCTGCCACCGCACACCCGCCTCCCCTCCCAGGCCAGAATCCGCGAGGAGTACGGGGTCTCCGACACCGTCGCCCTGGAGGCCCGCAAGGTGCTGATGGCCGAGGGGCTGGTCGAGGGCCGCTCCGGTTCGGGCACATATGTGCGGGAGCGGCCGGTGCCGCGCCGCATCGCCCGCTCCGGCTACCGGCCCGCGAGCGGAGCCACGCCGTTCCGGCAGGAGCAGGCCGAGGCGCACGCGCGCGGGACCTGGGAGTCCAGCAGCGAGCAGGCCGAGGCCGGCGGCGCCGTCGCCGAGCGGCTGGGCATCAAGGCCGGCGACCGCGTGATGTGCACCAAGTACGTGTTCCGGGAGGCCGGCGAGGCGATGATGCTCTCCACCTCCTGGGAGCCCCTCGCCGTCACCGGCCGTACGCCCGTCATGCTGCCCGAGGAGGGCCCGCTCGGCGGGATGGGCGTGGTCGAGCGGATGCGCGCCATCGACGTCATCGTGGACAACGTGACGGAGGAGGTCGGCGCCCGCCCCGGCCTCGCCGAGGAGTTGCTCACGCTCGGTGGAGTCCCCGGGCATGTCGTCATGGTCGTGCAGCGCACGTACTACGCCTCGGGCCGCCCCGTCGAAACGGCCGACGTGGTCATCCCGGCCGACCGCTACCGGGTGGCGTACCACCTACCGGTCAGATAGCCGCGTACCGCCCGCCGTCGGACGGCCGCGCGCCACCCGCCGACGCCCCGCGCGGCGAATGGTTGGCGGCCGTGCTGCGGCCGGTCGCCGTCCTTGCGGTAGCGCATCGAGGCGGGCGGCGCACACCCTTCCGGCAGTTGCCCCCGGAAACCGCCCGTCGGGAGCCGGTCCGCGCGCCGTCGGAATCCGGCCGTTTCCGGCCGTTCTCGCAGGTCGCCCCATATATGCCCGACACCCCGCCGACCGGACGCGTCAGCGCCCGCGTCCGGCGCGTTCGACCCCGTGCGCCCCCTGCGTCTTGGCTGGTTGCGTACCTCTTTGTGCAAAGCCGTGTTCGCTGTGTAAAGGTTAGGCGTACGCTCGGGCATATGCGGATTGCGGTTTCCTTAGAGGGTGGGGCGCGGGGCGGGCCGCGCCGGGGAAGCGGAGGGGCGCGATGAACGAGGGCACCATCTCTCTGCCCTGGCTCGTCATACGGCAGGACGACAACGGCAATCGCTACCGCGTGGGCCGGTACGCCACCCGGGCGGAGGCCCAGAAGATCGCGGACAGCCTCGACAGCCGTGGCCACAAGCAGCTCTACTGGGTCGAGCGCATCGGCCAGAACCAGGGCCAGGCCCAGAGCGGAGAAGGCACCCGGAACTGACGCCCACCGACGTCCCGTAGGCTCCGGCGCATGACCGAACGGATCGTGGTGGTCGGAGCCGCGCTTCTCGACGACGGCCGACTGCTCGCCGCGCGTCGCAGCGCACCTCCCGAGCACGCCGGCCGCTGGGAGCTGCCCGGCGGCAAGGTCGAGCCCGGCGAGCGGCCCGAGGCGGCCCTCGTCCGTGAACTGCGCGAGGAACTCGGCGTGGAGGCCGAGGTCGTCGAGCGCGTCCCGGGGGAGTGGCCCCTGAGGCCGCCCTACGTCCTCCAGGTGTGGACCGCCCGGCTGCGCCCCGGCTCGGCGGCCCCCGTCCCCCTGGAGGACCACGACGAGCTGCGCTGGCTCACCGCCGGTGAGATCTGGGACGTGAACTGGCTCGACCAGGACGTCCCCGCCGTACGCGAAACGCTCACCCGGCTCGGCACCGGGGCGCGCTGACACGAGCCTTCCGCACGCCTCCGCGCGGTACTGGCTCCCGGATATCGGGTATGGGCCCATTAACCCCACGAAACCGGACATGGGTGTACTCGCTGGTCTGGGAAGTGATCGGTGTGATCGACACCGAAGGCGACTGTGCCGAGTGGACGTTCCCGGCGGACCCCGGTGCGGTGCGGACCGCGCGTCGCGTCGTCCGGAGCCAACTGCGCGGCTGGGGCCTCGACAGTCTGGGGGACATCGCCGCTCTCCTCGTCAGCGAGCTGGTGACCAACGCGCTGCGGCACGCCACCGGCCCGATCGGGGTCCGGCTGGTGCGCCCGGCCGGTCTGGAGGGCGTCCTGCTGGTCGAGGTCTCCGACCCGCTGCCGGACCCGCCCCGCGAGCGGTCCGCCCGGCCCGAGGACGAGAGCGGCCGCGGACTGCAGCTCGTGGCGTCGTCCTCCCGCCGCTGGGGCACCCGGCCGGACGAGAGCGGCAAGACGGTCTGGTTCGAACTCGCGGTACCCGGTTGACCCGGTGTACAGCGGGCGTTCCGCCGTCACCCGTCCGGTGCCGGTCGGCGACCGGTCCCGGAAGGTGTGGTTCGACCGTGTGCTCGCTGGTTAGAAGACTGGAAGTGTTGTCGCGGAACGGTCCAAAAAACGCCTGGACCGTGCTGTGATCGTGAACACCGTGTCGTGCGGCGCCGTAGTGCTGGATACTGCGGGCAGCCGCCGCCGGTGACCGGTGCCGGGCGCGGTGAGCTGGAGGGGACGGTTCGCGTGAGCGAGATACCAGCGAAGGCCACGGAGTCCGAGGACCCGTCGGGCGGCGCGAGGGCCAGGATCGCGGGTGCGCTCGCGTCGGACGCGGCGAAGGCCCGGGGCACCGCGCACGACGGTCTCGCGGACGGCGAGGGGACAGCCGAGGACGCCATGTGGCAGAGCAGTCCGCCCGGCTCCATCTACGACTACATCAAGGTCGCCTCGTTCTCGATCGGCCCCGACGGGCTCGTCGACCAGTGGAGTCTGCGCGCCGAGCAGATTTTCGGCATCCCCGCAGACCGGGCGGTCGGCATGGACCCCATCGAGGCGTTCATCGACCCGGACCTGCGCGAGCGCGGCCAGCGCAAGATGGCCGAGATCCTCGACGGGCGGGAGTGGACCGGCGTGGTCCCCTTCCGGATGCCGGACCCGGTGCCCGGCGGCGGGCGCGGCGAGAGGGGCCTCGCCGAGGTGTACGTCATGCCGACGCGCAGCCTCGAGGGCGAGAACGCGGCCGTGTGCATCGTCGTCGACGTCCGCACCCTGCGCAGCATCGAGACCGACCTCGCCGCCTCGCAGGCGATTTTCGGTCAATCGCCGTTCGGCTTCCTGCTGATCGACCCCGACCTGCGGGTCCGCCGCGCCAACGAGCGGTTCGCCTCCGTCTTCGGCGGCACCCCCGACGACCACCGCGGCAAGGGCGTCCACGACTACCTGCCCCGGCCCGAGGCCGACCGGGTCAGCGCTACCCTGCGCCGGGTCCTGGAGACCGGCGACTCCATCACGGACATGCACGTCACCGGCTTCGTACCGGGCTCCGACGAACGCCGGCACTGGTCCATCAACCTCTACCGCGTGCACAGCGGCACCGGCCGCCCCATCGGCATCGCCTGGCTCGGCACCGACATCACCGCCCGTCGCGCCGCCGCCCGCGAGGCCGCCGCCGCACGGCGCAATCTCGCCCTGCTGAACGAGGCGGGCGCCCGCATAGGGAACTCCCTCGACCTGGAGACGACCGCGCGCGAACTCCTCGACGTCGTCGTGCCCGGCTTCTGCGACCTCGCCACCGTCGACCTCTACCAGGGGCTCCTCGCGGGCGACGAGACCCCGCCCGGCCTGGCCGACGGCAGCGCCGAACTGCGCAGGGTCGCCTTCTCCTCCGCCGTCTCCGACGCCCCCTACTCGGCCACCGGTGCCCCCGTCGCGGTCGGCGCCGTCCACCACTTCCCGTTCAACTCGCCCTGCGCGGATGCCCTGCGCACGGCCCGCCCCCAGTCCATCCCCGGCGAGGAGGGCGGCCTCGTGCAGTCCACGCTCGCCATCCCGATGGTCGCCCACGACACCGTCGTGGGCCTCGCGCAGTTCTCGCGTACGAAGGGCAGCGAGCCGTTCGGGGACCGGGACCGGGATCTGGCGGTCGAGTTGGCGGCCCGGGCGGCCGTCTGTATCGACAACGCGCGGCTGTACCGGCGGGAGCACGAGCGGGCGTTGATACTGCAACGGTCCCTGCTGCCGCCCGGCGACCCGGTCGCCTCCGGCCTGGACATCGCGTGCCGCTACCTGCCCGGCAACGCCTCCACCGACCGCCCCAGCGAGGTCGGCGGCGACTGGTTCGACGTCATCGAACTGCCCGGCCACCGCACCGCGTTGGTGGTGGGCGACGTGATGGGCCGAGGACTGCGCGCCGCGGTGGCGATGGGCGAACTCCGCACGGCTGTCCGCACCCTGGCCCTGCTCGACCTCGAACCGGCCGAAGTCCTCTCCGCGTTGGACGAGATCGCGCGCGGACTCGGCACCCCCGGCGGCGTCCAGCAGGCCACGCGCGCCGCCCGCCGCCCCCGCGAGGCCGACCTCTCCGAGGTGTACCTGGCGACCTGCGTCTACGCGGTCTACGACTCCGTCACCCGGCGGTGCACCTTCGCCAACGCGGGCCATCTGCCTCCCGTGCTGGTCGAACCCGGCGAACCGGCACTGATGCTCGACGTCCCCCCGGGCATGCCGCTCGGCGTGGGCGGGGAGCCCTTCGAGGAGGTGGAGGTCGACCTCCCCGAGGGCGCGCTGCTCGCGCTCTACACGGACGGTCTGGTCGAGTCCCGCGACCATCCCCTGGACGAGGGCCTCCAGGCCTTCGTAGGGGCGCTGACGGACCCCTCCAGCCCCCTGGAGGACGTCTGCGACCACGTCCTCAACACCCTCGACACGCATCACGGCGAGGACGACATCGCCCTGCTGATGGCACGTGTACAGGGACTGCCCGCCGACTCCGTCGGCGACTGGACCCTGCCGCGCGAGCCGCGCAGCGTGGGCCGGGCCCGGGAGTACGCGCGCGGCCGGCTTCTCTCCTGGGACCTGGAACCCCTCGTCGACACCACGGAGTTGCTGGTCAGCGAGCTGGTCACGAACGCCCTGCGGTACGGCGAGGGCGAGATCAGGCTCCGTCTGCTCCTCGATCGCACCCTGGTCTGCGAGGTCTGGGACGCCGGCCTGGTCCAGCCACGCCGCCGCCGCGCCCGCGACACCGACGAGGGCGGACGGGGTCTGCAACTGGTGGGGCTGCTCAGCGCCGCCTGGGGCTCCCGCCGTACGCCGCGCGGCAAGACGGTGTGGTTCGAACTCCCGCTGCCGGACGGCGAGACGGGGCTGACGGATCCGGCGGAGGCGTTGCTGAGCCTGTTCTGACGGTCAGGTCGGGCTCAGGTGGGGAACTCCCCGCACCAGTTGCGTCCGATGAGAACGCTGGGAAGGTACTCGGACTCGACCTCGATGGGGATGCCAATGTCGTGGGCGATGCAGGCAAGGGCGAGGGGAGCGAGGGCCACGAGACCCGAGGACTGCAAGGACCGGCTCTCCTCGCTCCAATACTCCTTGTGCCATTGGACGGCGTTGGCGAGCGCGCGGTTGAAGGCGGCCTCGTCCTCGCGGATCAGGCGGTGGAGCACCTCCATCGGCGGGTACAGCAGCTTGCCCACCGTCTCCGGGTCGGAGACGATCTCCGGGTCGGTGGCATCGACCGCGGCCACCAGCTTCGAGACGAGGTCGGGGCTGCCGAGCCAGTAGGCCTGGAGGGCTTCGACCCAGGCGTAGTGGTACGGCTCGAAATGCGAACCGTTCTCCCGCAGGAGGGAGAGGGGCACCTGGCACAGGGCGGTGATCCTGTCCCGCTCGCGGCACACCACGGCCAGATAGAAGGCACTGAGCCAGCTGCCCGGGGTCACGTACCACTGGGGGCCCGTGGCCTGCAGCGTGCGGTCCTTGTGCGCGATACGGCACTGCACATGGTCCTCGGTCGTGGTCGCGGCGGCGAACACGGCCGAGCCGACCTGCATGGCGTTCACCCACGCGTCCCAGGTGGGGAAGATCGATGCCCTGGGGTCCAGCAGCAAGCGCGACTCGGCCAGGATGAGCGAGGTGCTCAGGGCGTCACCCAGATCGGTCGAGTCCGCCTCCAGATCGTCGATCAGTTCCTGCGCGTTCTCCTGGAGCACGGCGAGGCCTTCTTCCGCGTTCTCCGTGGGATAGGGGCTGCGGGGAATGATCGAGACCAACGCGTTTCTCCTTAGAAAAGCTTGAAATGCTTGAGCTCGGCTCCAGCATACTTACCGGTGTTCTCGGTGGCCTGGACCAGGACGTACTGCAGCGTCTGGTTCTTGATGGCCTTGCGGATCTCCCTGGCGTACTTGGCGTCGTTGGGTGAGAAGGCGCCCCGAGCCTGCATGTCGGCCAGGATGGTGCGGACGTATTCGATGGTTCCCTGTTTCACCATGGTGCCGCTGTCCTGCGCACCATTGCCCTGGCGCCAGTCGAGCCGTGCGTTGGGCCCCTTCGCCTCGACGATGATCAGGTTGCCGTCCTTGTCACGCCACAGCTGATCGAACCTCTTGGAGCCGTTGGGCGTCTCGGGGAGGTCGGTGATCTCGTGGGATCCCTTGAACTCCTCCTGCAGCAGCATGTGTCGGCGTGCGGCCTCCTCGCCGAGGGCCTCGCCGAGCTTGCTGTTGTTGGAGACGCCCTCGCCGACCGTCTGGTTGAAGTGGTCCTGCGCGTCGGCGAGCGCCTTCGCGGTCTCGTCGGTCGGATTGGCCTCGTAGGCCCGCTCGGCGTTGGTCAGTTCCATGCCTGCCAGGCGCTTGGCCGAAACGTCGTCGAGGTGACCCAGATGCTCCGGGGGGACCGTGGCGCGACCCCTGTCCAGGGGAGTGGAGTGGAACCTCTCCGGGTTCGCGTACGGCAGGTCGTCGGCAGCCATCCAACCGCCGCCCGGCTTCTCGACCAGCTTCGGCAGGAGTTGCCCGTCGACCATCGCATTGGCGTCGTTGCGGTAGCCGGGGCCCCACTTGTCGTAGTGCTCCGCGCGCCACACCGGATCCTCGTTGGCCAGCCGGACGTGCTCGCGGGTGATGGCGGCCCGCTCCGCCGGTGTCCTCTCGTCGGCCGGCTTCTCGCGGGCGGCCTCGTACTCCTCGCGGTGCCGTGCTGCCTCGTCCGCGTGATGGCCCGCGTCGTCCGCGCTCCGGGCGGCGTCGTCGGCGCCGGAGGCCGCGTCGTCGCCGAGTCCGCCCAGATCGTCCAGGCCGCCTCCGGGAGGCGTCTCGGGGCCGTGGCCGGGGAGGTCGTGGCCGCCGCTGCCCGGGAGGTCGTGGCCGGCGTGTCCCGGTGTGCCGGTGTCGGTGGCGTGACCACCGGGCGCGTGGCCGCCCGTCGACGTGCCCGGCACCGCGTTGTCCCCGGTGCCTACCGGGGTGTGCGTGTCGACGCTGTTCCGCGGCAGGTTGTCGCCGACTCCGCCGCCGGGGAGGTGGTCCGCGGTGCCGCCGGGGAGGTGGTCGCCGGCGTGGACCACCGGGGTGGTGGTCGCGTTGTCGGTTGCGCGGCCGACGTCGCCGAGGTCGGTGTCGAGGCTGTTGCCCAGGTTGATGTGCTGGGCGGCGTTGTCAGCGGTGTGGGTGCCCGCGCCGACCAGGGCCGGTTCCTTGACCTGGGAGTCGACGCGAGGGGTGTCCGCGCCGGAGGCGGGGGTGTGGGGGGCGGGCTGGTCGACGATGTCGCCGGGGCCGTCCGCGGCCTCCTTGATGACGGAGCCGTTCTCGTCGAGGAGGTTGCCCTGCGGGTCGTAGTAGCGCGCCGGGGCGCCCGCGTCCGTGGGCAGCTTGACCGAGCCCTCCGGCAGGGCGGGAGTGTGGTCGGGCAGCTTGAAGTTTCCGTCGGGGAGCTTGGTCGCGCCCTCCGGGATCGCCGCGCCCTCGGGCAGGTGGAACGTGCCGTCCGGGAGCTTGACCGAGCCCTCCGGGAGTTCGATCACGTTCTCCGGGAGTTTCGGGATCTCGATGTTCCCGACGCCCTTGAGGGCCTTGGTGATGTCGCCGATCTTCGACAGGCCGGCGCCCGCGCCCTTGGCGATGTAGGTCATCGGGTCGATGACCTTGCCCGCCTTGCCGGCCACCGACAGCACCTTCGCCACCGCGCCCGCCTTGCCGGCCCCCGCCGCCGCGCCGCCCGCGCCGCCGGTGAAGACGGTGGTCAGGACGTTGAAGGTGACCGCTCCGGCCGCGCGGCCGGGGTTCTTGCCCCACTCGTCCCACGCCACCAGCGCCTTGCCGGTCTCCTTCATCGCCGTGCGCGAATCGCGGATCCAGGAGGGCAGCTTGTCGTCGGGCAGGAGCCAGAACGCCGTGCCCACGCCCGGAATCGAGGAGATGACCAGACCGGTCGCGAGCTGCGCCAGGCCCTTCCATGCCTGGCCCATCGCGTCCCAGCCGCCGAAGCCGACCAGCGTGCCCAGGCCCTTGATGGTGCCCCAGATGCCGTCCACGATCAGGCCGTCCCAGACGAAGGACTTCACCCAGTGGCCGACCTCGTACCAGTGGTGCTTCTCCTCCACCGGGTCACCCCAGGGGAGTTTCGCGTTCTTCATGTCCTCGGCGTTGAAGCCGTACTGGTCCGTGCGCTCGGAGCCGTCCCCGGCCACCATCTGGGTTCCGCCCCAGATCCCGGTGATCTTGTTGTGGCAGGTCCGCTCGGCCGCCCAGAACGCCGCGACGGTGGCGGTGATGTCGTCCCGGATCCGGTTGTGCTCGTCGACCTTGTCCTCGTCGTACTCCCACTCGTCGTCGTCCTTGACCGAGGCCACGAACGTCGTCGCCTTCGTCTTCAGCTCCAGCAGCTTCGACACGAGGGGACGGATCTCGGTGGCGTACGAGGACAGCGCCGAGGACACCGTCTCCAGGTCCGTCGCGAAATCGTCCGCGCGGTCCTGCACCGGCTTCGTCGTCGCGAACAGCTGCTCCGCCTCCGGCGCGTGGTAGAACGCCGACAGGCCCTGGAACTGGGAGTGCACATCACTGCCGGTGGTCCGGACGTTCCCCGCGTCCTTCTTCAACGCGGCGTGATCCAGCTCCAGTTGGAACAGATTCCCGGTGAACTGAGGAATTTCCTCCGGCTTGATCATGCCCGCACACCCCCGTGTGTCCGTCTCGTCCCGCCGGAATTACTCACGACAAGATCGGATCATCATACAAAAGGGTATTGACGGAGCCTTGGAATCGTCACCGATCCGCCACAACTGGGATCGATTTCAGCCCACTTGGACTCAGGAGTCGCTGAATCCCCCGGGCGGGGGCCCGCCGTCGGAGGCGTCGCCCGGGAGGATCCCCCCGATGACCGCACCGACGGTCCCGTCCGCGTCGGCGGTCGCGGGCCGGGGCCCCACCGGGTTCCCGTGCAGTCGTACGTCCTGCTCGGCCAGTTGCCGTGCCTCCAGGGCGAGTTCGTCGGCGTGTTCGGTGTCGGCCGAGGTCCCGGTCGCGAGGAGCCGTTGCGCCTCCGCGAGCCGGGTGCGGGCCGTGGCGCCCACCGCGCCCCGGTGCGTCGTGACGAAGTCGTCCGCGGACGCCGTCGCGGCGCGGGCGACGGACAGCGCGGCGACCGGCAGCACTCCGGCCCGCCCCGAGGCGAGAGGCGCGGTCGCCCGCACGATCCGGCGCAGGACGCCCAGCGGGTCGTACGGCTGCTTCGACGTCAACTCCTGGCGTACGGAGGCCAGGACGGCGTCGGCGTTGAGGAGCCGGGGGTGCGGCTCGTCCCGCCGGAACGTGTGCCGCCGTATCGTCGCAAGTTCCGCCTCGGCGCCCGTGAGCGCGGCCGGCACCGTCTCCTCGGCGTCCCGCAGTTCGGCGGCCACGCGGCCGACGCCCTCGACGAAGACGGACGCCTGGGCCACGGCGGCCTCGGCGGCGCGCAGCTGCCGGGCCGCGTTCTCGGGTTGGCCGGAATCGATCGCCTGGCGGGCCAGGTTGAGCCGGGCGGTGGCGAACAGCAGCCGGTCCTTGGCCTGTTCGACGTTGCCGGCGACGGAGGTGGTCGCGGTGGGCGCGTAGCGCCGTGCGAGGTCGGCGAGGAGGGCCTGAGCCACGCCGGTACGGCCCGCCAGCTCCCGGAAGCGCGCCTCCGCGAAGGGCAGGGTCCCCACCGGGTCCCGCAGTTCCGCGAAGTCGGCGGCCACGGAGTCCAGCCGTCGCCCGGCCTCCTCGCAGCGCCCGACCATCCCCGCGAGCGCGTGCCGCCGGGCCGCTTCCTCCTCCGGTACGCCCTCGTCGTACCGCTGCCGCATCCGGAAGGCGGCGGCCAGTTCGCCCTCCGCGTCGCGCAGCGCCCGCTCGAACGGGACGACGGCCTGCGGCCCGAGGAGTCCCCGCGCGAAGCCCAGTTCGGCGCGGGCCGCGCGGAGCCGGTCGTCGGCGTGGACGAGCGCCTCGCAGGCCGCCGCGTCCGGTCCGGCGAGGGGCGGCGCCGCACTCGCGGCCGGAGGGCCGCTCACCCCTCCGGGCGTCGTCCGCTCGCGGGCCCGCCGCACCCGGCGTATGTACCCGTACCCGGCGACCGCGCCCACCGCGCCGACCGCCACCAGCGGCAGCACCAGGTCCGCCGCGGAGGTCCCGTCCTCCTGGGCCACGGCGGCGCTCGCGGCGGGCGCGGGCGCCGTGATCGCAACCGGCGCGTCGCTCACGGACGTCATCGCAGGCAACACCAGCCACACCACCCCGGCCGCACCACCCACCAGGGCATGCGTCACCCGCACGGATATGTGCGACCTGGCACGCCGCGGCCGGCCCCGATACATGGATGACGTCACATTTCGGAGCGTATGGCCGCGAATGCGGCGACGCGAGCGGGATGCGTCCGAGGCGGGGGTGCTGGGGCAGGGCATCACTGAAGGGGGAACGGGGATGGAGAACGGCAAGATCGCGGACGTGGACGCGGGGGCGGAGCCGGATCCCGAGGCTGAGCAGGGAGCCCAGCAGGGAGCCCAGCAGGGAACACGGCGAGAAGGCGAGCCGGGAGCCGACGCTCCGGCTCAGCGGGATCCGCGGCCCGCTCGGCCCCGCCGCCGACGATGGCGCCGTCTCGCCCTCGCCCTCGTCCTTCTCCTCCTCACCCCGATCCTCGCCTCCCAGATCGCCCTCGGCGTCAACTACCTGGGCGACCCCGCCGACGGCACCCGTACCCGGAACAGGGACGCCATCTGGCTGGGCCACGCCTGGGTCGACGGGCGGAAGGACGACGCCGACGTCAAGGCGCTCGCCGACCGGCTGCGGGACACCGGGATGCGCGATCTGTACGTCCACGCAGGTCCTCTCGAACACGACGGGACGCTGCCCGCGTCGGCCTACCCGCGGGCGAAATGGTTCATCGCCGCCGTGCACCGGGAGGCACCCGGCATCCGGGTCCAGGCCTGGCTGGGGGACAGGCTCGCCAGTGAGAGCCCGAACGGGATGCGGCTGGAGCGGGCGGCGACCCGTGCCGCCGTCGTGCGGTCGACCCGCGAGATCCTCGCCGTCGGCTTCGAGGGCGCCCACTTCGACCTGGAGCCCCTCCACTCCGGCGACCGGAACTACCTCGCCCTGCTCGACACCCTGCACGAGGTCACCCGCTCGCGCGGCGCCCGACTCTCCGTCGCCGCCCACCAGATCGACCCCGTTCCCGGCTTCCACTCCTTCTGGGGCACGACCACCGGCCACCCCAAGTGGTGGTCGCAGCGGTTCTTCGGCCAGGTGGCCCGTCGCGTCGACCAGATCGCCGTGATGTCGTACGACACCATGCAGCCGCTGGAGAGCACCTACGGCGGCTATGTCGCCCAGCAGACCTCCCTCGCCCTGGAGGTCACCCCGCCCGGCACCGACCTGCTGATGGGGCTGCCGTTCTACAAGGAGAACCGTTTCGGGCACTGGGCGCACGCCGAGACGGTCGCCGCCGCCGTACGGGGCGTACGGCTCGGGCTGTCCCGCACCGACGCCGACCGCGAGAACTTCGGTGTCGCGGCGTACGTGGACTTCACGGCGACGGAGACCGACTGGGCGTCGTACGAAAAGGGGTGGGTCCGGTGAGATCGTCCCGGTCACCTTTCCCAAGGCCTGGTCCGATGCGGGGCATCGCCGAGTCAAATCTCTTGCGGGTGCCGGAGATCTTGGGACCATGAGCGCCATGCACTGGATAGCGGTGAGTATCGCCGTGGCCGTCACCACGGCCGTGGCGGCGGCGGGCGTCGTGGCCGTCACGACAGGCTGGACGCTGCCTCTCGGGCGGGAGCGGATCCTGCGGCCGAAGCTGTGGGGCGCGGGCCTGCTGCTGATCGCCTTCGGTACGGCCTTCTTCCTGTTCCTCGGCCCGCTGGGCGGCGTGCCGACCCGGCATCCCTACCTTCCGTTCCTCGGCATTGCCGTGAACTTCGGGGGGCTCGCCCTCCAACTGCTCGCCCAGCGCCACGGCCGCACGCCCGTTCCGCCTACGAACTCCGCCTCCTGATCCTCGACCCCAGCCACACCAGCGGGTCGTACTTGCGGTCGACCGCCCGCTCCTTCAGCGGGATCAGCGCGTTGTCCGTGATCCTGATGCCCTCGGGGCAGACCTCCGTGCAGCACTTGGTGATGTTGCAGTAGCCGAGGCCGTGGTCGTCCTGGGCCGTGCGCCCCCGGTCCAGGCCGGACTCCTCGGCCGCGTCCAGCGGATGCATGTCCAGCTCGGCCACCCGCATCAGGAACCGCGGACCGGCGAACGCCGTCTTGTTCTCCTCGTGGTCGCGCACCACATGACAGGTGTCCTGGCACAGGAAGCACTCGATGCACTTGCGGAACTCCTGCGGACGGTCCACGTCCTCCTGGAACATCCGGTACTCGCCCGGACCGACGCCCTCGGGCGGCACGAACGCCGGAACCTCCCTGGCCTTCTGGTAGTTGAAGCCGACGTCCGTGACCAGGTCCCGTACGACCGGGAAGGCACGCAACGGCGTCACGGTGATCGTCTCGGTCCGGTCGAACACGGACATCCGCGTCATGCACAGCAGCCGCGGCCGCCCGTTGATCTCCGCCGAGCAGGAACCGCACTTGCCCGCCTTGCAGTTCCAGCGGACGGCCAGATCGGGCGCCTGGGTGGCCTGGAGGCGGTGGATGATGTCGAGGACGACCTCGCCGTCGTTCACCTCGACCGCGAAGTCCTCCAGCCCGCCGCCCTGCGTGTCGCCCCGCCACACCTTGAAGCGGGCCTCGTAGCTGCTCACTCGTACAGCTCCTCTTCGGCGAGGTACTTGACCAGCTCCTCCTTCTCGAAGAGGGCGAGCAGGTCCGGGCGGATGGGGTCGGTGTTCTCCCGTACGAGGTGGATCTGGCCGCGCTCGGGGTCGGTGGCCGCGAGTCCGCCCGTCGGGTCGGCGAGCCGGCAGAGCAGGTTGGCGTTGCGCCACTTCCGCTCCATCGTCGGGTGGTCCTCGCGGGTGTGGCCGCCGCGCGACTCGGTGCGCTCCAGCGCGGCCCGCGCCACGCACTCGCTGACCAGCAGCATGTTCCGCAGATCGAGAGCCAGGTGCCAGCCGGGGTTGAACTGCCGGTGGCCCTCGACGCCGGCCCGCCGGGCCCGTACCCGAAGCTCGGCCAGCTTGCGCAGGGCCTGCTCCATCTCGCCCTCGCGGCGGATGATGCCGACCAGGTCGTTCATGGTCTGCTGGAGCTCCTGGTGGAGGGTGTACGGGTTCTCCGCGGGGCCGGCCGGCTCCGCGTCCCCGGTCTCCGCCTCGGCCGAGAAGGGGCGCAGGGCCTCCGCCGCCGCCGCGTCCACCTGTACGTCGTCCACGGGCGGTCGCCCGAACGCCAGGCCCGCCGCGTACTCGGCCGCGTGCAGCCCGGCCCGGCGACCGAAGACCAGCAGGTCGGACAGCGAGTTCCCGCCGAGGCGGTTCGAGCCGTGCATACCGCCCGCCACCTCACCGGCCGCGAACAGTCCCGGCACCCCGCGCGCCGCCGCCGTGTCGGAGTCGACCGCGATGCCGCCCATCACGTAGTGGCAGGTGGGCCCGACCTCCATCGCCTCCGCCGTGATGTCGACGTCGGCCAGCTCCTTGAACTGGTGGTACATGGACGGCAGCCGACGCTTGATGACCTCGGCGGGCATCCGCGTCGACACGTCCAGGAAGACCCCGCCGTGCGGGGAGCCCCGGCCCGCCTTCACCTCGGAGTTGATCGCGCGGGCCACCTCGTCGCGCGGGAGCAGCTCAGGGGGCCGCCGGTTGTTGTCCGGGTCCTCGTACCAGCGGTCGCCCTCCTCCTCCGACTCGGCGTACTTCTCCTTGAAGACGTCGGGGACGTAGTCGAACATGAAGCGTTTGCCGTCGGAGTTGCGCAGCACCCCGCCGTCACCGCGCACGGACTCGGTGACCAGGATCCCCTTCACCGACGGCGGCCAGACCATGCCCGTCGGGTGGAACTGCACGAACTCCATGTTGAGCAGGGGCGCGCCCGCGAGCAGCGCCAGCGCGTGGCCGTCGCCCGTGTACTCCCACGAGTTCGACGTGACCTTGAAGGACTTGCCGATACCGCCGGTCGCGATCACCACGGCGGGGGCTTCCAGGACGAAGAAGCGGCCGGTCTCGCGTTCGTAGGCGAAGACACCACTCACGCGTGAACCGTCCTTCAGGACGCGCGTGACCGTGCACTCCTGGAAGACCTTCAGCCGGGACTCGTAGTCGCCCGTCTCGCGGTGGTCCTCCTGCTGGAGCGCGACGATCTTCTGCTGGAGCGTGCGGATCAGCTCCAGGCCGGTGCGGTCGCCGACGTGCGCCAGGCGCGGGTACTCGTGGCCGCCGAAGTTGCGCTGGGAGATCCGGCCGTCCTTCGTACGGTCGAACAGCGCGCCCCAGGTCTCCAGCTCCCACACCCGGTCCGGGGCCTCCTGCGCGTGCAGCTCGGCCATCCGCCACTGGTTGAGGAACTTGCCGCCGCGCATGGTGTCGCGGAAGTGGACCTGCCAGTTGTCGTGCTCGTTGACGTTGGCCATCGCCGCCGCGATGCCGCCCTCGGCCATCACGGTGTGCGCCTTGCCGAACAGCGACTTGCAGATCACGGCCGTGCGGGCGCCGCGCTCCCGGGCCTCGATGGCCGCGCGCAGACCGGCGCCCCCGGCACCGACCACGACGACGTCCCATTCCTGCCGCTCCACCACGGACATCAGAAAAACCTCGGATCGTCGAAAGCACCGGAAGCGACCAGGTACACGTAGAAGTCGGCGAGCGCCACGCTCACGAGCGACGCCCAGGCGAGCAGCATGTGCCGGGCGTTGAGCCTGCCGACGAACTGCCATGCCCTGTAGCGCACGGGATGCCGGGAGAAGTGCTTCAGCTTGCCGCCGACGATGTGCCGGCAGGAGTGGCAGGAGAGCGTGTACGCCCAGATGAGCGTGATGTTGACCAGGAACACCAGGGTGCCCAGGCCCATGTGGCCCCAGGCGTAGTGCTCGTCGCGGAAGGCGAGCACGGTGTCGTAGGTCAGGATCCCGGCGACGACGATCGCGGCGTAGAAGAAGTACCGGTGGATGTTCTGCAGGATCAGCGGGAAGCGGGTCTCACCGGTGTACTTCTTGTGCGGCTCGGCCACCGCGCAGGCCGGGGGCGAGGCCCAGAAGCCCCGGTAGTAGGCCTTGCGGTAGTAGTAGCAGGTCAGGCGGAAGCCGAGCGGGAAGATCAGGATGATGATCGCGGGGGAGATGCCCCACCAGCCGCCGAAGATCTCCGCGTTGGGGCCGGCGTGCATGGGCCGGCAGTTCTCCGCCAGGCAGGGCGAGTAGAACGGCGAGACGTACGGCGCCGCGTAGTAGTCGGCGTTCGCGAAGGCCCGCCAGGTCGAGTAGGCGATGAACGCCAGCAGACCGGCGGCGGTGACGGCGGGGGCCAGCCACCAGCGGTCGGTCCGCAGATGAGGGGCGGCGATCGCGGCGCGGCCCGCGCCGCGTACGCCGCCCGGGGGATGGGATTCGGTTGATGGGGGTTCCGTACCAGTGGCCAATGCAGGACTCCGGTCGGTGTGGGTTCCGGGTTCTCGGGTTCTCAGGGGGCGTGTCGGTCCCGGGCGCCGAGTCCCTCGTCGTCCGTGTCGATCCACAGGGAATCGTCGTACGGCGTGTCGGGGATCGTGACGAGCTGGGGCTTCTTGGGCGCCGTCGGACCCGAGGCGGCCTCGCGCAGCAGCGCGACGCTCTCCCTCAGGTGATCGGCGTCGGTGCGGACGCGGCGCATCTCCAGGCCGCCGCTGCCGAGCTGCTGCTCCAGACGACCGACGGACCGTGAGAGGTCGTCGAGGCAGCGCTGGACCGTAGTCAGGTCGTCGTGCACGGACATGACGTGACCTCGCTTCCGTGGGCTGTGCCCTGGACGGCAACGTTCATGCGCCTGCGAGTGTTGCGCGTCACACCGGTCGGTGTGAAGGCGTGTGCAGCGATTGGCGGACACGGAGGGGGCGCGTTGCTCCCTCCGGGTGGGGTTGGGCGCCCCGGCCGCCGTGTCGCCCTCGGCAGGCGAACCCTTTCCTCTTCAGTGGCTTCAGTGGGCTGTAGATCTGATCAAAGTCCAAAATACCCCCAAATATGATCAGAGGTGCCAAAGATGTCGATGCCCTACGACGGCGTCGGGCTGCGCTCGGTCATGCGCTCGGTCGCCTTTCTCGCCGCGGGCGCCCTCACGGTGACCCTGTTGAGCGGCTGCGGCTCCGACGACGAGGCGGGCAAGCCGCTGGCCCACCAGGACATCGCCCCGGCCGCCCGCGCCCTGGTCGCCGACGGGGGCACGCTCCACTGGGCGGTGGACGCGGTGCCGGAGACCTTCAACACCTTCCAGTCGGACGCCGACGCCGCGACCACCCGGGTCGCCCAGGCCGTCCTGCCGTCGATGTACCGGCTCGACGTCAACGGGCGGGCCCGGCGCAACGCCGACTATCTGGAGTCCGCGAAGGTCGTCGACACCGAGCCCAAGCAGGTCGTGCTGTACAAGCTGAACCAGCAGGCGGTGTGGAGCGACGGCCGGGAGATCGGCGCCGCCGACTTCGCCGCGCAGTGGCGCGCCCTGTCCGGCAAGGACAGCGCCTACTGGACCGCGCGCAACGCGGGCTACGACCGCATCGAGAAGATCGAGCGCGGCGACAACGACCTGGAGGTCCGGGTCACCTTCGAGCGGCCCTACTCCGACTGGCAGTCGCTGTTCTCGCCGCTGTACCCCAAGGAGGTCATGGGCACGCCCACCTCGTTCAACGACGGGGCGCGGCGCACGCTGAAGGTGACCGCCGGTCCGTTCCTGGTGAAGGAGGTCGACCGCAAGAACGGGCAGGTACGGCTCGCCCGCAACCCGCGCTGGTGGGGGGAGCCGGCGAAGCTCTCCGAGCTCGTGCTGCAGGCCGTGCCCCGCGAGGACCGGGCCGCCGCGCTGGCCGCCGGGAAGATCGAACTGGCCGAGATCGACCCCACCGACGCGCAGCGCATCGACGGCGCCGCGAACGGATCGGCGGCCGGACCGCTGTCCGGACCCGGCGCCGGACGCACCGCCGCGAAGGCCCTGCGCTCCTGGGCCCTCGCGCACGGCTCCGACCAGGAGACGGCACGGCACGAGACCCGCGCCCGCAAGAAGCTGCGCAAGGCGATCGCCAGGTGGGAGAAGCAGCAGAAGGCACTGCGCGACTTCGAGGTACGGCGCTCCCTGGAACCGGCGTACACCCAGCTGGCGCTCAACGGCGCGGACGGACCGCTGGCCGACGAGCGGGTACGGCGGGCCGTGGCCCGGGCCCTGGACCGCAAGGAACTGGCCGAGCTGGTGCTCAAGCCGCTGGGCCTGCCCGCGGTACCGGTCGGCAGCCACCTCGCCCTGTCCGGCCAGGAGGCGTACGCCGACAACAGCGGCGCCCTCGGCGGCCAGGACACGGCCGAGGCACAGGCGCTGCTCGCGGACGCCGGGTGGGTGGCCGGAGGGCCCGTCGAGGAGAAGAAGGGCGAGAAGGCGGCCGGATCGAAGGGACGGAAGTCCGAGGCCGAGGGAGAGAAGAACGCGGACGGCGAGACGGAGTCGGAAGGCGGCTCCGACGGCGCGTACATCGTGGGGGAGGGGGAGGACGACAAGGCGCGGGCGGGGGCGGGAGAGAAGACGGCGAGGGGGGCGGACGGGAAGACGGCGAGGGAGTCGGAAGAGAAGACGGCGAGGGGGGCGGACGGGAAGCGGGCGGAGTCGGACGGGCGGACGGCGGCGGGGTCGGACGGGCGGACAGCGGCGGGGTCGGACGGGAAGAGGCGGGCGGAGTCGGACGGGCGGACGGCGGCGGGGTCGGACGGGAAGAGGCGGGCGGGGTCGGACGGGCGGACGGCGGCGGGGTCGGACGGGCGGACGGCGGCGGGGTCGGACGGGAAGAGGCGGGCGGAGTCGGACGGGCGGACGGCGGCGGAGTCGGACGGGAAGAAGGGCGAGGACTCGGGGCGGCAGCTCGCGCAGGAGGGTACGCAGTACCGGCACCGGCGCCAGGGCGGTGCCCCCGGCGCCTACGCCCCCAAGGGCACCAGGGCTCCGGCCGGTGCCGCCGCCGGGGCGCTGGCCAAGGACGGCAAGGCGTTGTCGCTGCGGTTCGTGCTGCCGTCCGGGCCGGGCTCGGAGCCGCTGCGCACGGTCGCCGCACGGATCACACGCATGCTGCAGAAGGTCGGCATCAGCACGGAGACCGTCAAGGTCACGGACGAGAGCTACTTCAAGGACCACATCGCCTCCGGCCAGTACGACCTCGCCCTCTACTCCTGGCCCGCGACCGCGTTCCCGGCCACCGACGCCCGCCCGATCTACGCCAAGCCGGTACCGGCCGCCGACGGCTCGCTCAGCGTCGAGCAGAACTACACCCGCGTCGGCACCGACCAGGTCGACCAGCTCTTCGACCAGGCCATCACCACCCTGGACGCCGACGAGGAGCGCTCACTGATCCGCAAGGCCGACTCCCGCATCTGGGCGGCGGCCGCCTCGATCCCCCTCTATCAGCGCCCCCAGCTCACGGCCGTCAGGAAGAACGTCGTCAACGCCGGCTCCTTCGGCTTCCAGACCCCCGTCTACGAGGACATGGGCTTTCTGAAGAAGGGCAGCCAGCTGCCCCCGAGCCCGTCGTCGAGCGAGTGAAACAAGCTGGTCACAGCATGATCGGATGATCGCTCCGACGCTTGCCGCGGCCGCCTCCGTGACCGCACGATGAGGCGGCAGGCACACGACGGGGGAGCGGTACATGAGGGGAATCACGGGGCGGTCCTGGGCCGCGGGGGTGGCCGCGGTGGCGCTGGCGGCGGGCCTGACGGCCTGCACCGGGGGACCGGACGACGACGGCGGGGGCAAGGCGACCTCCGGCGCCAAGGTGGCGTCGGCGAGCCCGGCGACCGGGAAGCGGGCGTGCACGAACGGCACGTACACCTGGACCGGCATCGGACAGACGAAGCGGCTCACGGGGATCACCGAGCCGGAGCGGCTCGGCAAGGGCGGCGGCAGGCTGACGTACCGGCTGACCCGGGTGTACACCCCGCACCAGTCGGTCGAGGCCTCGGGCCCGGCCCTGTCCTTTGCCGAGGTGCTGTTCTCGTTGGGCAAGAAGACCGGTCTGATCCAGTCCGACGCCGCCACGGCCGCCGAGGACGACTCGAAGGACGCCTTCGCCGACGTGAACCGGAAGGCGCCCGACCTCAACCCGGGCGGCACGAACGCGGTCGACGGCGCCGGCCGCTTCGTCCAGTACGCCTACACGGTCGAGGTGGCGGGTGACTTCCGCTACTCCTGCGCGGACGGCACGGACGTGCTCGGCCACGCGGTGGGCTGGAAGATCGACGGCTCCGGGATCATCGACTGCGACCACTCCATCGACGGCGACCCTGGTGACACGGCCCTCGCCCGGTCCGCCGCCCTGCTGGTCTGCGACCCGGGTTCGGCCGCCACGAAGGGTGCCTGAGCCGCGTGGGGGACCCGGCCGAGCGGGGTGCGTCGGCGCCCTGCGGGGGCCGCTCCCCGCTCGGCCACGTACCATGGGGTGAGGCCGTGGCGTGTCAAGCCCGGCAGGGCCCGCGTAACACAGACGTACGCAGCAGGGCCGGTCCTCACACTCCGGGAGAACGCCGCTTTATGGCCACGCGCCACGACATTCGCAACGTAGCCATCGTCGCCCACGTCGACCACGGCAAGACGACCATCGTCGACGGCATGCTGAAGCAGGCCGGCGCCTTCGCCGCCCACCAGCTCGACTCCGTCGACGACCGCATGATGGACTCGAACGACCTGGAGCGTGAGAAGGGCATCACGATCCTCGCCAAGAACACGGCGGTGAAGTACCACCCCAAGGACGGCGGGGACCCGATCACGATCAACATCATCGACACCCCCGGCCACGCCGACTTCGGCGGCGAGGTCGAGCGCGGTCTGTCGATGGTCGACGGTGTCGTGCTGCTGGTGGACGCCTCCGAGGGCCCGCTCCCGCAGACCCGCTTCGTGCTGCGCAAGGCCCTCCAGGCCCGGCTGCCGATCATCCTCTGCATCAACAAGACGGACCGGCCCGACGCCCGGATCGACGAGGTCGTCAACGAGACCTACGACCTCTTCCTCGACCTGGACGCCGACGAGGAGCAGATCGAGTTCCCGATCGTCTACGCCTGCGGCCGCGACGGCATCGCCTCGCTGACCAAGCCGGCCGACGGGACCGTGCCGGAGGACTCCACCAGCCTGGAGCCCTTCTTCTCCACGATCCTGCAGCACATCCCGGCCCCGACCTACGACGCGGAAGCCCCGCTCCAGGCGCACGTCACCAACCTGGACGCCGACAACTTCCTCGGCCGTATCGCGCTGCTCCGCGTCCACCAGGGCGAGCTGAAGAAGGGGCAGACCGTCGCCTGGATGAAGCGCGACGGCTCCGTCACCAACGTGCGCATCTCCGAGCTGATGATGACCGAGGCGCTCACCCGCAGGCCCGCCGAGAAGGCCGGCCCGGGTGACATCTGCGCCGTCGCCGGTATCCCGGACATCATGATCGGCGAGACCCTCGCCGACACCGAGAACCCGGTCCCGCTGCCGCTCATCACGGTCGACGAGCCCGCGATCTCCATGGTCATCGGCACCAACACCTCCCCGCTGGTCGGCCGCGGCGGCACCGGCAAGGGCGCCGACAACAAGGCGGCCGTCAAGGACCGCAAGGTCACCGCCCGTCAGGTGAAGGACCGTCTGGACCGCGAGCTGGTCGGTAACGTCAGCCTCCGCGTCCTGGACACCGAGCGCCCCGACGCCTGGGAGGTGCAGGGCCGCGGTGAGCTGGCGCTGGCCATCCTGGTCGAGCAGATGCGCCGTGAGGGCTTCGAGCTCACCATCGGCAAGCCCCAGGTCGTCACCAAGGACGTCGACGGCAAGGTCTACGAGCCGGTCGAGCGCATGACGATCGACGTGCCCGAGGAGCACATGGGCGCCGTCACCCAGCTGATGGGTGTCCGCAAGGGCCGGATGGACAACATGTCCAACCACGGCTCCGGCTGGGTGCGCATGGAGTTCGTGGTGCCCTCGCGCGGTCTCATCGGCTTCCGGACCGAGTTCCTGACCCAGACCCGCGGCACGGGCATCGGGCACTCCATCCACGAGGGCCACGAGCCCTGGTTCGGCGCCCTGCAGACCCGCAACAACGGCTCCCTGGTCGCCGACCGCGCCGGTGCCGTCACCGCCTTCGCGATGACGAACCTCCAGGAGCGCGGTGTGCTGTTCACCGAGCCCGGCACCGAGGTGTACGAGGGCATGATCGTCGGCGAGAACTCCCGCTCCGACGACATGGACGTCAACATCACCAAGGAGAAGAAGCTCACCAACATGCGGTCCTCGACCGCCGACGTGGCCGAGTCGATCGTCCCGCCGCGCAAGCTGTCGCTGGAGCAGTCGCTGGAGTTCTGCCGTGACGACGAGTGCGTCGAGGTGACCCCGGAGGCCGTCCGCATCCGCAAGGTGAACCTGGACGCCCGCGAGCGCGCCCGCGCCGCGAGCCGCGCCAAGCACGGCTGACGGGTCCCGAAGTGAGGAGAGCCAGGTCCCGCGTGGCGGGGCCTGGCTCACTTCGTTCACGCGGAGTCACTGGACAAGCAGGCGCGTGAACACAGTTTTTACTCGGCGAGGACATAGGGATAACCCTTTGATCCCGCCCGGAACCGCCCACCGGGGGCCGTTCGGTACTAGCCTCGGGTGAGTGCGCATTGTGCGCCTGCGGGTGCGGTGTCGACGAACGACCGAACGACCGTACGGCCAAAGGTCGTTGGCGGCGGACATGACGAGTCGACCCCCTTGCACAGCGGCCACGGTAGCCGCAACTGATTTTTCTCTCCCTCGCGTCCGGAATGCGGACACTCATCGTCGATAGATGTGTAACAAGTCCGTTTCGCAGGGATCTTCCCTCTATCCCTTTGTCCGGATTTTGGAAGAAGTAGCCGCAAGGTGTGATCGAACCGAGACCTCGGTGGTGTGGTTCGGCCTTCGCTCATGGCAGATAGTTAGGCGCGTAGAGCTCGGATGGACGGGTCACGCGCCGACAGGCGGCGCAGGCTCGCGAGCGCTGGCGGCACCGATCATTTTCAGGCACTGGCAACGGTGTTGAGTCGTGTGCTGCCCCTGCGCTGAACCTATGGATTCTTGAGGAGGAACCCATGCGCGGTGCGAGGAGTGCCAAGTGGGTCGCGATAGCCGCGGTGGTGGCACTGGGAGCGACCGCCTGTGGTGGTGGCGACGACGACAGCAAGGGCGACAGCAAGGCCGCCGTCGACCCGAACGGCACGTTCACGGTCGAGTCGGGTGAGCCGCAGAACCCCCTGCAGCCCGCCAACACGATGGAGTCCTACGGCAGCATCGTGATCAACTCGCTGTTCACCGGTCTGGTCGACTATGACGACAGCGGCAAGATCGTCTACATGAACGCCGACTCGATCAAGACCACGGACAGCAAGACCTGGACGGTCAAGCTGAAGGCGGGCTGGAAGTTCCACGACGGCACCCCGGTCACCGCCGAGTCCTACGTCAAGGCCTGGAACTGGGCCGCGAACCCGGACAACAAGCAGACCAACAGCTTCTGGTTCTCCGACATCGCGGGCTACGACAAGGTCGCTCCGGAGAAGGGCAAGGCCACGGCCACCGAGCTCTCCGGTCTGAAGGTCGTCGACGACACCACCTTCACCATCGAGCTGACCACGGCGATCCCGTACTACGAGTACAAGCTCGGCTACCAGGCCTTCTCGCCGCTGCCCGACTCCTTCTACAAGGACCCGAAGGCCGCCGGCGAGAAGCCGGTCGGCAACGGCCCCTACCAGTTCGTCAGCTGGGACCACAAGAAGGCCATCACGGTCAAGAAGTACGCCGGCTACAAGGGCTCGAACGCCGCGAAGAACGGCGGCGTGGTCTTCAAGAACTACTCCACCCCGGAGACCGCGTACGAGGACCTGAAGTCCGGCAACCTCGACGTCATCACCCAGATCGCCCCGAAGGACCTGCCGGTCTACAAGCAGGACCTCGGCGACCGCGCCGTGGACCAGGCGTACTCCGCCATCCAGATGATCACCCCCGCCTTCTACACCAAGCAGTGGAAGGACATCGACCCGAAGGTCCTCCAGGGCCTGTCGATGGCGATCGACCGCGACACCATCACCAAGACCGTGCTCCAGGGCACCCGTGAGCCGGCCACCGGCTGGGTCGCCAAGGGCGTCCTCGGCTACCAGCCGGACGTCGCGGGTGACGTCACCAAGTACGACCCGACCAAGGCCAAGGCGCTCATCAAGGAGGGTGGCGGCGTTCCCGGCAACGCGATCACCATCCAGTACAACACCGACGGCGGTCACAAGGAGTGGGTGGAGGCGGTCTGCAACTCCATCACCAACGCCACCGGTGTGAAGTGCGCCACCGACCCGAAGGCCGACTTCCAGGCCGACCTCGACGCGCGTGACGCGAAGGAGGTCAAGTCCCTGTACCGCTCGGGCTGGGTGCTGGACTACCCGGTGAACGCCAACTTCCTCCGTGACCTGTACGGCACCAAGTCGTCCGGCAACCAGAGCGGCTTCTCCAACAAGACGATCGACGCGGACATCGCCGCCGCCGACAGCGCCACCACGCTGGACGACTCGGTGAAGAAGTACCAGGAGGTCGAGAAGCAGCTCGTCAACTACATGCCGAGCATTCCGCTCTGGTACTACAAGGTCAACGCGGGCTACTCGGAGAAGGTCTCGGGCGTCAAGTTCGGCCAGGACGGCGACCCGATCCTGACCGGCGTCCAGGTCAAGAAGTAACCGCAGACAGCCCGTAGCCCGGGGCGCGCACGCCGCGCCCCGGGCACGGCAGCGGCCGGGGGGCCCTTTCCACACGCATCGCGAGACGGTGCGCGGGGAAAGGGCCCGCCTGCTGCCGCTGTGACTTTTTTATGGAGGCACGATGGGGCGCTACGTCGCACGACGACTGCTCCAGATGATCCCGGTCTTCTTCGGGACCACCCTGCTTATCTTCCTCATGGTCTACGCCCTGCCCGGTGACCCCGTCCGAGGGCTGTTCGGGGACAAGGGCGGCAGCCCACAGGTGATTGCCGCGCTGAGGCACGAGTACGGCCTGGATAAGAACATCTTCGTGCAGTACTTCGACTACATGAAGGGCATCCTGCTGCACGCCGACTTCGGCACGCAGATCGCCAGCGGCCGGCCCGTGACCGACGTCCTCGGCGACGCCTTCCCGGTCACCCTGCGGCTGGGCGGCTTCGCCTTCGTCATCGAGCTCGTCCTCGGCATCGGCCTCGGCGTCTTCGCGGGCCTGCGCGCCGGACGCGCCGCCGACACCTCGGTCCTGCTGGTCACCCTGCTGCTGATCTCGGTCCCGGTCTTCGTCCTCGGCTTCATCCTCAAGTGGATCTTCGCCGACGAGCTCAAGTGGCTGGAACCGAACGTCAACGACCCGACGAACTACGGTCAGTTGCTGATGCCTGCGATTGTGCTGGCCACGGCGTCACTCGCCTATGTGTCCCGGCTGACCCGTACGTCGATCGCGGAGAACATGCGCGCCGACTACGTCCGCACGGCCATCGCCAAGGGCCTGCCCCGCCGTCGGGTGGTCGGTGTCCACCTCATGCGCAACTCGCTGATCCCGGTCGTCACCTACCTGGGCACTGACATCGGCGCCCTGCTCGGCGGTGCGGTCGTCACCGAGGGCATCTTCAACATCCAGGGCATCGGTGGCACGATCTACCAGTCGATCGTCCGCCGGGAAGGCACCACCCTCGTGGGCCTGGTGACCATCCTCGTCCTCGTCTACCTCGTCGCCAGCCTCCTTGTCGACCTGCTCTACGCGGTCCTTGACCCGAGGATTCGCTATGCCTGACATGACCAAATCCGACACCGCCACCGCCGCACCGGACGCCGTGGCCACCGCCGCCCCTGCCGGAGCTCCGGTCAAGGCCGAGAAGGTCCGCAGCCTGTGGGGCGACGCCTGGCAGGACCTGCGCCGCAACAAGATCTTCATCATCTCGGCGGTGCTGATCCTGCTGCTGCTGACGATCACGTTCTTCCCCGGCTGGTTCACCAGCGCCAACCCGACCTACGGCGACCTGTCCAAGCACTACCTGCAGAAGCCGCAGCTCGGGAAGGTGTTCTCGCCCGACTGGCTGGGCTACGACGCGCAGGGCCGCAGTGTCTACGCCCGGCTCATCTACGGCGCCCGGGCCTCCATAGCCGTCGGCTTCGGCACCACGATCGTCGTGACGGTCGTGGGCGGTCTGGTCGGCATGATCGCCGGCTACTTCGGCGGGATCGTCGACTCCATCCTGTCCCGGCTCGTGGACGTGTTCTTCGGTATCCCGTTCCTGCTGGGCACCATGGTCGTCCTCAACTCCTTCCCGGAGCGCACGGCCTGGGTCGTCATCGGCGCCCTGGGCTTCTTCGGCTGGACCCAGCTGGCCCGTGTGATGCGCGGCGCGGTGATCACCACCAAGCAGTCCGACTACGTCCAGGCGGCCAAGGCGCTCGGCGCGAGCACCACGCGGATCCTGTTCCGGCACATCCTGCCGAACACAATGGCCCCCGTGATCGTCGTCGCGACCATCTCGCTCGGCGTCTACATCGGCTCCGAGGCCACGCTGTCCTTCCTGGGGCTCGGCCTGAACGGCGTCTCCTGGGGCAACGACATCTCCGACGGCGGCAACTCGATCCGAGTCGCCCAGTGGATCATGCTCTACCCGTCGATCATGCTCACCATCACGGTGCTTGCGTTCATCATGCTCGGCGAAGCGGTCCGCAACGCCCTTGACCCGAAGACGCGCTGAGGGAGGCGTACGTGACCACCATCGAAGAAGTCGCCCCGGTTCCGGCGCCCCGCGACGGCGGGGACGCCCCGCTGCTCGAAGTGCGTGACCTGCACGTCGAGTTCGTCACCCGCGAGGGTGTCGTCAAGGCCGTCAACGGCGTCAACTACAGCGTGAAGGCCGGCGAGACGCTCGCCGTGCTCGGCGAGTCCGGTTCCGGCAAGTCGGTGACCGCGCAGGCCGTCATGGGCATCCTGGACATGCCCCCGGCGCGGATCCCGCAGGGCGAGATCCTCTTCCGCGGCCAGGACATGCTCAAGATGTCCGCCGAGGAACGCCGGCGCATCCGCGGCCAGCGGATCGCCATGATCTTCCAGGACGCGCTGAGCTCGCTCAACCCCGTCCTGACCGTCGGCTACCAGCTCGGCGAGATGTTCCGGGTGCACCAGGGCCTCTCCAAGAAGGAGGCCAAGGCCAAGGCGATCGAGCTGATGGACCGGGTGAAGATCCCGGCCGCCGCGGCCCGCGTCGACGACTACCCGCACCAGTTCTCGGGCGGTATGCGCCAGCGCATCATGATCGCCATGGCGCTGGCGCTGGAGCCGGACCTGATCATCGCCGACGAGCCCACCACGGCTCTCGACGTGACGGTCCAGGCCCAGGTCATGGACCTGCTCGCGGAACTGCAGCGCGAGTACAACATGGGTCTGATCCTCATCACCCACGACCTCGGCGTCGTCGCCGACGTCGCGGACAAGATCGCCGTGATGTACGCGGGCCGGATCGTGGAGCGCGCCCCGGTGCACGAGCTCTACAAGCGCCCGGCGCACCCGTACACCCGGGGGCTGCTGGACTCGATCCCGCGCCTGGACCAGAAGGGCCAGGAGCTGTTCGCGATCAAGGGTCTGCCGCCCAACCTGCTGCGCATCCCCACCGGTTGCGCCTTCAACCCGCGCTGCACCAAGGCGCAGGACATCTGCCGTACGGACGTTCCGGCCCTGCAGCCGGTGACCGAACAGGACGGCAGCGAACTGGTCGGCCGCGCCTCGGCGTGCCACTTCTGGAAGGAGACGATCCATGGCTGAGCTCAGCAAGACCGACGAGCCGCAGGAGGCCACGCCGAACGTCTCCGAGGTGGAGACCGCGGACGTCCACTCCGAGACGGAGGCGGTCGCCGCGATCGAGGCGCCGGTGGACCGCGGCGAACCGATCCTTCAGGTGCGCAACCTGGTGAAGCACTTCCCGCTCACCCAGGGCATCCTGTTCAAGAAGCAGATCGGCGCGGTCAAGGCCGTCGACGGCGTCTCCTTCGACCTGTACCAGGGCGAGACGCTCGGCATCGTGGGCGAGTCCGGCTGCGGCAAGTCCACGGTCGCCAAGCTCCTGATGAACCTGGAGCAGGCCACCGCGGGCGAGATCTTCTACAAGGGCCAGGACATCACCAAGCTGTCCGGCCGCGCCCTGAAGGCCGTCCGCCGCAACATCCAGATGGTGTTCCAGGACCCGTACACCTCGCTGAACCCCCGTATGACGGTCGGCGACATCATCGGCGAGCCCTTCGACATCCACCCGGAGGTGGCCCCCAAGGGCGACCGGCGCCGCAAGGTGCAGGAACTCCTGGACGTCGTGGGTCTCAACCCGGAGTACATCAACCGCTACCCGCACCAGTTCTCGGGCGGTCAGCGGCAGCGCATCGGCATCGCGCGCGGTCTGGCCCTCAACCCCGAGGTCATCATCTGCGACGAGCCGGTCTCCGCGCTGGACGTGTCCGTCCAGGCCCAGGTCATCAACCTGATGGAGGGACTGCAGGACGAGTTCAACCTCTCCTACATCTTCATCGCGCACGACCTGTCCATCGTGCGGCACATCTCGGACCGGGTCGGCGTGATGTACCTCGGCAGGATCGCCGAGATCGGCTCCGACGAGCAGATCTACGAGCACCCGACGCACCCCTACACCCAGGCGCTGCTGTCGGCGGTCCCGGTGCCCGACCCGGAGGCCCGTGAGGGCCGCGAGCGGATCATCCTCACCGGTGACGTGCCGTCCCCGGCGAACCCGCCGTCCGGCTGCCGCTTCCGCACCCGCTGCTGGAAGGCGCAGGACAAGTGCTCGACCGAGGTGCCGCTGCTCGCCGTACCCGAGCGCTTCCGCGGCGAGGACACCCCGGCCGCCCATGAGTCGGCGTGCCACTTCGCCGAGGAGAAGGACGTCGTGCACGCGGCGTGACACCTGATCGGCGACATGCCGGTGCCCGGCACCTCGGCGAGAGGTGCCGGGCACCGGTGCGTTGCCAGGAGGAAGCATGCTTCACCACATCGAGCTGTGGGTCCCCGAGCTGACCCGGGCGGCCCGCTCCTGGGGCTGGCTGCTCGGCCGGCTCGGCTACGAGCCGTACCAGGAGTGGGAGCACGGCCGCAGCTGGCGGCAGGGCACGGCCTACGTCGTCGTGGAGGAGTCCCCGGCGATGCGCGGGGGCGTCGGCCACGACCGGCTGCGCCCGGGGCTCAACCACCTGGCGTTCCACGCGGGAAGCCGGCCCGAGGTCGACGCGCTGGCGGCCGACGGGCCGGCCCACGGCTGGACGCCGCTCTTCGCGGAGCGATACCCGCACGCGGGCGGCCCGGACCACTACGCGGCCTACCTCGAGAACACGGACGGATTCGAGGTCGAGCTGGTGGCCGGCCCCTGAGCCCGCGCTACTTCCACTCCAGGCCCACGCGTTGGCGTCCTCGCTCACGGTGGACTTGTTGGTGATTTGACATCCTCCCGTGGCTGAAGCCAAGGGATTCCAGCCCTTGTGGGCTGAAGTTCACGGGCACTCGAACCCTCACGGGTTGTCACCCCTCCGGCGTGTCCCGCCGCGACGTGAGTGTTGTGCAGTTCGGCGCCCGCTTGGTTGTCGCTCAGCCCCGCGGTGACCTTATCGCTTGTGCGCCGGGGCGTCGAAGCGCCCTGGTGGCGATTCGACGCTTCCTGCCCCGCTCCGCCGGGAGCGGGCATTCCCCCAGGCCCCCGGGATCAGGAGGACAGACGGCGGAGGCCGGAGCGGCCACGCCCGTCACGATGCCGCCCGCGACAACGGCGGTGGAGACGACGGTACTTGCGATTCTCAGCACGAACGATTCCCCCTTCAGGAACTCTGCGCTCACCGGAGCGCGGAGTCAGCATTGGCCGCGTACGGACAAGCCTGCAAACGGGTTGCCGGGGTGGCGGAACACGCCCATGCACTTCGATGCATTGACAGCCCCGAGCGTCGGCGGGCAAAGCGTGCAGACGGGAAGTCACCTCAGGTGCGGGCGCGTTGAATTGGCCCGTCTCCGTGCGAAAGGTCGCTATCGCATCACCTGTATGAAGTGATCAGCGTCTCACCGCGGAGCCGTATGCGCTTTGCGGTATGAAAGGCGTGCTCAAGACGAATTGTTGGTTGCGGCGGATCACAGAGGCGCCGGCGTCGGGACGCCCTTCGGTGCGGCCGTGCGCGCCAGACGGCTGGAGTTGGGGCTCACCCAGGAACGCCTCGCCACCCAGGCGGGCATGACCCAGGGCGCGCTGTCGCGCACGGAGTGCGGCCACGGGGTGCCGACCCTGCCGCTGCTGGAGCGGCTGGCGGCGGCCCTGTCGTCGAACCTGCTGATCTCCATGTCGCCGCACGGCAGTGTCCACGTGGTCTTCAAGGCGCTTCCGCGCTGACCGCGCCCCATGCCCCATCGGTGCGAACACCGACCCCGAACGGCTCAGTCGAGCCGTTCGGGGTCATCCTCCTGACACCCCTTTGAACCCGTACGGGTGGGGTGAAAGTGCACGCAAAGCGCCATGTGCCGATATTGACTGGTAAAGGATCAAGGCACCCCTGGGTCCGGCGCAGTCAAGAGGAGGCACTCCATGCGTGGAGCCACGCACGCCAAGTGGGCCGTATGCGCGGCGGTGGCCGTGCTCGCGGCGGCGGCCTGCGGGGGCGGGGGGAGTGACGGCGGCGAGGGCGGCGCGGTGCTCAGCTCGTCCTGGGGAGACCCGCAGAACCCGCTGGAGCCGGCCAACACCAACGAGGTGCAGGGCGGCAAGGTCCTCGACATGATCTTCCGAGGGCTGAAGCGGTACGACCCCGACACCGCCCAGGCGCAGAACATGCTGGCGAAGAGCATCGAGACGCCGGACTCGCAGAACTTCACGATCACCCTCGAGGACGGCTGGACGTTCAGCAACGGCGAGAAGGTGACGTCGAGGTCGTTCGTCGACGCCTGGAACTACGGGGCGAGCCTGAGGAACAGGCAGAAGGCCGCGGAGTTCTTCAAGTACATCGACGGCTACGCCGAGGTGCACCCGGAGACGGGCACCCAGACCGCCGACACCCTCTCCGGACTGAAGGTCGTCGACGACCGCACCTTCACCGTGCGGCTCAGCCAGAAGTTCTCGTCCTTCCCGGACACCCTCGGCTACGCGGTCTTCGCGCCCCTGCCGCGGGCGTTCTTCGACGATCACGACGCCTGGCTGAAGAAGCCGGTCGGCAACGGGCCCTACACGATCGCGTCGTACACCCGGGGCTCGCAGATGAACCTGGTCCGCTGGGCCGGCTACCCCGGGGCGGACAAGGCGCAGAACGGCGGGGTGACCCTGAAGGTCTACACCGACCCGAACACCGCCTACACCGACCTCCTGGCCGGCAACCTCGACCTCACCGACGACGTGCCCGCCGCCCAGCTCAAGAACGCCCCGAGCGACCTCGGCGGCCGGTACCTCAACCAGCCCGCCGGCATCATCCAGACCATCGCCTTCCCCTACTACGACAAGGAGTGGGGCAAGGCCGGCATGGACAAGGTCCGCAAGGGGCTGTCCATGGCCATCGACCGCGGCCGGATCACCGAGACGATCTACCAGAAGACGAGGGTCCCGGCCACGGACTGGACGTCACCGGTCCTCGGCCTGAAGGGCGGTGACAAGCAAGGGCTGTGCGGCCAGTGGTGCACCTATGACCCCGCCCGGGCCAAGGAGCTGATCCAGGAGGGCGGCGGACTGCCCGGCGGGCAGGTGAGGATCACCTACAACGCGGACTTCGGATCGCACAAGCAGTGGGTCGACGCCGTCTGCAACTCCATCAACAACGTCCTCGGCGACGACAAGGCCTGCGTCGGCAGCCCGATCGGCACCTTCGCCGACTACCGCAACAAGACGACCCAGCAGAAGCTGAGCGGCCCCTTCCGGGCCGGCTGGCAGATGGACTACCCGCTCATCCAGAACTTCCTGCAGCCGCTCTACTACACCGACGCCCCCTCCAACGACGGCAAGTGGTCCAGCGAGAAGTTCGACCGACTCGTCGACCGGGCCAACGCCGAGACCGACCCCGCGAAGGCCGTCGAGCTGTTCCAGCAGGCCGAGGAGGTCGTCCGGGACGACATGGCCGCCATCCCGCTCTGGTACCAGAACGGCACGGGCGGCTACGCGGAACGCCTCTCCGACGTCCGGCTCAACCCGTTCTCCGTCCCCGTCTACACCGACATCAAGGTCGGCTGACCCGCCGTGGGGCGGTACGTCCTGCGGCGTCTGCTGCAGATGGTCCCGGTGTTCATCGGGGCGACGCTGCTGATCTTCCTGATGGTGAACGTGCTGGGCGACCCGGTCGCCGGCCTGTGCGGCGACCGGGCGTGCGACTCGGCGACGACGGCCCAGCTGAAGAAGGAGTTCGGCCTCGACCGGCCCGTCTGGCGGCAGTACCTGACCTACATGGGGAACGTCTTCACCGGCGACTTCGGTACGGCGTTCAACGGCCAGCCGGTCACCGAGCTGATGGCGACGGCGTTCCCGGTCACCGCGCGGCTGACGGTCGTCGCGATCCTCTTCGAGATCGTCATCGGGATCACCCTGGGCGTGATCACCGGCCTGCGCCGGGGCCGTCCCGTCGACACCGGCGTCCTCCTCGGCACCCTCGTCGTGATCTCCGTCCCGACCTTCGTCACCGGTCTGCTGCTCCAGCTGCTGCTCGGCGTCGAGTGGGGCTGGATCAGGCCCTCCGTCTCCGCGGCCGCCGGCTTCGACGAACTCCTGGTGCCCGGCCTGGTGCTGGCCTCGGTCTCGCTGGCCTACGTCACCCGCCTCACCCGTACCTCCATCGCCGAGAACCGGCGCTCCGACTACGTCCGTACGGCCGTCGCCAAGGGGCTGCCGCACCGCCGAGTCGTCACCCGGCACCTGCTGCGCAACTCCCTCATCCCCGTGGTGACCTTCATCGGCGCGGACATCGGCTTCCTGATGGGCGGCGCGATCGTCACGGAGCGCATCTTCAACATCCACGGCGTCGGCTACCAGCTGTACCAGGGGATCCTCCGGCAGAACACGCAGACCGTGGTCGGCTTCGTCACCGTCCTCGTCCTGGTCTTCCTGCTCACCAACCTGCTCGTCGACCTCCTGTACGCCGTGCTCGACCCGAGGATCCGCTATGCCTGAACTGGAGCCCGAGGGCGACATCGCCGCGACCGGCGCGGGAGCCGCGGCCGACTTCGCGGCGAGCGAGGCACTGCCCCTGGAGAAGGCGACCGCAGGGGTGGCGGGAACCGGTGCGGGGGCCACGGGCCGGCCCCGTTCCCTCTGGTCCGACGCCTGGCGGGACCTGCGCCGCAACCCGGTCTTCCTCGCCTCCGGCCTGATCATCCTCTTCCTGGTGTTCGTCTCCCTGTGGCCCTCGGCCCTCACTTGGGAGAGCCCCCTCAAGTGCGACCTCGCCAGGGCCCAGGAGGGCTCCCGGCCCGGCCACCCCTTCGGCTTCGACGGCCAGGGCTGCGACGTCTACACCCGCACGGTCTACGGCGCCCGTACGTCCGTCACGGTCGGCGTCCTCGCCACCCTCGGGGTGGCCGTCCTCGGCAGCGTCCTCGGCGGCCTCGCGGGCTTCTTCGGCGGCGCCGGCGACGCGATCCTGTCCCGGATCACCGACATCTTCTTCGCGATCCCGGTCGTCCTGGGCGGCCTGGTCCTGCTGTCCGTGGTCACCAGCGACACCGTCTGGCCGGTCATCGGGTTCATGGTGCTGCTGGGCTGGCCGCAGATCTCCCGCATCGCCCGCGGCGCCGTGATCACCGCCAAACAGAACGACTACGTCCAGGCCGCCCGTGCCCTGGGTGCCTCCCACTCCCGCATCCTGCTCCGCCACATCGCGCCGAACGCCGTCGCGCCGGTGATCGTGGTCGCGACCATCGCGCTCGGCACGTACATCTCGCTGGAGGCGACCCTGTCCTATCTCGGCGTCGGTCTGAAGCCGCCCACCGTCTCCTGGGGCATCGACATCTCCGCGGCCTCCCCCTACGTCCGCAACGCCCCGCACGCCCTGCTCTGGCCCTCCGGCGCGCTCGCCCTGACGGTGCTGGCGTTCATCATGCTCGGCGACGCGATCCGCGACGCCCTGGACCCCAGGCTGAGGTGACGGCCGGATGCTGCTCGAAGTGCGTGACCTGCATGTGGAGTTCCGTACGCGGGACGGGATCGCCAAGGCCGTCAACGGGGTCAGCCTCGCGGTCGACGCGGGGGAGACGCTCGCGGTGCTCGGTGAGTCCGGGTCCGGCAAGTCGGTCACCGCCCAGGCGGTGATGGGCATTCTCGACGTCCCGCCCGGAAGGATCACCGGCGGCGAGGTCCTCTTCCAGGGCAGGGACCTGCTGAAGCTGAGGGAGGACGAGCGCAGGAAGGTCCGCGGCGCCGGGATGGCGATGATCTTCCAGGACGCGCTGTCCTCCCTGAACCCCGTGCTCTCCGTGGGCGACCAGCTCGGCGAGATGTTCGTCGTCCACCGGGGCATGTCCAGGAAGGACGCACGGGCCAGGGCCGTGGAGCTGATGGACCGCGTCCGCATCCCGGCGGCCCGGGAGCGGGTCGGGGACTACCCGCACCAGTTCTCCGGCGGGATGCGCCAGCGCATCATGATCGCCATGGCGCTCGCCCTGGAACCGGCGCTGATCATCGCCGACGAGCCGACCACGGCCCTCGACGTGACCGTCCAGGCCCAGGTCATGGACCTCCTCGCCGAGCTACGGCGGGAGTACCGCATGGGGCTCGTCCTCATCACCCACGACCTGGGCGTGGTCGCCGACGTGGCCGACCGGATCGCCGTGATGTACGCGGGCCGGATCGTCGAGTCGGCCCCCGTCCACGACCTCTACAAGGCCCCCGCACACCCGTACACGCGCGGCCTCCTCGACTCCGTCCCACGCCTGGACCGCAAGGGCCGGGAGCTGTTCGCCATCAGGGGCCTGCCGCCCAACCTCATGGACATCCCGCCCGGTTGCGCCTTCCACCCGCGCTGCGTGAGGGCCCAGGACGTGTGCCGGACGGACGTACCGCCGCTGTACGAGGCGGACGAGGACCGCAGGAGTGCCTGCCACTTCTGGAGGGAGTGTCTGCATGGCTAGTGCCCCGTCGGCCGAGCCGATCCTCGAGGTGAGCGGGCTGCACAAGCACTACCCGCTCACCCAGGGGGTCCTGTTCCGCAAGCAGGTGGGCTCGGTGAAGGCCGTCGACGGCGTCGACTTCGCGCTCGGGAAGGGCGAAACCCTCGGCATCGTGGGGGAGTCCGGCTGCGGCAAGTCCACGGTCGCGAGGCTGCTGGTGAGCCTGGAACGGCCGACGCGAGGGAGGATCCGCTACAAGGGCGAGGACATCACCGGGCTGTCGGGCAGGGCCCTGAAGGCCGTCCGCCGCAACATCCAGATGGTGTTCCAGGACCCGTACACCTCCCTCAACCCCCGGATGACGGTCGGCGACATCGTCGGGGAGCCGTACGAGATCCATCCCGAGGCGGCCCCGAAGGGCGACCGGCGCCGCAGGGTCCGGGAGCTGCTGGACGTGGTCGGCCTCAACCCGGAGCACATCAACCGCTACCCGCACCAGTTCTCGGGCGGTCAGCGCCAGCGGATCGGCATCGCCCGCGGCCTCGCCCTGCGCCCCGAGGTGATCGTCGCCGACGAGCCGGTGTCCGCCCTGGACGTCTCGGTCCAGGCCCAGGTCGTCAACCTCCTGGAGCGGCTGCAGGCCGAGTTCGAGCTGTCGTACCTCTTCATCGCGCACGACCTGTCGATCGTCCGGCACATCTCGGACCGGGTCGGGGTGATGTACCTCGGCCGGATCGTGGAGATCGGGCGGGACGAGGAGATCTACGACCACCCCACGCACCCCTACACCCAGGCGCTGCTGTCGGCGGTCCCGGTGCCGGACCCCGGGGCGCGGGAGCGGCGGCAGCGGATCATCCTGTCCGGCGACGTCCCGTCCCCGACGGACATCCCCTCCGGCTGCCGCTTCCGCACCCGTTGCTGGAAGGCGCGGGAGCGATGCGCGCGGGAGGTGCCGGCGCTCGCCCTACCGGCCGGGCCGGGGCATCCGGAGGGACCCGCCGCGCATGCCTCGGCCTGCCACTTCGCGAGGGACGATCATGGGGACCCGGGTGCATAGCAGCACATTTGTGCAGCAACTGCGTTAACACGCAGGCAACTTGGCTGACCCGATTCCGATATACGGACGCGTCAGTCTGAACAGCGTACGGCCGTGCGGGTGCCGTAAACGGGCCGGGGCGCGCCATGTCGCCCCGGCCCGTTGCTTTGCCTCGTCTCTTTGCCCGTTGCTTTGTCTAAGCGAGCGGGGCGAGCCCCAGTGAACGCTTCAGGAAGTCCACCTGGAGCAGCAGCAGGTTCTCCGCGACCTGCTCCTGCGGGGTCATGTGCGTGACGCCCGACAGCGGCAGCACCTCGTGCGGGCGGCCGGCCGCGAGCAGCGCGGAGGACAGCCGCAGGGCGTGCGCGACGACCACGTTGTCGTCGGCCAGGCCGTGCACGACCATCAGCGGCCGGTGCGGCTCGGCGGGCGCGGAGAGCCCCTCGTCGGTGACGAGCGAACTCTTCGCGTACGCCTGCGGGTTCGCCGCCGGGTCGCCGAGGTAGCGCTCGGTGTAGTGGGTGTCGTACAGGCGCCAGTCGGTCACCGGGGCGCCCGCGATGCCCGCGTGGAAGACGTCCGGGCGGCGCAGCACCGCGAGGCCCGCCAGCCAGCCCCCGTAGGACCAGCCGCGGATCGCCACCCGGCTCAGGTCCAGGGGGTACCGCTTCGCGAGGTCCTGGAGGGCGTCGATCTGGTCGTCGAGGCTGACCGTGAGGTCGTGGTGGATCGCCTTCTCCCAGCCGGGGGAGCGGCCCGGGGTGCCGCGTCCGTCGGCGACGACCACCGCGAAGCCCTGGTCGGCGAACCACTGCGAGGTGAGGTGCGCGTTGTGCGC
Source organism: Streptomyces sp. NPDC096132 (assembly GCF_044763345.1). Taxonomy (NCBI): domain Bacteria; kingdom Bacillati; phylum Actinomycetota; class Actinomycetes; order Kitasatosporales; family Streptomycetaceae; genus Streptomyces; species Streptomyces sp. NPDC096132. The sequence goes on from NZ_JBIWGA010000013.1 coordinate 72,185, forward strand.
GGCCAGGACCCGGGGGCCGTGCGGGCCGCCGTAGGGGTCGAGCAGGACGGGCAGCAGGGGTGCCGAGGGGTGCGAGGTGTCACTGGGGTAGTCCGTAGGCATAAGCACGGCGCACGGGATGCGTCGTGCGCCCCCTTCGGTGAGTGTCACGCGCGGGGACAGACCGGGATCTTCCGCATACGAGCGGACAGTCGCCGTCAGTTTTCCGTCGCGCAGGACCCGCGCCAGACTCCCCGGTCGGTCCGGCGTCGCCGACACCAGCACGGTCACGCCCCCGGCGCGCACCGCCGAGTGCACGCCCGGCTCCTGGGAGACGCGTTCCACCCCGAGTTCGTTGACGCGGTAGACGTGCACCTCGCCGATCTCCGGCTCCTCGGCCTCCTCCCCGGCCGACGCCGAGACCAGCACGTCGTCGGCCGTCACGTCCAGCACCGCCCGCACGTGCAACTGCGCCCCGGTCAGCGGCCGTTCGCCCACCGCGAGGACCCGGGCGCCGCCCTCGTCCGCGATCCGGACCAGCTGTCCCGAGGGGCTCCAGCACGGCACTCCAGGGAAAAGATCCAGCCAAATCGGATCTTCGTCCGCGTGCACCATCCGGGTGACTCCGGAGTCGGTGTCCACGGCCAGGAACAGCTGGCTGCGCTGATCGCGCGCCTGCACCAGAAGCAGTGGCGCCCCCGCCCCTGACCAGTGCACTCGTGCCAGATACGGGTAGCGAACCCGGTCCCAGACGACCTCCGTGCGCACCCCGTCGAGGCCGAACACGAACAGCCGTACGTCCGCGTTGGCCGTCCCAGCAGCTGGATACGGCACGTGTTGTGGGTCACGTTTCGGCTGTGCCGGATCGGAGATCCACCAGCGCTCCACCGGCGTGTCGTCCACCCGCGCCACCAGCAGCCGATCCGACTCCGGAGCCCACCAGAAGCCCCGCGAACGCCCCATCTCCTCGGCGGCGATGAACTCGGCCAATCCATAGGAAACCGTGTCGGAATCCGGCACCGCCACCGCCCGGTCGCCCTCGCCCTCGGCCCCCACGACCCGCAGCGCGCCTGCGGCGACATACGCGACGAGCCGCCCGTCGGGGGACGGACGGGGATCGACCACCGGTCCCGGGACCGGGAGTTCCCGGGCCGTACCGGCCCGCAGCTCGGCCGCGAAAAGCCGCCCTGACAAGGAGAAAGACGCCAACTCGACGGACTCGTCGGTGGCGTAGCCGACGATCCCGGCGCCGCCCTCGCGGCTGCGCTCACGGCGCGCCCGCTCCTCGGGCGAGAGATCCTCCGCGGTGCCTCCCAGGAGGGCGCGCGGGTCGGCGACCACGCGCTCCGTGCCGTCCGCCGGATCGAGGACCCACAGGGCGCCTGCGCGGTCCGTGCCGGAGCCGGAGCGCAGGAACGCGACCCGGGAGCCGTCGGGGGCCACCGTGAACGAACGCGGCGCGCCGAGCGTGAAACGCTGGGTGCGGGCGTGCCGGCGGGGGAAGGAGTCGGACTCGGTCGTCATCCCCTGACCATATTGGCCATGCGCCCCCTTGTGCGGCTGTGCGCCGAGAGATGCGCACGTACTCATAGTTATGATCACTAGCGCACTGTGGGTATGAACCTGCTGGCAGTTGTATGGATTTACAAGTTCCCTCGTTCTGTTCTGCCCCCACGTTCCCGGGTTCTTGGAGGTGAGCCGCCGTGGCACTCTCGATTTCGGCGGTGGTGCTGCTGGCGATCATCGTCTTCTTGTTGATCAAGAAGTCAGGACTGAAGGGCGGTCACGCGGTCGTCTGCATCCTGCTCGGCTTCTACCTCGCCTCTTCGACGGTCGCGCCCACCATCAGCGACCTGACGACGAGCGTGGCGAGCATGATCGGCAGCATCAAGTTCTGACGCGTGCCGTCCCTGCGTCTGCCCCTGCGCGGCCGAGGTAGTCCTGCCTCGTAGGGTGGGCCCATGACGGAACTGCCCGGCCGGCGTCTGCTGCTGGTGCACGCGCACCCGGACGACGAGTCGATCAACAACGGCGCGACCATGGCCCGGTACGCGGCCGAGGGTGCCCGTGTGACCCTGGTCACCTGCACCCTCGGGGAGCGTGGCGAGGTCATCCCGCCGCATCTGCGCCATCTGACCGGTGCCGCCCTGGGCGAACACCGCCTGCGCGAGCTCACCGACGCCATGGCCGAACTGGGCGTCGGTGACTTCCGGCTGCTCGGCGGCGTGGGCCGGTACGGCGACTCCGGGATGATGGGCATCCCGGACAACGACGACCCCGACTGCTTCTGGCAGGCGGACCTCGACGAGGCCGCCGCCCCGCTGGCCGAGGTGATCCTGGAGGTACGCCCGCACGTCGTCGTCGCCTACGACGACAACGGCGGCTACGGCCACCCCGACCACATCCAGGCCCACCGCGTCGCCGTGCGCGCCGTCGAGCTCGCGGGCAGGGCCGGATGGGCGGTCCCCAAGGTCTACTACAACCGCGTCCCGCGCTCCGTCGCCGAGGCCGCCTTCGCCCGGCTCCGCGAGGAACTGCCGGGGCTGCCCTTCACCAAGAGCGCCGCCGTCACCGACGTACCCGGTGTCGTGGACGACGAGCGGATCACCACCGCGATCGACGGCACCGCGTACGCGACCGCGAAGGCCGCCGCGATGCGCGCGCACGCCACCCAGATCGAGGTCGCCCCGGGCGAGCGGTACTTCGCGCTCTCCAACGAGCTGGCGCAGCCCCTCCTCACCACCGAGTACTACGAGTTGGTGCGGGGCGTACGGCCGGATCGGTCCTCCGAGCGGGAGACCGACCTGTTCGCGGGTGTCGAGGAGGTCGCGTGATGTCCGGTCCCGGTTCGATGCTCGCCCAGCCCCTCCGGCGGCCCTCCGGAGGACGGATCGCCGCCTATGCCGGGCTCCTGCTCCTCGGCGCGGTCACCGGCCTGGCCGGTGCGCTCGTGCAGGCCGGCTGGTTCCCGGGCGGGCTGCTGCTCGCGCTCGCCGGCGCGGCCGGGCTGTTCCTCGGCGGGGCACAGGCCGTCCGCAGCCGTGCCGGAGCCGTCGCCCCCGCCGCGGGCTGGATGGTGGCCGTGATCCTGTGCACCGCCGGACGACCCGAAGGCGACTTCGTGTTCGGCGCGGCAGGCGGCTCCTACCTCTTCCTGCTCGGCGGCATGGCTCTTGCTGTGATCTGCGCCACTCTGGGTTTGGGGCGGCAACCGCTCGGTCCAGACGTCCGACTTGGCAAGTGACGTACCACTTCGCCATGGCGCGAGCGTGCGAGTCCCGTGTGGGTTTCAACGGCGGTCGTGGGATACGGGCCAGAAGTGGCCAGTATGGTGGTGCGCGCCGCCGAGCTGCCCGTGAGGTCGTGGCGGGCGGCGGAGCCAACCTGGAGAACCTGCCTTGAGTCGTGAAACTGACACTCCGTCCTCCGGGCCCAACGGGCGCGGAGGGGCCGCGTACCCCTCGGGTACGCCGCCGTACGGAATTCCCGTGGTGTCCGACAGCGGTGCGGACGCGGGCCGTTCGGCCGACCAGCCGGAGGAACGCAAGACCGAGACCACGCTGACGACCCGGATCCGGATCAACATCCCCGGATCGCGGCCCATTCCGCCGGTCGTCGTGCGCAAGCCCGTCGCGGACTCCGAGGGTGACGACACCGGTACCCACGCGCAGCCGAGAACCTCCACGGGCCCCACGGGCCCCGCCGGCCCCACGGGCTCCACCGGGTCCGACACGGGCACCTTCGAGGCGCCCGCGGAACCCGCGCCCGCAGCCGAGGAGAAGACCAGCGACTGGTTCGCCCCGCGCAAGTCCGGCGCCCCCAAGGGCGGTCAGGGCGGCGGCTCCACCAACGGGGCGGGGATTCCGGGCGCTTCGGCCGCGGGTGCGGGCGGAGCCGGTGCTCCGGGTGCTCCGGCCGCTGCGGGTGCTCCGGGTGCCGGTGGCGCGCGTCCCGGTGCCGGCGGTGCGCGTCCGGGTGCCGGTCGGCCCGGTGGTGTGGTCGGTTCCATGAGCGCGCCGGGCGGCTCCCGCCCGGGCGGCACCAACGGCGCGGGGCTCCCCGGCGCCACCGGCGGCCCGGTGGCTCCCGGGCACGGCGGCGGCACCGGTTCCTTCGACGTGACCGAGGCGCTGGCCGCGGGCCCGCTCGGCACCCCCCGACCGGGGCAGACCCCCGGCCAGGGCGGCGGTGCCGAAGCGCGCCGCGACGAGCTGCCGTACTTCTCGGACAACGGCCGCGGCGACCAGAACGGCTTCTCCGGGACGAACGGCCAGGGCGGCACTCCGGCGGGCCCCGGCGGCCTGCACGACTTCAACGCCCCGGCCGGTCCCGGCAACCGGCACGACTTCAACGGCCCGGACGACCCCACCGGCTCCCACGGCCGAGGCGGCCCGCAGGGCCCCGCAGGACCGACCGGCGGCCCGGTCACCGGCGACGGCCCGATGGTGCCCCCGGTGACGCAGGGCGCGGCCGGCCCGGCGATCGGCGCCCCCGGTGCCCCCGGTGCCCCCGGCGTCCCCGGCGTCCCCGGCGCCCCCGGCACCCAGGGTGGCCCCACAGGCCCAGGCGGGTACGGCCGTCCCGGTGGCCCGGCGGGTCCCGGTGGCCCCCGTGGCGCGGCTCCCGGGACCGGCCCCGGCACGGGCAGGCTCCCCGGTGGCGGTCTGAGCGACGACACCGCGATCCTCACTCCGCAGAAGCCGGCCCCCGAGCCGGGCCCGGGCGGCTACGGCCGTCCCGCCGACAACGTCTCCGGGCACACCGTCACCAGCGGCATCCCGGTCGTCCCCGCCGGCGGTCAGGGCGGCCCCGGCGCGCCCTTCGCGCCCGGCGGCGCGCAGAGCGGCGGACCGGGGGCGCAGACCCAGCCCAAGGCGCCCGCGCCGGCCGCGCAGAAGGCGTCCGCGGGTTCCAAGAAGGCGAAGAAGAAGGGCCGCAGCAAGCTGGTCCTGCTCGGCGGAGTGCTCGTCCTCGGCGGCGTCGGCGTCTACGGTGCCGGGCTGCTGATGAACCACTCCGACGTGCCCAAGGGCACCACCGTCCTCGGCGTCGACATCGGCGGCGGCACCCGCGACGACGCCGTCAAGAAGCTCGGCGACGCCTTCGACAAGCGGTCGGCGCAGACGCTGAAGCTGTCCGTCGACGGCGACACCGTCTCCCTCAAGCCGGACCAGGCGGGCCTGCAGTTCGACATCCAGGCCACGGTCGACGACGCCGCGAAGAGCGACTACAACCCGGTCTCCGTGATCGGCTCGCTGTTCGGGCAGCAGCGCGAGGTCCAGCCCGAGATGCCGGTCGACGAGGAGAAGCTGCAGGCCGCCCTGGAGAGCGCGGCGGGCGGCTCCGGCTCGGCCACCGACGGCACGATCAAGTTCGAGTCGGGCAAGGCCGTCGCCGTCTACGGCAAGGCGGGCAAGGGCATCGACGCGGCGAAGGCCGAGGACGCCGTCGTGGCGGCGTACCGCACCCAGGTGGAGTCGGGCTCGACCAGCGCGGTGAAGGTCCCCACCACGACCAAGCAGCCGACGATCACCGACGCCGAGGTCGACCGGATGATGAAGGAGTTCGCCGAACCGGCGATGTCCGGAAACGTCAAGATCGAGGCCGAGGGCACCGCCCAGTCCATCGAGTTCAGCCCGAAGAACTCCCTGTGGAAGTTCCTCGGGGTCAAGGCCATCGACGGCAAGCTGGTGGAGAGCTACGACCAGGAAGCGCTGAAGGAGCTGTACGGCGGCACCTTCGACGGCGTCCTGATCACCCGTGGCACCGGCCAGAAGACCGCCGTCACCGTCCAGGACGTCATCGGCGCCCTGCGCCCGGCCCTGAAGAGCACCACGGACCGCACGGCGGTCATCGAGACCGACCCGAGCTGACGGTCGCAAAACAGTGAAGGGGGCGTCCCGCGGGGCGCCCCCTTCGCCGTGCCGCATGACAGCCGCGCCGCATGACAGCCGTGCCGCATGACAGCCGTGCCGCATGACATCTGTCATGCGGCACTGTGGACGTCCGGCACTGCCGCCGGGCGGGCCCGCCGGGCGACGATCGCTGTCATGACGACGATGACAGCACCCGTGGTCGGCTTCGACCGGGTGAGCAAGAGCTACGGGGACGTGCGGGCCGTGGACGGACTGACGCTCGCGCTGCACCCCGGGGAGACCGTGGCCCTGCTGGGGCCCAACGGCGCCGGCAAGTCCACCACCCTGGACCTGCTGCTCGGCCTCAAGCAGGCCGACGGCGGCTCGGTCCGCGTCTTCGGCACCAGCCCGCGTGAGGCGATCGTCGCCGGCCGGGTGGGCGCCATGCTGCAGAGCGGCGGACTGATGGACGAGGTCACGGTCGCCGAGCTGGTCGGGCTGGCCTGCTCCCTGCACCCCAGGCCCTACCAGGTCTCCGACGTGCTGGCCCGCGCGGGCGTCGCACCGATAGCGGGCCGCAAGGTCAACAAACTCTCCGGCGGCCAGGCCCAGCGCGTCCGCTTCGCGCTCGCCACGGCCGGCGACAGCGACCTGATCGTCCTGGACGAGCCCACCACCGGCATGGACGTCACCACCCGCCAGGGGTTCTGGGCCACCATGCGCGAGCAGGCCGACCAGGGCCGTACTGTCCTGTTCGCCACGCACTACCTGGAGGAGGCCGACGCCATCGCCGACCGGGTCCTGGTCCTGCACCGGGGCCGGCTGCTGGCCGACGGCACCGCGGCCGAGATCAAGGCGAAGGCCGGGGCGCGGAGGGTCTCCTTCGACCTGGCGGAGGACCGGATCGACGAGACCGCACTGCGCGCGCTGCCCTTCCTGACCTCCCTCGACATAGCGGGCCGCACGGTCCGCATCCAGTCCTCCGACGCCGACGCCACCGTCCACGCGCTCTACGGCCTGGGCGTCTACCCCCGCAACCTCGAAGTCGCCGGGCTCGGTCTGGAGCAGGCGTTCGTCGCGATCACCGCCGCCGAGGAGGCGAAGACCAAGTGAACACGCTCGCCTCGCGAAGCCTCATCCGGCTGGAACTCACCCGCGCCCTGCGCAACCGCAAGTTCCTGTTCTTCTCGGTGATCTACCCGTCGGTCCTGTTCCTGCTGATCGCGGGCAGCGCCGACGCCACCGAGAAGGTCGACGGCACCGGTCTGACCCTGCCGACCTACATGATGGTCTCGATGGCCTCCTTCGGCGCCCTCACGGCCGTGCTGATGGGCAACAGCGAGCGGATCGCCAAGGAGCGCGAGAGCGGCTGGGTGCGGCAGTTGCGGCTGACCACGCTCCCGGGTCATGGGTATGTCCTCGCCAAGACCGCGAGCGCGGCCGTCGTCAGCCTCCCGTCCATCGTCGTCGTCTTCGCCGTGGCCGCGGCCGTGAAGGGGGTACGGCTGGACGCCTGGCAGTGGCTCGCGCTCACCGGCGCGATCTGGGCCGGCAGCCTCGTCTTCGCCGCCCTGGGCGTCGCGATCGGCTATCTCGCCAGCGGGGACGCGGTCCGGCCGATCACGATGATCACCTACTTCGGGCTGTCGATCCTGGGCGGCCTGTGGATGCCCACGACGACCTTCCCGCAGTGGCTGCAGGACATAGCCAAGTGGGTGCCCACCCACGCGTACGCTGCCCTGGGGCAGGCCATCGAACAGAGCCGGGCCCCGCATGCCGAGGACATCGTCATCCTGGCCGTCTTCTTCGCCCTGTTCACGGGCGGCGCGGCCTGGCTGTACCGGAAGGACACGCTGAAGGCGTGAGTGCCATGACGGACGACCCGCTGTCCCAGGAGGCCCGGCAGGGACCGCCGCTCCTGCTCGGCCAGCCGGCCCGCAACCGAAGGGAACTGCTGCGGCGCAAGGTCCTGTGGATCGGCATCTGGCTGGTCTTCCTCAGCTCGCCGGTTCACGACCTGGTCACCGGCAGCCACACCGCCGGCGGCACGGCGGGAGGCTGGCTGGGCCTGGGGGTGTTCGTCGCCGTCTACCTCTCCCTCCTGTTCCGGAACATGGGGGCGGCGCCCTACCCGCCCGGACTCGTCGGCAGCCTGATCGCCGCCCTGGCCGGTCTCGCCACCCTCCTCTGCCTCACCCTGGGCTCCGCCTGGCTGGGCCTGTTCTGCTACGTCTCCGTCGCCTGCGGGGTCGCCCTCCCCCTGCGGGCGGCCTACTGGGCCATCCCGGCCACCGCCGCCTCGATGATGATCGTCGGCCTCCGCGCCGGTGAGGAGGAAGCGGCCGACCTGCTCCTGCTGGTGCTGCTCATCGGGTTCGCGATGACGGGCGTGGTCCAACTCGTCCGTACGACCATGGAGTTGCGCAAGGCCCGGGCGACGGTCGCCCAACTGGCCGCGAACGAGGAGCGGTTGCGTCTGGCGAGGGACCTGCACGACCTACTGGGACACTCGCTCTCGCTGATCACCCTGAAGAGCGAACTGGCGGGCCGGATGCTCCCCGCGCACCCCGAGAAGGCGGCCCAGCAGGTCGCCGACATCGAACAGGTCAGCCGCCAGGCGCTGGTCGACGTCCGCGAGGCCGTCACCGGCTACCGGCGCCCCCGCCTCGCCGCCGAACTCGCCGGCACCCAGGTCGCGTTGACGGCTGCCGGCATCACCGCGGAGGTCCCCGCCGAACCCGACCTCGACGGCGTCCCCCAGGAGAGCGAGTCCGCCCTCGCCTGGGCCCTGCGCGAGGCGATCACCAACGTCGTACGGCACAGCGGGGCCGACCGCTGCACGGTGGACCTCGTCAGACGCCAGACCCTCGACGGTCCCGTCCTGGAGCTCTCCGTCGAGGACGACGGCTCCGGCGGCTCCGGCAAGGGCCCGGGCAACGGCCTCACCGGCCTCACCGAACGTCTGGAGAAGGCGGGCGGCACCCTGGAGGCGGGCCGGGGCGGACGCGGTTTCCGCCTGGTCGCCCGCGTCCCGGCGGGCACCACCCCGGACGTAGGATCCCGCCATGAGTGACGGCACGATCAAGGTCCTCCTGGCGGAGGACCAGTCGATGGTCCGCGAGGCACTGGCGGCCCTCCTCGGCCTGGAGGACGACATCGAGGTGGTCGCCCAGGTGGCCCGCGGCGACGAGGTCCTCGCGGCCGCCCGTGCCCACGACATCGACGTGGCCCTCCTCGACATCGAGATGCCGGGCGCGACCGGCCTCGAGGCGGCTGCCCAGCTCAACAGGGAACTCCCGGGCCTGAAACTGGTCGTCCTCACGACCTTCGGCCGACCCGGCTATCTGCGCAGCGCCATGGAGGCGGGCGCCGACGCGTTCCTGGTCAAGGACGCCCCGGCCGCCCAACTGGCCGAGGCGGTACGGAAGGTGCTGGCGGGGGAGCGGGTCATCGACCCGACCCTGGCGGCAGCGGCCCTGGCGGAGGGGGCCAACCCCCTGACGGACCGCGAACGGGAGATCCTGCGGGCAGCGGCCGACGGCTCGACCAACGCGGAATTGGCGAAACACCTGCACCTGTCCCAGGGCACGGTCCGCAACTACCTGTCGACGGCGATCCAGAAACTGGCGGCGAGGAACAGGGCGGAGGCGGTACGGATCGCCAGAGAGAAAGGCTGGCTGTAGCCAACCCAGCGGCGCGAGGCCGTGCCGGACGGCCTCAGTTCAACATCGCTCGCGCCGCCTGAGCCTGCTCCCGAACCTTCTCGGCGGCGGGCTCATCCACCACTTCCACCAACGACGCGTACTCCTCCAACTCGGTCGCCCCGCCGATGAAGTCCCCCCGCTGAACGAGCAACTTCCCCCTCTCGTACCGCAACCGAGCCGGATGCGAGGGGATGAGCAGCGACAACTCCACCGCCCACAGCCCGACATCCGACCGCTCCGGCCGAGCCGCCGCCCAGGACCGGATGTTGTTGAGGATCCGCGTCACCACCTCCATCGGCTCGGCCGGCGTCAGCATCGACGGCTCCAGCCGGGCCCCGGTCGCCCCGGCGACCAGCAGTTCCGCGTCGCCGACCGTCAGCACCCGCCCCCCGTCGAACGGATCGACCAGCACCTGGCGCTCGATGTCCTCCGGTGGCCCGAAGCCCACCACGAAGTGCCCCGGCAGCGCGACCCCGTACACCGGCGCCCCCGCTCGCCGGGCCACCTCCACCCACACCACCGACAGCAGGATCGGCAGCCCTCGCCGCCGTAGCAGCACCTGGTGCAGGAGGGAGGACTCCAGCCGCTGATAGTCGGCGGCGGAGCCGTGGAAGCCGTACCGTCCGCCCAGCAGCTCCCGCAGGGCCACCGCCCAGGCCCGCGGCCCGCCGGGCCGGTACGGCAGCTCCCCGGCCAGCCGGTCGAGCTCCGCCTGCGCGGCGTCCAGCCCGGCCTCGTCCAGCTGCGGATCCGCCGCCGCGCCCACCAGCAGGCACAGCAGGGACAGATCGGGCCGCTCGGACCGCGCCTCCTCGGCGAACAGCCGCCGCACCTCTGCGGCGTCGTACGCGCTCACGACGGTTCCCGGTAGTGGTGGTAGGCGTGGTGCGCCGAGAAGCCCATCCCGGCGTACAGCGCCCGAGCCCCCGCGTTCTCCTCCTCGACCTGCAGCCAGGCGGCCGAGGCGCCCTCGTCCAGCGCCTTGCGGGCCAACGCGGCCATCACGGTCGTGGCCAGCCCCGTGCGCCGATGCGCCGGATCGACCTCCACGGCGGCGAAACCGGCCCACCGCCCGTCCACGACACACCGCCCAATGGCGGCGAGCCCACCACCGGAGGAGGCGGAGGGGCCGACCGAGCCGGGCAGACCGGCCGGAGCGGGGATGCCGGCCGGGCCGGGCGTGCCGGCCGGGCCAGCCACGTCGGCAGGGCCGGTCATGCCAACCGGGCCAGCCACGTCGGCCGGGGTGGCTATGCCGGCCGTGCCGGTCGCGCCGGACGGGTAGGCCACGCCGGACGGGTAGGCCACGCCAGACGGGTAGGCCACGCCAGACGGGTCGGCCGCACCAGACGGGTCGGCCGCACTGGCCACGTCGGTCGCGCCAGCCGCACCGGCCAGGTCGGTAGCGTCGGCTGCACCGGCTGCACCGGCTGCACCGGCTGCACCGGCTGCACCGGCTGCACCGGCTGCACCGGCTGCACCAGCCGCACCGGCCGCACCGGGTATCGACGCGAACCACACCGACGGGCCGCTCCCCAGCACCTTCAGGGCCACCTCGCTCACCCCCTTGCGCTGATACCGGGCCAGCCACGCCTCGTCGGCCTCCCGGGCCGTCACCACACCCTCAGCGTCCGCCCGGTCGGCGATCGGCGCCAGCGCCCCGATCCACAGTTCCGCGGTCACCTCGCGCACCCAGCCGCGCCGCTCCAGTTCGGCGCAGAGCATTTCCTGGGTGCCCTCGGCGCCGGTAGCGGTCTGTACATAGGCGGGCAGACCGCGCGGCGCGTACCAGCGTCGTACGGCATCGAGGGCCTCGTCGAGCGGCAGGCCGGGGTCACCGAGCGGCAGTACGGAGTTGGCGCGGCGGGTGAACCCGGCCGCGGCCCGCAGCTCCCACTCACCGAGCCGCTCGCTCTCCACGGGCCGCCAGGCCCGGGAGGAGACGCGGGCCAGCTCCTCGTAGGTGGCGGCGGGCCCCCGGCGGCGGGCCGGGGCGGCCGGGACGACCTTTCCGGCGACCAGCGAGGACTCGTCAATCCGGACGCTCTCCCCGCTCTTCCGTGTGATCACCAGCACACCGTCGTCCCATGATGTGAGAACACCCACCGTGTCGGTGAATTTCCCCTCCGTGACTCCAGTGCCGCTCAAACACCGCACGGAGACGCGTTTGCCCACGTCAGCAGCGGTGACACGGACCTCGAGGCGTCCGTAGGCCGAGATTTCCACAGGTCGGTCCACCCCTCCTGTTCGGATCATGCCCAAGAACGGAGATACTAGGGGCGGGCATCGACGACGCCGCGCTCCCGCGCGCCAGGCGGCAGGGCCTGAGGAGGCCCGCCAGCGCCCTATCGAGGAGGAACGACAGCGTGACCTACGTCATCGCGCAGCCTTGTGTCGACGTGAAGGACAAGGCGTGCATCGAGGAGTGCCCGGTCGACTGCATCTACGAGGGCCAGCGGTCCTTGTACATCCACCCGGACGAATGCGTCGACTGCGGCGCCTGTGAGCCGGTCTGCCCGGTCGAGGCGATCTTCTACGAGGACGACACTCCGGAGGAGTGGAAGGACTACTACAAGGCGAACGTCGAGTTCTTCGACGAGCTCGGCTCGCCCGGTGGCGCCAGCAAGCTCGGGCTGATCGAGCGGGACCACCCGTTCGTCGCCGCGCTGCCGCCGCAGGCCGAGTAACCGCATCAGCGGCCCGCACCCACCGTGCCGCCTCGGTCCCGTACGGCCTGATGAGTTCTGTCGGCCATGCGGGACCGGGGCGTTTGCCGTCCGTACGAGAAAGTCCGTACGAGAAAGTGAGCCAGAACCCGTGTCCGCAGTCTCCGACCGTCTGCCCACATTCCCCTGGGACAAGCTGGAGCCGTACAAGAAGAAGGCCGCCTCGCATCCGGACGGCATCGTCGACCTCTCCGTCGGCACCCCGGTCGACCCGGTCCCCGAGCTGATCCAGAAGGCCCTGGTCGACGCGGCGGACTCCCCGGGCTACCCGACGGTCTGGGGCACCCCGGCGCTGCGTGACGCGATCACCGGCTGGCTCGAGCGCCGGCTGGGCGCCCGCGAGGTCACCCACCGGCACGTCCTGCCGATCGTCGGCTCGAAGGAACTCGTCGCCTGGCTCCCGACCCAGCTGGGCCTGGGCCCCGGCGACCGGGTGGCGTACCCCCGTCTGGCCTACCCGACGTACGAGGTCGGCGCCCGCCTGGCGCGCGCGGACTACGAGGTCTACGACGACCCCACGGAGCTCGACCCCGAGGGCCTGAAGCTCCTCTGGCTGAACTCCCCCTCGAACCCGACCGGCAAGGTCCTGTCCAAGGCGGAGCTCACGCGGATCGTCGCCTGGGCCCGTGAGCACGGCGTCCTCGTCTTCTCCGACGAGTGCTACCTCGAACTGGGCTGGGAGGCCGACCCCGTCTCGGTCCTGCACCCGGACGTGAACGGCGGCTCGTACGAGGGCATCGTCGCGGTCCACTCCCTCTCCAAGCGCTCGAACCTCGCGGGCTACCGCGCCGCCTTCCTGGCCGGCGACCCGGCGGTCCTCGCGCCGCTCCTGGAGATCCGCAAGCACGGCGGCATGATGACGTCGGCCCCGACCCAGGCGGCCGTCGTGGCGGCCCTGGGCGACGACGCCCATGTCCACGAGCAGCGCGAGCGGTACGCGGCCCGCCGTACCGTCCTCCGCGAGGCGCTGGTCGACCACGGCTTCCGCATCGAGCACAGCGAGGCCAGCCTCTACCTCTGGGCGACCCGGGACGAGTCCTGTTGGGACACCGTGGCCCACCTGGCCGAGCTGGGCATCCTCGTGGCCCCGGGCGACTTCTACGGCGAGGCGGGCGACGCCTTCGTCCGGGTGGCCCTCACGGCGACGGACGAGCGGATCGCGGCAGCGGTGAAGAGGCTCGCCCGGTAGACGTGCCGAGACACACGGCGACGGGGCCCAGGAACTCTCCCTGGGCCCCGTCGCCGTGTGTCACCGGAGGCGGGTCAGCCGATCGGCAGACCCTTCAGGGTGTTGCCGCCGCCCGGCAGTCCGCCCTTGGCTAGGCCGTCCGTCGGCAGTCCGCCCTTGGTGGCCGACTTGGCGGTGTCCCCGACGACGGACCCGGCGGACCCGGCGGCCTCGCCGGCCGCCTTCTGCACCGCGGGCGTGGCCTTCTTCACGGCCTTGCCGCCGGTCTTGCCCGCGGCCGGCACCGTCTGCTTGACCGCCTTGCCGCCGGCTTCACCCGCGAGCCCGGTGGCGCTCTGCGCCGCGCCGTCGACCGTGTTGCCGACGTTCGCCCCGTCCAGGGCGGTCAGCCCACCGAGGTTCGGGGTGGCGGGCAGGGTGGAGGGGGCCGCACTGGCGGAGCCGGCCGCACCGACCCCGGCGGCCGCTCCCGCAGCGACGAGCAGCGCGGCACGGGCGATCCGGCGGGTCAGGGGGAGGGACATGATGCTCCTTCGACGGGAGAGAACAGAGAACAAGTACTGCGACTGTCTGTCCGGGCCCGGACGCAGTGACTACCGCTCGAAGCCCGCGAAGGTTGCGGACGCCCAACGTAAAGAGTTGGCAATGCGTCGCATTATCGGTTGTGGATAAAAATGGGCGAAACCCGTCCGGCGGGCAGGCCCGCACCACCTCCGGAGCCCTTTGTTCCCAAGGCCTTCGCCGCCCACGGGGGTGACGGCGCGAAAACCTGAGCACCCCGCCGGCGTACCACCCCGCCCCTCACTCGACCGGGTGAGGACCCGTACTACTGCCCGGTGACGATCCGTACGCTGCCCGTGCCGCCGCCCGACCCCGACGCCCCGGCGGCCTCCGTGCTGCTGGAGCCCGCCGCCCGCCACTGGCTGTCGGTGTTCCCGGCCGTCCACTCCCGGCCCGCGTACGAGACCCGCTCGATGTGCAGCGCAGAGGCGTTGGCCACCGCCCAGTGCGCCAGCTGCCAGCCCCGCTCACGGACGCTGCGCCCGGCGGCGGTCGTCTCCCGGGACACCGGCAGTGTCACGGTCCGCCCGTTCGTCTCGGCGGCGGGGACGTCGTCGTCGGCCGAGGCGGACGTCTTCTCGGCGTCCTTCGCCTGCGAGTCCTCCTCCAGCGCGTCCCGCCCGAAGTCCCGTACGAGCGCCGCACGCACCGCGGCCGGGCCCGTGCTCGTCGCGGTGGCCACGCGTCCGTCGCAGGTCAGCGTGGCCGCCGAGGTACCGGTGAGCGCGGCGGCCAGCAGCACGGCGTCCGACTCGTGCTTGGCGTACGCCTCCGGGTAGCCGCTGCGCTGCACGCGCTGCGCGGCGACGGTGAGCGGGAGCTCGGTGTAGTCGGGCACCTTGGCGAGGTGCTCGTAGAAGATGTCCGCCGCGTACGCCGGGTCCGTGACCTGCTTCACCGTGCCCCAGCCCTGCGAGGGACGCTGCTGGAACAGGCCGAGCGAATCACGGTCGCCGTGGGCGAGGTTGCGCAGCCCCGACTCCTGGATGGCGGTCGCCAGCGCGATGGCCACGGCCCGCTCGGGCATGTCCCGGTCGGTGCCGACGGCCGCGATCGTCGCGGCGTTGACCGCCTGCTCCGGCGTGAACTCGTACGCCGTCCCGTCCGCCGTGCCGGAAACGACTCTGCAGCCGGGATCGTCGGCTCCGCCGGTGACGTACTGGACCACGACGTAGCCCGCGACGGCGGACAGGACCACGCAGGCCGCCCCGAAACGGAGGAGGCGGCGGCCGCGGCGCTTGGGGGAGGGGGACGGCTCTGGCACGCGTACAAGGTACTGGAGAGTACGGAGGCGGAGGAGACGGCTGCGCAAGGCTGTGAAAAGCGCGACGGTCATCTGGCGCGTTAGGGTCGACCGCATGGCCGACACCCCTCTTGATCTCACGCTGGACGCCGCCGCCCTCACCGCGCAGCTCGTCGACTTCCCCTCTGAGAGCGGCACCGAGAAGCCCCTCGCGGACGCGATCGAGACCGCCCTGCACACCCTGCCGCACCTCACGGTGGACCGCTACGGCAACAACGTGATCGCCCGTACCCGCCTGGGCCGCCCGGAGCGGGTGATCCTCGCCGGCCACATCGACACCGTCCCGATCGCCGGCAACGTCCCCTCGCGCCTGGACGAGGACGGGGTCCTGTGGGGCTGCGGCACCTGCGACATGAAGGCGGGGGTCGCGGTCCAGCTCCGTGTCGCCGCGACGGTCCCGGCCCCCAACCGCGACCTCACCTTCGTGTTCTACGACAACGAGGAGGTCGCCGCCGACCTCAACGGCCTCAAGCATGTCGCCGAGGCCCACCCGGAGTGGCTCGCGGGCGACTTCGCGGTCCTGCTGGAGCCGTCGGACGGCCAGGTCGAGGGCGGCTGCCAGGGCACCCTGCGCGTGCTGCTGAAGACCTCCGGCGAGCGGGCCCACTCGGCACGCGGCTGGATGGGCTCGAACGCGATCCACGCGGCGGCCCCGATCCTGGCCCGCCTCGCGTCGTACCAGCCGCGATGGCCCGTCATCGACGGCCTGGAGTACCGCGAGGGCCTGAACGCGGTGGGCATCACCGGCGGAGTGGCGGGCAACGTGATCCCCGACGAGTGCGTGGTCACGGTCAACTTCCGGTACGCGCCGGACCGCACCGAGGAGGAGGCGATCGCGCACGTCAGGGAGGTCTTCGCGGACTGCGGGGTCGCCGAGTTCGTGGTGGACGACCACAGCCCGGGAGCCCTTCCCGGCCTCTCCCACCCGGCCGCGGCCGCCTTCATCGAGGCGGTGGGCGGCACCCCGATGCCCAAGTACGGCTGGACCGACGTCAGCCGCTTCTCCTCGCTGGGCATCCCCGCGGTCAACTACGGCCCCGGCAACCCGCACTTGGCACACAAGCGGGACGAACGGGTCGAAACGGCCAAGATCCTGGCGGGCGAGGAGCGCCTGCGGGCCTGGCTGACCGGAGCGTGACACGCCGACGTCCCCCGCATGTAACCCGCGTAGATCTACGCTGAGGTACGAACGACCGCAAGCGGAGGGAGCTCATATGGCTACAGGCAACCCCGAGGGCAAGAAGCAGCCGCCGGAGGAACAGCGCCTGGGACCGGTCCTCCGGAGGCGGAGCCAGGTCACCGCGAGCACGACCGACCAGCGTCTGCTGGACGCCGGGGGTCCCTCGGACTGGGTGCACACCGACCCCTGGCGCGTCCTGCGCATCCAGTCGGAGTTCATCGAGGGCTTCGGCACCCTCGCCGAACTCCCGCCCGCGATCAGCGTGTTCGGCTCCGCCCGGACACCGGTCGACTCTCCCGAGTACGACGCGGGCGTCCGCCTGGGCCGCGGCCTGGTCGACGCCGGCTGGGCGGTCATCACGGGCGGTGGCCCGGGCGCGATGGAGGCGGCGAACAAGGGCGCCTGCGAGGCGGGCGGCATCTCGGTCGGCCTCGGCATCGAGCTCCCCTTCGAACAGGGGCTCAACCCCTACGTCGACATCGGCCTCAACTTCCGGTACTTCTTCGTCCGCAAGATGATGTTCGTGAAGTACGCGCAGGGCTTCGTGGTCCTGCCCGGCGGCCTCGGCACCCTGGACGAACTCTTCGAGGCGCTCACCCTCGTCCAGACCCAGAAGGTCACCCGCTTCCCGATCGTCCTCTTCGGCACGGACTACTGGGGCGGCCTGGTCGACTGGCTCAAGAACACCCTGGTCGCCCAGGGCAAGGCAGCCGAGAAGGACCTCCTCCTCTTCCATGTCACCGACGACGTGGACGAGGCCGTGGCGCTGGTGTCGAAGGAGGCGGCCCGCTAGCGGCAACCCTTCAGGCAAGTCCTCGCCGGGCCACCGCCGGTGGGCGGTGGCCCGCGATGGACGCCACCATGTCCAGGACCTGCCGGGTCTCCGCCACCTCGTGCACCCGGTACACCTGGGCTCCCAGCCACGCGGACACGGCCGTCGTCGCCAGCGTCCCCAGCACCCGCTCCTTCACGGGCCGGTCCAGCGTCTCGCCGACGAAGTCCTTGTTGGACAGCGACACCAGCACCGGCCACCCCGTCTCCACCATCTCCGGCAGCCGCCGCGTCGCCTCCAGACTGTGCCGGGTGCTCTTCCCGAAGTCGTGCCCCGGGTCGATCAGGATCGACTCCCTCGGCACCCCCAGCCGCGCCGCCCGTTCCGCCAGCCCCACGGTCACCCGCAGGATGTCGGCCATGACGTCGTCGTACGTCACCCGGTGCGGGCGGGTCCGGGGCTCCGCGCCGCCCGCGTGCGTGCACACCAGCCCCACCCCGTACCGTGCGGCCACCACCGCGAGCCCGGGATCCACCCCGCCCCACGCGTCGTTCAGCAGATCCGCCCCCGCCTCGCAGACCGCCTCGCCGACCTCGGCCCGCCAGGTGTCCACGCTGATGATCACGTCCGGGAACCGCCGCCGCACCTCGGCCACGAACCCGACGGTCCGCCGCGCCTCCTCCTCGGCGGTCACCTCCTCGCCCGGGCCCGCCTTCACCCCGCCGATGTCGATGATGGCGGCACCCTCCGCCACCGCCTGCTCCACGCGGGCGAGCGCCGGCTCGTCGCGGAAGGTCGCGCCCTGGTCGTAGAAGGAGTCCGGGGTCCGGTTCACGATCGCCATGATCACCGGCTCGTGGGCCCCGAATTCACGCCTGCCCAGCCTGAGCATCGCCTGTGACCTCTCCTGGTACGTCCTTCACATCCGCCGCCAGTGACCCTAACCGCCGGACCCTCATGGCACGATCGGACCCACACACATTCGAGATCGAGTACACCGAGCGTGGGGACCCACCGATGGTTATGTTCTTGTTCCTGGTCATCGCGCTCGCCGTCGTGGTCGCCGCGGTGACACTCGCCGTGGTGGGCGGCGGCGAGGGCACCGGCCCGCTGCCCGAGGCGGCGCCGCAGCGGCTGCACGACCCGCTGCCCCCGGACCGTCCCGTCGACCGCACCGACGTCGACCACCTGCGCTTCCCGCTCGCCGCCCGCGGCTACCGCATGGCGGACGTCGACGACGCCCTGAACCGCCTCGCCGCCGAACTCGCCGAGCGCGACGCCCGGATCGCCGACCTGGAGTCCGCCCTGGCCGGCGCCCAGACCTCGCCGGGGCACCACGTCTCCTTCGAGAAGCCCGCCCCCGAGGACCAGCAGTGAGCGACGGCACCGCCGTGGCCGGCCCGGACGGCGCCCTGCGCTGCCCCTGGGCCCTCTCGACCCCCGACTACGTGACGTACCACGACGAGGAGTGGGGCCGCCCGGTCCACGGCGACGACGCGCTCTTCGAGCGCCTCAGCCTGGAGGCCTTCCAGTCCGGCCTGTCCTGGATCACCATCCTGCGCCGCCGCCCGGGCTTTCGCACCGCCTTCGCCGACTTCAGGATCGCCTCGGTGGCCGCCTTCACGGACAAGGACCGCGAGCGCCTCCTCGGCGACCCCGGCATCATCCGCAACCGAGCCAAGATCGACGCGACCCTCGCCAACGCGCGCGTGCTGGCCGACTGGACCCCGGGCGCCCTGGACGAGCTGATCTGGTCCCACGCCCCGGCCACGGGCAAGGCCCCGAAGACACTGTCGGACGTCCCGGCGGTGACGGACGAGTCGACGGCCCTGTCGAAGGCCCTCAAGAAGAGGGGCCTGCGCTTCGTCGGGCCGACGACGGCGTACGCGCTGATGCAGGCGTGCGGCCTGGTGAACGACCACCTGGAAACCTGCGTGAGCCGGAGCGCCCCTTGACTCAACGGCCCAGGTACTTCGGCTTCTCCTTCTGAACGAAGGCCCGAACGGCGATGGTGTGGTCCTCGGACGCCCCCGCCCGAGTCTGCAGCTCGTCCTCCTTCTCCAGCGTCTCGGAGAGCGAGTGCGAGAACCCGAACGCAACGGCTTCCTTGATCGCCGCGTAGGCGACCGTCGGCCCCGAGGCCAACCCCCGCGCCACCTTCTCGGCCTCGGCCCGCAGCTCCGCGGTGGGCACCACCCGGTTGGCGATCCCCAGCTCGTACGCCTCCTGCGCCGAGATGTTGCGCGGGAAGAGCAGCAGATCGGCCGCCCGCCCGGGCCCGACCACCCGGGGCAGGGTCCAGGAGACGCCGGAGTCGGCGGTCAGCGCGACACCCGCGAACGACGTGTTGAAGGACGCCGTATCGGCGACCACGCGGTAGTCCGCGGCCAGCGCGAACCCGAAACCTGCGCCCGCGGCGACCCCGTTCACCGCGGCGACGACGGGCTTCGCCGCCTCCGTCAGCGCCCGGACGATCGGGTTGTAGTGCTCCTTGACGGTGCTCATGACCTGTCCCGAGCCCTCGGCCAGCAGCCCGATGTGCTCCTTGAGGTCCTGGCCGACGCAGAAGGCCCGGTCCCCGGCGGCGGTCAGCAGCACCGCCCGTACGTCCGTGTCGTCCGCTGCCGCGCGTGCCGCGTCCCGCAGGGCGACCTTGGCCGCGACGTTCAGCGCGTTCATCGCCTCCGGGCGGTTCAGCGTGATCGTCGCGAGCCCGTCGCTCACCTCGTAGAGCACGGTGTCGGCCATGGCGTATCCCCTCGGTGTGGCGGCTCTCCGGCGTCCTACTGGTCGGTACGCCGGTGTACGAAGGACAGCATGGCGGAGATCACCGTCCGAGGACCGGACACGACGTGTGACCTGCGTCAAAGAATTCGACCGGGTTTACGGACCGAAGGTGTCTGTGTAGCGGCGCAGTATCGCAGTCACATCGCCGAATTGAGTGGTTTTGCTCGCGCGCGTTGCCCAAGCGATGCCTACTGATGTTGGTCATCGGGTCCTGAGATGCGGGATAATGGCTTGGAAGCAATGTGTTCGATGCCGGTGTCGCGTGTCCCACGCTGGACCGCGCGTGCCCTGCCAGGGCCGTCGGCTTTTGACGTGAGCTGGTTTCAGGAAGGGGAACGAGCATGGCGGCCATGAAGCCGCGGACGGGCGATGGCCCGCTCGAGGTGACCAAGGAGGGGCGGGGCATCGTCATGCGCGTTCCGCTCGAAGGCGGCGGTCGGCTCGTCGTCGAGCTGACCCCTGACGAGGCCGACGCGCTCGGCGACGCCCTCAAGAAGGTCGTCGGCTGACGCGCAAGCGACCATACCCTTTCAGCCGCCCCGGCATCCCCTTGGGTGCCGGGGCGGTTGTTTTGTCCTACGGCGACGGAGTGGTGCCTCGCCCGTACGGCCCAACGGTCATCGTTTGACCGCGCACAGCAGCCCGTCCCCCACGGGCAACAGGGACGGCACCAGTTCCTGGCTCTCGCGCACCGCCCGCAGCAGCTCCCGGATCCGTATGACCTCCGTGGGCTGCGGGCCGGAGTCGACCGTGCGGCCGTTGGCGAAGACACCCTCGAAGACGACCAGGCCGCCCGGGCGCAGCAGGCGCAACGATTCAGCGAGATAGTCCAGGAACTCCAGGCGGTCGCCGTCGCAGAAGACGAGGTCGTAGCCGGCGTCCGCGAGGCGGGGCAGGACGTCGAGCGCGCGGCCGGGGATGAAACGGGCCCGGTTGCTGGCGAAGCCGCAGGCACGAAAGGCCTGGCGGGCGAACTGCTGGTGCTCGGGTTCCGGATCCACGGTCGTCAGGACGCCGTCGGGGCGCATGCCGTGCAGCAGGTGGATCCCGGAGACACCGGTGCCGGTACCGATCTCCGCGACCGCCTTGGCGTCCACGGTGGCGGCGAGCAACCGCAACGCGGCGCCCGTGCTGGGCGACACCGAGCGCAGCCCTGCCTCACGGGCCCGGTCACGGGCCCAGCGCAGCGCGTCGTCCTCGGCGGCATAGGCGTCGGCGAACGCCCAGCTTGCCTGCCGGTTGCCGGTAATGACCCTCTCCTGTCCCCGTGGTTGCCTGGGCGTGACTGTATCCGTTGCCGTCGGGAACCCGCAGATGGGACCGGTCGTTTGAAGGGGTGGGAACGACGACCGGGGGACACAGTTGGATCACGACGAGGGGCGAGAGTCCGAGCAAGTGCTGACGCAGCCGTATGAGCCGTATCAGCACAGATCAAATTCTCGTAAAACCGCTTATCCGGAGCTAACGGGCGAGGTGGCTATGGTAGGGGCTCCACTGGACACCACCAGAGCCGACAGGGGAGGTGCGGCTGCGCCTGTGGATCGGGGAGGAGTGCTGCGGCGCTTCCTCGGATCAGCGGGCAGGCCGAAATCCGTGAACGACACCGCTGACCACAGTCACGCCGGCGACTACGCCCAGACCGCGACCTTCTCCACCGACGCGGACGGGCAGGCGTGGACTCCGCCCACCTGGGAGGAGATCGTCAGCATGCACAGCGGCCGGGTCTACCGGCTCGCCTACCGTCTCACCGGCAACCAGCACGACGCGGAGGACCTCACGCAGGAGGTCTTCGTCCGTGTCTTCCGGTCCCTGTCGACATACACGCCGGGCACCTTCGAGGGCTGGCTGCACCGCATCACCACCAACCTGTTCCTGGACATGGTCCGCCGCAAGCAGCGCATCCGCTTCGACGCGCTCGGCGAGGACGCGGCCGAGCGGCTGGCCAGCAAGGAGCCCACCCCGCAGCAGGCCTTCGCCGACGCCCACTTCGACGCGGACGTCCAGCAGGCCCTCGACACCCTCGCGCCCGAGTTCCGCGCCGCGGTCGTCCTGTGCGACATCGAAGGACTGTCGTACGAGGAGATCGCCGCGACCCTCGGAGTCAAGCTGGGCACGGTCCGCTCGCGCATCCACCGGGGCCGTTCGCAGCTGCGCAAGGCCCTCGCGCACCGCTCCCCGAAGGCACGGGCCGAGCGCCGCTCCTTCGCGGCCCGGGTGCCCGCTCTGGGAGGAGGGGGCGCGACCGCGTGAGTGGAACTCGACGCAACCCCACCGAGGGGCTCCTCGCGGAACAGCATCTGGGAGACCGGCTCTCCGCCCTGGTGGACGGTGAGCTCGGTCATGACACCCGCGAGCGGGTACTGGCGCATGTGGCGACCTGTCCGAAGTGCAAGGCCGAGGTCGACGCCCAGCGCCGGCTGAAGAACGTCTTCGCCGAAGTGGCACCGCCCGCCCCCTCCGAGAGCTTCCTGGCCCGACTCCAGGGACTCCCCGGAGGAGGTGACCCGGACGGCGGCGGCACGCCGCTGGGCGGGGGAGGGTTCGGCGACGGGGTCTTCGGAGTGAGACGGGACGAGCCGTTCTCGTTCGGCTATGTGCCCGCGCGTGAGCACGACTCCGTCCTCCCGCCCGCCGACGGCCGCGGTTTCCGCATCCACCCCGTCGGGCGTGGCGGCGACCGGCACGACAGCGAGCGCTCGCGGAGCATGCGGTTCGCCTTCGTCGCCGCCGGTGCGGTGTCGCTGGCCGCGATCGCCCTCGGCGGCATGAGCACCGGTGTCCCCACCGACACCGCCGCGGACGCGCGTGGCGGATCCGGCGGGAGCAATGTGACGCCGGCCCGCACCCCGGGCTCGGGCTCCGCCACGCCCGAGAACCAGCGCCGCCGGGCCACCGGACCGCTGCTCGCCCAGGGCGGCCAGTTCCTCGGCACCCCGGCGGCACCGACCGAGGTGTCCGCCCCGCTGCTGCCCGGAGTGCCCTCCCCGGCCACCGGGCAGCTGGAACAGGCGGTGCTGCACCAGCTCACCACCCCCGTGGTGGCCGGCGCGGCGGCCATGTCCCCTCTGATACGCCCGCTCGGTACGACCCCGCCGATCGCCCTGACCTCCTGGCCCACCGCTCCCGAGGTCACCGGCGCCGGTCTGCTCGCCGCACCCGTCCCCGACACCACCTCCGCCCCCACCACCTCCCCGTCCTCGCAGAACGCCCGCTGACGCGGTCCCTGCGCCGGTCCCCCGCGAACCTGGTTGAATCCCAGAAGGCGGGGTTCGCCCGGCCGTGACCCGGTCCGACGGTGGGGAGAGCATGGACGAGGGGAAGCCCACGAAGGCGA
This sequence comes from Streptomyces sp. NPDC096132, assembly GCF_044763345.1. Taxonomy (NCBI): domain Bacteria; kingdom Bacillati; phylum Actinomycetota; class Actinomycetes; order Kitasatosporales; family Streptomycetaceae; genus Streptomyces; species Streptomyces sp. NPDC096132. The sequence goes on from NZ_JBIWGA010000013.1 coordinate 95,575, forward strand.
AGTGGTGGAGCCGGCCCCGACCGGGGACACCGTCGGGGCCGGGGGATCCGGACACACCCACCGAGGGCGACTTCGAACTGGCCCGACCTGCCACGGGCACGGGTGCCGGTGCCGGTGCCGAGACCGGTGCCGGCGCCGCTGACCCCGGCCAGGTCGGCGCCGACGGTGACTACGAACTGAGCCGCCCGCTGAGCCGGGCCACGCCTTCACCCGAGCTCGCGGATTCATCCGGCCATGCCGGGTCCCCTGAGTCCGCCGACGCCTTCGGAGCCGTCGAGTTTCCCGAGCCTGCGGCTTCGGTCGCCGCTCTCCCCGTTCCGGAGGCTTCGGAGACGCCCGCTGAGGCCGCGTCCGAGGTCCTGCCCCCGGTCGTCGTGGCCGACGAGCCTCCCAAGCCCCTGCACGACCCCGACCCGTACAGCACCCCGCCGTACGGCCAGCCGGGGCCCTGGGCCCCCGCGCCGCCCGTCCAGCACCCGGCGGTCACCGTCACGCAGGGGGCAGCGGTACAGTCCCCGCCCCCGCCTGCCGCGCCAGTCCTCCCGCCCACCGCCCCTGGCACCTCGGTCCAGCCGCCGGCCCCCGGCGTCCCGCCTACGGCCGCGGCGGCATTTCCGCCCCCGGCCCCTGCCCCCGGCACCGCCACACCACCCCTCGCCCACACCAGCACCGACTCGCCCGTGCCACCGGCTTCGCCCGCGGCACTGGATCCCACCATCACGCCCCTCCCGACCTCGGCATCGCCCCCCACCCCCGGGCCCCTCCCGCCCCCGGCATCGCCCCCCACCCCCGGGCCCCTCCCGCCCCCGGCACCGACTCCCACCCCCGGGCCCCTCCCGCCCCCGGCACCGCCCCCCACCCCCGGGCCCCTCCCGCCCCCGGCACCGACTCCCACCCCCGGGCCCTTCCCGACTCCGGCACCGGATCCCACCCTCACCCCCGCGTCCCTCACCACCCCCACAGCCCCCATGCCGCCCACCGACCCCTGGCAGCGCTACGACCCCTGGGCCCCCGTCCCCGTCGGTCCGCTTCAGCAGACCGGGGGTGCTGTTCTCAGCGAGGGGGAGCGGCGGAGGGAGGTGCGGAAGCGGATGGTGGGGGGTGCGTTGGCCCTGGCGTTGGCCTCCGGGGTGCTCGGTGGGGTCGTGGGGGCCCAGCTGGAGCGCAACGGCGGGTTCGACCGGGTGGAGCTGCCGCAGGCGTCCGCGGAGCCGACCGGTCGGGCCGCGGACAGCGTCGCCGGGATCGCGGCGCGCGCCCTGCCCAGTGTCGTCACGCTGCATGTCAGCGGCAGTGAGGAGTCGGGTACCGGGACCGGGTTCGTGCTCGACACGCGTGGCCACATCCTCACCAACAACCACGTGGTCGAGCCCGCCGGAAGTGACGGAGAGATAACCGTCGTCTTCAACGGGGGCCAGACCGCCGAGGCGGAGGTCGTCGGCCGGGACAGCGGCTACGACCTCGCCGTCGTCAAGGTCAGCGGTGTCAGTGGGCTCAAGCCGCTCCCCCTCGGCAACTCCGACAACGTCCAGGTCGGCGACCCGGTCGTCGCCATCGGCGCCCCCTTCGACCTGGAAGGCACCGTCACCTCCGGCATCATCAGCGCCAAGGAACGCCCCATCACGGCCGGCGGCGAGAGCGGCGACGGGAGCGATGTGTCGTACGTGGACGCGTTGCAGACCGACGCCCCCATCAACCCCGGCAACTCCGGCGGGCCGCTGCTCGACTCCCGGGGCCGGGTCATCGGCATCAACTCCGCCATCAGGTCCGCCGAGGACGGCTCCGCACAGGACGGCGGCGCGGCGGGCTCGATCGGCCTCGGCTTCGCCATCCCCGTCAACCAGGGCAAGCGCGTCGCCGAGGAACTGATCAACACCGGCAAGGCCACCCATCCCGTCATCGGCGTCACCCTCGACCTGGACTACGCCGGCGACGGCGCCCGGGTGAGCACCAAGGGCGGCGACGGCGGCACCCCGGTGACCCCCGGCGGCCCCGGCGACCTGGCCGGCATCAAGGCCGGGGACGTGATCACCGAGGTCGACGGCACCCGCATCCACTCCGGGGACGAACTGATCGTCAAAACCCGCGCCCACCGCCCCGGCGACCGCCTGGAACTGACCATCGAACGCGATGGCGAGGAACGTACGCTCTCCCTCGTTCTGGGCTCCGCCGGAGGCGACTGAGCGGCCGCCGGGCGCGGAACCCCACAGCGATTGACAGAAACCTCACAGATCGGACCTCGAAACACCGTCCGACAAGGCAAACAACGCGAAAAACCGGCTGCGTCGACCCACTCGGACACGGCGGGACGGTACCGGTCGGACACGTGCGACAGGTACCGTGGACCCGGCCCGGACCACGGAAGACCTGACCTGACCACCGAGGGCCGAGGACCGCGGACATCGCAAGGAGCTTCAGGTGTTCAATGACATAGGACCGCTCGAGGTGGTGACGATCATCGTCCTCGCCGTTCTCGTCTTCGGTCCGGACAAGCTCCCGAAGGTCATCTCGGACGTGATGCGCACCGTCCGGAAGATCCGTGAGTTCTCGGAGAGCGCCAAGCAGGACATCCGGCAGGAACTCGGCCCGGAGTTCAAGGACTTCGAGTTCGAGGACCTCAACCCCAAGACGTTCATCCGCAAGCAGCTGGACAACGACGAACTGGGGCTGAAGGAGATCCGCAACGGCTTCGACCTGAAGAAGGAGATGGCGGAGGTCACCGACGCCGTCCACAGCCGTGACACGGGCTCGTCCTCCGGCGGCGGGTCCATCGACATGACGAAGAAGCCCGAGGAGCCGGGCAAGGACGACCGCCCGCCCTTCGACGCGGACGCCACCTGAGCGAAGCAGCCGGAACCGACCGCGCCTGAGCGCCCCCGGAGCCCCCTTCCGGACGACCCTGAGCCGCCCCGCGCGACCTGCGCGCCGGGCGGCTTCACCGTCCCCCGTGACGGGGTGGCTATGCTGCCTGGTTGTTGTGCGGAGCGGACGAGTACGCCCGAAGGGGGGCGGGCCGGACCACTCCGTCGAGAGCGAGGAGGCGTCCGGGCACATGGAGACGACGAGTCGGGCAGTCGAACAGGCGCCGGCCGCGGAGGGTGGACAACAGGCCCCCTCCGCCCGGCGCACGGTCGACGGCTACTTTGAGGCGCCCTTCCCCTGGTACGGCCTCGACGAGGCCTTCTCGGGGCCGCGCTGGCTGATGCAGGTGGGTACGGCGGCCGACGGGGCCGTCGAGCACGGTTCCATCGGACACGGTGACGAACCGTCGGTACGGCACGAGACGGCGGGCGAGGACCGCGGGAGGTTCGCGGTGGTCGTGACCGTCGCCGCGAACCCGGTGCGGCGCAGCGCGGACGGCACCGGCCTGCTGGAGGCCACCTCGGTGTCCTCGGCGGCCTGGCTGGCGGGGGTGGGTCTGCTGTCGTTCACCTGGCCGGGCCAGATGGACCACAGCCTGCGTGACGACTGGCTGGACCAGCAGACCGAGACGGCGTGGGTGCTGGCCGACGATCTGTCCGGTCCGGACTGGTCGATCCTGTCCCTGCCGGTCGACGGTGTGCCGACGCCCTTCCACTACCGGGAGTCGGAGTTCGGCTGGGTGCTGGCCGGCTCCACCGAGCAGGGGGTGCATCTGGGGGCGTACGGACGGGGCATGAGCGCGTACGGGCTCGGCTTCTCCGTGGTCAAGGACATCGCGGAGTACGACCGGTAGCACTCCGGCAGCACAAAGGGTGCCCTCCCGGCGGAGGGCACCCCAGGGGCGTAACGCCGAACCTGTTCCGCCAGAACGTGTTCTTCTAGAACTTGTTCTTCGGGGTGATGCCCAGCGACAGCCCCGAGAGGCCGCGCTGGCGTCCGCCCAGCTTGCCCGCGATGGCCCGCAGGGCCGAGCCCGCCGGCGAGTCCGGGTCGGTCAGGACGACCGGCTTGCCCTCGTCGCCGCCCTCGCGCAGGCGGACGTCGATCGGAATGCTGCCGAGGACCGGGACGGACGCGCCCGTCGTGCGCGTCAGACCGTCGGCCACCGTCTGGCCGCCGCCCGTGCCGAACACGTCGACCATCTCGCCGCAGTGCGGGCAGGGCAGGCCGGACATGTTCTCGACCACGCCGACGATCTTCTGGTGCGTCTGGACCGCGATGGCGCCCGCGCGCTCGGCCACCTCGGCCGCCGCCTGCTGCGGGGTCGTCACGACCAGGATCTCCGCGTTCGGGACGAGCTGGGCCACCGAGATCGCGATGTCGCCCGTGCCGGGCGGGAGGTCCAGGAGCAGGACGTCCAGGTCGCCCCAGTACACGTCCGCGAGGAACTGCTGCAGCGCGCGGTGCAGCATCGGGCCGCGCCAGACGACCGGGGCGTTGCCCGGGGTGAACATGCCGATGGAGATGACCTTCACGCCGTTCGCCGACGGCGGCATGATCATGTTCTCGACCTGGGTGGGACGGCCGTCGGCGCCCAGCATGCGGGGCACGGAGTGGCCGTAGATGTCGGCGTCGACCACGCCCACCTTGAGGCCGTCGGCCGCCATCGCCGCCGCCAGGTTGACGGTCACCGAGGACTTGCCGACGCCGCCCTTGCCGGACGCGACCGCGTACACGCGGGTGAGGTTGCCGGGCTTGGCGAAGGGGACCTCGCGCTCGGCCTGGCCGCCGCGCAGGGCGTTCGCCAGCTCCTTGCGCTGCTCGTCGCTCATCACGTCGAGCGTGACGTCGACACGGGTGACGCCCTCGACCCGGGAGACCGCCTCGGTCACGCGCTGCGTGATCGTCTCGCGCATCGGGCAGCCGGAGACCGTCAGGTACACGGTGACCGCGACCGCTCCGTCCGCGCCGATCTCCAACGACTTGACCATCCCGAGTTCGGTGATGGGGCGGTTGATCTCGGGGTCGTTCACCGTCGCCAGTGCCTCGCGCACCGCGTCTTCGCTAGCCATAAGGACGATGGTACGGCGCCCACGGGGGCCTCCGCCCAGCCCCTCAGCGGTCGTCTGCGTCACGTCCCCGAGGGTGATCTGCCGGGAATACGACATGGCCGTGGCTGCCGTGGGCGCCGTGCCCGTCCCGCCGGTCGTCCAGTTCCTTGAGCATGTCCTGCAGCTCGTTGCGGATCCAGTCCCGGGTGGCGACCTCGCCCAGGCCCATGCGCAGGGCGGCGACCTCCCGTGTGAGGTACTCGGTGTCCGCGATCGACCGCTCGTTCTGCTTGCGGTCCTGCTCGAGGTTGACCCGGTCGCGGTCGTCCTGCCGGTTCTGCGCGAGGAGGATCAGCGGGGCCGCGTAGGAGGCCTGGAGGGACAGCATCAGGGTCAGGAAGATGAACGGGTAGTTGTCGAAGCGCAGGTCGTGCGGGGCGAAGATGTTCCACAGCACCCACACGATGATGACGACCGTCATCCAGACGATGAACCGTCCGGTGCCGAGGAAGCGGGCGATGCGCTCCGACAGCCGCCCGAACGCCTCGGGGTCCCACTCGGGCAGCAGCCGGCGCCGGGGCGGACGCGGCTGGTCGAGCCGGGCGCGCGGGCGCGTGGTGGCGGTCGCGCCGGAGGGCGTGCGCTCGCGTGTGCTCTCGCGCTCAGGAGACATGCGGAGTCACCTCCTCCCCCTCGTCGAGGTGGAACTCCGTCTCCCGCCAGTCCTCCGGCAGCATGTGGTCCAGGACGTCGTCCACGGTCACCGCGCCGAGCAGCGACCCCGCCTCGTCGACGACGGGTGCCGCGACCATGTCGTACGTCGCGAAGAACCCGGCGACGACCGGCAGCGCCGCGTCCGGGGCGAGGGCCTGCAGGTCGTCGTCGAGGACGGCGCTGACGAGGGTGGGCGGCGGTTCGCGCAGCAGCCGCTGGAAGTGGACCGTGCCGAGGTACTTGCCGGTGGGTGTCTCGTCGGGCGGGCGGCAGACGTAGACCTGGGCGGCGAGCGCGGGGGAGAGGTCGGGGTTGCGGACGCGGGCGAGGGCGTCGGCGACGGTGGAGTCCGGGCGCAGGATGATCGGCTCGGTGGTCATCAGACCGCCCGCCGTGTGCTCCTCGTAGGACATCAGGCGCCGCATGTCGGCCGCGTCGTCGGGCTGCATCAGGCTCAGCAGCCGCTCCTTGTCCGCCTCGGGCAGTTCGGCGAGCAGGTCGGCCGCGTCGTCGGGGTCCATCGCCTCCAGGACGTCCGCCGCGCGCTCCTCCTTCAGCTTGCCGAGGATCTCGATCTGGTCGTCCTCCGGGAGCTCCTCCAGGACGTCGGCGAGCCGGTCGTCGTCGAGGGCGGCGGCGACCTCGGCGCGCCGCTTGGGGGAGAGGTGGTGCAGCACGTTGGCTAGGTCGGCGGGGCGCAGCTGTTCGAAGGTGGCCAGTAGGCTCTCCGCGCCCTGCCCGTGCTCCTCCAGCGAGAACCCGGTGACCGCCGACCACTCCACGGTCAGGGTCTCGCCCTTGGCCCGCCGGAAGGCGCCGGCCTTCTTCCCCTTGCGGACGAAGACCCGGGTGATCTCCCAGTCCCGGCGGGCCGGCAGCTGCTGTACGGCCACGTCGAGGACGGTGACCTCCTCGCCGGTCTCGACGAGCGTGACGCGCCGGTCGAGCAGTTCCCCGAAGACCAGCCGCTCGGTGGGCCGTTGTTCGAAGCGGCGGACGTTGAGCACACCGGTCGTGATGACCTGGCCGGACTCGACGCCGGTGACCCGGGTCATGGGCAGGAAGATGCGGCGCCGGGTGGACAGTTCGACGACCAGTCCGAGCAGGCGTGGGGGACGGCGGCCGACGCGGAGCATGACTACCAGGTCGCGCACGCGGCCCACCTGGTCGCCGTTGGGGTCGAAGACCGGGACACCGGCGAGGTGCGAGACGAAGATCCGGGGGGCACCGGCTGCCATGGCTGTGATTCCTTGCTTCCTGCTCGGCTTCCTGCTGCGTCCTGCGGTACCGCTGGTTTCGTTTTCCGAATCGCCTTCCGAATTGCCCGCTCCTGCGGGCTTCAGGCTAGCCCGTCCCGATCGGATACGCCCTGGTGAGCGCTCCGGACGGACCCGTTCCGACGGCACCCCGAGACCCCGGTACGCTGCCGTACGCCGCTCAGCACACCCCCGCAGAAAGGCAGCCGTCTCTGTGACTGCGATTCCCCAGGGCCGTACCCGCCGGGCCGCGCTGGTGAGCGCCGTGTGCGCACTGGTCGTGGGTCTGGGAGCGGGGTGCAGCGAGGATCCGGACGCGGGGACGAACGGGGTGGGCAAGCTGCCCGCCGCCCAGATCCAGGCGAAGACGAAGACCGCCGCCGGTTCCGTGGACGCGGTGAAGCTGTCCGGGAGCGTGGTCACCAGCGGCCGTACGTACAAGCTCGACATGCGCCTGAAGGACGAGGGCGGCACCGGGTCGGTCACCTCGGACGGGGTCAGCTTCCACCTGCTGCGGGTCGGCGAGCAGCTGTACCTGAAGGCCGACGCGGCGTTCTGGAAGCACGAGGACGGCAAGTCCGGCTCCGACACGGCGGCCGCGGACAAGCTCGACGGCAAGTACGTGAAGGTGCCGACCGGAGACCCCTCGTACAAGAAGTTCAGTGTCTTCACGGACAAGGACCTCCTCCTCGACGGTCTGCTGACCCTGCACGGTTCGGTGAAGACGGACGGGCACCACGAGCAGTCCGGCACGCGCACCATCCGCATCACCGGGGACGGCGGCGACGGCGGCACGCTGGACGTCTCCCTGGAGGGCGAGCCGTACCCGCTGCGCCTGGTGCGCGGCGGCGGCGCGGGCGCCCTGACCTTCTCCTCGTGGGGCAAGGACTTCGCCCTGGACGAGCCGGCGAAAGGCGAGACGGTGGACTACGGCAAGCAGCTGCCGACGTCCTGATTACCCCCGCCGTCTCCTCAGCAGCAGCTTCGGCAGTCCGGACGGGATCGGCTCACGGGTGGTGGCGGGGGACGGCACGGGCCGAGCCGCCAGATCGCCGTCGGGCAGCGGCAGGGTCGCCCCCGAGGGCTCCAGGCGGAGCACCGTGCACTCGCGCGCCCATCGCTGCGGCATCGCCTCGCCGTCGTGCGCGTTGAGCCGTTTGCCCTTCAGTTCGGCGACGGCCGCGTCCCACTCCGGCGTGCCGGGCGTGAGCCGGACGATCCTCGCCGTCCAGGAGACCAGCCGGCCGCCCTTGTCCTTGCTGCGTACGGTGACCTCGGCCGAGCCGCCCTCGACGAGCCCCGGCAGCGGCTGCTCGCCCGGCCCGTCGCCGACCACACAGGCCGCGCCCTCGTGCCAGGCGTGCCACAGGGCACGCGCGGCCGCCTCGCCGGCACCCTTGACCCAGATGAGGCCGGACTTCTTGGTGGCCTCCTCGACGAGGGCCTGGTCGAGCAGCTCGCTTGTCATGGCACCCAGCCTAGTCAGGGCCTGCCCGGGGGCGGTCACAGCCAGCCGTTGCGCTTCAGCGTGCGGTGGATGCCGACACACATGCCGACCATGACCGTCATGACGACCGGGTAGCCGAACTTCCAGTGCAGTTCCGGCATGTAGTCGAAGTTCATGCCGTAGACGCCGCAGACCATCGTCGGTACGGCGATGATGGCCGCCCAGGACGTGATCTTGCGCATGTCCTCGTTCTGCGCGACGGACGCCTGCGCGAGGTTGGCCTGGAGGATCGAGTTGAGCAGTTCGTCGAAGCCGAGGACCTGCTCCTGGACGCGGGCGAGGTGGTCGGCGACGTCCCGGAAGTACTTCTGGATGTCGGGGTCGACCAGCCGCATCGGCCGCTCGCTCAGCAGCTGCATCGGCCGCAGCAGCGGGGAGACGGCCCGCTTGAACTCCAGCACCTCACGCTTGAGCTGGTAGATCCGGCCGGCGTCGGTGCCGCGCGGGGTGCCCTTGCGGCCCGGCGAGAACACCTCGGTCTCGACCTCGTCGATGTCGTCCTGCACGGCGTCCGCGACCGCGATGTAGCCGTCGACGACGTGGTCGGCGATGGCGTGCAGCACCGCCGAGGGACCCTTGGCGAGCAGCTCCGGGTCGTCCTGGAGGCGGTGGCGCAGCGCGCGCAGGGAGCCCTGGCCGCCGTGCCGGACGGTGATGAAGAAGTCCTTGCCGGTGAAGCACATGACCTCACCGGTCTCCACGACCTCGCTGTTGGCGGTCAGCCGGTCGTGCTCGACGTAGTGGATCGTCTTGAAGACGGTGAAGAGGGAGTCGTCGTAGCGCTCCAGCTTGGGGCGCTGGTGCGCCTGCACCGCGTCCTCCACGGCCAGCGGGTGCAGCCCGAACTCGCTCGCGATACCGGCGAATTCCGCCTCGGTCGGCTCGTGCAGCCCGATCCACACGAAGCCGCCGTCGCGCCGGACCTGACGCATGGCCTCCTGCGGGGTCAGCGGCTGCGTGAACGGCACCCGGGCGCCGTCGCGGTAGACGGCGCAGTCGACGACGGCCGACGGCATCGCGGGGTCCCGGGTGGTGTCGTACACGCCGGTGTCCACCCGGACACCGCCCTTGCGGACGCCGCCCTTGAGCAGGGAGGGGCGGGCGGGACGGACCACGGCACGCAGGTCGCGGATCATCGACATGGCAGGGCTCCTTCGCGTCGGGCAACGAAAGGCCGTGGTGACGGGTGGAACTACCCGGAATGGGGACGTCCTGCTTCGGATGTTTGGCACGTCCACAAAGCGGGGAGCACCGCACCGTCGCGGTGGCGGGTTCGCTGCTGATTCAGATCAGACAGATCAGGCAAAACGAAACGAAGTGCTCTTCCGCGTGAAGACGCGAACAGGAAAGGCGGCGGTCGGCCGAAACCAGAGGAGCTGCGTCAGCAGCCGGAAGAGCGAGTGGTACTGCACGGGTGACTTCGATCCATGACAGCCCCACCTCCTCCAGCCGGTCCCTCGTAAGGGAGTCCCTTCGGCGTCGGAGCAAGATCGCGACGCTTCTGCGTGCTGCCCCGAACGACCGGCCCAGAATATCAGCCGCCTGAAGTGTCAAGGCGCTGCTTTGCCCGGTACTGACGAGTTCTATGCTCGCGACATGGCTGATGTTCTTCCTCTCGTCGAGGCCCGGTTGCGTACGGCGCTGGGTGAGCCGGACGCCCGCGCGGCCGTCACCTTCCTGGGCACGGACCGCATCGAGGTGCTCCGTTTCCACGAGGGCGACATCGTCCGCTACGCCACCCTCGGCATGTCCGCGCAGCCGATGACGGACCCCACCGCGGTGCTCGCCGACCCGGTCAAGGGCCCGCGCGCCGAGCTGGTCATCTCCGTACGGGGCGGGCTCGCCGAGACCGACAAGGTGCTCCGCCCGCTCGCCGTGCTCGCCGCGTCCCCGCAGGTCGAGGGCGTGGTCGTGGCGCCCGGAGCCTCCCTCGAGGTGGGTGAACCGCTGTGGCCCGGCGCCCCGTTCACCTCGGTCCTGGTCGCCGAGCCGGGCGGACTGGTGGAGGACCTGGAGCTGGACGAGCCCCTCGACCCGGTGCGCTTCCTGCCCCTGCTGCCCATGACCCCGAACGAGGCGGCCTGGAAGCGTGTGCACGGTGCCCAGGCACTCCAGGAGCGCTGGCTGACGAACGGGACGGACCTCCGGGATCCCGCCCGCAGGTCCGTTCCGCTCGACTGACGCTTCGTGAGGAAGGTCACCAACCGGTGGCCGAAAACCGTCAGTTGGCAAAGACCGCCACACCGTCCTCGGTCGCGTGCTGCGGAGCCGGTTCCGCCGCCATGGGGGTCCCCCCGCTCGAGCGAAGCCGAGAGTGGGGGAGCGCAAGTGCCTTCCGCCGTACGACGACCACGGCCGCACCGACGAGCGCCGTGACCGCCGCGACCGCGAACGGGACGTGGACGTCGGTCCACTCCTCGATCTTCGGCGCGAAGTAGGGCGCGGCCGCCGCCGCGAACCAGCGCACGAAGTTGTAGCCCGCGCTCGCCACCGGACGCGGGGCGTCCGACACGCCCAGCGCCAACTCGGTGTAGACGGTGTTGTTCACGCCGATGAACGCGCCGGACAGGACCGTGCAGACGATCGCCGTGGTGTGGTCGCCGTAGCCGAGGATCAGCACGTCGGCCGCGAGCAGCACCAGGGAGCCGCCGAGCACCTTCAGCGAGCCGAACCGCTCCTGCAGCCGGGGCGCCACGACCACCGAGAAGACGGCGAGCAGCACACCCCACGCGAAGAACACCGCCCCCGACTTGTAGGGGGTCATGTCCAGCACGAACGGGGTGAAGGCCAGCACGGTGAAGAACGTGTAGTTGTAGAAGAACGCCGAGGCGGCGGCGGAGGCGAGGCCGCCGTGACCGAGCGCCTTGACCGGGTCGAGCAGTGAGGTCTTCCGGGCCGGCTTCGGCTGTTCCCTCAGGAACACCGTGATGCACAGGAATCCGACCGCCATCAGGAACGCGGTGCCGAAGAAGGGGTACCGCCAGCTGGCGTCGCCGAGCAGTGCGCCCAGCAGGGGGCCGCAGGCCATGCCGAGGCCGAGGGCGGACTCGTACAGCAGGATCGCGGCGGCGCTGCCTCCCGCCGCCGCGCCGACGATGACCGCGAGGGCCGTCGAGACGAAGAGGGCGTTGCCGAGGCCCCAGCCGGCGCGGAAGCCGACGAGTTCGGCGACCGAGCCGGAGGTGCCCGCGAGGCCCGCGAAGACGACCACGAGGGCGAGGCCGAGCAGCAGGGTCCTGCGGCCGCCGATGCGGCTGGAGACGAAGCCGGTCACCAGCATGGCGAACGCGGTGATCAGGAAGTACGAGGTGAAGAGCAGGGAGACCTGGCTGGGTGTGGCGTCGAGGCCCTGGGCGATGGACGGCAGGATCGGGTCGACCAGGCCGATGCCCATGAAGGCGACCACCGAGGCGCCGGCGGTCGCCCAGACGGCCCCCGGCTGGTGCAGAAGGCTGTTATTGGTTGGCATATACACACAGTAAGTTAGGTCGGCTAATTAATGCAACCTACATCTAATCCCGTCTTCGGGGGCCGTTTCCGTCCGGACGGGTGATCGTCCTTGACGTGGGCCTGCTCGGGTAGGACCGTGGGGCCCTATGAGGGGCGAACCCAGTTGCCCGAAGTGTGGTGGCCGGGTCAGGGCTCCCGGACTCTTCTCCGACTCCTGGCAGTGCGATGTGCACGGGACGGTGCATCCGCTGCAGCCCGTGATCCCGCCCAGCGTCGAGGCCCTCAGTGTCGTGGTGCACCGCACGCAGGTGCCCGTGTGGATGCCGTGGCCCCTGCCGGTCGGGTGGTTGTTCACGGGCGTGACGTACGCCGGTGACGACCGCAGCGGTGGCCGTGCCACCGCCGTCGCTTGCTCGGGGCCCGGGCCGCTGGGTGGGGTCGGTGAGCTGATCCTGGTCGCGGAGGAGCTCGGGGTCGGTCTCGGCGCGCGGTACGCGGGGGTCGACGGGCCGGATCCGGGGCCGTACCTGAGCGTCGAGAAACCCCCGCAGGCCAAGGTGCTGGCCGCCGGCCGCCCGACCCCGCTCTGGCATGTCTCCGCCACCCCGGACGATCGGGCGGTCTTCGCCGGAGAGGCGCAGGGGGTGTGGCTGTGGGCGGTGGTCTGGCCCGAGCAGGCGGGGTTGCTGCTGTACGACGAGCTGGTGCTGACGGATCTGCGGGATGCGGGGGCGGAGGTGGAGTTGGTGCCGTGCGGGGCGCTTTCGCCGCGCTTGCTCAAGCCGTAGGGGGTGCGTCTTCGCTCTGGGTGTAGGGGGTGAACCTTGATTTCGGGTGTGACATCCGGTGTTCGAATTGACGGTATGCTGAAGCGTCTCTTCCGTCCCCACCCGCCTTGGAGTCCGTGTCGTGCGTATCGATCTGCACTGCCACTCCACGGCTTCCGACGGTACGGACACCCCCGCTGAGCTGGTGCGCAATGCTGCCGGCTCCGGGCTGGACGTCGTCGCGCTGACCGATCACGACACCACTCGTGGGTACGCCGAGGCCGTCGCCGCGCTGCCGCGGGGGCTCACCCTGGTCACCGGCGCCGAGCTGTCCTGCCGTATCGACGGCGTCTCCATGCACATGCTGGCCTACCTCTTCGACCCGGAGGAGCCCGCGCTGCTCGCCGAGCGTGAGCTGGTGCGCGACGATCGGGTGCCGCGGGCGCAGGGCATGATCGCCAAGCTCCAGGAGCTCGGTGTGCCCGTCACCTGGGAGCAGGTCGCACGGATCGCGGGCGACGGTTCCGTGGGGCGGCCGCACGTCGCGACCGCGCTCGTCGAGCTCGGTGTCGTACCGACCGTGAGCGACGCCTTCACTCAGGACTGGCTGGCCGACGGCGGCCGGGCCTTCGTCGAGAAGCACGAGACGGACCCGTTCGAGGCGATCCGGCTGGTCAAGGGCGCGGGCGGGGTCACCGTCTTCGCGCACCCGGGCGCCAGCAAGCGCGGCCGTACGGTCCCCGAGTCCGCGATCGCCGAGATGGCCGCCGCCGGCCTCGACGGCATCGAGGTCGACCACATGGACCACGACGAGGACACGCGGGCGCGGCTGCGCGGGCTGGCGAAGGAACTGGGGCTGCTGGTGACCGGCTCCTCGGACTACCACGGCAGCCGCAAGACGTGCGTGCTCGGCGAGTACACGACCGACCCCGAGGTGTACGGGGAGATCACCCGGCGCGCCACCGGGGCGTTCCCGGTACCGGGGACCGGCGGGGCCTGAGGCTCACCTCGGCTCGCCCATCCGCACTTTCTTTCCGCAAGGCCTCTGCACTGATGTTCGACGTCGCCGTCTTCGGCTCTCTCTTCCTCACCCTTTTTGTCATCATGGATCCCCCTGGGATCACCCCGATCTTCCTCGCCCTCACCTCGGGACGCCCCGTCAAGGTGCAGAAGCGGATGGCCTTCCAGGCCGTCTGCGTGGCGGCTGGTGTCATCGCCGTCTTCGGGCTCCTGGGTCACCAGATCCTCGACTATCTGCACGTCTCCGTGCCCGCGCTGATGATCGCGGGCGGGCTGCTGCTCCTGCTGATCGCGCTCGACCTGCTCACCGGCAAGACCGACGAGCCCAAGCAGACCAAGGACGTCAATGTGGCGCTGGTCCCGCTGGGCATGCCGCTGCTGGCCGGTCCCGGTGCGATCGTCTCCGTCATCCTGGCCGTGCAGCGGGCCGACAGCGTCGCCACGCAGGTGTCGGTGTGGGCGGCGATCCTCGCCATCCATGTCGTGCTGTGGCTGGTGATGCGGTACTCGCTGCTGATCATCCGGGTCATCAAGGACGGCGGCGTGGTCCTGGTGACACGGCTCGCGGGCATGATGCTCTCCGCGATCGCCGTGCAGCAGATCATCAACGGGATCACCCAGGTGATCCGGGGGAGCTGACCGCTCGCGGAGCCCCGCACGCACAGAGCCCCGTACGGGCGTCGTTGCCGTACGGGGCTCTGGGGGCTTCTACAGGGGATCCTGTTACGAGGCCGTGGTCTCGGCCGGACGGATCCACAGCCGCTGCCCGATGGCGGCGGCGTCCTGAACGATCCGGTTGACGGAGGCGGCGTCCACGACGGTGCTGTCCACGGGCGTGCCGTCGACGTCGTCGAGTCGCATGATTTCGAAGCGCACGGGCTTCTCCCTTCGTCTGGTCATCCTCCTGGAGGATTGCTTGCTACGTGAGTAGTCAACGGGCTGCGTGTTACAAACATTCCCTACGCTAAAGAAATTTTTCGAACGGCTAATTACCAGCCGGTAAGAGAGCTTGCGGAGACTGAACGGGATCGGTTGTGTTCACAGCGTGACCGCCGAGACAATAGAGGCGATGAACGACGACCTCGCGGCCCTCGCCGCCCGCATCGACCGCACGAACGAGCTGCTGACCCGCATGCTCGCCGAGGTGGCCAAGACGCCCTCGACCCATGCGATCTTCGTCGACGCGGGGTATCTCTACGCGGCCGCGGGCCGGCTGATCGCCGGAACGGAGGACCGCAGAGCCTTCGACCTCGACGCCGAGGGACTGATCGAGGCGCTCATCGACCGCGCCCGCACGATCTTCGCGGACAGTCGGCTGCTGCGCGTCTACTGGTACGACGGCGCCCGGCGGCGCATCCACACCGCCGAGCAGCAGTCCATCGCCGAACTTCCCGACGTGAAGGTCCGGTTGGGCAATCTCAACGCCAACAACCAGCAGAAGGGCGTCGATTCACTCATCCGGACGGATCTGGAGTCCCTCGCCCGGCACCGCGCCATCAGCGACGCGGCCCTGCTCGGCGGCGACGAGGACCTGGTCTCGGCCGTGGAGGCCGCCCAGGGGTACGGCGCACGCGTCCATCTCTGGGGCATCGAGGCCCCCGAGGGCCGCAACCAGGCCGAGCCGCTGCTCTGGGAGGTCGACAGCCAGCGCACCCTCGACCTCGACTTCTTCAAGCCGTACGTCGCCCGGCGCACCGCCCCGGCCTACGAGGCGAGCGGCGCGAGCCGGCCCACCCGCGAGGACGTCCGTTTCGTCGGCGCCCAGATCGCGGCGAAGTGGCTGGCGGCACGCGGCCGGGAGTCCCTGGTCGAGCTGCTGCCCGGCCACCCCTATCTGCCCGGCTCCGTCGACCAGGACCTCCTCGTGGAGGCCGAGGGCATCCTGCAGTACTCCCTGCGCGGCCAGGCCGACCTCAGGCGCGCGCTGCGCGACGGGTTCTGGGAGCACGTGCAGACGCAGTACTAGTGCCGCTCGCGGCGGTCCCAGAAGTCGGCGAGGGCGTGGGCCGTCGGCAGGGGCTGGTCGAGGTTCGGTGAGTGCTCGGCGCCCGGGACGACCGTGCGGTCGGCGCGCAGCTGTACGGCCATCTCGTCCAGGAGCGGCACCGGCCAGGTGTCGTCGCGTGCGCCCGACAGCACGTGGAACGGCAGCGGGACGGCGGCGAGCTCGGCGACGCGGTTCGGCTCCGTGCACAACTGGCGGCCCGTGGCGAGGAGTTGGGCGGGCTTGTGGTTCAGCCAGCGCAGCCGCAGCTGTTCCGGGTCGCCGAAGCCGCGGGCCGGACCGCCGACCTCCTCCGGCGGGCCCATCGCCAGGATCGCCTCCCACACCTGCGGCATCGTCATCACGGCGAGCGCGTCGTGCAGCAGCTTCACCCGCTGCTTCTGGGAGTCCGAGATCTCGGCCGGCCCCGAGGCGACCAGTGTGAACGAGACGAAGGGGGAGTGGTCCAGGAGGACGCCGGCGCGGGCGATCTGGCCGCCGAGGGAGTGCCCGACGAGGTGCAGGGGCGTGTCCAGGGCGGCCGCCTGCGCCAGTACATCCCGTGCCAATTCCTCCCGCGCGTACGGGGATTCGTCGTCGGCCGGCCCGTCCGACTCGTTCTGTCCGCGGCCGTCCACGGCCACGGTCCGGTAGCCGCGTGCCGCGAGGGGCCCGTGCAGCAGGTGGAAGTCCTCCTTGCTGCCGGTGAACCCGGGCAGCAGCAGCGCGACACCCCGCTGCTCGACCCCGGCCGCCACGGGCGAGTCGACGACGGCGAAGTCCCCACGCACGGTCCGCAGCGCGTACGCACGAGCGCCGGGGGGCGGAGGGAAGGGGGTCGAGGAACTGGTCGGCCTGGTCACGTGCCGAGGCTACCCGGAGGGCCGCCGTCGGGGGCGTCCTGGGGGCGAACGCCGGGTGCATGAGCGCCGAGCGGACGGACGGCGGGTGGCGCGAGCGCCGAGCGGACGAACGCCGAGCGCACGAACACCGACGGCCCGGCTCCTCCGGGTGGGAGGAGCCGGGCCGTCGGGCCGTGTCAGCCGGTCGGTCAGCCGTCCGCGGGCTCCGCGGCGGCCGTCGCCTTACGGGTGCGGCGCACCCTCGGCTTCGCCTCGGCCGTGTCGGAAGCCTCGGCCGCCGCCGGGGCGGTGGCCGCGGTCTTGCGGGTGCGGCGCGGCTTGGTCTCCGGCTCCTGCGTGGCCTGGGCCGGGATGGCGACGGCCGTGGTGGTCGCGGCGGTCGTCTTGCGCGTGCGGCGCGGCTTGGCCTCGGTCGCCTCGGCGGTGTCGACGGCGGCCTCGGCCGGAGCGGTGGCCGCGGTCTTGCGGGTGCGGCGCGGCTTGGCCTCGGGGGCCTCGACCGTGTCCACAGCCGCGGCGGCCGTCTTCCGCGTCCGGCGCGGCTTGGCCTCCGTGCCTTCCGCCGTGTCGACCGCGGCTTCCGCTGCCGCAGCCGCCGTCTTGCGCGTGCGGCGCGGCTTGGCGGCGGCCTCCGTGGCCGCTTCCGTGGCCGCTTCCGGGGCCTCGACGGCCGGGGCCGTGGCCGCGGTCTTGCGCGTGCGGCGCGGCTTGGCCTCGGTCGCCTCGGCGGTGTCGACGGCGGCCTCGGCCGGAGCCGTGGTCGCGGTCTTGCGGGTACGGCGCGGCTTGGCTTCCGTGCCTTCCGCCGTGTCGACCGCGGCTTCCGCCGTCGCAGCCGCCGTCTTGCGGGTGCGGCGCGGCTTGGTCTCCGGCTCCTGCGTGGCCTGGGCCGGGATGTCGGCCGTGGTGGCCGTCTCCGGGGCCTGGGCGGCCTTGCGGGTGGTCCGGCGGCGCGGCTTGGCCTCGGTCGCCTCGGCGGTGTCGACGGCGGCCTCGGCCGGAGCCGTGGTCGCGGTCTTGCGGGTACGGCGCGGCTTGGCCTCCGTGCCTTCCGCCGTGTCGACGGCCGTCTCGGCGGCGGCGGCCGGAGCGGTGGCCGCGGTCTTGCGGGTGCGGCGGGGCTTGGCCTCGGTGGTGGCCTCCGGGGTCTCGACGGTCTGGACCGTCTCCACCGCCGCCTCGGCGGCCGTCGCCGCGGTCTTGCGGGTGCGGCGCGGCTTGGTCGCGACGGCGTCCGGGGCCGTCTCCACAGGCTGTACCGCCTCGGCGGCCGGAGCCGTCGCCGTCGTCTTGCGGGTGCGGCGGCGGGGCTTGGCCTCGGTGGCCTCGGCCGTGTCCACGGCCGTTTCGGCGGCCGGGGTCTGAACCGGCGTCAGCTCCGCCTCCGGGGCGGCCGGGGCCGTCTCCGCGGACCTGCGGGTGCGGCGGCGGCGCGGCTTGGCCGGCGTCTCGGCGGTCTCCGGTGCCTCGGGGCCGGTCAGGGACGGGCCCTCAGCCGTCGCCACGGCCGCTTCCGCGGCCTCGGGGGCGGCGGACGTCACGGACTCCACGGCCGGCACGGCAACCGTCTCGGCGGCCGCTCCGCCGCGCGTACGGCGCCGACGGCGCGGGGTGCGGGACGCGGGGGCCGCCTCGGCCACCGGCGTCTGCTCCGCCGTAGCGACCTCCGGCGTCCCGTCGAGGACGGCTCCGCCGCGCGTACGACGACGGCGGCGCGGCGCACGGGCCGAACGCTCGTGCTCGGAACGGTCGGCGGAACGGGACTCGCCCCGGCCACCGCGCTCGCCGCGGCCACCACGGCCGCCGCGTGCACCGCGGCCGCCCGGCTCGCCCAGGTCCTCCAACTCCTCAGCGTCCAGCCCCGCGCGCGTGCGCTCGGAGCGCGGCAGAACACCCTTGGTGCCCGCGGGGATGTTCAGCTCCTCGAAGAAGTGCGGGGAGGTGGAGTACGTCTCCGGCGGATCGTTGAACGAAAGCTCCAGCGCTTTGTTGATCAGCTGCCAGCGCGGGATGTCGTCCCAGTCGACGAGCGTGACCGCGATGCCCTTCGCACCCGCGCGGCCCGTACGGCCGACGCGGTGCAGGTACGTCTTCTCGTCCTCGGGGGACTGGTAGTTGACGACGTGGGTGACGCCCTCGACGTCGATGCCGCGCGCGGCGACGTCGGTGCAGACGAGGACGTCCACCTTGCCGTTGCGGAAGGCGCGCAGCGCCTGCTCGCGCGCTCCCTGGCCGAGGTCGCCGTGGACCGCGCCGGAGGCGAAGCCGCGCTGCTTGAGCTGGTCGGCGAGGTCGGCGGCGGTGCGCTTGGTGCGGCAGAAGATCATGGCGAGGCCACGGCCCTCGGCCTGCAGGATGCGCGCGACCATCTCGGGCTTGTCCATGTTGTGCGCGCGGTACACGTGCTGCGAGATGTTCGCGACGGTCACGCCCTCGTCGTCCGGCGCGGTGGCGCGGATGTGCGTGGGCTGCGACATGTAGCGGCGGGCGAGACCGATGACCGCGCCCGGCATGGTCGCCGAGAACAGCATGGTCTGGCGGCGCGCCGGCAGCAGGTTGATGATCTTCTCGACGTCGGGCAGGAAGCCCAGGTCGAGCATCTCGTCGGCCTCGTCGAGGACGAGGGACTTGATGTGCTGGAGGTTGAGCTTCTTCTGGCCCGCGAGGTCGAGGAGCCGGCCCGGGGTGCCGACGACGACGTCGACGCCCTTCTTGAGGGCCTCGACCTGGGGCTCGTAGGCCCGGCCGCCGTAGATGGCGAGAACGCGCACGTTGCGCACCTTGCCGGCGGTCAGCAGGTCGTTGGTGACCTGGGTGCACAGCTCGCGCGTGGGGACGACGACGAGCGCCTGCGGGGCTTCGGTGAGGTCCTCGGGCTTCGCGCGGCCGGCCTCGACGTCGGCGGGGACGGTCACGCGCTCGAGGAGCGGGAGGCCGAAGCCGAGCGTCTTGCCGGTGCCGGTCTTGGCCTGGCCGATGACGTCCGTGCCCGACAGGGCCACGGGGAGCGTCATCTCCTGGATGGGGAAGGGAGTGGTGATGCCGACGGCCTCCAGGGCCTCGGCGGTCTCGGGAAGGATTCCGAGCTCTCGGAACGTCGTAGTCAGGGTGCTGCCTCTTCTGTGTGCGCGGTGCGAGGCGAGCGCGGGGGTCTTTGACGGACCGTGCCGGGGACGTCGGCTGCCTTACGGGCAAACCGCTTGCGGCAAGCCGTATGACACGGGACCTCTGCCGACGCTCTAGCGCTCGTACCGCTGGAGGGTTCCCTCCGGTCGTCGTACGCAATGTGCCGTACGGCCGGGGAGGGCTGTCGGGTCGGAGCCGATCGGGCCACCGACCGGGCATCCTCATACGTGCGGCCCGTCGAATATTCGGCAGGCGCATTACCACCATACCCCGGAATCGTGCACACGCGATGGCCGATTCGGTCACGTTGTGGTTGTCACACCGTCGGACGCGGTCGGTCGCGTCTTCGTGGTCACACTGATTGACCAGGGACTTCCACCGTGCGGTGAGCGGGCTATTGTGCGCTGCATGACCACCTCTGACAAGCCTGACAACGCATCCGAAGAGCCCGCCGAGTCCGCTGAAGCCGCCACGGGGATCGCCGCCCAGGACTGGGCGCAGGCCTCCGCCGATCCGCAGTACCGGGCCGCGGTCGTGGACCTGCTCGGCGCTCTCGCGTACGGCGAGCTGGCGGCGTTCGAGCGGCTCGCGGAGGACGCCAAGCTCGCGCCCACGCTGGAGGACAAGGCGGAGCTGGCGAAGATGGCTTCGGCCGAGTTCCACCACTTCGAGCGGCTGCGCGACCGGCTCACCGAGATCGGCGAGGAGCCGACGGTGGCGATGGAGCCCTTCGTGGCCGCCCTCGACGGCTTCCACAAGCAGACGGCCCCCTCGGACTGGCTGGAGGGCCTGGTCAAGGCCTACGTCGGCGACTCCATCGCCAGTGACTTCTACCGCGAGGTCGCGGTCCGCCTGGACACCGACACCCGCGCCCTGGTGCTCGCCGTGCTCGACGACACCGGACACGCCGGCTTCGCGGTGGACCGGGTGCGCGCGGCGATCGACGCCGACCCGCGTGTGGGCGGACGGCTCGCGCTGTGGGCGCGGCGGCTGATGGGTGAGGCCCTGTCGCAGTCCCAGCGGGTGGTCGCCGACCGGGACGCGCTGTCGACGATGCTCGTGGGCGGAGTCGCGGACGGCTTCGACCTCGCCGAGGTCGGCCGGATGTTCTCCCGCATCACCGAGGCCCACACCAAGCGGATGGCGGCCCTGGGGCTGGCCGCCTAGACGTCCGGCTTCCCGGCTCCGGCCCTCTACGCCGGGGCCGAGCGCCGGCGCAGTCTTCCGGCGGGCCGCAGCAGCAGGGAGACGGAGGCGACGGAGACGACCGCCGCGCCGAGCAGGCTCAGCAGGAGGGTGCCGGTGCCCAGCGCGCTGTGGGTGACGAAGTCACCGAACAGGGCTCCGGCGACGCCCGTCGCGAGGACGAGGGTGCGGACCGGCAGGCGGTGGGACAGGCGCTGGAGCGCCGCCCACGCGAGCGCGAGACCGAGCACAGCGGAGCCGAGTGCTTCCAAGATCATGTGGGTCCCTCCCGGGCGGCGGGCCGTGCACCAAGGTCGTAGCCCGTCCTACCCGTGACCTGCGGAATGCAATCCTCCTGTGTGGCGGACTTGTGCGCCGTCCGTGAACGCGTGCGCGTACACGGAGAAGGGGCCCGGCGGTCGGAAGACCGCCGGGCCCCTTCTCTCGAGGCGTGTGCCTTACAGCGCGCCGAAGCCCACCTTGCGCGGGGCCGGCTCGCCCAGCTCGACGTAGGCGAGGCGGTCTGCCGGAACCAGGACCTTGCGGCCGTGCTGGTCCACGAGGCTGAGCAGCTGCGACTTCCCGGCCAGGGCATCGGCCACCACGCGCTCGACCTCCTCGGGAGTCTGACCGCTCTCCAGAACGATCTCGCGGGGCGCGTGCTGCACGCCGATCTTGACCTCCACGGCTATGTCCCTCCGACGGTCATGGGGTGCGCGGGCATCCGCGCCGTACGCTGCACACATTAGCCCGGTGAGGGGACGTACACGGCGTGGCCGTCCACGCCAGGAGCGAACAGGGGGCGGGAACAAACGCGCGGTGGCAGTTGTGGTCAGTGCTGATCGGTGCCGTGCAGGGGGAAACCGGCGATGCCCCGCCAGGCCAGAGAGGCCAGCAACTGCACCGCCTGGTCGCGCGGGACGCTGCGGTCGCTGTGCAGCCAGGAGCGGGCCACGACCTGCGCCAGGCCGCCCAGACCGGAGGCCAGCAGCATCGACTCCGCGCGCGAGAGGCCGGTGTCCTCGGCGATGACGTCGCAGATCGCCTCGGCGCACTCGGTGGTGACCTTGTCGACGCGCTCGCGGACCGCGGGCTCGTTCGTCAGGTCCGACTCGAAGACCAGACGGAAGGCTCCGCCGTCGTCCTCGACGTACGCGAAATACGCGTCCATCGTCGCGCGCACGCGCTGCTTGTTGTCGGTCGTCGACGCGAGCGCGCCCCGTACGGCCTGGATCAGCGCATCGCAGTGCTGGTCCAGCAGGGCCAGGTAGAGGTCGAGCTTGCCCGGGAAGTGCTGGTAGAGCACGGGCTTGCTGACGCCGGCCCGCTCGGCGATGTCGTCCATGGCGGCGGAGTGGTAGCCCTGCGCCACGAAGACTTCCTGGGCGGCGCCCAGCAGCTGGTTCCGTCGGGCACGGCGCGGCAGGCGCGTGCCTCGCGGGCGTGCTGCCTCTGTCTGCTCGATGGCTGTCACGCCGCCTCCCAAAGTCGTCCACATGCGGTGTGCGCCGCGCCGCCATCGTACTTTTCGGTAACCGTGTGGCGCGCGGTGCGAGCGCAGAATTTCACGGACCGGACGATCACAAAAGCCGTACAGAAGGTTTCGAAGTGGGGTGGTCCGGGCAGAATGCGCCCCTGCTCCTGGTGGGCGCGCTCCTTGTCGCGCCGGCGGTACGCGCCCCTCGTCGCGTCGGCAGTATGCGTCTCCGGTCGCGTCAGCGGTAGTCGTCCTCGTCCAGCGAGACGACGCGTGCCTGTTCGACGAGGTCCGCCTCGTTCGCCCGCGCGGGGTCCACGCTCTCCAGGGGGGCGTCGCGCTCCGGGGGGACGTCCTCGTACTCCTCGGCGGCGACGTTCTCCGGCGCCTCGACGTCGATCTCCCCGAAGTCGTCGTCCTCTTCCACGAACGTCTCGGGGTCGGTGGGGTCAACGGCCATGGTGGGCTCCCTTCCTACGAACGCCCCCGGGACACGCGGGGGCCACAAGCGGGTGCCCTCGGTACGAGCCTAGGAGACACCCGTTTCGGACGCTATGCGATGTGCCCCCGAATCGCGCCGGTACCGGTACCCGTCCCGCCTCGCTCCTGTGACGCCGAACACACATGGTCGTGCGTGATCGTCTCGTAACATTGCCCGCATGTCTTCGACCGAGCTGCCGTCCGTGCCGCCCACCAGTGTGCTGCCGAAGATGGCCTCCGTCAGGGTCGCCGAGGGCGAGCGGCTGCGGTCCGTCGGTCTGCCGGGCGTCACCCTGACCATCCGGTCCAGGCCGCCCGTGCGAGAAGGGCTCGAACCCGCCCTGTACGTGCATGGCCTCGGCGGTTCCTCGCAGAACTGGTCCGCGCTGATGGCGCTGCTCGACGGGGTCGTGGAGAGCGAGGCCCTCGACCTCCCCGGCTTCGGCAACTCCCCGCCGCCGGACGACGGCAACTACTCCATCACGGCACACGCGCGTGCTGTGATCCGCTACCTCGACGCGGCCGACCGCGGCCCCGTCCACCTCTTCGGCAACTCCCTCGGCGGCGCGGTGTCCACGCGCGTCGCCGCGGGGCGCCCCGACCTCGTCCGCACCCTCACCCTGGTCTCGCCCGCCCTGCCGGAACTGCGGGTGCAGCGCACCGCGGTCCCCACCGGGCTGGTCGGCCTGCCCGGTGTGGCCGCGCTCTTCAGCCGGCTCACCCGGGAATGGACGGCCGAGCAGCGCGTCAGAGGCGTCCTGGGGCTCTGCTACGGCGATCCCGGCCGTGTCACTCCGGATGCCTTCCGGCACGCGGTGGAGGAACTGGAGCGGCGGCTGCAGCTGCCGTACTTCTGGGACGCGATGACACGCACCACGCGCGGGCTGCTCAGCGCCTACACCCTCGGCGGCCAGCACGGGCTGTGGCGCCAGGCCGAGCGCGTCCTCGCACCCACCCTCCTGGTCTACGGCGGCCGCGACCAGCTCGTCGGCTTCCGCATGGCCCAGCGCGCCGCCCGCGCCTTCCGCGACTCCCGCCTGCTCACGCTGCCCGACGCCGGGCACGTGGCGATGATGGAGTACCCGGAGACGGTGGCCAGAGCGTTCCGGGAGCTGCTCGCCGAGACCGCCGACTCGACCCCGAGGGGCTGAGGCAGAGGTGGGACGCCACAGTCGGCGTGGACCGGCGCCCAAGAGGGCGCCCAAGGGTTCCTCCGGCACCTCTTCCGGTGCCTCCTCGCGTTACGCCGACGACACTCCCGCGCGCGGCACGCCCGGCCTTCCCGACGGGACGCCCCCGTACGGCTTCCCCGGGCTCTCCGGCGGCGCCCCCGACCGGGGCGTCCCCCGGTATCCCGACGGGACTCCGGCGCACGGTTTCCCGCAGGCCCGCGGCGGTCATCCCGAGCAGCGGGAAGCCGGTGGCGGCTGGGGGGAGTTGAGGGGGCGTCAGGCCGCTCCCGGGCAGCCGGTGATACCGCGTCAGCGGCCGATCCCCCCGCAGGGACCGCGACGGGGCCCGCGCCAGGAGTATCTCGACGCCTTCGAACTCGGCGAGGACGACGACGTCTTCACGCGCGCGGGGAAGCCGTTCACGCCCACGCGCGCGTCCGACCCGTACGCGGCCACGACGGAGAGCGACCCGTACGCCTCCGTGGCCGGACGGGGGACGGGCGGACGTACGGCTGCTTTGGGCGGCGTGGACGTGGACGACGACGCGCCGCCCACCGGCGCGCCCGTGGACGTCAAGAGCGCCAAGGGGCGGACCTTCACCGGCATCGTCGCCGCCGCGGTCACGACGGTGCTGGCCGTCGTGGTCGCCGGGCAGGTGACCGACACGCGCGAAGACGACGGCGTCCAGTCGCAGTCGGCCGCCGGGCGGGCGGCCGGAGGCGCACTGGAGTCGGCCGCGCCGAGCCCGTCCCTGTCACCGTCCCCGACCGCGGTGACGCTGACGTACGAGCAGAAGATGGACGCCAAGTACCAGCTGGGCGCGAAGCTCAAGGGGTCGGGCAAGTTCGACGCGGTCCCCGGGGTGGACAAGGCGCCCGGCAAGGGGCAGAAGTTCACCTACCGGGTGGACGTGGAGCAGGGGCTCGGTCTCGACGGCAAGTTGTTCGCCGAGGCCGTGCAGAAGACGCTGAACGACGACCGCAGCTGGGCGCACGACGGCGCGCGCACCTTCGAGCGGATCCACTCCGGCAAGCCCGACTTCGTCATCACCCTCGCCAGCCCCGGCACCACCGCCGTCTGGTGCGCCAAATCCAGCCTGGACATCACCGAGGACAACGTCTCGTGCGACTCGGCCTCGACGGAACGCGTCATGATCAATGCGTACAGGTGGGCCCAGGGATCCGCGACCTACGGTGACGACATCCATGCGTACCGGCAGATGTTGATCAATCACGAGGTCGGTCACCGGCTGGGCTACCACCACGAGAACTGCCAGAAGGACGGCGACCTCGCCCCCGTCATGCAACAGCAGACGAAATTCCTCGACCACGACGGGATCCACTGTCTGCCCAACCCCTGGGCCTATCCCAAGGGTTGACGATCGCCAGGGCTCTCGCCCGTGAGCGGGGCGTAACGTTTCGCACTCAAGTGAACTCTTAGCGCGACCGAACGCGACCCGCACGGGAAAGTTACGACCGTTCACCCCTTTTGGTGGCGCGATGGACAACCGTCCGTCGCGCCACCGCCTTGTCCGCATACGTTCTTCCCGCTGCGAGCCGCCGAGTCAACGGCGGCTCCCCAAACGGGAGATCGGGGGTGCGTGCGTGCGCATCGGACTGCTGACGGAGGGTGGCTATCCGTATGTGGGCGGTGACGCCGGACTCTGGTGCGACCGGCTCGTGCGCGGGCTCGGGCAGCACGAGTTCGACATCTACGCGCTCAGCAGCGGACCGCATCAGGAGGAGTCGGGCTGCGTCGCGCTTCCGCCGCAGGTCGGACGGGTGCGGACGGCGCCGCTGTGGACCGCGGGGGAGGACGGGGTCGGGTACGGGCGGCGTGCGCGCCGGCGCTTCAATGAGTGCTACGGGGAGCTGGTCACCGCCCTCTGCGACGGCCCCGCCTCTCAGGCGGACCGTTTCGCCAACGCGCTCTACGGCCTCGCCGAACTCGCCCGCGACGAGGGCGGGCTGGTGGGAGCGCTCCGCTCGGAGGGTGCCGTACGGGCCCTGGAGCGCGCCTGTCGCGCGCCCGGCGCGCTGCGCCCTACGCGTGGGGCGCGCGTACCCGAGCTGCTGGCCGTGGCCGATCACCTGGAACGCGCCCTGCGCCCCCTCTCGCTCGACTGGTACGAGGCCGACGCCGACGGTGGGGGCGCTCTCGGCTCGGTGGACCTGTGCCATGCCGCCGCCGGCGGGGTGGCCGCCCTGCCCGGGCTGCTGGCTCGGCACTTCTTCGACGTACCGCTGCTGGTGACGGAGTACGGGGTGCGGCTGCGGACGCACTACCTGAACTCCGGGGCGCCCGACGCGCCCTCCGCGGCGAGCACCCCCGCCGTCCGCGCCCTGCTCGCCGCCTTCCACGGCCGGCTCGCCGCCGAGGTCTACCGGCAGGCCGCCCGTGTCACGCCCGGCAACGCGCACGCCCGCCGCTGGCAGGAGCGCTGCGGAGCCGACCGCGCCAAGCTGCGCACGGTCTACCCGGGCATGGACGCCGCGCGCTTCGCGGACGTGGGCGACGCCCCGGACACCGCCGATCCGCACACCCTGGTCTGGGTGGGCCGGGTGGAACCGGCGAAGGACCTGGTGTCCCTGCTCCACGCCTTCGCCCGGATCCGGGAGGAGGAGCCGAGGGCGCGCCTGCGGATCATCGGCGCGCCGGCCGGGCCCGAGGGGCAGGCGTACCTCGGCCACTGCAGGACGCTGGCCGCCCAGCTCTTCCCCGACGAGGCGGAGGGCCCGCACTGCGTCGGCGACAACCCGGTGTCCTTCGAGGAGATCGGCGGCCCGGAGACGCCCGGTCTCGCCGAGGCGTACGCCGCCGGCGCCGTCGTCGTCCTGTCCAGCGTCGTCGAGGGGTTCCCGGTCGGTCTGGTCGAGGCGATGTTCTGCGGCCGGGCGACCGTGTCCACGGACGTCGGCGCGGTGGTCGAGGTCATCGGCGGCACCGGACTGGTCGTCCCGCCGCGCAATCCGCGGGCGCTCGCCGAGGCGTGCGGGGCGTTGCTGCGCGACCCCGAGCGCCGTGCGCGCCTGGGCGCGGCCGCCCGCGCCCGCGCGCTGGAACTCTTCACGGTCGAGCAGAACGTCGAGGCGTTTCACGGCATCTACCTGGAGATCGTCTCCCAGTGCCCGGCCCGCGGGGCCGTCCTCGCCGACGTGGGCGATCCCCGGCCGTTCGCCGTACCCGCCGAGGCCCGGCTGCCGGGGCGCTGGACCGGGCTGGGGGCACGGGTCACCGCCGCCCCGCGCGGTGCGGGCTGGACGGCGGGGCCGCCGGTACGGGGCACGTCGGTACGGGTCACGTCGGCCGGGGGGATGTCGGCCCGGGGGACCTCGTCCGTCACCGCCGAGCCCGTCAGCGAGGGGGCGCGATGAGCGGGCTGGGCGAACTGGACCGGTCCGGGGCCCCGGGGAACGGTGAGAGCGCGGGGGGCCGCGCCGTGGTGAGCGCGCCCGAGGGCGGGGGCGGTGCGGGTGGCGGTGGGCACAGGTCGTCCGCGGCCCGCCGGGGCACCGGAGACCCCGTGAAGGCGCTGATGCACCGTCACCGGGAGCTGTGCGAACGGGCCGTCGACCCGTTGGAGATCGCGGCCGGGCTGGAGGCCCACGGCGTCACCGACCGCACCGCCGCCCGCTTCCGGCACCGGGACGTCTTCTCACTGGCGGAGGAGATGTACGCCCGCGTCCCCCGCGGCGACGACACCCCGCCGCCCCCCGCGCCCACCGCCCTCCCGCGCCCCCGCCTGGACCGGGCCCTGCTCACCCTGCTGCCCGGCGCCCTGTGCGCCGCGGCGGTGACCGGCCTGCGCCTCACCCAGGGGCGGACGCGCCTCCTCGTCGCCGCCGTCGGCGTCCTCGCGGTGGCCCTCGCCCTGCGCGGAGTCCTTCGCAGGGGCCCGCTGGGCGCGCGCGGCGGCACCCGCTCCGGCCGGCCCCGGACCGGTGCCTGGACCTGCTGGCTCCTCGCCTACGCGGCCCTCGGCGACGGTCTCCTGCGGTCCGCCGTCGCAGGCGGCCCCGACGGGCTGCCCACCGGCGCACCGGACGGCCCCTGGCCCTTCGCCGCCGCCCCCCTGCTCACCCTCACCCTCGCCTGCGCGCCCGCCGCCGGGTGCGCGCACCTGCTCGCCGCCCGCGCCCGTCGCCGACTCGACGCCAGCCGCGGCCTGGAGGAGTTCACCGCATCCGTACAGCCGCTGCTGCTCGGCGTGTTCGCCCTCTTCCTGTGCGCGCTCGGCGCACTGTCCGCCCTGTGCGCCACAGCCCTGGACGAGCCGGACGCCTACACCGGCACTCTCACCCTGGGCACGCTGCTCTTCCTCGCCCGCCTTCTCACCGTGCACGGCTTCACCCACGTCCCGGCGGTGGTCCTCGGCGCCGTCGCCACCGCCGAGGCGCTCGCCGCGGCCACGGTGTTCGCGGGCCGCCTCCCCGGCTGCGCTCCGCTGTCCGCCCCCGTCGAGGCACTCATCACCGCCTGGGGCCCGGCAAGCGTCCCGGCCCTGCTCTGCGGAGCCGCCGGCCTGCCCCTCCTGGTCCACGCGGCCCGCACCCTCACCAGGGCCTCGGCCCACGCCCGAACGGCCCACCCGTGCTGACGCGCCCCGACTCCCACGAGCCGCCGGGGCCGCCCCGCACCCCCGACCACTGCGCGCCGCGCCTCCCCCACCGTGCACGGACCGCACGACGCAGCGCTTCTCCCCCCAGCCGCAGGCACCGCAACACCCTCGAAGGAGAGACCAGATGACCACCTCCCGATCCGGAGCGACCGGAGCCACCGGGACACCCGCGGTCGCAGGAGCCCCCGCGGTCACAGGAGCCCCCGCGGTCACAGGAGCAGCCCGAGCACACCGGGCGACCGGAGCCCACGCCGCCCGGACAGCCGCAGCGCACACCGAGGGAGCCGCACGATGAGGGTTCTGCTGATCGGAGCCAACGGCTACCTGGGCCGCTTCGTCGCCGACCGGCTGCTCGCCGACCCGGCGGTCCAGCTGACCGCGCTCGGCCGCGGCGACGACGCCGACGTCCGCTTCGACCTCGCGTCCGGCAGCCCCGGCGCACTCACCCGCTTCCTCGACGCGGTCCACCCCCAGGTCGTCGTCAACTGCGCGGGCGCCACCCGTGGCGGAGCCCGCGAACTCACCCGGCACAACACCGTCGCCGTCGCCACCGTCTGCGAGGCCCTGCGCCGCAGCGGCTGCGGCGCCCGTCTGGTGCAGATCGGCTGTGGCGCCGAGTACGGCCCGAGCCAGCCCGGCTCCTCCACCGCCGAGGACGCCGTCCCCCGCCCCGGCGGCCCGTACGGCGTCAGCAAACTCGCCGCCACCGAACTGGTCCTGGGCTCCGGCCTGGACGCCGTGGTGCTCCGAGTGTTCTCACCCGCCGGACCGGGCACCCCGGCGGGATCCCCGCTGGGACGCCTCGCCGAGGCCATGCGCCGCGCCATGCAGTCCGGCGACGGCGAGCTCAAGCTCGGCGGACTCGGCGCCCAGCGCGACTTCGTCGACGTCCGTGACGTCGCCCGCGCCGTGCACGCCGCCTCCCTCTCCGCCGCGCAGGGCGTCATCAACATCGGCTCGGGCCGCGCGGTCCGGCTGCGCGACGCCGCCGGAATCCTCGCGCGCGTGGCCGGATACGGCGGCGCCCTCCACGAACTCGACGGTCCCCCCGGCACCCACCTGCGGCCCGCCATCGGACACCCCCGCCCCGACTCCGACCACTCCGCCCCGGTCGCGTACCCGTACCCGGACGGCTGCGGCAGCTGGCAGCAGGCCGATGTGCGCACCGCCCGCGACCGGCTCGGCTGGCGGCCCCGGATCAACCTCGAGGAGTCGCTCGCCGACATCTGGATGGAGGCGGCGTGTCGTATCTGACGGGCACCCCGGCGGGCACCGCGAGCGCCGGGACCACCGACCTGCGCACCGGCCTCGGCGTGCCCGGCATCGCCCACCCCCTCCTCGCACCGGCCGAGTGGGGCGACCTCTCCCGCGCCGGCACACTCCTGCACTGGGCCGTCCTGAACGTCGCCGACGGCCCCGGTGCCCGCCCCGACCCGCACTGCCTCCAGGCCGCAGGCCGGCTGCGCAACGCGGGCGTCCGCGTCCTCGGCCACCTCGACACCGCCTACGGGGCGCGCGCCTTCGCCGAACTCGTCTCCGACGCGCAGCGGTACCTCGACTGGTACCAGGTCGACGGCTTCCTGCTGGACCGCTGCCCGGGCGAACGCGCCGAACTCCCCGAGGTCCGCCGTACGGTCGCCACGCTCCGCACCCTCCGGGACGCGCCGCACATCGTCCTCGGCCACGGCACCCACCCGCACCACGGCTACGCCGAGCACGCCGACCAACTGGTCACCTTCTCCGGCCCCTGGACCGACTACCGCTGGTCGCAGGTGGCCGAGTGGACCGCCGACCATCCGCCCGAGCGGTTCTGCCACCTGGTGCACGGCGTGCCCCGCGGTCATCTCGACGAGGCGCTGCGGATCGCCCGCTGGCAGGGCGCGGCGACGATCTGGTTCACCGACCGGGGCGACCGCGGCGGCCTGGACGACCCCTGGGAGACCATGCCCGGCTACTGGGACGAAATCGTCTCGCGGATCGGAACGGGTGTCTCGGAATGAAGAAGCCCATGGCAGTGTTACGGGGAGAACAACTGTAGTGATCGACCGACCAACGGAGTCCCCGTGTCGCTGCCACCCCTGGTCGAGCCAGCCGCTGAGCTCACCGTAGACGAGGTTCGCCGGTACTCCCGCCACCTGATCATCCCCGACGTGGGGATGGACGGGCAGAAGCGGCTGAAGAACGCCAAGGTGCTCTGTGTGGGCGCCGGCGGCCTGGGCTCGCCGGCGCTGATGTACCTGGCCGCGGCGGGCGTGGGCACGCTCGGCATCGTGGAGTTCGACGAGGTCGACGAGTCGAACCTGCAGCGCCAGATCATCCACAGCCAGGCCGACATCGGCCGCTCCAAGGCCGAGTCCGCCCGTGACTCCGTCAAGGGCATCAACCCGTACGTGAACGTGATCCTTCACGAGGAACGGCTCGAGGCCGAGAACGTGATGGAGATCTTCAGCCAGTACGACCTGATCGTCGACGGCACGGACAACTTCGCGACCCGCTACCTGGTCAACGACGCGTGCGTGCTGCTGAACAAGCCGTACGTGTGGGGTTCGATCTACCGCTTCGACGGCCAGGCCTCCGTGTTCTGGTCCGAGCACGGCCCCTGCTACCGCTGCCTCTACCCGGAGCCCCCGCCGCCGGGCATGGTCCCCTCCTGCGCCGAGGGCGGCGTCCTGGGCGTGCTGTGCGCGTCCATCGGCTCCATCCAGGTCACCGAGGCGATCAAGGTCCTCACCGGCACCGGTGAGCCCCTGGTCGGCCGTCTGATGATCTACGACGCCCTGGAGATGCAGTACCGCCAGGTCAAGGTCCGCAAGGACCCGAACTGCGCGGTCTGCGGCGAGAACCCGACCGTCACCGAGCTCATCGACTACGAGGCCTTCTGCGGCGTCGTCTCCGAGGAGGCCCAGCAGGCGGCCGCCGGCTCGACGATCACTCCCAAGCAGCTCAAGGAGTGGATCGACGACGGCGAGAACATCGAGATCATCGACGTCCGCGAGCCGAACGAGTACGAGATCGTCTCCATCCCGGGCGCCAGGCTGATCCCGAAGAACGAGTTCCTCCTGGGCACCGCCCTGGAGGGCCTGCCGCAGGACAAGAAGATCGTCCTGCACTGCAAGACGGGTGTCCGCAGTGCGGAAGTCCTCGCCGTGCTGAAGTCCGCGGGCTTCGCGGACGCCGTGCACGTCGGTGGCGGTGTCATCGGCTGGGTCAACCAGATCGAGCCGAGCAAGCCGGTCTACTGACCCCACCTGCCGTTCCGATCGGCGGGGGCTCCGGGCGCCACGAGTGCCCGGAGCCCCCGCCGTCGTCATGAGCAGACCTTGCCGTCCCTCGGCACCGTGCCCCTGAGCAGGTAGGCGTTCACCGTCGAGTCGACGCAGTCGCTCCCGCTGCCGTACGCACCGTGTCCCTCGCCCTTCCAGGTGAGCAGCACACCGACGCCCTCCCCGAGCTCGTCCGCCATCCTCCGGGCGCCCTCGTACGGCGTCGCCGGGTCCCCGGTGTTGCCGACCAGCAGGATCGGTGCCGCACCCGCCGCGCTCACCTCCGGGGTGTCGTACTGCCCGGCCACCGGCCAGTCGTGGCACCAGCCGGCGGTGTCCCAGCCGAGGAAGTCGCCGAAGACGGGCGAGATCCTCTCGAACTCCGGCAGCAGCTTCTTCGTCTCCTCGGCGGTCGGCCGCTGCTTGTCGTCCAAGCACGATATGACCCGTTGTGAGTGGGTCGTCGTGCCGTAGCCCCCTTCGGCGCTGCGGTCGTTGTAGGAGTCGGCGAGTGCCAGCAGCTCGGAGCCGTCACCGGCCTCCGCCGACTCCAGAGCACTGGTCAGTGCCGGCCAGGACTGCTCGCTGTACAGCGGCAGGACGATGCCGGTGATGGCGAGCGTCTGGTTCAGCCTCCGTCCGTCGGAGGTCGGCAGCGGCTCGCTGTCGAGCCGGTCCAGGAAGTCCGCGATCTTCGCGCTGCCCTGCTCGGGGTCCTGGCCCCTCGACTTCAGGTAGTCGTCGAGCGCCCGCTGGAAGCCCATCGCCTGGTTCTCGGCGTGGCCCACCGCGTCGGCGGTCGGGTCGACGACCGCGTCGAGGATCAGTCGCCCCACCCTCTTCGGGAACAGGTGGGCGTACACGCCGCCCAGTTCGGTGCCGTAGGAGATGCCGAAGTAGTGCAGCTCGGTGTCGCCGAGGACCTGGCGCATCAGGTCCATGTCGCGCGCGGTGTCGGTGGTCGAGACGTGCGCCAGCAGGTCGCCCGCCGCCTTCTGGCAGCCCTTGCCGAAGTCGGTGGCGTCCTGGAGGTACGCCTGCTCCTCGGCCGGGGTGTCCGGGGTGACGTCGACGGACTCGGCGGCCTGGATGTCCTTGTTGCTGCGGCAGCGGATGCCCTCGCTGCCGCCCACCCCGCGCGGGTCCCAGCTGACCAGGTCGTAGCGCTCGCGGAGTGCGGAGAACGTGGCGCCGTACGGCGGGAGCGTCGACACGCCCGAGCCGCCGGGGCCGCCGAAGTTGAACAGCAGCGAGCCGATGCGCCCGCTGCCGCTGCCACGGGACTTGGCGCGGATCAGCGCGAGACCGATGGTTTCGCCGTCCGGCTTCGACCAGTCCAGCGGCACCTTCATCGTGGCGCACTGCCACTCGCTGCCCCGCGCGGTCGAGCCCGCGTCGGCCTCGCAGCGTCCCCAGTCCAGCTGCTGCCCGGTGAGCGAGGCCGGCAGGGCCGCTGTCGTGGCCGTGCCGGAGGGGCCGGCCGACGGCCGGGCGTCGGCCGCCTTCCCCTTGCCGTCGTCCCCGCTGCCCGACGAGCCGCTGCCGCAGCCCACCGCGAGCAGCGCGGCGGCGGCGCCCAGTGCCGTCCACCGCAGGAACCGCGCCATGTGCACTCCCCCCTTGCCGACCGTCCGCGCCGGGTGGCGGGACGGCTGTCAGGCAATGGTAGGCAACGCGCCGCCCGTCCGTCGGAGCCTGTGGATAACTCTGTGACCTGCGGGTTCTCCGGGAAATCGGGAGAGAGTCAGGAGCATACGGTTCCATCGGCCGGCACCTTGCCGTTCAGCAGATAGCCGTCCACCGCCGTCTGCACGCACTTGTTCTTGCTGCCGTAGGCGCCGTGCCCCTGGCCCCGGTAGGTCAGCTCCACGCCGACGCCCTTGCCGAGCGCGTCCACCATCTTCCGCGCCCCTGCGTACGGGGTCGCGGGGTCGCCGGTGTTGCCCACGACGAGGATGGGCGCCGAGCCGGCCGCGCCGACGTCCGGGTGGTCGGCGGCGCCCGGCACGGCCCAGTCGGTGCAGCTGACCATGGACCAGGCCATGAAGTCCCCGAAGAGGGGAGAGGCGGCGCGGAACTCCGGCAGCTTCTCCTCCACGTAGTCGGTGGAGTAGCGGGGCTTGGCGTCGGAGCAGTTGATGGCGGCTCCGGCGGCGGCGATGTTGCTGTACTCGCCGTTCGCGCTGCGGCCGTTCATCGAGTCGGACAGCAGCATCAGGGTGCTTCCGTCCCCGTCGTAGGCCTGCTCCAGGCCCTCGGTGAGGTACTCCCAGAAGTCCTTCGAGTACAGCGCCTGCGCGATGCCGTTGGTCGCCGCGCTCTGGGTCAGGACCCGCGGGAAGACACCCGGGATCGGCTTGGCCTCGAGTTTTCTCAGCAGTGCGGCGATCCGGTCCTTCACGTCCTGCGCGGTGTCGCCGACGGGACAGCCCTCGGCCTGGGACGCGCAGTCCTCGGCGTAGTTGTCGAGCGCGAGCTGGAAGCCCCTGGCCTGGCCGAGGGCCCCCTGCTCGGGCGTCTGTGTGGGGTCGACGACCGCGTCGAAGACGGCGCGCCCCACGTTCCTCGGGAACAGGTGGGCGTACACGCCGCCCAGCTCGGTGCCGTAGGAGATGCCGAAGTAGTGCAGTTTGGTGTCGCCGAGGACCTGGCGCATCAGGTCCATGTCGCGGGCCGCGTCGGTGGTGCGCACATGCGGCAGCATCTTCTCGGAGCGCTCCTCGCAGGCCGCGTTGAACTCCTCGGTGTTCTCCACGAACGCAGCGCGCTCGGCGGCGTCGTCGGGGGTCATGTCCTGCTGGAAGTAGGCGTCGAGCCGCTGGTCGTTCTCGCACTTCACGCCGGCGCTGCGGCCGACGCCGCGCGGGTCGAAGCTCACCAGGTCGTACCGGGTGCGCAGGGTCGCGTAGTCCTTGCCGAACGCGGGCAGCGTGCTGACGCCCGACCCGCCGGGTCCGCCGAAGTTGAACACCAGCGAGCCGATCCGCCGGCTCGCGGCACCGCTGGCCTCCGCCCGGATCAGGGCGATCCCGATGGTGTCGCCCTCGGGGTCGGCCCAGTCCCGGGGTGCCTTCATCGTGGCGCACTGCCACCGGTCGCCGTTCGGGAGTGGGGAGGGGGCGCTGCCGCCGCCCTCCGACGCGGCCGGGGCCGGGCAGTCCTTCCAGGTGAGCCGCTGCTCCGTCAGGTCCTCGGCCCCGGCGTCGTCGCCACAGCCGGCCACCAGGGAGGTCAGCAGGACGGCGGTCGCGGTCAGGGCGGCGGCACGCAGACGGGCGGGGTTCGGCATGATCCCATCGTGGGGTCGTGCCCGCCCACGCGCGCGGGGCGCGGGCCGTACGAGGTACGGCGGCGTGGTCGTCAGGAGGGAGCCCTCGCGGGGCATGGGTGCTCTCTTGGAAGGCGCCCTCGCGGGGGCTAGAGAGCGCCCTTGCGGGTCAGGTGGTTGAAGGCCAGCCAGCCCGGCAGCACCGGAATCCACAGGGTCAGCAGGCGGAAGAGCAGCACCGCGGGAGCGGCCACTTCCTTGGGCAGGCCGACCGCGATCAGACCGACCGTCAGTGTCGCCTCGACGGCGCCGACACCGCCCGGGGTGGGGGCGGCGGAGCCCAGGGCGTTGCCGGCGAGGAAGACGACGGCGACGCTGGCGATGCTGATCGAGGTCGACTCCGTGCCGAACGCGCGGATCGACGCGTCCAGGCACATCACGAAGCAGAAGGTCAGCAGGAGCATGCCGCCGATGCCGGTGACCAGCTTCTGCGGCCGCTGCAGCACGTCCAGCATGCGCGGCACGACCCCCGCGAACAGGGAGCGCACGCGCGTGACGACGAACTTCCGCAGGAACGGCACCGACGTCACCACCAGCACGAGCACCGCCACGGTGAGCAGACCGGCGATGACCGTACGGGACGGCGACAGCGAGGGGGTCTTCTCGGTGCCGGTCAGATAGCCGAACGACAGCAGCATCAGGATGTGGCAGCCGAGCCCGAACAGCTGTGACGCGCCGACGCTCGCCACCGCGAGCCCGGGGCGCACGCCCGAACGCTGCAGGAAACGCGTGTTGAGGGCGACCCCGCCGACCGCGGCCGGAGCCACGATCTTCACGAACGACCCCGCGACCTGCGCGGCGATGGTCCGCAAGAACGGCACCCGCTCCGGCACGAACCCCAGCAGGCTCATCGCCGCGGCGACATAGCTGAGCGCGGAGAACACCACGGCCGCGGCGACCCAGCCCCACTCCGCGTTGGCGATGAGCGGACCGAACTCGATGTGGGTGAGCTGCGTCAGCAGGAAGTACGCGCCGATCGCCCCCGCGATGAAGCTGATCAGGGTGCGCGGCCGCACCCGCTCCAGGCGGGCCGGCTCGACCGGGGCCTGGGGGCGGATCCGCAGCACCTCGTGCCGGATCTGCGTCAGCAGATCCTCCTCGCGCGCCCCCTCCAGCGCCTCGTCGATGGCCCGCTTCTCGGCCCGCGCCTGCGCGCGTACGGCCTTCTTCTCGGCCTTCTCGGAGACCGGCTCCGCCTCGTGGCCGGCCTCCAGCCGGGCCTGCTTGGCCAGGCGGGACGCCTCCAGCACCGCCTCGCGCTCGCGCTGCGCCCGCTCCCGGGCCAGTCTGCGCAGCGTCGCGCGCGTGGAGCGACTGAGCGCGATGGGCTGCAGCATCGGCAGACAGTCCGCCACCGCGTCGGGGCCGAGCACGCTCACGGCCGAGGCGACCGCGCGCTCGGCGCCCACTCTGAGCCCCAGCGTCACGAGCAGCTGGGAGATGTCCATGCGCAGCAGCAGATCGCCGGCCGCGATCTCACCGACGCGCAGATCGGTGAGGATCACCGTGCCTGAACGATCCACCAAGATCGCGTCGCCCACCAGCCTGCGGTGGGCGATGCGCCGGGACTGCAGGGCGCGCACCTGGTGCCAGGTGTCCCGCAGCAACTCGTCGGTGATCTCCTCGTCCGCCAGCGAGTCGAGCGTCCGGCCGCCGGTGTGCTCGTAGACGAGCATCACGGCATCGGGGCCGAGCTCGGAGGTGGCGATCAGCTTGGGTGCGTTGGCGCCCGCCGCGATCGCCGCGTAGGCGAGCAGCGCCTCCTGCTCCAGCGCCTGGCGCAGCGACTGCAGGCTGCTGCGGGTGGCGAAGCCGCGCAGGGTCAGATTGCGCCACGCGCGGTAGAAGAAGCCCTGCGCCTGCTGCTCCCGGTCGACCACGGTGACGTCGAGCGGGGGGCCGTCCTCCAGGGTGACGAAGTAGCGCCGGCCGCGGTCGCCGGTCTCCGACGTGTCGGGCGCCTCCTCGCGGGCCGCGCTCACCGGGTGGAAGCCGACGTGCCGCAGGCCCGCCATGAGCGTCCGGCCCGTGGGGCGGACGTTCGGCGAGCCGACCGCGTACAGCGTGCCGTAGGCCACGGTCCAGCCGATCAGCACCGTCAGGATGATCGAGAACGGTGTGGTGTAGCCGGTGACCAGCATCGAGAACGCGTCGAGGAGCAGCACGATCCACAGCACCGCGCGCCACCGCGGCCGGCGCGACATGCCGACGGCGGTCATGTACGCGATGACGGGCGCGAGATAGCCGTGCACCGGGTCGGTCAGGGCGTGGATGTCACCGGGGGAGGGCTGGGTGAGGGCCTCCTGGATCGAGTCCGGGGCGGCCTTGGCGACCCACAGGTCGGTGGCGAGTGTCACACCGTGCGCGAGGACGGCGGCGAGCACACCGTCGGCGATGCGCAGCCCGTCCCGCTTGATCAGCCGCTCGATCGCGAAGGCGACCGGCACCAGCAGGATCGCGATGCTGGACGCCAGCCCCGCGATCTTGATGAGCAGATCGGGCGCCTGCCCGGTGCCCTTGTTGATGTCCTGTTCGAGGCCCGAGGTCGTCCCGTGTGCGAAGGCGGCGATGCCCAGCAGCACGATGACCGCGAGAACGCCCACCAGCAGCCGCATGAGGTCGGAGGGGCGGTGCACGCGCGCGGGGAGCAGCGGTTCGTCGCCCTCGACCTCGTCGACGTGCACCTCCTCGCACGCTTCGTCGGGGGCCTCGCCCCGGCTGTCGGGGCTGTCCTGGCCGTGCGGGCGCGACGCAGCGTCAGAGGTGCCCTCCGCGTCCTCGGGATGCACACCCTGCTGCTTCATCGTCTCTTCTTGATCTCGTATCACCGGTCACCGCCCGCACGATGGTGGCATGCTCCACCGACACACGGGGGCGTCAGGGTGCAAACGCGGGGTCGGACAGTCTGCCCGAAGCACCGCCCGGGAGCGAGGGTCACGCACGGTCACGAAACGGTCGCGCTGTCGGTGGGGTGGGGCAGGATGGGGCGGATGAGCGAGCACAGCATCCCGGACGACGCCCGCCCGGAGGACGACGACGCCCGCCCCGACCACGACACCCTCCCGGAGCATCCGGACGCGCTGCCGGAGTACGCCGAGCGGGTCCTCGAGGTCGCGGAGCTGATCCCGCCCGGGCGGGTCATGACGTACGGGGACGTCGCCGAGTGGCTCGAGGAGGGTGGGCCCCGGCAGGTCGGCCGGGTGATGGCCCTCTACGGCGGTGCC
Source organism: Streptomyces sp. NPDC096132 (assembly GCF_044763345.1). Taxonomy (NCBI): domain Bacteria; kingdom Bacillati; phylum Actinomycetota; class Actinomycetes; order Kitasatosporales; family Streptomycetaceae; genus Streptomyces; species Streptomyces sp. NPDC096132. The sequence continues at coordinate 133,922 of NZ_JBIWGA010000013.1, forward strand.
GTGCCGTGGTGGCGCGTGGTGCGCGCCGACGGGGCGCTGCTGCCGGGCCACGAGCTGCGGGCCCTCGACCACTACCGCGCCGAGGGCACGCCCCTGAAGGAGGCGAGCAGGGCCGCCCAGGGCCACCTGCCGCGCCTCGACATGAGGCGGGCGCGCTGGGACGGCGGCGAACGCGCGGATAGTCACACCTGACAGCTTCCGCCATCCGACGTGCCCGAGGGGAGCCTGTGGCCCGTACGGGGGAAACCGGGAGAACCGGGCACGTCGGTGGCATGGCGTACGTTCGAGGGGCACGGGGCGGAGAAAGCGGCCCTCGACCACCCAGCACACCCACCAGGACCGGCGAACCACGTGAGCTCCTCTTCCTCCACCAGGCGCCTGTCGCACCCCCAGGGGCGACAGGGGAACCGTGGCGCTTACCGACTGGTGCGTACCCCGCCGGCCCGGATGGACCCCCCTCGTCTGGACGCCGCACAGCGCTCCGTGGTTGACCACGCCACCGGACCGCTGCTCGTCCTCGCCGGCCCGGGCACCGGCAAGACCACCACGCTCGTCGAGTCCGTGGCGGCCCGGATCGCCCACGGCGGAGACCCCGCGCGCGTGCTCGTGCTGACCTTCAGCCGCAAGGCAGCCGTGGAACTGCGCGACCGGATGGCGCTGCGCATGGGCGCCGCCCGCGCGCCCCAGGCGACCACCTTCCACTCGTACTGCTACGCCCTGGTCCGCGCCCACCAGGACAGCGAGCTGTTCGTGGAACCGCTGCGCCTGCTGTCCGGCCCCGAGCAGGACGTGGCCGTCCGCGAGCTGCTCGCCGGCCAGCTCGACCTCCAGCGGCTCGGTCTCGCGCACGTGCGCTGGCCGGACGACCTGCGGGCCTGCCTCACCACACGCGGCTTCGCCGACGAGGTCCGCGCCGTGCTCGCCCGCAGCCGGGAACTCGGCCTCGGGCCCGACGCCCTGGACGCCTTCGCCGCCCGCATCGGCCGCCCCGACTGGCGGGCCGCGGCCGCCTTCCTCGCCGAGTACCTCGACGTCCTCGACCTGCACGGCGTGATCGACTACGCCGAGCTCGTCCACCGCGCGGTCCTCCTCGCCCAGCGCCCCGAGACCGCCGGCCGGCTCGCCGCGCAGTACGACGCGGTGTACGTCGACGAGTACCAGGACACCGACCCGGCACAGGTACGGCTGCTGCACGCGCTCGCCGGCGGCGGCCGCACGCTCGTCGCCTTCGGCGACCCCGACCAGTCGATCTACACCTTCCGGGGCGCCGACGTGAACGGCATCCTGGACTTCCCGCGCGCCTTCCCACGCCCCGGCGGCCGCCCGGCCCCCGTCGAGGTCCTGCGCACCTCCCGCCGCTCCGGCGCCGGCCTGCTCGCCGCCACCCGGCTGCTCACCCAGCGGATGCCCCTGACCCGCCTCCCCGCGGAGAAGGTCCGCGCCCACCGCGAACTCGCCCCCGCGCGCGAGGGCGGCCGCGTCGAGGTCTACACGTACCCGACGCCCGGCACCGAGCTGGACAACGTCGCCGACATCCTGCGCCGCGCCCATCTGGAGGACGGCGTGCCCTGGGGCGAGATGGCCGTCCTGGTCCGGGCCGGCTCCCGCTCGATTCCCACGGTCCGCCGCGCCCTCACGGCCGCCGGCGTCCCCCTCGACATCGACGGCGACGACCTGCCCCTGCGCCACGAACCCGCCGTGGCACCCCTGCTGACGGCCCTGAGGGCGGTGGCGACGGCGGCGGAGCCCTCAGACCCGGCGGAGGAGTCTCCGGACGAAGTTGCCGGCGCCGAGGAGCAGGCCCCCTGCTGGCTCGACACCGAAACCGCCCTCACCCTCCTCGCCTCCCCCCTGGCCGGCATGGACGCCGCCGATCTGCGCCGCCTGGGACGCGCCCTGCGCGAGGAGGAGCGCGCCGCCGGCAACCCGCTGCCGCCGCCCTCCGACGAACTGCTCGCGCGCGCCCTGGCCGAACCGGAGCGGCTGGTCACCCACGACCCGGTGTACGCGCGCGGTGCCCAGCGCCTCGGCGCGCTGCTCGCCACGGCCCGCGAGCGCCTCGCGCGCGGCGGCACGGCCGAGGAGGCGCTGTGGGACCTCTGGGCGGGCACGCCCTGGCCCACCCGCCTGGAACGGGCCGCCCGCCGCGGCGGCGCGGCCGGCCGCAACGCCGACCGCGACCTGGACGCCGTGTGCGCGCTGTTCGCCACCGCCGCGCGCGCGGAGGAGCGCACCGGCGGCCGCGGCGCCCTCAACTTCCTCGCCGAGATCGAGGCCGAGGACATCGCCGCCGACACCCTCACCCGCCGTGCCGTACGCCCCGACGCCGTACGCCTGATGACCGCCCACCGCGCCAAGGGCCTGGAGTGGAGCCTGGTCGTCGTCGCGGGAGTCCAGGAAGGGCTGTGGCCGGACCTGCGCCGCCGCGGCTCGCTCCTGGAGGCCGACCGCATCGGACGCGACGGACTCGCCGAGCCGCTCACCCCGGGCGCGCTGCTCGCCGAGGAGCGCCGTCTGTTCTACGTGGCCGCCACGCGCGCGCGTGACCGCCTCGTCGTCACCGCCGTGAAGGCGCCCGCCGACGACGGCGACCAGCCCTCCCGCTTCCTCACCGAACTCGGCGTCGAACCGAGGGATGTCACCGGCCGCCCGCGCCGCCCCCTGTCGGTGGCCGCGCTCGTCGCCGAACTGCGCGCCACGACGGTCGACCCGCGCACCTCCGCCGCCCTCAGGGAGGCCGCCGCCCGCCGCCTCGCCCGCCTTGCCGCACTCGCCGACGAGGACGGCCGCCCGCTGGTGCCGTCCGCGCACCCCTACCGCTGGTGGGGCATGTTCGAGCCGACCGAGAGCAGGATGCCGCTGCGCGACCGCGACCAGCCCGTGGTCCTCTCCGGCAGCGCCCTCGACCAGCTCGCCAACACCTGCGCCCTGCAGTGGTTCCTGGGCCGCGAGGTGAAGGCCGACGCGCCCGCCACCGTCGCCCAGGGCTTCGGCAACGTCGTGCACGTCCTCGCCGACGAGGTCGCCTCCGGGCACACCCCGGCCGACCTCGACGTCCTCATGGAGCGCCTCGACTCCGTGTGGAACGCGCTCGCCTTCGACGCGCCCTGGAAGTCGGAGCAGGAGAAGAGCAACGCGCGCGTGGCGCTCGAACGCTTCCTCCAGTGGCATGTGATGGACCGCGCGGGACGCACTCCCGTCACCAGCGAGCACGACTTCGACGTCACCCTCGAAGCGGGCGACTACGAGGTCCGCATCCGCGGTCAGATGGACCGCGTCGAGGCGGACGGCGAGGGCCGCGCCTACGTCGTCGACTTCAAGACCGGCAAACAGGCGCCGACCGCGCGCGAGGTCGAGCGCCACCCCCAGCTCGCCGTCTACCAGCTCGCCGTCCGTGAGGGCGCCGTCGACGAGGCCTTCGACGGCGTACGCCCCGAACCGGGCGGGGCCGAACTCGTCCAGCTGCGACAGGGGGCCGCCAAGCGCGACGGCGGCGAGACGCTGCCCAAGGTGCAGGCGCAGCAGCCCCTGGAGGGGGAGTGGGTCGGCGACCTGCTCGCCACGGCGGCCGGCAAGGTCCTCGACGAGCGGTTCACCCCGACCGCCGGCCAGCACTGCACGCACTGCGCGTTCCGGGCGTCGTGCAGCGCGCGGCCCGAGGGGCGGCACGTGGTGGAGTGACAGGCGTGTGTGACGGACCGCACCACCCCTGCTGACCTGCGCTTCCTCGGACCCCGCGGGCGTTTTGTCATCGACTGTCGGTGCCCGCCGCTAGCCTCTCCCCATGCCCGCCCGCATCACCGATCCCGAGCAGCTCAAGGAGCTCCTCGGGATCCCCTTCACCCCGGAGCAGACGGCCTGCATCACCGCGCCGCCCGCCCCGCAGGTGATCGTGGCCGGAGCCGGGTCGGGCAAGACGACGGTGATGGCCGCGCGCGTGGTGTGGCTGGTCGGCACCGGCCAGGTCGCCCCGGAACAGGTCCTCGGCCTGACCTTCACCAACAAGGCCGCCGGCGAACTCGCCGAACGCGTCCGCAAGGCACTCGTCAGGGCCGGCGTGACCGACCCCGACCTCATCGACCCGGACCACCCGCCGGGCGAGCCGGTGATCTCCACCTACCACGCCTTCGCGGGCCGGTTGCTGACCGACCACGGTCTGCGCATCGGCCTGGAGCCGACGTCCCGCCTGCTCGCCGACGCCACCCGCTACCAGCTCGCCGCGCGCGTCCTGCGGGAGGCCCCCGGCCCCTACCCGTCCCTCACCCGCTCCCTCGCCGACCTGGTCAGCGACCTCCTCGCGCTCGACTCCGAGCTCGCCGAACACCTCGTACGCCCCGAGGACCTGCGCGTCTGGGACGCCGGACTGCTGCGCACCCTGGAGGGCGCGAAGCTGACCAACGCCGACCTGCGCAAGGTGCCCGAGACGGCGGCGGCCCGGCGCGAACTGGCCGACCTGGTGCTGCGCTACCGCGCCGCCAAGCGCGAACGCGACCTGCTGGACTTCGGCGACCAGATCGCGCTGGCCGCGCGGCTGGCGCGGGTGCCCGAGGTGGGCCGGATCCTGCGCGACGAGTTCCGCGTGGTCCTGCTGGACGAGTACCAGGACACGTCCGTCGCCCAGCGCATTCTCCTGGCCGGCCTGTTCGGCGACGGCACCGGCCACCCCGTGACCGCCGTCGGCGACCCCTGCCAGGCCATCTACGGCTGGCGCGGAGCCTCCGTCGCCAACCTCGACGACTTCCCCGAGCACTTCGCCCACGCCGACGGCCGCCCCGCGACCCGCCAAGCGCTCAGCGAGAACCGCCGCAGCGGCGGCCGCCTCCTCGACCTCGCCAACGGCCTCGCCGAGCCACTGCGCGCCATGCACGCGGGCGTGGAGGCCCTCCGCCCGGCCCCCGGCGCCGAACGCGACGGGCTGGTCCGCTGCGCGCTCCTGACCACCCACGCCGAGGAGATCGCCTGGATCGCCGATTCCATCGCCCACCTCGTCGACACCGGCAAGGCACCCGGAGAGATCGCCGTCCTGTGCCGTACGGCCACCGACTTCGCGGAGATCCAGGGCGCCCTGGTCGCACGGGACGTGCCCGTCGAGGTCGTCGGCCTCTCCGGGCTCCTGCACCTGCCGGAGGTCGCCGACCTCGTCGCCGTCTGCGAGGTCCTCCAGGACCCCGGCGCCAACGCCTCCCTGGTCCGGCTGCTCACCGGCCCGCGCTGGCGCATTGGCCCCCGCGACCTCGCCCTCCTCGGCCGGCGGGCACGGCTGCTCGTCGCCCACGCGCGCGGGAGCGACGGCGACGACCCGGACCGCCGCCTCGCCGAGGCCGTCGAAGGGGTCGACCCCTCCGAGGTGATATCGCTCGCGGACGCCCTCGACACCTTCCTCGAGACACCCCTCGACGGCGGAGAGGGCGACGGACTGCCCTTCTCGCCGGACGCGCGCGTGCGTTTCGCGCGGCTCGCCACCGAACTGCGCGACCTGCGCCGCTCCCTGTCCGACCCGCTGATGGACGTCCTGCACCGCGTCCTCGCCGTCACCGGCCTCGAGGTCGAACTGTCGGCGTCCCCGCACGCGCTGGCCGCCCGCCGCCGCGAGACCCTGTCGAACTTCCTCGACGTCGCCGCCTCCTTCGCCGCCGGCGAGAACGAGGCGAGCCTCCTCGCCTTCCTCGGCTTCCTGCGCACCGCAGCCCAGTACGAGAAGGGCCTGGACAACGCCCTGCCGGGCGGCGAGAACACCGTCAAGGTGCTCACCGCGCACAAGTCCAAGGGCCTGGAGTGGGACGTCGTCGCCGTCCCCGGACTGGTCACCGGCACCTTCCCCAGCGGCCAGGGCCGCGAGAAGTGGACCGCCCAGGCCAAGGTGCTGCCGCACGAACTGCGCGGCGACGCCGACACCCTCCCCGACCTCGACTCCTGGGACTCCCGGGGCATGAAGGCCTTCCACGAGGCCATGAAGGACCACCAGCACACCGAGGAACTCCGCCTCGGCTACGTCACCTTCACCCGCCCCCGCTCCCTCCTCCTCGGCTCCGGCCACTGGTGGGGCCCCACCCAGAAGAAGCCCCGTGGCCCGTCCGACTTCCTCCGGGCCCTTTACGACCACTGCACGGCCGGACACGGCGAGATCGAGGCCTGGGCGGACGAACCGGAGGAGGACGACGAGAACCCCACCCTCCACAACGCGACCGCCGACCAGGTCTGGCCGCTTCCCCTGGACGACGCCGCACTCGCCCGCCGCCGCGCCGCCGCCGAGACCGTCCTCGCCCACCTGGACGACCTCGCCCGCCACGAGGACGGCCGCCCCGCCGCCACACACGACCCGGACACCTACGACGACCCCGACTGGCCCCCGCCGCCCGACGAGGACGAGCCGCCCTACGACGAGGCCGACCCGTTCGACGACGACCTCGCCGAGGAGGACGCGACCGACTGGGACGCGTGGGTCACCACCCGCCCCGCCGTACCCCGCCAGGCCACCGCCCCCGAGCCCCCGGTCGGGCGACCCCGGCGCCCCTCCCTCACCCCCGAGGAGGTCCGCACGGTCGCCTCCTGGGACCGCGACCTCGACGCGCTCGCCGGGGAGCTCCTGCGCACCCGCCGAAGCGTCACGGACGTACCCCTCCCGACGACGCTCACCGCCTCGCAGCTGCTGCGCCTGGCCGCCGACCCGGACGGTCTCGCACAGGAACTCGCCCGCCCGATGCCGCGCCCTCCGCAACCGGCCGCGCGCCGTGGCACCCGGTTCCACGCATGGGTGGAGGCCCGCTTCGAGGAGTTGACGCTCCCGCTGCTGGAACCGGACGAGCTGCCCGGGGCCGACGCCGAGATCGTCGACGAACGCGACCTGGAGGCCCTCAAGGAGGCCTTCGAGCGCACCGAGTACGCCCACCGCACCCCCTACCGCGTCGAGGCACCCTTCCAGCTCGCCCTCGCCGGCCGCGTCGTACGGGGCCGTATCGACGCCGTCTACAAGGACGGCGACGGCGCCACGGCGACGTACGAGATCGTCGACTGGAAGACCCACCGCGCGCGTACCGCCGACCCCCTCCAGCTCGCCCTCTACCGGCTCGGCTGGGCCGAGCAGCAGGGTGTGCCCGTGGAATCCGTCACAGCGGCGTTCCTCTATGTGCGCACCGGTGAGGTCGTACGGCCCGACGGACTGCCCGATCGCACCGCCCTGGAGCGCCTGTTGACGGGGGAGGAAGCCTCCGAGGACGATCGCGCGGGGCGGTCCGCGCAAGAAAACCGTGCGCAACCGCCCGGCGAGGATGCCGGTGCGGGCCGATAGGCTCGTGACCATGAGCCATCCCGTTGACAGTGCCGTCAGCGCCGTCCGCACGTACATCGAGCAGCACCGCGCCGCCTTCCTCGACGACCTCGCCGAGTGGCTGCGCATCCCGTCGGTGTCGGCGCAGCCCGACCACGCCCCCGACGTACGGCGCAGCGCGGACTGGCTCGCCGCGAAGCTGCAGGAGACCGGCTTCCCGACCGCCGAGGTCTGGCAGACACCGGGCGCACCGGCCGTCTACGCCGAGTGGCCCGCCGTCGATCCCCAGGCGCCCACCGTCCTGGTCTACGGCCACCACGACGTGCAGCCCGCCGCCCGCGAGGACGGCTGGGACAGCGACCCCTTCGAGCCCGTCGTCCGCGAGAACCGCCTCTACGCGCGCGGGGCCGCCGACGACAAGGGCCAGGTGTTCTTCCACACCCTCGGCGTCCGCGCCCATCTCGCCGCCACCGGCCGCACCGCCCCCGCCGTCCACCTCAAGCTGCTCATCGAGGGCGAGGAGGAGTCCAGCTCCCCGAACTTCCGCGCCCTCGTCGAGGAGCACGCTGAGCGGCTCGCCGCGGACGCGGTGATCGTCTCCGACACCGGTATGTGGTCCGCGGACACCCCCACGGTGTGCACGGGCATGCGCGGCCTCGCCGAGTGCGAGATCCGGCTCTTCGGCCCCGACCAGGACATCCACTCCGGCTCGTTCGGCGGCGCCGTGCCCAACCCGGCCACCGCGGCCGCCCGCCTCGTCGCCGCCCTGCACGACGAGCACGCGCGCGTGGCCGTCCCCGGCTTCTACGACGGCATCGTCGAGCTCACCGACCGCGAGCGGGAACTCTTCGCCGAGCTGCCCTTCTACGAGGAGCGGTGGCTGAGCACCGCCAAGTCGCACGCCACCCACGGCGAGGCCGGCCACACCACCCTCGAGCGCATCTGGGCCCGCCCGACCGCCGAGGTCAACGGCATCGGCGGCGGCTACCAGGGCCCGGGCAGCAAGACGATCATCCCGTCCTCGGCCTTCGTGAAGCTGTCCTTCCGGCTGGTCGCCGGCCAGGACCCCGCGCACATCGAGAAGGCCGTCGGCGCCTGGGCCGCCGAGCAGATCCCCGCCGGAATCCGGTACGAGATCGCGTTCAGCCCCGCCACGCGCCCGTGCCTGACCCCGCTGGACCACCCCGCCCTGCAGTCCGTGGTCCGCGCCATGGGCCGCGCCTTCGAGGGGCCCGTCCGCTTCACCCGCGAGGGCGGCTCGGGACCGGCCGCCGACCTCCAGGAAGTCCTCGGAGCCCCCGTGCTCTTCCTGGGCATCTCCGTCCCCTCCGACGGCTGGCACGCCCCGAACGAGAAGGTCGAGCTGGACCTCCTCCTCAAGGGCGTGGAGACCACCGCGTACCTCTGGGACGACCTGGCGGAGAACTGGCGTCATGCGCCCTGACGATCCCGCTCGGCCCGGAGCGGGTTTGCGCGCGGCGCACACTGGAAAGGCCGCACCGCGACACCGCACCGACCCGGTCGCCCCCTCCCGCACGTCCCGCTGAACCGCCCGCCGAATCAACCGTTCCACCGGGGGAGTTGGAAGCACCCGTGACCACCTGGACCGACCAGAACGCCGACCGACCCATCTCGCTCACCGCGCCGAGCGGCATCGACCGGGCCGCCCACCACCGGCTCGACGAGGCCTGGCTCGCCGCGGCGTGGAGCCACCCCACGACGCGTTGTTTCGTCGTCTCCGGCGGCCAGGTCCTCATCGACGAGACGGCCGACGGCCGGACCGAACTCGTGATGACGCCCTCCTTCGAGGCCCCTCTCACCGAGGCGCACCGCTACTTCCTGGGCACCGACGAGGACGGCGTCAGCTACTTCGCCCTCCAGAAGGACGCCCTGCCCGGCCGTATCGACCAGTCCGCCCGCCCGGCCGGACTGCGCGAGGCCGGACTGCTGCTGTCGCCCAGGGACGTCGGCCTGATGGTGCACGCGGTCGGTCTGGAGAACTGGCAGCGCACCCACCGCTTCTGCTCCCGCTGCGGCGAGCGCACGGTCATCGCCGCGGCCGGTCACATCCGCCGCTGTCCCGCCTGCGGCGCGGAGCACTACCCGCGCACCGACCCCGCGGTGATCATGGCCGTCACCGACGAGGACGACCGCATCCTCCTGGGCCGTCAGGTGCACTGGCCCGAGGGCCGCTTCTCGACCCTCGCCGGCTTCGTCGAGCCCGGCGAGTCCATCGAGCAGGCCGTGCGCCGGGAGGTCTTCGAGGAGGCCGGCATCACGGTCGGCCAGGTCGACTACATCGCCAGCCAGCCCTGGCCGTTCCCGTCCAGCCTCATGCTGGGCTTCGTCGCCCGCGCCACCTCCACCGCCATCGACGTCGACGGCGACGAGATCCACGAGGCCCGCTGGTTCTCCCGCGACGAACTGGGCGCCGCCTTCGAGTCCGGTGAGGTCCTGCCGCCGTACGGCATCTCGATCGCGGCCCGCCTGATCGAACTCTGGTACGGCAAGCCGCTGCCGACGCGCAGCTTCATGTGACGCAGACCACGAGAAGGGCGGCCTCCGGCATTCCGGAGGCCGCCCTTCCGCGTCTGCTTACGCGCCGATCTTCTGCTTCACCTGCGCCAGCGACGGGTTCGTCAGCGTCGAACCGTCCGGGAACAGCACGGTCGGCACCGTCTGGTTTCCGCCATTCGCCTTCTCCACGAACGCCGCGGACTGCGGGTCCTGCTCGATGTTGATCTCGGTGTACGCGATGCCCTCGCGGTCCAGCTGCTTCTTCAGCCGCTGGCAGTAACCGCACCACGTCGTGCTGTACATCGTCACAGTGCCCAGCATGTCTCTCATGCTCCTTCGGCGGGTCGGGGGACAGGTGGTCGCAGGGAGAGAACGTACGTGAAAGGGCCACCATTCCCGTGCCGCGCGGGCGGCCGAGGGTGACGCTCACCGCATTAGTACGACTGCGAGGGCCCGCCTGTGGACAACCGGCTCGCCCGTCTCCGCGGACCTGGCAGCATGGCCGTGTGACAGCAGCAACGCACTCCCCCCTCTTCCCGCAGGCACCTGACTCGGCCGACGCGGTGCTCGAAGGGCTCGACCCCGAGCAGCGCGAGGTGGCCACCTCCCTGCACGGTCCGGTGTGCGTGCTGGCAGGAGCCGGCACGGGCAAGACCCGGGCGATCACCCACCGCATCGCCTACGGGGTGCGTGCCGGCATCCTGCAGCCCTCCAGCGTGCTCGCCGTCACCTTCACCAACCGCGCCGCGGGAGAGATGCGCGGCCGACTGCGCCAGCTCGGCGCCCAGGGCGTCCAGGCCCGCACCTTCCACTCCGCGGCACTGCGTCAGCTGCAGTACTTCTGGCCGAAAGCGATCGGTGGTTCCCTGCCCCGACTCGTCGACCGCAAGATCCAGCTCGTCGCCGACGCGGCCGCCGCCTGCCGCATCCGCCTCGACCGGGGCGAGCTGCGGGACGCCACCGCGGAGATCGAGTGGTCCAAGGTCACCCAGACCGTCCCCGCCGACTACGCCCTCGCCGCCGCCAAGGCCGGCCGCGAAGCCCCCCGCGACCCTGCCGAGATCGCCCAGCTCTACGCCGCCTACGAGGACCTCAAGCGCGACCGCGGGGTCATCGACTTCGAGGACGTCCTGCTGCTGACCGTCGCCGTCCTCCAGGACCGGCAGGACATCGCCGAGCAGGTCCGCGCCCAGTACCAGCACTTCGTGGTCGACGAGTACCAGGACGTCAGCCCCCTGCAGCAGCGCCTGCTGGAGCTGTGGCTGGGCGACCGGGACAACCTGTGCGTGGTCGGCGACGCCAGCCAGACGATCTACTCCTTCACCGGCGCCACCCCCGACCACCTCCTCGACTTCCGCACCCGCCACCCCGGCGCCACCGTCGTCAAGCTGGTCCGCGACTACCGCTCCACCCCCCAGGTCGTCCACCTCGCCAACGGCCTGCTCTCCCAGGCCCGCGGGCGCGCCGCCGACCACCGCCTGGAGCTGGTCTCCCAGCGCGACCCGGGGCCCGAGCCCGTCTACACCGAGCACACCGACGAGCCCGCCGAGGCCGAGGGCGCCGCCTGCCGCATCCGGGAGCTCCTCGCCGCCGGGGTCCCGGCCGCCGAGATCGCCGTCCTGTTCCGCACCAACGCCCAGTCCGAGACCTACGAACAGGCCCTTGCCGACGCCGGCATCCCCTACCAACTGCGCGGCGCCGAGCGCTTCTTCGACCGGCCCGAGGTGCGCAAGGCCGGAGTCGCCCTGCGCGGCGCGGCCCGCTTCGGCGGCAACGACACATTGCTGGAGGACACCGTCGACCTGCCCTCGCAGGTGCGTGCCGTTCTCTCCGGCGAGGGCTGGACCCCGCAGCCACCGGCCGGCTCCGGGGCCGTGAGAGAGCGCTGGGAGTCGCTGGCCGCTCTGGTCAACCTCGCGCAGGACTTCGAGGCCGCCCGGCCCGGCGCCACGCTCGCCGACATGGTCGCCGAACTGGACGAGAGGGCGAACGCCCAGCACGCCCCCACCGTCCAGGGCGTCACGCTCGCCTCCCTGCACTCGGCCAAGGGCCTGGAGTGGGATGCCGTGTTCCTCGTCGGGGTCGCCGAGGGCATGATGCCGATCACCTACGCCAGGACCGACGAGCAGGTCGAGGAGGAGCGCCGCCTCCTCTATGTCGGGGTCACCCGGGCGCGCGAGCGCCTCCATGTCTCCTGGGCGCTCTCCCGCTCACCCGGCGGACGCCCCAGCCGCCGCCCCAGCCGCTTCCTGGACGGACTGCGCCCCGGCTCCGGCACGGGGGCCGCCCGCGGCGGGGGAGCCTCCGGGGGCATCGAACGCGGCTTCGGCGCGGCCGCCGTCGGCACACCGGCGGTGCCGCGCCGGTCCCAGCGCACCCCGGCCCGCTGCCGGGTCTGCGGGCGCACCCTGACCGATGCCGGCGAGATGAAGCTGATGCGCTGTGAGGGCTGCCCCTCCGACATGGACGAGGGCGTCTACGAGCGGTTGCGGGAGTGGCGCGCGGTCCAGGCGCGGCGCAACGGGCAGCCCGCGTTCTGCGTCTTCACCGACAAGACCCTGATGGCGATCGCCGAGGCCGTCCCGGACGAGCCGGGCGAGCTGGCGCGGATCCCTGGGGTCGGAGTCCGCAAGCTCAACCGCTACGGAGCCGAAGTCCTGGCCATCTGCGCAGGCCAGCCGCTCGAGGACGAGGACGAAGGGGACCGGACGGGCATGGATGCGAACTCGTCGAAAAAATAGTTTGCGCATGCCCCAGCAATCCCCATAGGTTCTTAGACACGGAAGCGGCGGCCTTCTCTGAGGCCCTGATTCCGTGCTCTACTTACATATCCGTTGGACTGGGCTCACCCCCGGTCCCCCGAGACGCCGAGAGGAGGCGATTCCAGTGATCATCATCAACAGCAGCTCTGTCAGCACCGCCAAACTGACCGATCGCTCGGTCGTCTCCGTGTGCATGCTCGGCGCCTCGACCCTGGGCACCGGTCTGTCCGGCATCCGTGCCGGTCGGCTGGCCTCCGCCTCCGTTGCTCCCGCGGGCCTTCCCGTCCGTGAGCGCAATGAGCGACCGACCAAGGCACTGGAAGCAGTAGGGGCACAGGCGCAGGCCTATGCCTTTACGGCGGCCGGTGCCGGAAGCCGGAAGCAGACGACGCAGCACCACCTGATGTGGGCCTTCCGTGGGCCAGAACCCTGGAGTGATCCAGTCTGATCGTCGATCAGGCCGGCGCCTTCAGGGCCGCGGAACCCCATCCGGGATCCGCGGCCCTTCTGTTTGTCCCCGTACCGGGGACAGGCGGGCGAAGGGGCCTCGGGACAAGAAAAGCCGACACCCGGTCCAACAGGGCCGGACCGACAGACGAGGAAGACGAACCGTGCAACTCGAAGCGCACGCCACGTCCGTACCGCCTTCCGAAACGATCCCCCCGCCCGGCCTCACGGAGGACTCCACCTTGACCCCGCTCACCGCGCTCACCGCGCTCGACGACGCCATCGAGAACCTCGGCGTACCCGTCCCCTGCCGCTCCTACGACCCGGAGGTCTTCTTCGCCGAGTCGCCGGCGGACGTCGAGTACGCCAAGTCCCTCTGCCGCACCTGCCCGCTGATCGAGGCCTGCCTCGCCGGCGCCAAGGAGCGGCGTGAGCCCTGGGGCGTCTGGGGTGGCGAGCTGTTCGTCCAGGGCGTCGTCGTCGCCCGGAAGCGGCCGCGTGGCCGCCCGCGCAAGAACCCGGTCACGGCATGAACAGCGCAGGAACGATCGACCGCCCCCTCACGCAAGACCCCAAGAAGCAGGCCCCGATGAAGCCGTTCACCAGCGAGCCCGCCGGCTCCGCGACCGAAGACGTCACCACCACCGGCGCGATCGACTCGCGTCAGAACAGGACCCGAGAGATGCAACTCATCCCAGAAGCCCTGGCCCGTGCGCATATGCACGAGCGACTGCAGGAGGCCGAGCGGGACCGTCAGGCCGTGCGCCTGGCGACCGCTCGCCGGATGCAGCGCAGGGCCGAGCGCGCCTCGATGCGTGCTCGCCGGGCGCTCGCCATGGCCGTGATGCAGTAACCCTGACCCACCGGAAGCGGTGGCCTCCCGAAACAGGGGAGGCGGAAACTGTCCCCGCGGGGGCCGGTCCGTCCGAACGGACCGGCCCCCGCGGTGCGTTGCGCCCGTCCCTGCCCCGTGCGCGGCGCTATCGTCCCGGGCGTGACGAGTCTTCCCGAACGCGGTGACCCCGGCGGGTGGTGAGGCCGGTCAGGCCCCCGCGACAGAATCCTCCGCGCCGAACTCGTCCAGGTCCTCCACGGGGACGAACCCGGGCAGCCACTCCTCCAGTTCGTCCCGCAGCCGTACGGTCGCGCCGAGCTGGCACAGCACACCGATCGTGCTCAGGGTCACCCGGTGTATCAACAGATAGGCCGGCGGCAGGTTGAGCTGCTTGCCCAGCTGGTGGGCGGGGGAGCGGGGGTCGGCGATCCGGGCCGCCTGACTGCGCATCCAGCCACGGGTGAAGGTGAACTCCTCCACCTTGGCCGGCTCGATGATCGGCAGCAGATAGTCGAGGACAGCGTCGGGGTCCAGCGCGATGGACTCCTTGACGAAGCCCTCCGTACAGAGGAGTTCGTAGACGGCGTCCGCCTCGCCGTCCAGGGTCATGCGCAGGGACTCGCCGATCGGTTCCGGCAGGCCGCCCGAGAGCCGGTCGACCGTGCCGAAGTCCAGGACGCCCAGCCGCCAGTCGTCCTCGCCGTCCGGTCCGCCGGGCAGCAGACGGAAGTTCCCGGGGTGCGGGTCGGCGTGCAGCAGGCCGGTGCGGGCCGGGCCGGAGAAGAGGAAACGGGAGAGCAGCTGGCCGGCGCGGTCGCGCTGCTCCTGGGTGCCGTCGGAGATCACCTCGGACAGGGGGACGCCGTCGATCCACTCGGTGATCAGGACCTGGTCGCACTGGTGGACCACCGCCGGGACGACCACGTCCGGGTCGCCGGCGAACTCCTCCGCGTGGGCCTGCTGGGCCTGTGCCTCCAGGCCGTAGTCCAGCTCCTCGGAGACCCGGTCCCGGAGCTCGGAGATCAGCGGCTTGACGTCCATGCCGGGGATCAGGGGGCCCAACAGGCGGGCGAAACGGCTGAGTTGGTTCAGGTCGGAGAGCAGGGCCTCGCCCGCCCCCGGGTACTGCACCTTGACCGCGACCGCCCGGCCGTCGTGCCACACCGCGCGGTGTACCTGGCCGATGGAGGCGGCCGCGGCGGGCTTGTCGTCGAACTCGAGGAACAGGCCGGGCCAGTCCTCGCCGAGCCGCTCCGCGAGCACGGAGTGCACCGTGCGGGTCGGCATCGGCGGGGCCGCGTCCTGGAGCTTGGTCAGAGCCGCACGGTAGGGACCGGCGACCTCCTCCGGCAGGGCGGACTCGAAGACGGACAGGGCCTGCCCGAACTTCATCGCGCCGCCCTTCAGCTCGCCGAGGACCTTGAACAGTTGCTCGGCGGTCCGCTGTTGCAGCTCACGGCCGACGATCTCCGCGGACTCACCCACGATCCGCTTGCCCAGGCCCCAGGTCGCCCGTCCGGCGAAGCCGAGCGGCAGCGCGGCGAGCTTGGCGGTCCGGGTGACCGCCTTCCGGGGAAGATCAGACATGCGCCCTCCAAGTCCCAGCCTGCCGCGCCGCCACAGTCGTACGGCGTAACTCCTTCGAATGCCGTTGCCCTGCCATTGTCGCGTGCGATCCCCCGTCCTCGGTGGTGTGTTCCTTCTTACCTTTGCCCTCACCTTTCTTCGCGGCCCCGCAAGGACACGCGGAGTGCGGCCACACCGGTCGCGCGTGCCACTGCAGGGTGGGAAGGGAGACCTCCCAGCGGGCCCCCGCGGTGGAGGGGATCCGGCCGTCGAGGAAGGTGAGCGCATGGGCGGCCGTCAGGCCGGCGACCGTCGTCGCCAGGGTCAGGTCGCAGGCCTGCGCCGGGCGGCGCCTGCCGGACTGCCACTGCGCGACCAGCCGTGGCCAGGTCTCGTCCCGGTCGGTGCGCGCCTGCTGCAGACAGCCCGCGCAGCCCGTCTCGCCGGGCAGGACGAGCGGTCCGACGACACCCGTCGCCTCCACCACCCCGGTGTAGAGATGCGGAGTGCCCGAGGCGAGCAGGGGTTCGGCCGCTGACGGAGGCGGCGCGTGCACGGACACGTCGTCCCGTGGGGCGATGATCACCAGGGCGAAGCCGGGCGTGTCCTCCCCGGCCCGCCTCGTGCTGTCGCGCGGCGGGCGGTCCGGGGCGGCCCTGCGCACGGCGCGGCGGGCGGCCTCGTCCCGGCGCTCGCCGACCGACTCGGCGGGCAGCCCGCCCGGTGCGACGTCCCCCGGCTCCACCAGCCCGCCGTCCCGTACGTCCACCTCGCCGATTCCCGCGCCCGACAGCAGCGCGGCCAGCACCGCACCGACCCGGCCCGCGCCGCGCACCTGCACCCGCAGCCGGCGCCGGGCCGCGAGCCGCCCGAGCGGGTCGCCCGGTGCCGACGTGGTCAGCGACAGCGAGGCGAGGTCGGGGCGGAGCCGGTCCAGGACCTCCTTCTTCTTCCGCAGGGCCGTCGCGTCCGGTCCGCCCCCGCGTGCGTCGTCGAGCAGTCCCGCCCGGGCCAGCCGCTCCACGAGCCGGTCGACATGGCCCTCCGGCAGGTCCATCCGGCGTCCCTCCTCGCGCAGCAGACCGAGTCCGCGGGTGCCGTCCAGCAGATCGAGAAAACTGCCCGTCGCCGTGTCCACCGGACCGAGTGTCAGCGCGTGCGCCGGTGTCATCCCGAACTGCACGGTGTTGAGGTCCCGCCAGCCGCGCCGCAGCGCGGGCTTCACCATCGGATGCATCAAAGGCCCCCGTATGCCTCGCATATGCCTCGAAACTCCCCGGACGTCGGCGGAGCGGGGGCGTGGGGGTCTCCTCGCTCCGCCGACGAGTGCCAGCATGCCCGGCGCCGCCGAGTCGTGCCGAAACTTGTCCACAGGCGGGGGAATTCGTCGTACAAATCCGCCCTATGAGGCAAAACGGGGTCGCGGGATCGGAACCCAACCGTCCCGGAGTCGGGACTTCCCCCGTGTGCAGCGGGTAACGTCGGGGCGTGCCCGCCGACCCCCTGCACCGCGCCGGAACGCCACAGCGCAGCACGACGAGCCAGCCGCCGAGCGGCTCGGGGGCGAGCGCGATCGAGGTCCGCAGGAGCAACCGGCGACGCCGGACGGTCTCCGCGTACCGCGAGGGCGATCGCACCATCGTGCTCATCCCCGCCCGGATGTCCGAGGCCGAGGAGCAACGCTGGGTGAGCGTCATGCTCGACAAGCTCGCCGCGCAGGAGAGCAGGCGGGTGCCCGGCGACGCCGAACTGGCGGAGCGCGCCGAGCGCCTGTCCGCCCAGTACTTCGACGGCCGGGCCCGGCCCAAGTCGGTGCGCTGGGTGACCAACCAGAACACCCGTTGGGGCTCCTGCACCCCGGCCGAGGGCAGCATCCGTCTGTCGCACCGGCTGAAGGGCATGCCCGAGTACGTCATCGACTACGTCCTCGCCCACGAACTCGCCCACCTGCTCGTGCCCGGCCACGGTCCCGACTTCTGGCGGCTGCTGGAGGCGTACCCGCGCACCGAGCGGGCCCGCGGCTATCTCGAGGGCGTGGTGGCCGCGGAGCGGCTGCCGCATCCGCCCGGCGCGCGCGAGGAGTGACCCCGACGGCGCGGAGCGTGCCCGCGCCCGGTATCAGGTGCGGCGGGTTGTGTACCGGGTCTGTACCGACATCGTGCGTTGTCGGAGTTTGCCGTTAGCCTGACGCGACGCACTCGCAATCGGGATGGGGGACGGTCGTTACGCATGCCCAGGGAATTCCAACGCGGCCACAAGGCCAGGATCAGTGACCTCACGGCGGGCACCGATCTGTACGTAGGCGTGCAGATCTCCGCCCCCGGCCTGACCTTCGACATCAGCTGCTTCGGTCTCGACGCCGACGAACGGCTCTCGGACGACCGGTACTTCGTGTTCTTCAACCAGCCGAAGTCCCCCGAGGAGTCCATCCAGCTCCTGGGCGCCCAGGCGGGCGACACGGAGTCCTTCCGCATCACGCTGGACCGGATCCCGGCGCAGATCCACAAGCTGTCCTTCACGGCGACCGTCGACGGCACCGGGCAGATGTCGCAGATCGGCCCCGGCTACCTCCGCATCGTCGCGGGCGGCGAGGAAGTGGCCCGGTACGCGTTCAGCGGCTCGGAGTTCTCCACCGAGCGTGCCGTGATGCTGGGCGACTTCTACCTGAAGGACGTGTGGCGGTTCGCGGCCGTCGGACAGGGCTTCGACGGCGGCCTGGAGGCGCTGCTGAAGAACTTCGGCGGCGAGGTCGCGGAGGAGGAGGCGCCCGCCGCTCCCCAGCAGCCCCAGACCGGCGCGGCCCCCGGCTTCGCCCCGCCCGCGTTCGCCGCCCCGTCAGCCCCGGCGCCCGCCCCCGCCCCCGCTCCTCCTGCGCCCGCTCCCGTCCCGCAGCAGCCCCAGCCCGCCGCGCAGGGCTTCGCGCCGCCGCCGGCGGCGCCCCCGGTGCACGCCGCGCCGACGATCGTCGCGCCCATGGGCACCCCGCCCGGCGGCTTCCAGGCCCCGCCGCCCCCGGCGCCGCCCGGGCCTCCCGGTGGCCACCAGCCGCCGTACAACCAGCCGCCCCAGCAGCAGCCGTACGGCCAGGGCGCGGCCCCGGCTGCCCCGCTGCCCCCCGGCTACGGCCAGCCCCAGGCACCCCAGCCGCCCCAGGCCCCGATGCCTCCCGGCTACGGCCAGCAGCCTCCGTTCGGGCAGGTCCCCGGGCAGCAGGCGTACGGCGTGCCGCAGGGCGCGCCCCAGGGCGGCGCCGGAGTGTCCGCCGCGCTCCAGCAGTTCAAGGAGACGCCCACCGGGCAGCGCTGGACACAGCAGAACAGGAAGCTGATCCGCGTCGACCTCGGCATCGGCGGCCAGCCCGTGCTCGCCCGCCAGGGCAGCATGGTGCTCTACCAGGGCAAGGTCGACTTCAGCTACAAGGGCGCCGGGTTCGCCGGCCGGATCGTGGGCAACGCGACCGGCCAGGAGATGCAGCTGATGCGCTGCACCGGCCAGGGCCAGGTGTTCCTCGCCGACAACTCCACGATGCTGCACCCCATCGAACTCCAGGGCGACGGCATCTGCGTCTCCGCCGAGAACGTCCTCGCCTTCGACGAGAGCCTCCAGTACGAGGTCCGCCGCGTCGAGGGACACGGCATCCCCGGCGGGGCGCTGTTCACCATGCAGTTCACGGGCACCGGCACGATCGTCGTGAAGACCCACGGCACGCCCGTCGTCCTGCCGGTCACCCCCACCACGTTCGCCGACTGCAACGCCGTGGTCGCCTGGTCGTCCGCCGCCCAGGTGGTCGTCTCCAGCCAGGTGCGGATGCGCCGCAACGCCTACCCCGGGGACACCGGGGAGAGCGTCAACCTCCAGTTCCGGGGCGCGCCCGGCAACTTCATCGTCGTCCAGCCGTACGAGGTCTGAGGGAGCCCGTCATGAACCAGCCGCTCGCGGGCTACGCCCCCGCACCCGTCACCGCCCGCATGGAGAACCACGGCAACCACATGCTGAAGGTCGCCATGCAGACCGGGAACGACCTCTTCGCGCGCGTGGGCTCGATGGTCGCCTACGAGGGCTTCGTCCAGTACGAGCCCAACCCGCCGGCCGTGCGCCAGATCGCCCGTGACTGGATGACCGGCGAGGGCGCTCCCCTGATGAAGTGCACCGGCGACGGACTGCTCTACCTCGCCGACTACGGCGCCAACGTCGTCGTGATCAACCTCAACGGCGACGGCATCTCCGTCAACGCCACCAACCTGCTCGCCTTCGACGCGCACCTGACGTGGGGGGTCGAGCGGGTGAAGGGCCTGGCGAAGTTCGCCGGACAGGGCCTGTGGAACACCAAGATCTCCGGACAGGGCTGGGTCGCGCTCACCTCCCGCGGCAAGCCGATCGTCGTCGACTGCGGTGGCGGCGAGGACGAGACGTACGTCGACCCGGACGCGCTCGTCGCCTGGTCCCCGAACCTCAAGGTGAAGGGCAAGCGCAGCTTCAAGGCGCAGTCGCTCATCGGCCGGGGCAGTGGCGAGGCCTACCAGATGGCCTTCTCGGGCCAGGGCATCGTCGTGGTCCAGCCCAGCGAGGACAGCACCGACCGCCTCCGGATCCGGGGCTGAGGGGGAGCCAGAACGCCATGCAGAGCTCACTTTTCGCGCACAACGACTCGCAGGCCCAGGAACGCTGGAGCCTGCAGAACAAGCAGATGCTCCGCGTCGTCCTGGAGGGCCACGACGACATCCTGGCCCGCAAGGGCACGATGGTCGCCTACCAGGGCCTGGTCGAGTTCGACGCCGAGTACCAGAGCAACCAGCAGGGACGCGCGCGTGCGCGTACGGGCGAGGGTCTCGACCTCATGCGCTGCCACGGGCAGGGCACGGTCTACCTGGCCAACCTCAAGCAGTACATCCACCTCGTCGAGGTGGAGCAGGACGGGCTGACCGTCGACAGCAGCTATGTCCTCGCCATGGACTCCTCGCTGCACCACGAGGTCATCGCCGTCGACAGCCTCTACGGCATCTCCGGCTCCGGGAAGTACCAGCTCAACATCACCGGGCGCGGCCGGGTCGCCCTGATGACCTCGGGCGCGCCGCTGATGATGCAGGTCACGCCGGACAAGTACGTCAACTGCGACGCCGACGCCATCGTCGCCTGGTCGACCGGGCTGCGCGTGCAGATGCAGGCGCAGACGCATTCCTCCGGGGTGTGGCGCCGGCGCGGCAACACCGGCGAGGGCTGGGAGCTCAGCTTCATGGGCTCCGGTTTCGCCCTGGTGCAGCCGAGCGAGCTGCTGCCGCCGCAGAACGCCCAGATCGGGTCGGGCCTCGCCGCGCAGTACGGCATGGGCCAGCAAGGGGCCCGGGGGCAGAACCAGGGCAACGTCTGGAGCTGAGGCGTAGGTAAGGGGTGACCACCAGGACGGTCACCCCTTACCCCGTCAGAGCCTGCTGCGGGTCGCTTCCAGCAGTCGTACGACGGAGTCGTCCGCCACCCCCGCGACCTCGTCGTAGGCGAACCACCGCAGGTCGAGGGACTCGTCGCTGATCGCCTCCACGGACCCGGCCGGGGCGAGCGCCGCGTACTGGACGTCGAGATGCCAGGCGCACGGCGTGTGATGCCGGTCCAGGCGCACGGGGCCGCCGGGCAGCAGGCTCAGCCCCGGGATACCGGACTCCTCGGTACCCTCGCGCAGCGCGGCCGCCGCCAGCGTCTCGTCGGCCGGCTCGCAATGACCGCCCATCTGCAGCCACATCCGCAGCTTCCTGTGCAGTGTGAGCAGCACCCGCCCGCGGGAGGGGTCGATCACCAGAGCGCTCGCCGTGATGTGCCCGTCCCCGCAGGCCTTCCACATGCCGTCCGGGTGAGCCGCCAGATGGTCCAGATAGACCTGGCGCAGGTCCGCCTGGTCCTCGTAGCCCTTGAGCACGAGGACCGCGTCGTCGTGGAGGGTCACTCGGTGTCGTCGCCCTTGTCGTCGTCCTTCGTCAGGTTCGGCTTCTCGGCCGGGCCGCCGCTCCCCGCCTCGCCGAGCATCTTCTCCAGCTCGGAGAAGTCCAGCTGCTCGCGGTGCACGAAGCCGTCCGGGTCGTCCAGGTCGGAGGCGGTCGGCAGCATGTCCGGGTGCGCCCAGAGGGCGTCACGGCCGTCGACACCGCGCGCGTCCGTCAGCGAGGCCCACAGGCGGGAGGCGTCCCGCAGACGGCGCGGGCGCAGCTCCAGGCCGATCAGCGTGGCGAACGTCTGCTCCGCCGGTCCGCCCGTGGCACGACGGCGGCGCAGTGTCTCGCGCAGCGCGTCCGCGGACGACAGGCGCGGCTTCGCGGCCGCGTGCACCACCGCGTCCACCCAGCCCTCGACGAGCGCCAGAGCCGTCTCCAGACGGGCCAGGGCGGCCTTCTGCTCCGGGGTGTCCTCCGGCTGGAACATGCCCTGCTGGAGGGCGTCCTGCAGCTGCTCCGGGTTCTGCGGGTCGAACTGGCCGACCACGTCCTCCAGCTTGGCCGTGTCGACCTTGATCCCGCGCGCGTAGCCGTCGACCGCGCCGAACAGGTGCGAGCGCAGCCACGGCACATGGGCGAACAGGCGCTGGTGGGCGGCTTCGCGCAGGGCGAGGTAGAGCCGCACCTCCTCCTGCGGGATGCCCAGGTCCTTGCCGAACGACTCGATGTTCAGCGGCAGCAGCGCGGCCCTGCCCGCCGGGCCGAGCGGCAGACCGATGTCGGTCGAACCGACCACCTCGCCCGCCAGCACGCCGACGGCCTGCCCGATCTGCGAGCCGAACATCGCGCCGCCCATCGAACGCATCATGCCGATCAGCGGGCCGGCCATGGCCTGCATCTCCTCCGGCAGGACGTCACCCATGGCCGCGCCGACGCGCTCGGCGACCGGGTCGACGAGTTCCTTCCACGCGGGCAGGGTCGCCTCGACCCACTCCGCGCGCGACCACGCCACGGCCGAGCCGGCGCCGGACGGCAGGGACGTCACGTCGTCCAGCCACAGGTCGGCCAGGCGGACGGCCTCCTGGACCGCGGTGCGCTCGGCCTGGCCGACGCTCGCGTCCTTCACGCCGTCCGACGTGCCCTGGGAGACCGTCTGGCGGGCGATCTGCTTGGCCATGTCCCAGTTCACCGGGCCGCCCTCGTACGAGAGCATCTGGCCCAGCTGCTGGAACGCGGCGCCCAGATCGGTGGGGTTCAGCGAACCGAACATGGCTGCGAGCGGATTGTCGGCACCAGGACCGCCCGGGCCGCCGAAGCCACCGACTCCGGGAATGCCGAAACCGAACGGGTTGGCCGGTCCCTGACCACCACCGCTCTGCTGGTCCTTCTGCTTGCCCTCGTCGCCGTCTTCCGGCTCCTCCGGCGGAAGGCCGAATCCGAATGGGGTGTCACTCACGGGGTTCCTCGGCTGGTAAGGCCACCGGTTCTCGTCCGGCGGCGCGGCTGCCCTGCAACACCACCCAGCGTAGACACCCCGGGGCTCGATCGGGCCTCGGTGCTTCGCCGACTCTTGGCCTGCGGCAGGATGGATGCCACCTGGTACGTACGCGTCACTCGCGCCCGTATGCCAAGACAACCGCTGGAGACACCTGGTGAGTTCCCCAGATCCGCAGGTTCGCGCAGCGCGAAACCACTCAACCCCGGGCGGTTCGCGCGGGCCCGTCGTCGCCGTGACCGGCGCCGCCACCGGGGTCGGCGCGCTGCTCACGGAGCGGCTCGCCGCGTCGGACGAGGTCAAGCAGGTCCTCGCCATCGACGAGCGGCGGGGCGAGTGCGACGCGGCGCAGTGGCACATCCTCGACGTCCGTGATCCGGCGATCGCCGACAAGCTGCGCGGGGCGGACGTCGTGGTCCACCTCGCGCTCGATCTCGACCTGGGGAGTGACGCCGCCGCCCGGACGGCCTACAACGTGCGCGGGACGCAGACCGTGCTGACCGCTTCCGCGGCAGCCGGGGTGCGCCGCGTCGTGCTGTGCACCTCCTCGATGGTCTACGGGGCGCTGGAGGACAACGAGCTGCCGCTCTCGGAGGACGCGGAGCTGCGGGCGACGGCGGAGGCGACGGGCGTCGGGGACCTGCTGGAGATCGAGCGGCTGGCCCGGCGGGCGCCCCGGGCGCATCCGGGGCTGAACGTCACCGTGGTGCGGCCGGCGGTGCTGGTGGGGGGTACGGACACGGCGCTGACCCGGTACTTCGAGTCGCCCCGGCTGCTCGTCGTGGCCGGGTCGCGGCCGGCCTGGCAGTTCTGCCATGTCGAGGATCTGTGCAGCGCCCTGGAGTACGCCGTACTCGAGAAGGTCGACGGGGAGCTGGCCGTCGGGTGCGACGGGTGGCTGGAGCAGGAGGAGGTGGAGGAGCTCAGCGGGATCCGGCGGATGGAGTTGCCCTCGGCGGTGGCGCTGGGGGCGGCGGCGCGGCTGCACCGGATCGGGCTGACGCCGTCTCCCGCGGGAGACCTGGCCTACACGATGTACCCGTGGGTGGTGAGTGGGTCGCGGCTGCATGACGCGGGGTGGCGGGCGCAGTGGACCAATGAGGAGGTGCTCGCGGAGCTGCTGGAGGAGGTGGCCGGGCGGCACACGGTGGCCGGGCGGCGGTTGGGGCGGAAGGACGCGACTGCGGCGGGGGCCGCGGGGGCGACGGTTGCTCTGCTGGGGGCGGCGGCTGTGGTGCGGAGGGCTCGGAAGGCTCGGCGGAGGGTCTGAGGGGTGGGGTGGGCGCCGGGTGTTTCTCGCCCCCGCCGCCCTTACCCGTTCCCGTCCCCAGGGGCTCCGCCCCTTCGCCCCTGCCGGGGGCTGCGCCCCCTGGACCCCGGCGGGGCTTCGCCCCTGCACCCCCTGGGGGCTGCGCCCCCAGACCCCCGCTTCGGCCCTGGACGGGCCTCGTCCTCAAACGCCGGACGGGCTGGAATGCACCGGCCGGTGCTCGAATCCAGAGGCCGGCGCTGAGAGGTCCGGGGGTGGGGCACGATGGGGGTATGGCATCCACCAAAGATCATCCCGGTGAGCAGGCGGCTCAGGAGCCCATCAAGCTGATCGGCATCAGGGACACCGCGCTCTCCTTGGACGAGGTTTTCCGGGCGGTCGGGGACGACGCGGCCGGGGGGACGGCGTTGTTCGTGGGGACGGTGCGGAATCACGACGGGGGTGCCGATGTGGACGCGCTCGGGTACTCCTGTCATCCCAGTGCCGAGGCGGAGATGCGGCGGGTCGCGGAGAAGGTCGTGGCGGAGTTCCCGGTGCGGGCGCTCGCGGCCGTGCACCGGGTCGGGGAGCTGACCGTGGGGGACCTCGCCGTGGTCGTCGCCGTCTCGTGCCCGCATCGCGGGGAGGCCTTCGAGGCCTGCCGGAAGCTGATCGACGACCTCAAGCACGAGGTGCCGATCTGGAAGCACCAGAGGTTCTCCGACGGGACCGAGGAGTGGGTGGGGGCCTGCTGAGGCCCCACCGCAAGGCCGGCCCGGCCTCCGGTTGCGTAACCGCACCCCTGCCGTGAGCGTTGTCAGTGCGGATGGTTAATCTGCTGATCAGTCAGTTGCGGTATGGGGTTGGGAGGTCGGCATGGCGGCGCTCGCCTGGTTGCTGATTCCGCTTGTGGCTGCTATCGGTGCCGGACTGTGGGGGAGCTGGGCCAACCGCACCCGCAAGGCGCGCGGCGACGGGCCCGAGCTGGACGGGTACGCCCGTTTTCGGGCCGCCATGGAGAAGTCCGCGGGGTCCCACTCCGGCAGCTGACCCGGGTGGTGGCCCTGACGGTGCGCTGACAGAAGCGTCCCGTACTGTCGAGGCATGCCACGCCGCACCGCGACGATGCTCGCCTCCACCCTGATGCTGATCGCGCTCCTGTGCGCGGGAGTGCTCATCCCCGTGCCGTACTCGGAGATGTCCCCGGGGCCGACGGTGAACACGCTCGGCGAGCACGACGGCGAGCCGGTGCTGCAGATCACCGGGCGGAAGACGTACGCGACCAGCGGTCATCTGAACATGACCACCGTGCGGGTCACCAGCGCCGACTACCGGATGAATCTTGTCGAGGCGGTCTACGGATGGCTGGCGCATGACAACAAGGTCGTGCCGCACGACACGCTTTACCCGGACGGCAAGACCGAGGAGGAGTCCACTCAGGAGAACGCCGAGGAGTTCAGCCAGTCCCAGGAGAGCGCCAAGGTCGCGGCCCTGAAGGAGCTGGACATCCCGGTGAAGTCCTGGGTGATCGTCTCGACGGTGGTCAAGGACTCCCCGGCCGAGGGCAAGCTGCACGCCGGGGACGTGATCAAGGCCGTGGACGGGACCACGGTCAAGGAGCCCGGTGACGTGGCCGAGCTCGTCACCGAGCACACACCCGGGCAGGACGTCGTCTTCACGATCGTCCCGGCCAAGGAACAGGCCGCCGCCGAGAAGGAGAACAAGACGGCGACCAAGACCCAGGACGTGACCATCACGACCGCCACCTCCGACGACACCGGAAAGCGGCGGGCGATCGTGGGGATCTCCGCGGGGACCGACCACACCTTCCCGTTCAGCATCGACATCAAGCTCGCCGACGTGGGCGGACCCAGTGCCGGACTGATGTTCGCGCTCGGGATCTACGACAAGCTGACGCCCGGCAGCCTCACCGGCGGCAAGTTCGTCGCCGGTACCGGGACCATCGACGACGAGGGCAAGGTCGGGCCGATCGGCGGCATCGAGATGAAGACCGTCGGCGCGCGCAGCCAGGGGGCGCAGTACTTCCTCACGCCGGAGGACAACTGCGCGGCCGCCGCCAAGGACACCCCCTCGGGGCTCAGGCTCGTCAAGGTCGACACCATCGACGACGCCCTCACCGCTCTCCAGGACATCCGCAGCGGCGACACCGCCGACCTGCCGAAGTGCACCACCAAGTGATGCCAGTGGCTACTCCTCGAAGGTCGCCGACAGCGCCTCGGCCAGGCCCGGGACCAGCGCGGCGCCGGTGAGGACCTCCGTCGGGGCGTCCTTCTCGCGCAGCCGCAGGGCCGACTCGCGGGTGCCGTCGCGCAGGACCGCGACCGTCATACGGACCTCCTGGCGGTCCGGGTGCTCGGCGACCCACTTCGTCAGCTTCGCCCCGCTCAGGCCCTGCGGGACCTGGGCCTCGGCGGACGGGGGCAGCATCAGCCGCTCCACGGTGAGCGCGCAGCCGGTCACCGCGTCGGGCCAGGCGATCGTGGCCAGGAACTCGTCGAGCGGCTTGTCCGTTGGCACTTCGTCCTGCTCGATCGGGGTGAGACCGGTGGTCTCGGGCTCGTCCTCCAGGCCGAGCTGGGCGGCGAGCGAGGGTTCCTGAGCCCGCAGCCGTGCGGTGTCTACGAGGGCGAAGAGGCGGGCGGGCTGGTCCCAGCCGAGGCCGGAGGCGTACTCGTCGATCTCGAGTACGGCCCGGGTGAGCGGGTTCGCTGCCATGGGAGTGTTGGACATGGTCACAATCCTCTCTCGTTCTCGGGCGGAATCGGGAACCGAGTAAACGGTGAGTAAGTTGCATAGGTGTGGGCCCACGATCACGGGGGGCCACTGGGGGCCCTGCGAACACGCTGGGCTGAGGGATCAACAGCGAACTTCGAGGTGCGCACCTTGGCTTTCCAGATGCCGGACCGCGGCGGAGGCCCGACAGGGCCGCGGATGAGAGTGGGCCGCCCGTCCCGGCGTGTCCGGACCCTGCTCATGACGCTGGGCGTCCTTGCCGTCCTCGGCATGGCGTTCACCATGTTCGCGGGGTTCTGGACGGACTGGCTCTGGTACCGGTCGGTGAACTACTCGTCCGTGTTCACCACCACACTCTGGACCAAGATCGGGCTGTTCTTCGTCTTCGGCCTGCTGATGGCACTCGCGGTCGGTTTCAACATCTGGCTGGCCCACCGGCTGCGGCCGCCGCTGAGCGCGATGTCCGTGGAGCAGCAGAGCCTCGACCGCTACCGCATGGGCATCGCCCCCTACAAGCGGTGGCTGCTGCTCGGCATCACCTCCCTGGTGGGGCTCATCGCCGGAGCCTCCGCGGCCGGTCAGTGGCGGACCTGGCTGATGTGGGTCAACGGCGTGTCCTTCGGACAGAAGGACCCGCAGTTCCACCTCGACGTGTCCTTCTTCGCCTTCGACCTGCCCTGGTACCGGTTCCTGCTCGGCTTCGGCTTCGCCGCCACGATCCTCTCCCTGATCGCCGCCGCGCTCACCCACTACCTGTACGGCGGGCTGCGCGTCACCAGCCCCGGAGCGCGCGCCACGGCCGCGGCCACCGGTCATCTGTCGGTGCTGCTGGGCGTCTTCGTCGCGCTGAAGGCGGTCGCCTACTGGCTCGACCGGTACGGCCTCGCCGTGAAGTCCAGCGACTTCAAGGCGACGGACAACTGGACGGGCCTGAGGTACGTCGACGCCAACGCCTACCTGCCGGCCAAGACGATCCTGTTCTGCATCGCCGTCATCTGCGCCCTGCTGTTCTTCGCCACCCTGTGGCGGCGCACCTGGCAGCTGCCCGTGATCGGCTTCGGTCTGATGGTGCTCTCGGCGATCCTCATCGGCGGGCTGTACCCGGCGATCGTCCAGAAGTTCCAGGTCCAGCCGAACGAGCAGGCCAAGGAAGCCCCGTACGTCGCGAAGAACCTCAAGGCGACGCGTGAGGCGTACGGCATCGACGGCACGCAGGTCACCGAGTACTCGGGGACCAGCACCACCAAGGACAAGACGCAGCTGCGCGACGACGTCGACGCCACGGCGAGCATCCGCGTCCTGGACCCGAACATCGTCTCGCCGACGTACCAGCAGCTCCAGCAGATGCGGAAGTACTACGCCTTCCCGACCAACCTGGACGTGGACCGCTACAACGTGAGCGGCACGGACCAGGACACGGTCATCGGTCTGCGCGAGCTGAACCTCGCGGGCGTCGACAAGCAGAACTGGATCAACAACCACTTCCGCTACACCCACGGCTACGGCGTGGTCGCCGCCAAGGGCACCACCGCCGACGCCGAGGGCCGGCCGGTCTTCACCGAGTCCAACCTGCCGTCCGAGGGCGACCTCGGCACGTACCAGCAGCGGATCTACTACGGCGAGAAGACGAGCACGTACTCCATCGTCGGCGGTCCCCAGAAGGAGATCGACTACTCCGACGACTCCGGTGAGAAGACCACCAGCTACACCGGCAAGAGCGGGGTCAACCTCTCCAACCCGGTCAACCGGGCCGCGTACGCGGTGGCGTTCGGTGAGCCGCAGATCCTGTACTCCGGCGCGATCGGCGAGGGCTCGCGGATCCTGTACAACCGCACGCCCAAGGAGCGGGTCGAGGCGGTCGCCCCGTGGCTGACCATCGACGGCGACGCCTATCCGGCCGTGGTCGACGGCAAGATCCAGTGGATCGTCGACGCGTACACGACGACGAACGGCTACCCGTACGCCTCCCGTACGACCCTCGGTGACACCACGGCCGACTCGCTGACCGCGACCAACGACAACCGCGCAGTGGTGGCCCAGCAGAACCAGGTCAACTACATCCGCAACTCGGTGAAGGCGACCGTCGACGCGTACACCGGCGACGTGAAGCTCTACCAGTGGGACACCGAGGACCCGGTCCTGAAGACCTGGATGAAGGCCTTCCCCGGCACGGTGGAGCCCAAGACCGCCATCTCCGACGCGCTGATGGCGCATCTGCGGTACCCGCAGGACCTGTTCAAGGTCCAGCGCGAGCTGCTCACCCGCTACCACGTGAAGGACGCCACCACGTTCCTCAGCGGCAGCGAGGTGTGGCAGGTGCCCGACGACCCGTCCAACAAGTCGGGCGACGCGGTGCCGCCGTACTACCTGAGCATGAAGATGCCGGACCAGACCGCGCAGTCGTTCTCGCTGACGACGACGTTCACGCCCAACGGGCGGGACAACCTGAGCGCGTTCATGGCGGTGGACTCCGAGGCGGGGACACCTGGTTACGGCAAGATCAGAATCCTGAAACTGCCGACGAGCACGACGGTCGACGGACCGAAACAGGTCCAGAGCCAGTTCAACTCCGAACAGGACATCGCCGAGTCGATCAGACTCCTCAAGGGCGGTGACTCCGACATCGAGTACGGCAACCTGCTGACGGTGCCGCTCGACGGAGGACTGCTCTACGTGGAGCCGGTCTATGTGCGCGGTGGCGGGCTCAAGTACCCGCTGCTGAAGAAGGTGTTGGTGACCTACGGCGGCAACACCGCCTTCGAGGACACCCTCGACGAGGCCCTCAACAAGGTCTTCGGCGCGACGAGCACGACTCCGCCGGAGGACGAGGGCGGCGGCACCACCACCCCGCCGACGTCCACCAACCCGACGGTCCAGGAAGCGCTGGACGACGCGCAGAAGGCGTTCACCGCCGGCCAGGAAGCCCTGAAGAAGGGCGACTGGGAGGCGTACGGCAAGGCGCAGAAGGACCTCGAGGCCGCGCTGAAGCGGGCCGAGGAGGCGCAGGACGAGGCGGACAAGAGCGGCAACAAGGCGAGCAGCAGCCCGAGTCCGACCGCCTCGCCGACCACTGGCAGCGGTGCCGGCGGCAGTCCCAGTCCGAGCAGCAGCCCCAGCGGCTGATCAAGCACGCCCCGCGTCGTGATACGGTTGTGGAACACGACGCGGGGTGGAGCAGCTCGGTAGCTCGCTGGGCTCATAACCCAGAGGTCGCAGGTTCAAATCCTGTCCCCGCTACTGAAGACGAAGGCCCGGATCCGGTACACGGATCCGGGCCTTCGTCGTGTGCGAACGCATGTGCCGGTGAGAGGCGTCGCCGCGCCGCTGTGGGGAGTTGGGCGAACTGTGTTTGACTTGTCTCTCTGTGGGCATGTCGACAAAACGCTGAAGTGACCTCACGGGCTGCGGTATACACAGGTGTACCCGGGTTGCAGGTGGTGCGACGATGGACGTTATGGGGGACAAGGCAACTCTGTTCGAGACAGGGCGGTTTGTGCAGCCTTCCGGTGAGGAAGCGACCCCGGACCAGGGCCGGGACCAGACGGCGGAAGCCGTCGAGACGGTTGAGACGGAAGAGACAGAGACAGTAGAGACGGCCGAGACGGGGGAGACGGGCGAGGCCGTCGAGGAGATGCGCCTGCGACTGGCCGCCGAGGCCGGCGACGCCGAGGCCACGAGTGTCCTCGGCGCCATGCTGCTGCGCCGCGGCGACCTCGACGGTGCCGAGCCCCATCTGCGGGCCGCCACCGCGGCCGGTGACCGGGCCGCGGCCAACAACTTGGGCGTCCTGCTCCATCAGCGCGGCTACGCCGACGAGGCCGCTGGGTGGTGGCGGGTCGCCGCCGTCGCCGGCTCGGCCGCGGCCGCGCACGCGCTGGGGCGGCACTGCCGTGAGTGCGGGGACGAGCCCGCCGCCGAGTACTGGCTGCGCCAGTCCGCCGAACAGGGCCACGCCCTCGGCGCGTACGCCCTCGCCGACCTGCTGGAGCACCGCGGGGACACCGGCGCCGAGCGGTGGATGCGGGCCGCGGCCGAGCGGGGGCACCGGGAGGCGGCGTACCGGCTGGCGCGGGGGCTGGACCGGAGGGAATCACAGGACTCCGACGGCGACAACGGTGTCTCCGCCCCGGCGGAGGCCGAGCAGTGGTACCGGCAGGCCGCCGCGCGCGGCCACCGCAGGGCCGCGCTGCACCTGGGGGCGATCCTGGAGCGGCGGGGCGAGCTCAAGGAGGCCGGGCGCTGGTACCTGACCTCCGCCAAGGACGGCGAGGCACGGGCCGCCTGCGCGCTCGGGTTTCTGCTGCGTGACGCCGGCGACACCGAGAACGCGGCGATCTGGTGGCTGCGGGCCGCCCAGGACGGCGATGGCAACGCGGCCAACGCGCTGGGCGCGCTGCACGCCGAGCGCGGCCAGACCCAGACCGCCGAGCGGTGGTACCGGGCCGCGATGGACGCGGGCGACGACAACGGCGCCTACAACCTCGGGCTGCTCTGCGCCGAGCAGGGCCGGACCCCGCAGGCCGAGCAGTGGTACCGGCGCGCGGCCTACGCCGGGCACCGGGAGGCCGCCAACGCGCTGGCCATCCTGCTGCTCCAGGTCGGCGACACGGCCGGGGCGGAGCCCTGGTTCTCCAAGGCGGCGGAGGCGGGCAGCGTCGACGCCGCGTTCAACCTGGGGATCCTGTTCGCGGGGCGCGGCGAGGACGTCGTGGCGCTGCGCTGGTACGAGCGGGCCGCTTCCGCCGGGCACACCGAGGCGGCGCTGCAGGTCGGGATCGCCCGGCTGCGCGAGGGGGACGAGCAGGAGGCCGAGCGGCATCTGCGGTGCGCCGCGGGTGGGGGCAGCGCGGAGGCGGCGTACCGGCTGGCGGCCGTGCTGGACGCGCGGCGGCCGCCGCAGCCCGCGCACGAGCTCGGGGAGATCGTGCACGAGAAGACCGAGTGCGAGGAGTGGTACGAGCGGGCGGCCCAGCAGGGGCATCGGCGGGCGCAGGTGCGGGTCGGGATGCTGGCGGCGGCGCGGGGGGACGTGTGCGAGGCGGCTCGGTGGTACCGGGAGGCGGCCGAGGCCGGGTCGCGCAATGGTGCCTTCAATCTGGGGCTGCTGTTGGCGCGGGAGGGGAGTGAGCCGGAGGCGGTGGTGTGGTGGACGCGGGCCGCTGAGGACGGGCATGGGCGGGCGGCGTTGCGGCTCGCCCTGGTCTACGCGCGTCGGGGGGAGCTGGTGGAGGGGCAGCGGTGGGCGGATCGGGCGGTGTCGCTCGGGCCGGGGGAGGTTGCCGAGCGGGCGGCGCGGTTGCGGGACGCGCTGCGGGAGGAGCTGTCGGCTTGACGGTGCCGTTAGCTGGTGCCGGGCGGGGGTCGGGGCGCTCCCCGGCGCTGGCGGGGTGCCTCCCCCGCTCTCGGCTTCGCTCGAGCGGGGGGACCCCCATCGCCCACCCGTGCCGCCTGGGGGTCCCCCCAGGCCCTTAAGGCACTGGGGGAGGCACGACTGCCCCCAGCTATGCGGGCAGGCGGTAACTGATTTGCTTCTGTCCTCACCCTTCACGTAACGTTGCATTCACCGACGCGGGGTGGAGCAGCTCGGTAGCTCGCTGGGCTCATAACCCAGAGGTCGCAGGTTCAAATCCTGTCCCCGCTACTGAAGGCCGAGGGCCGGAATCCGAAAGGGTTCCGGCCCTCGGTGCGTGTCAGGGGTGGTGGCCCACCGCCTCCGCGTACAGGCTCCGGTCCACCGTCCGCGCCTCCGGCAGCGGATCCCCCTCCGTCACTCCCTGTGCCTCGTACGCCGCCTGCAGCCGGTCCGTGGTACCTCCGCGGACCTCCCAGTCCATGCGGAGGGAGGGCGTGGACTCCAGGATCTGCCGGTCGATCTTCAGGAGCTTCGCGAGGTGGGCGACGAAGTCCGCGTCCTTCTTGTAGTCCGCCGCGAAGTACGTGTTCACCGTGCGGATGTAGGCCCTCAGTAGCGCCACCCCCGCGTCCGTGTCCTCGGTCAGCAGGCTCGGCCCGTACAGGAAGCCGCCCAGGGGCTCGCCCTGCGGCTGGCCGCCGAGGAAGGCGTAGGAGGCGTCGCCGTCCACCGTGCGCCAGACCGGGTCGAGCAGCCAGGCCGAGTCGACGCCGCCGTTCTGGAGGGCGGTGAGGACGTCGGCGGAGCCCAGTTGCTGGTACTGGATGCGGGACAGGTCGCCGTCGTGGCTCTTCAGCGCCTTCTCCATCGGGTACGCGATCACCGAGCCCTTGCCGATCATCGTGCCGAGCCGCCGCCCGGACATGGAGACGTCCGTCACCGTCTCGCCGTTCTTCAGCTTCACCCAGAGGCCGCTCTTCGAGGCCGGGTCGGGGGAGAAGTTCCCCGCGACCCAGCGGATGTCGAAGCCGCCCCTGACGCCGTTCATCACGGCCGCCTCCGGGGCCGCCCACAGGGCGTCGATCTCGCCCTTGGCGAGCAGGGGCAGGGCCTCGGGAGTGGGAAGCACCTTGAGCTCGACGTCCAGGCCCTCCCGCGCGAACTCGCCCTTGTCCAGGGCGACCTCCAGCGGCGCCACGTACTCCGCGCTCAGCGTGCCCGTCGCGATCGTCAGCTTCCGCCGTTCCGGCAGGGGGACGGGTGCGGGGGCGCCGGTACGGCAGCGGGCCGGGGCGCGGGTGGGGGAGAGGTCCGACGGGTCCGTCCAGGAGGTGTCGCCGCAGCCC
Source organism: Streptomyces sp. NPDC096132 (assembly GCF_044763345.1). Lineage (NCBI taxonomy): Bacteria > Bacillati > Actinomycetota > Actinomycetes > Kitasatosporales > Streptomycetaceae > Streptomyces > Streptomyces sp. NPDC096132. The sequence goes on from NZ_JBIWGA010000013.1 coordinate 167,434, forward strand.
GCCACCGGGCGGATCGTGCGCGTGCGCGGAGCCGCCGTCTCGGGCGCCGCGTCACCCGCGTCCGTTGACGAGCACCCCGCCGAAGCCAGCAGGGCGCCGACGACGACCGCGACACCGTAGAAGGGCTTCCTCATGACTGCCCCCGTCCCCGGTCCCTCGGCGCCCACGGGGTGAGCACGCGGCCCAGGAGCCGTACGACCTCGGAGAAGATCACGCCCAGGACGGCCACGCAGACGATGCCGACGAACATCACGTCGTTCTGGAACAGCGCGCGCGAGTCGAAGATCAGGTGCCCCAGGCCGTCCGTCGCGGCGATCTGCTCCGAGGCGACGATCACCAGGACCGCCACACCCGCCGCGATCCGCGCGCCCACCAGGACCGACGGGAGCGAGGCCGGCAGCAGGACGTGGCGGAACATCTGCCAGGGGGAGGCGCCGAAGACGCGGCCCGCGTCGCGGTGACCGGCCGGGACGGCCATCACCGCCGCCATGGTCGAGATCCACACGAAGAAGAAGACGGTGGCCGCCACCAGGGCCACCTGCGGGCCCTCGCCCAGGCCGAACATGTTCAGGAAGATCGGGAGCAGGGCCAGCTTGGGAACCACGTACAGGGCGTCCAGGAGGGGTTCCAGGGCGGCCCGGACGAGCGCCAGCGACCCCATCAGCAGGCCCAGCGCATAGCCCGCGGCCGTGCCGATCCCGTAGCCCGCCAGGACGCGTTTCAGGGTGGCCCACACGTCCGGCCACAGCTCGCCGGCCGCGGCCCGGTCCCAGCCGTCGGCGAGGATGGTGGAAGGGGCGGGGTAGACGCGGTCGTCGATCCAGGCCTGTGTCGCGGCCAGCTGCCACAGCAGCACCAGGAGGACGGGGACGGCGACGGCCAGGGTCACTTCCAGGGCCCTGCGGCGACGGTGGGTGCTTACGGGGTGCAGTTCCTCGGGTCCCGGGCGGCGGATCAGGACCGCGTCCCTGTCCTTGCCGGGGACGGTCGTTGTCATGCCGGCGCAGCCTCCTTCCTCAGCAGGTCCCACAGCTCGCTCCTCAGAGCCGTGAACTTCGGTGTCGTACGGATGTCTCCGGTGCGCGGGCGCGGGAACGGCGGGCGGTGCTCGGCGATGATCCGGCCGGGGCGCGCGGACATCACCAGCACGCGGTCGCCGAGGACGATCGCCTCCTCCAGGCTGTGGGTGATGAAGAGGGTGGTCGTGCGGGTGGCCTGGGTGAGGTCGAGGAGTTCGTCCTGGAGGATCGTGCGGAGCTGGGCGTCCAGGGCGGCGAAGGGCTCGTCCATGAGCAGGATCTCCGGCTCCACGGCCAGGGCCCGGGCGATGGCCACCCTCTGGCGCATGCCGCCCGACAGCGCCGCCGGGTAGGCGTCGGCGAAGTCGGCGAGGCCCATGCGGGCCAGCCAGTCGTCGGCGCGGGCGTTCCCCTCGCGGCGCGGGACGCGCTGGACGTCGAGGCCGAAGCGGACGTTCGCGCGGACGGTCTTCCAGTCGTAGATGCCGTAGTCCTGGAAGATCATGGCCGCCGGGCGCGGGCTGCGCGTGCGGATCTCCAGGGTGCCCGTGCTCGGGCGCAGCAGGCCGGCGGCGATCCGCAGCAGCGTGGACTTGCCGCAGCCGGAGGGGCCGACCACGCAGACGAACTCGCCGGGGGCGAGGGTCAGGCCGAGCGGACCGAGGGCGTCGACCGCGCCCGGGCCGCGGCCGAAGGTTCGGGTCAGATCGCGTGCGCTGAGTTTCGGATACGGCTCTCCCACGAGACGAAGATATGACGGGCCGTCAGATTCGGGAAGGTCGCGAACGAAGCGAACCCCTCAGGTACGGCGCGAACCCCGCGCGCGCAGCGCGAAGCCCCGGCGACCGAGAGGCTGCCGGGGCTCGGGTGGAACGCTGGTCTACGCCGCCGCGCAGTTGGGACAGACGCCGCGGTACGTCACCTCGACGTCCGAGACCGCGAAGCCGAAGCGCTCCGAGTCGGGGAGGTCGGCCAGCGGGTTGCCGGTCGGATGGACGTCACGGATCGCGCCGCACCGGGCGCAGACCAGGTGCTGGTGCGGGCGGTGCGCGTTGGGGTCGTACCGCTTGGCGCGCCGGTCGGTGGCGACCTCGAGCACCTCGCCGAGCGAGACCAGCTCACCGAGCGTGTTGTAGACGGTCGCCCGGGAGATCTCGGGCAGCTTGGCGACAGCCCTGGCGTGCACCTCGTCGGCCGTCAGGTGGACGTGTTCGCCGTCGAGGACCTCGGCCACGACGCGTCGCTGCGCGGTCATCCGCCATCCGCGTCCGCGCAGCCGTTCCAGAAGGTCACTCATGCGCACCAGCCTAACAGCAGGGGGGAACAGTTCCCGAACGGGTGTGACTTTGGAGCAATCCCTGACTTAGACATTGTCCATTACCGGATCGGGGCTGTCCATGCCGGCCAAGGCCGAGGTGCGGTGGGTTCAGGCGGGGACGTGCTGCCGGGCCGGTGCCCAGCAGCGGATGATGTCGCGGACCGAGACGATCCCGGCCGGTTCGCCGTCGTCGAGGACGACCAGGTGGCGGAAGCCGCCGTGGGCCATGGCATCGGCCGCCTCCTCCAGGGTCCAGGTGGGGGCGGCGAAGACCACGTTGTTGGTGGTGTGGGCGTGGGTGCGTTCCGTGTCCGGGTCCTGGCCCAGGCCCACGGAGTTGAGGATGTCCCGTTCGGTGAGTATGCCCATGCCGCCAGCGTCCGGGTCGAGGACGAGCGCCGCGCCGACGCGGCGGGCGGACATCAGGGCGGCGGCTTGGCGGAGGGTGTGGGCGGGGCCGATGGTGAGGACCACCGTGCTCATGGCGTCGCGGACGAGCATGGGCTGGAGCACCTCCTACGATCCCTGTTAGTTCAGGGATTCACAAGTTCACAAGTGAGGGTGCTGTCAGCGTGGCAGGTAAAGCGGGAGTCAACAAGAGGGCGCGCGCCGTCAATTGAGGGCGCACGCGCTCATCTGTATCTCTCAGTAGCGCCGGTTGAGATACCCCAGCAGCTCGTCGTGCAGGAGCCCGTTGGAGGCCGCGCCGTTGCCGCTGTGCGGGCCGGGGCGGCCGTCGAGGCCCGTGAAGGTGCCGCCGGCCTCCGTCACCACGATCGCGTTGGCCGCCATGTCCCAGAGCGACAGCTCCGGTTCGGCGCACAGGTCCACCGAACCCTCGGCGACCATCATGTACGGCCAGAAGTCGCCGTACGCGCGCGTGCGCCACACCTCGCGGGTCAGGTCCAGGAAACCGTTCAGATTGCCGCGCTCCTCCCAGCCGGAGAGCGAGGAGTACGCGAACGAGGCGTCGGACAGCGTCGAGACTCGGGAGACGTGCAGCCGGCTGGCCGAGGAGAGAGAGCGGCCGGTGTAGGCGCCGTGGCCCTTCGCGGCCCACCAGCGACGGCCCAGGGCCGGAGCGGAGACGACCCCCACCACCGGATGGTAGCCGCCCTCGCCCGCCTCCATCAGCGAGATGAGCGTCGCCCACACGGGCACGCCGCGCACGTAGTTCTTGGTGCCGTCGATCGGGTCGATCACCCAGCGGCGCGGGCCCGTGCCCTCGAGGCCGTACTCCTCGCCGAGGATCGCGTCCCGGGGACGGGCGCGCTGGAGCTGGCCGCGGATGAGTTCCTCGGCGGCCTTGTCGGCCTCGCTGACCGGGGTCATGTCCGGTTTGGTCTCGACCTTGAGGTCGAGGGCCTTGAAACGGTCCATGGTCGCGGCGTCGGCGGCGTCCGCGAGGACGTGCGCGAGACGGAGGTCGTCGAGGTAGTCCGGCATGGGACGAACCGTATCCGTCGAGGCAGGACGGGGCTACATCAGGCCGGAGTCCGGACAGACCCCTCATGCGGCCCACACGGACCCTTGACAGTGCCCCCGGGCGCGTCAAATCTGGGCACCATCCGCTCGCCCCCGGGAGGCGATGATGCCTGCAGCGCGGGAATCCCTACTGGACGCCGCCTTCGCGGCGCTCGCCCTGCGGCCGTGGTCCGCGGTGCGGATGGTGGACGTCGCGGCGACCGCCGGGGTGTCCCGGCAGACGCTGTACAACGAGTTCGGCAGCAAGGAAGGGCTGGCCAGAGCGCTGGTGCGGCGGGAGGCCGACACCTACCTCGCCGGGGTCGAGCGGTCGCTGGCCGTGCACGGCGACATCCGTGAGCGGCTCACCGCCACCGCTGAGTGGACCGCCTCCGCCGCCCGGGACAACGCACTCGTACGGGCCCTGCTCACCGGCTGCTGGAGCGAGCGCCTGCCTTCGCCGACGCTCTCGGCGGTGCCGTCCTCGTCCGCCGTGCCGGCGCAGCGGCGGGCGGACGGCCCGCTGCCCTCGCCCGGCGACCTCGTGACGGCCGTCCGGGACCGGGCCGTCGCCGTGCTCGGCGGCCCCGGCGCCGCCCGCGCGGACTCCGCCGATCTGTCCCGCGCCTGCGAACTCGCCATCCGGCTCGCCCTGTCCTGCGTGGCGGCCCCGCCGACCGGGGAGGACGGCGTGGCGGACCTGGTACGGGTCGCACTGCAGCGGCAGAACAGCGCCCAGCGGGCGGAGAACACGGCCCAGTGACACGAGCCGGGTCGGCTAGGGCCTGTCCGGCGGATCATGCCGCAGACGCGGGGTGTGGCACGCCCACCTGCGCCGATTAGGTGCCGTCACTTTCCTGCGACTTGATCCGCCGGACAGGCACTAGTGCGCCGACCCCGACAGCTGCAGGCCGATCACGCCGATGATCACCAGGCTGATCGAGACGAGCTTCAGTGTGGACACCAGGTCGCCGAGGAAGACCATGCCGTAGATCGCGGTGCCCGCCGCGCCGATGCCTGTCCACACCGCGTACGCCGGACCGACGTCGAGTTTCTTCAGGGAGAGGGTCAGCAGACCGAAACTGCCGAGGGCGAAGGCGCAGAAGGCGATGGTGGGCCAGAGCCTGGTGAAGCCGTGGGACAGCTTGAGGCAGACGGCGAAACCGGTCTCGAGCAGTCCCGCGACGATGACCAGCAGCCACGCCATGTGCCGTCCTCCCGTTTGTCCGCCCGTCACCCGCGCGGTCCGGCTCGGTGCGATTATGCACTTACCGGACTCACGGCCCCACAAACAACGCGGAGGTCAGTCCCCCTCCTTGCGCTCCCGCGTCGCCAGCAGCCGACGCAGCGAGTACAGCCGGGCCGGGTCCGCGTGCCCCTCGGCGACCCACTCGTCCAGCGCGCAGTCCGGCTCGTCGTGACTGCACGCCCGCGGGCAGCCCTCGGTGCCCGGCTCCAGGTCGGGGAAGGCGTGGATCACCCGGGACGGATCGACGTGGTGCAGGCCGAAGGACCGTACGCCCGGAGTGTCGATCACCCAGTCCTCGGTGCCCTCCAGCGGCAGGGCGAGCGCCGAGGTCGTGGTGTGTCGGCCACGGCCGGTCACGGCGTTGACATGGCCGGTCACCCGCCGCCGCTCCTCCGGGACCAGCGCGTTGACCAGAGTCGTCTTGCCGACGCCCGAGTGCCCGACGAACGCGGTGATCCGCCCGGCCAGCAGCTCGCGCACCCGGTCCGCCGCACCGCCGTTCTCCAGCTCCTCGCGGCTGGTGACGACGTACGGGATGTCCAGGTCGCCGTACAGCTCGAGGAGTTTGTCCGGCGGGGCCAGGTCCGACTTGGTCATGACCAGCAGGGGCGTCAGGCCGCCGTCGTAGGCCGCGACCAGACAGCGGTCGATCAGCCGGGGGCGGGGCTCGGGGTCGGCGAGGGCGGTGACGACGGCGAGCTGGTCGGCGTTGGCGACCACCACCCGCTCGAACGGGTCGTCGTCGTCCGCGGTGCGGCGCAGCACCGAGGTGCGCTCCGCGATGCGGACGATCCGGGCGAGCGTGTCCTTCTTGCCGGACAGATCGCCGACCAGGGCGACCCGGTCACCCACGACCGCCGCCTTGCGGCCCAGTTCGCGGGCCTTCATCGCGACGACGACCCGGTCCTCGACCAGACAGGTCAGCCGGCCCCGGTCGACGGTGAGGACCATGCCCTCGGCGGCGTCCTCGTGCTTGGGCCTGATGTGCGTACGGGGACGATTGCCCTTGCGGTTGGGGCGGGAGCGGATGTCGTCCTCGTCGGTGTGCTTGCCGTAGCGGCGCATGGCGAACGTCCCTAGATCCCGAGCATCCCGGTCCACAGCTCGGGGAAGTCCGGCAGGGTCTTCGCCGTCGTCGCCACGTTCTCGATCCGCACGCCCTCCACGGCCAGGCCGATGATCGCACCGGCCGTCGCCATGCGGTGGTCGTCGTAGGTGTGGAAGACCCCGTCGTGCAGCGGGCGCGGGCGGATGTGCAGGCCGTCGGCCGACTCGGTCACGTCACCGCCGAGCTCGTTGATCTCCTTGGTGAGCGCGGCCAGCCGGTCCGTCTCGTGCAGCCGCAGATGCGCCACGCCCCGCAGGGTGGACGGGGAGTCCGCGAGGGCGGCGACCGCCGCGATGCCCGGCGTCAGCTCGCCGACGTCGCTCAGGTCGACGTCGATGCCGTGGATCGAGCCCGAGCCGGTGAGGACCAGGCCGTAGTCGGTCAGCTCGCAGGAGCCGCCCATCTCGGTGAAGATCTCCCGCAGCCGGTCACCCGGCTGGGTGGTACGGGCCGGCCAGTCCGGGATCAGCACCCGCCCGCCCGTCACCAACGCCGCCGCCAGGAACGGCTGGGCGTTCGACAGGTCCGGCTCGATCGTCAGGTCCCGGCCCAGCAGGGCGCCCGGCGTGACCCGCCAGACGTTCGGCTCGCCGCCCGACTCCGGGGTGTCCACCTGGGCGCCGACCGCGCGCAGCATGTCCACCGTCATCCGGATGTGGGGGAGGGAGGGGAGCGTGGAGCCGATGTGACGGACCTCCACGCCCTGGTTGAAGCGGGGGCCGGACAGCAGCAGCGCCGACACGAACTGGGACGAGGACGAGGCGTCGATCTCCACCGGGCCGCCGTCCAGCGCGCCCGAGCCGTGCACGGTCAGCGGCAGCGCGCCCCGGCCGTCGTCGTCGATCCGGGCGCCGAGGACGCGCAGCGCGTCGATGACGCCGTTCAGGGGCCGCTCGTACGAACGCGGGTCGCCGTCGAAGCGGACGGGGCCGTCGGCGAGGGCGGCGACCGGCGGCAGGAAGCGCATCACGGTGCCCGCGTTGCCGACGTCCACCGTGGCCGGGCCGCGCAGGCCCGCCGGGAGGACGCGCCAGGCCTCGCCGGTGCCGTCGGGGCCCACGCCTTCCTCGATCTCGATGCCCATCGCCCGCAGGGCCTCGGCCATCAGCAGCGTGTCGCGGGAGCGGAGGGGTCGGCGCAGCCAGCCGGGCTCGGAGGCGAGGGCGGCGAGGACGAGGGCGCGGTTGGTGACCGACTTCGACCCCGGCACGTGGACCGTCGCGTCGACGGCCTCGCTCGCGGTGGGGGCGGGCCAGAGGGCGGTGTGTGCGGGGCTTTCGGGCATGCGGCCACTTTAGTCTTTGGCCGTCGTTCGGGTGCGGCGGCGTGGGGGCTGGTCGCGCAGTTCCCCGCGCCCCTGGTGAGCTGCCCCTTCGGGGCGCTCACATCTCCAACAGCCACCTGCCCCCACCCATCAGCGAGCACAGGCTCACCACATGGAACAGGAACAGCCACAAGCCCGCCGGTACGTGGGTCAGGCGCGACAGCTGGTCCGCGTCGGAGTCTCCGGCCCCGCCCCGCGAACGCTTCATCTGCAGCTCGAACGCCGGCCGGACGCCGCCCAGCAGCAGGAACCACACCACCGCGTACGCGAACGCCGCCTGCACCTGGGGGCCGGCCAGCCATGACACCAGCAGGAACGTGCCCCCGGTGACGACCACCGTCAGCGCGCCGTACGCGTTGCGGATCATCACCAGCATCGCCACCAGCAGGGCCGTCGCCAGCCACAGCAGCAGGGTGATGCGGCCGGCGCCGAGCAGGGCGGCGCCGCCCAGGCCCAGCAGCGGGGGAGCGGTGTAGCCGGCGGCCGCCGTGAGGATCATGCCGAGGCCGTGCGGCTTGCCGCGGCTCACCGTCAGACCGCTGGTGTCGGAGTGCAGCCGGATCCCGGTGAGCTGGCGGCCGGTGAGCAGCGCGACCAGGCCGTGGCCACCTTCGTGGGCGATGGTGACGGCGTTGCGCGATATCCGCCACAGGTTGTGCGGGACGACCGCGGCGAGGGCCGCGACCGCCGTGGCGATCACCACCCAGAGGTCGGGGTCGGGCTGGGTGCCGACGAGCCGGTCCCAGAGGTCGGGCAGCGCGGTGGCGGCGGTGCTGGCCATGTTGTCTGGTGGCTCCCTCTGGTCTCACGGAGTCTGGCAGTGTGGCACGTATGTGCGGACGGTATGCAGCGAGTCGCAGGCCCGAGGATCTCGCAGGAATCTTTGAAATCGAGAAGTGGGAGCCCGAGGAGGCCCTGGCCCCCGACTTCAACGTGGCGCCGACCAAGGAGGTCTACGCCGTCCTCGACCGTCCGGTGAAAGACGCCGACGACCGGCGCCCGGTTCGGCAGCTGCGCACGCTGAAGTGGGGGCTCGTGCCGTCCTGGGCCAAGTCGCCCGAGGGCGGCGCCCGGATGATCAACGCGCGGGCGGAGACCGTCCACGAGAAGCCGTCGTACCGCCGCGCCTTCACCTCCCGCCGCTGCATCCTGCCCGCCGACGGCTACTACGAGTGGGTCACGGCCAAGGAGGAGCGGGAGCTGGAGGTCGAGGGGAAGAAGAAGCGGCCGCGCAAGCAGCCCTACTTCGTGCTCCCGGCCGACGGCTCGGTGTTCGCGATGGCCGGGCTGTACGAGTTCTGGCGGGACCGGACCCTGCCCGACGACCACCCGCGGGCCTGGTGGGTGACCTGCTCGGTGATCACGACCGAGGCCGAGAAGACCCCCCTCGCCGTGGCCCCCGCCGACGGCCCGCACGCGCTGACCGACATCCACCCCCGGATGCCCCTGATGCTCACCCCGGACCGCTGGGACGCCTGGCTGGATCCCGCCCGTACCGACCCCGACGACCTGCGGTCCCTGCTGGAGCCCCCGCCGGCCGGGCTGATGCGCGCCTACCCGGTCTCCACGGCCGTCAGCAACGTCCGCAACAACAGCCCGGAGCTGCTGAAGGAGCTGGACGGGCCGGAAGAGGGCACACTCTTCTGACGTGGCGACTTCTGATGTGACGACCGAGATCGTCGGTACCGACGCGGGTGACGCCCGCATCACCTGGCACCGGGCGGACACACCCCGTCTGGTCCTCGCCGTCAGCCATGGCGCCGGCGGTGGCATCGAGGCCCGGGACCTGCGGGCCCTCGCGGCCGTCCTTCCCGCGCACGGAGTGACCGTCGCCCTCGTCGAGCAGCCCTGGCGGGTGGCCGGCAAGAAGGTGGCGCCCGCGCCGAAGACGCTCGACACCGGCTGGCGCGGGATCTGGCCGGCGGTCGCGGGGCAGGGGCTGCCGGTGGTCTCCGGCGGGCGGTCGGCGGGGGCCCGGGTGGCGTGCCGTACCGCCACCGAACTGGGCGCGCACGCCGTGCTCGCGCTCAGCTTCCCGCTGCACCCGCCGGGCAAGCCGGAGAAGTCCCGCGCCGAGGAACTGCTCGGGGCCGAAGTGCCCACGCTCGTCGTGCAGGGCGGCAACGACACCTTCGGCCGGCCCGACGAGTTCCCCGAGGGCGACTACGAGCTCGTCGAGGTGCCGTACGGCGACCACGGCCTCGCCGTGCCCAAACGGGCGGAGATCAGCCAGGAGGAGGCCGTGGCGCTCGTCACCGACGCGGTGGTGAAGTGGACCGGGTCACTCGGGTAAAAACTCGGGAATGTTGTCGGGCGGTCCACTGTTGAGCCGGACAGAAGTGCTGAACACGCAGCACCGACGTCGTGGGAGAGGAAGTCCGCCGCATGGGTTCGACCATCTGCCCGAGCCGCAGCAGCCGCACTGACCTGGACTGGACGGTGCTGCACGCGGCCAAGGCCACCCCTATTCGAGGGGCGGCGGCCACGGGTAGTCGTCTATCCTCCGATTCGAGTGGGACCGGATTCGGTCCTGCCCGCAATCTTGAGGAGGTGGGTCCGGTCACCGGTACCGACGCAGGGACCGACAACGGCCAGGCGGAGCTGCCCGAGGGCCAGGGCATGGGCGTGGACACGGGCGACGAGTCGTCCGCGGAGCGCAGCGCGCGCTTCGAGCGGGACGCGCTCGAGTTCCTCGACCAGATGTACTCGGCCGCGCTGCGCATGACGCGCAACCCGGCGGACGCCGAGGACCTGGTACAGGAGACGTATGCCAAGGCGTACGCGTCCTTCCACCAGTTCCGTGAGGGCACCAACCTCAAGGCCTGGCTGTACCGGATCCTCACCAACACCTTCATCAACTCGTACCGCAAGAAGCAGCGCGAGCCCCAGCGCAGTGCGGCCGAGGAGATCGAGGACTGGCAGCTCGCCCGCGCCGAGTCGCACATGTCGACCGGTCTGCGCTCCGCCGAGTCGCAGGCGCTGGACCACCTGCCCGACTCGGACGTCAAGGAAGCACTTCAGGCCATTCCCGAGGAGTTCCGCATCGCCGTGTACCTCGCAGACGTCGAGGGCTTTGCGTACAAGGAGATCGCGGACATCATGGGGACACCCATCGGTACGGTGATGTCCCGGCTGCACCGGGGCCGCCGTCAACTGCGCGGCATGCTCGAGGATTACGCCCGTGAGCGCGGGCTGGTCCCGGCCGGCGCCGGAGAGTCGAACGAAGCGAAAGGTTCGGGCTCATGAGCTGCGGAGATCCGCACGAGACGGACTGCAGTGAGGTCCTCGACCATCTGTACGAGTTCCTCGACAGCGAGATGCCGGACGTCGATCGCGACAAGTTCAAGCAGCACTTCACCGAGTGCTCGCCGTGCCTGGAGAAGTACGGACTCGAAGAGGCCGTGAAGAAGCTGGTCAAGCGGTGCTGCGGCCATGACGACGTGCCGACCGACCTGCGCGCCAAGGTCCTGGGGCGGCTCGACCTGATCCGTTCCGGCCAGACCGTGCCCGAGCACGATGTGACGGCCACCCCGGCCGCCCCGGTCACTCCGCAGGAGTCCTGACGGCGCCCGTCGTCACCCGAATGTGCTAATCCGCGGGTGATACGCCCGCAGAGCCACCCCACGCCACCCTAGGCTCCGAAGCCCGGACTGCTGACGGAGCCCGGGCGGGCATGGCTGGGGAGGCGTCATGGAGGGAGTGCCGGCGCGGGCGGGCGGTTACGTCGCCGGTGTCGTCCTCGCCGCCCTCCTCTGCCTGTCCCCGCTGATCACCTCCGCGCGCACGCCCTGGTGGGCCGTCGGCCTGCTCGCCGCGCTGTACGCCGGGGGCGAGCAGATCGCCCGGCGCCGGTTCGCCGGGACCTTCTCCCCCGTACTGCTCGCCGGGGCCTTTCTGCTGCCACCGCCCGCGGCCGCGCTCGTGGCTCTCCCCGGGGCCCTGTGCTCGCACGTCGAGCAGGGCCCCTTCGTGCTGCGCCGCGTCTGGCGGGCGGCCCAGTCCTCCCTCGCGGTCTGGGCCGCGGCCCGGGTCCACGGGGCGCTGGACGGGCGGGACGCCGTGGCCGGCTCCGACGTGCCGTACGCGCTGGTGCCGGCGGGTGCGGCCGTCCTCGTCTTCTGCGCGGTGCTCGCCGTCCTGGACGGCGGGATGCTCGCGCTCGCCGAGGGGCTGCCGCCGCTCAAGGTCTGCCGTGGGCTGTTCCTGCGCTCGCTCGCGCCCCTCGCCGTGCACGGACTCGCCGGGCTGATGATGGCCGTGCTCTGGCGCAGCCCCTACGGGCCGGTCGCCGCGCTGCTCGTGCTGTTCCCGATGGCCGTGTCGTGGTGGGTGTTCGCCCAGTACCACCGGGAACGGGCCGCCCACCGGGCGACGATCCGCGCGCTGGTGCAGGCCGTCGACATCAAGGACGACTACACACGCGGCCACAGCGAACGCGTCGGCCAGGCCTCGATGATGATCGCGCGCGAGCTGGGCATGGACGACAGCCGCGTCGAGGTCATCCGGTTCGCCGGGATCCTGCACGACGTGGGCAAGCTCGGCGTGCCCACGCGGCTGCTGCGCAAGGACGGGCCGCTGACACCCGAGGAACGGCGGGTGATCGAGCTGCACCCCGAGTACGGGCACGAGATCACCCGGGGCATCTCCTTCCTCGGCGAGGCCCGCTCGGCGATCCTCCACCACCACGAGCGGATCGACGGCAGCGGCTACCCCTACGGGCTGGTGGGCAGTCAGATCCCGGAACCCGCACGGGTGGTGGCCGTCGCCGACGCCTTCGACGCGATGACGTCCACCCGGAGCTACAGCCGGGCCCGGCCGGTGCCGGTCGCCCTGGAGGAGCTGGAGCGGTGCGCGGGCACGCAGTTCGACCCGCGGATGGTCACCGCCCTGGCGAGGGTGATCGGGCGGGACGGCTGGCATCCGATCGTGACGTCCGACGAGACCCGCCCACCCACCGTCCCCCGGCCCGCCTCCGCCCCCGACCGCCCGGGAGTCTCCCGATGACCCCCCCGCCGCCCGGGAGCGTCCCGATGATCCCGCGCCGCCCGGGGGTGTCCCGATGACCCCACGCCGCCCCCTGCACACGGCGGCCGGGCTGCTCACCGTCGTCTCCCTCCTCGTCACCTTCCGCACCGGTGTCGAGGAGGGGGCGGTCGCGCTCGCCTTCGGGAGCCTCGTCGCGGTGGGGGAGCTGATGAGCCGGCCCGGGCTTCGGGAGGCCGCGCCGCTCGGTGCCGCCGGCGGACTGTCGTACGCCCTGCTCGGGGAGCACGCCGGGCACCCCGGCCACCACGGGGTCGCCCAGGTCGTCTCGGTGGTGGCCACCGCCTCGCTGCTGGGCAGCGTGCCGCACATCGCACGCGGGGAGGGGCCCGTCCTCGACCACCTGGTCCGTCGCGTCCTGGCCGTCGGTTTCGCGGCCGTCTGCTTCCAGCCCCTCTACAACAGCGGGGCGTTCGACCGCTGGCGGGGTTCGGTCTACGCCCTCGTCCTGCTCGCGCTGCTCGTCCTGACCGTGCTGTGCGACGCCGTGATCGCCGCCGCGCTGGCCCACTCCCGCACCGGCTGGCCGTTCCCCCCGCTGCTCCGCGACGAGCTGCGGGCGGTGCCCGGCATCGGGTCGGCGGTGTGTGCGACCGGCGCGGTGATGGCGCTCGCGGTCGCCGTCGTAGGGCTCTGGGCGCTGCCCGTGTTCTCGGTGCCGCTGCTGCTCACCCAGCTGTCCCTGCGCCGGTACGCCGCCGTCCGCGCCACCAACCGGCAGACCATCGTCTCCCTGGCCCGCGCCACCGAGATCGCCGGATACACCCCGGCCGGGCACGCCCGCCGGGTCGCCGTCCTCAGCCAGGCCGTGGGCCGGGACCTGGGACTGCCGGAGGCCGAGCTGACCGTGCTGGAGTACGCGGCCCTGATGCACGACATCGGCCAGCTCAGCCTGGTCGACCCGGTCCCGGCCGGCGCCACCTCCGGCCTGCCGGCGGCCGAGCAGCGGCGGATCGCGCTGCTCGGCGGGGCCGTCGTCCGCCAGACCGGGGCGAGCGCCCAGGTCGCTGCGGTCGTCGAGCGGCAGGCCGACCCGTACCAGGAACAGCCGGTGGCCGCCCGCATAGTCCGGGTGGTGAACGCGTACGAGGAGAAGGTGCAGGATTCCGGCCCCGGAGGCCCCCTCACCGCCCTGGAGGAACTGCGCCTCGGCACCGGCGGCGAGTACGCGCCGGAGGTCGTGGAGGCGCTGGCCAGGGTACTGTCACGGGACTGTCTGACCCTGCCCAAGGGTGGGTAACCCATGGGTAATGAGCGCCCTCCCAGCCGCACGTGGTTGGATGCGAGGGAGAGAGTGTCCGGGGGCACTGGCCAGCCCACAGAACGGAACTGGCAGGCGGGAATCGTGAGGATCTTCGGCAAGGGACGGCACCGGCCCTCCGCCTCCTGGCGGCAGGCCACCGACCGTGCGTTCACGCTGATCGGCGACGGACGGTACGAGGATGCCGGCGCGCTGCTGACACGTGCCGCCGACCTGGAGCCCTGGCTGTCGGAGTCCTGGTTCAACCTCGCCCTCCTGCACAAGTTCCGGCACGACTGGGAGCAGGCCCGTACGGCCGGTCTGCGGGCCGTCGCCCTGCTCGACCGCGAGACCGGCGCTCCCGACTGGTGGAACGTCGGTATCGCCGCCACCGCGCTGCAGGACTGGCCGCTGGCGCGCCGCGCCTGGCAGGCGTACGGGCTGCATGTCCCCGGCAGCGGCATCGGCTCCGGCGAGCCCGTCGGCATGGAGCTGGGCAGCGCGGCCGTACGGCTGTCCCCGGAGGGGGAGGCCGAGGTGGTGTGGGGGCGGCGACTGGACCCCGCCCGCATGGAGGTGCTGTCGATCCCGCTGCCGTCGTCCGGGCGGCGCTGGGGCGAGGTCGTGCTGCACGACGGGGTGCCGCACGGCGAGCGGACCACGGCGGCCGGGCACTCCTACCCCGTCTTCGACGAGATCGAGCTGTGGGCGCCGTCCCCCGTGCCCACCTGGGTGGTCCTGCTGGAGGCGGCGACGGAGGCCGACCGGGACGCCCTGGAGCAGTTGGCCGCGGACGCGGGGTTCGCCGCGGAGGACTGGTCGTCGTCGGTGCGGTTGCTGTGCCGGATGTGTTCGGAGTCGCGGATGCCGTCGGACGAGGGCGACGGGGAGCATCTTGATCCCCACGACCACAGTGAGCCGGGGCATCCGGGGCCGCTGGGGCATCGGACCGATGGGCAGCTGTGGGTGCCGGAGCGGGAGTGTGGTGTCGCGGCACCGGCCTCGCTGGTGCGGGGGTTGTTGGACGGGTGGGTTGCCGACAGCCCCGACTCCAGGGATTGGCGGGATCTGGAAGAGGTTTGCTGAACGGCTTCCTCCAGTCCTCTCCCTTTAGGCTGTACTTCGCAGAATTTCTTCAGGTTGCAGGAAGGCATACGTCGGTCATGGCGCAGCAGGACACCGATCAGCAGCACGCGGGCGTGCTCCCCGTGGACGACGAGGGCTTCGTCATCGACACCGAGGACACGGAGGAGCGCGAGGAGGCGTACCGCGGGCGGGGCACCTCGCGGCCGATCACGGTCGTCGGGAACCCGGTGCTCCACAAGGAGTGCAAGGACGTCACCACGTTCGACGACGAGCTGCTGAAGCTGGTGGACGACATGTTCGCCAGCCAGCGCACCGCCGAGGGCGTGGGGCTGGCCGCCAACCAGATCGGCGTCGACCTGAAGGTCTTTGTCTACGACTGCCCCGACGACGAGGGCGTCCGGCACACCGGCGTGGTCTGCAACCCCAAGCTCGTCGAACTGCCCGCCGACCGGCGCCGGCTGGACGACAGCAACGAGGGCTGCCTGTCGGTGCCCACCGCCTACGCGCCGCTCGCCCGCCCCGACTACGCCGAGGTGACCGGGCAGGACGAGAAGGGCAACCCGATCAAGGTGCGCGGCACCGGGTACTTCGCTCGCTGTTTGCAGCACGAGACGGATCACCTGTACGGGTACCTCTACATCGACCGGCTGTCCAAGCGCGAACGCAAGGACGCCCTGCGGCAGATGGCCGAGAACGAGCCCCGCTACCCCGTGGTCGCCAACGACTGATCCACGCCACCACGTACACGACGCCTGGCCGGGAAACTTCCCGGTCAGGCGTCGTTCGTATGTCCGACGGACGTTCGATCGCTTTTGCACATCTGCTGACCCATAATCAGTCACGCCGGGGTGGATTCTCAGCAGGTTGAGGTGGTGAATGAAGCAAATCCGTTCCCATAACGGTCACTTGTAGTGCTGAATGGGAAGTGCGGGGATACGCAACGGCGCACGCCCGGCACGGCGGGAGGGGTGTGTGCCCACTGGCGGCTGAGAGGGGTTGTTCGTGCCAACTTTCCCATACAGCACCACATACAGCACCACGGCGACGGTGGCCGCGCCGGCGGTCCCGCCCTCGCTCTCTCTTCCGGTCATCGAGGCGGCCTTTCCCCGGCAACTGCATCCGTATTGGCCCCAGTTGCAGGAGAACACACGCTCCTGGCTGCTGGGAAAACGCCTCATGCCGGAGGACAAGGTCGCAGAATATGCCGACGGACTGTGCTACACGGATTTGATGGCGGGGTACTACGTCGACGCCTCCGAGGAGGTTCTCCAGGCCATAGCCGACTACAGCGCCTGGTTCTTCGTGTGGGACGACCGGCACGACCGCGACGTCGTGCACGGCCGTAGCGCGGAGTGGCGTCGGCTCAGGTTCCGGTTGCACGCGGCTCTGGACGCCCCGGCGGCCCACCAGCGCCATCCGGACCCACTGGTGGCCGGGCTCGCGGACAGCACGGGCCGGTTGTTCTCGGTCCTCCCCGGCACCTGGAACGCGCGGTTCAGGCGGCACTTCCACACCGTGATCGACGCGTACGACCGGGAATTCCGCAATCGCCTCCAAGGGCGGATCCCCCCGGTCGAGGAATATCTCGCACTGCGTCGGCTCACCTTTGCGCACTGGATCTGGACCGACCTCCTGGAACTGAGTGCGGGACGCGAACTCCCGGACGCGGTGCGAAAACACCCGTCCTTTCGGCGGGCGGCCCTGCTGAGTCAGGAATTCGCCGCCCTGTACAACGACCTCTGTTCGCTGCCGAAGGAAATAGCGGGCGACGAGGTGCACAATCTCGGAATCAGTCTCATCACCCATGAGGGACTGACCCTGGAAGAGGCAGTGGACGAACTGCGGCGGCGCGTCGAGGAATGCATATCCGGATTCCTCGCCGTCGAGAAGGACGTCTTACGGCTGGCCGACCGGCTCGCCGACGGGACGGTCCACGGAAAAGAACTCGGCGCCGCCGTACGGGCCTGCCTCGCGAACATGCGGAACTGGTTCAGTTCCGTCTACTGGTTCCACCACGAGTCCGGCCGATACATGGTCGACAGCTGGGACGACCGGTCCACGCCCCCGTACGTCAACAACGAAGCGGCAGGTGAGAAATGACCGTCGAATCCGTGAAGTCCGAGTCCTCCGGGACCACAGCACCGCAGGAGCCGCCCCTGGCCGGCGGCGGGGTCCCGCTCCTCGGCCACGGCCTGAAGCTGGCCCGCAGCCCGCTGGGCTTCCTGGCCCAGCTGCGCGACCACGGTGACGTCGTCCGCCTCAGGCTCGGCCCCAAGACGCTGTACGCCGTCACCGCTCCCCAGCTCACCGGGGAACTCGCCCTCAGCCCCGACTACATCATCGCCGGACCCCTGTGGGAGTCCCTGGAGGGCCTGCTCGGCAAGGAGGGCGTGGCCACCGCCAACGGTCCGCTCCACCGCCGGCAGCGGCGTACCATCCAGCCCGCGTTCCGGCTCGACCTCCTCCCGGCGTACGGGCCGATCATGGAGGAGGAGGCGTACGCGCTCGTCGAGCGGTGGAGCAGGGGCGAGGTCCTCGACGCCACGGCGGAGGGCTTCCGGGTGTCCGTGCGCATCTCCGCCCGCTGTCTGATGCGCGGCACCTACATGGACGCCCGGTCCGAGCGCATCTCCTCCGCGATCGCCACGCTGTTCGCCGGTATGTACCAACGCATGGTGCTCCCGCTCGGACCCCTTTATCGGGTACCGATTCCGGCCAACCGCGAATTCAACCGGGCACTGGCCGATCTCCATCGGCTCGTCGACGAGATCATCGCCGATCGTCGGGCATCCGGTCAAAAACCGGACGATTTGCTGACGGCTTTGCTGGATGCGACGGACGAGAATGGCGATCCGATCGGGGAACAGGAGATCCACGACCAGGTCGTCGCGATACTGACCCCGGGCAGCGAAACCGCCGGCTCCTCGGTCATGTCGTTGCTCCACGTCCTCACGGAGCATCCGGATCAAGTGGACAAGATCCGCGACGAGGTGAAAAGCGTCGCCGGTGACCGGCCGGTCGCATTCGGCGACGTCCGAAAGCTACGGCACACGGCCAATGTGGTGGTCGAGACCATGCGGCTGTATCCCGCCGTATGGATATTGACCCGGCGCGCGGTGACCGACACCGAGCTCGGCGGATACCGCATTCCCGCCGGAGCGGACCTCGTCTACAGCCCGTACGCGGTCCAGCGCGATCCGCGTTCCTTCGGGCGGCACGAGGAGTTCGACCCCGACCGCTGGCTGCCCGGCCACTCCGCGGAGGTACCGAAGTACGCCATGTCGCCGTTCGGCGTCGGCAACCGCAAGTGCCCGAGCGACCACTTCTCGATGGCCTCGCTCACGCTGATCACCGCGGTGGTGGCAAGCGCATTCCGCTTCGAGCCCGCGCCCGGCTCCGACAACCGCACCCGCATAGGCATCACGCTCCGGCCGCGCCGACTGCGGCTGCGGGCGCTGCCGGGGTGAGAGCGAGCGGGTCCGGCCACGGGCCGCAGGCGGTCAGGCGACCGCCTGCGGCCCCCGGAAGGTCCGCCGATAGGCGTTCGGGGTCGTCCCCAGGGACCGTACGAACTGGTGGCGCAGGGCGCCCGCCGTGCCGAAGCCGGTGCGCCAGGCGATCGCGTCCACCGTCTCGTCCGTGGCTTCCAGCAGATGCTGGGCCAGCAGCACCCGCTGGCGCAGCAGCCACCGGTAGGGCGTGGTGCCCGTCTCCTGCTGGAAGCGGCGGGCGAAGGTGCGCGGCGCCATGTGGGCGCGGGCGGCGAGCTGCTCGACCGTGACCTCCCGGTCGAGGTGCGCCTCCATCCAGGCCAGCACCTCCCCGACCGTGTCGCACGAGGACCGGGGCAGCGGCCGCTCGATGTACTGCGCCTGGCCGCCGTCCCGGTGCGGCGGTACGACCATCCGCCGGGCGATCCGGTTCGCGACCTCGGGTCCCTGTTCCTTGCGGACGAGGTGGAGACAGGCGTCGATCCCGGCGGCCGTGCCCGCGGAGGTGATCACCGGGTCCTCGTCGACATAGAGCACGTCGGGCTCGACGACCGCCCGCGGGTACTGGCGGGCCAGGGCCTCCGCGTGGTGCCAGTGCACCGCACAGCGCCGGCCGTCGAGCAGCCCGGCGGCACCGAGCACGAAGACCCCGGAACACACGCTCAGCACACGCGTCCCGCGCGCCACCGCCCGTCTCAGGGCCTCGAGCAGCTCCGGCGGGTACTCCCGCAGGTGGTAGCCGCTGCCGGCGGGCAGGGCGATCAGATCGGCCTCGTCGAGCCGGTCCAGACCGTACGGCGTGGAGACGCTCAGTCCGCCGACATGCGTGCCCAGTGACGGGCCCTCGGCCGAGACCACCGCGAAGTCGTACACCGGCAGTCCCTCGTCACGGCGGTCGACGCCGAAGACCTCGCAGACCACACCCAGTTCGAAGGGATGCACACCGTCGAGCAGGACGGCGGCCACGTTCTGCAGCATGCCTCCAGTGTGCACCCGAGGTGGCAGGAATTTGAAGGTGTACGGCAGTCCTGCCACTCCCAGTAAGGAGTGTTCGGCGGGACAGTGGTGACATGCATACGAACCAGATCGAAGGCCTCATCGGAATGATCACCGTCCTGGTGATCCTGGCGTTCCTGGTCGCCCCCTCGGTGGCCGGCGTCGTCCGGGACCGCCGCATCGACCGCGAGATCAGAAATGCGGGACGCTTGATTCGCACGCGTGTGTAGCCTCTCCTGACCGACTGACAAGGGGAGGATCATGCGAAGAACGGTATGGGCCGCGGGAGTTGGGGCCGCGGCCCTCATCCTGGTGACGGCCACGGGGGCCCACGCGGAGGGGACGGGCGATGTCCGGGTGGTGTCGACCGTGGTCAACGGCGGGAAGAACGTGACCGTCGGGACGACGAACAAGGTCACCTTCCCCATCGCCATCACCGTCAAGGACAACTCGGGGGTGAAGGGGCTCACGCACGTGAGCACCTTCAACCGGTCGAACCTGTACGGCTTCTTCGACTGGTCCGGCACCACGTGCCGGAAGAAGTCGTCGACCACGTCCGTCTGCACGGCGACGATGACGGTCGACCCGGCCTGGATCCCGTCCGGTGACGACATCGACTCCAACCGGATCGCCGGCGTGTGGCAGGTCAACGCCACCGTCAAGGCGAATGACGGGAACTACTGGATCTCCGACGACATCGCCCGCTACAAGGTCAAGCGCGCCTCGAAGCTCACCACGGTCATCACCCCGGAGAAGGTCGCCAAGGGCACGAAGGTCACCGTCACCGGCAAGCTGTCGCGGGCCAACTGGGAGGACCTGAGCTACCACGGTTTCACCGGGCAGGAGGTCAAGCTCCAGTACCGGAAGGCCGGCGCCGCCCACTACAGCACCGTCAGGACGGTGAAGACGGGCGCCGCCGGGAAGCTCAGCACCAAGGTGACCGTCACGGCGGCGGGCAGCTGGCGCTGGTACTTCCCCGGCACGACGACGACCGCTCGGATCGTGTCGGCCGGGGACGCGGTCACCCTGAAGTGACCTGAGGGGCTCGAGCGTTCAGAAGTCCTCGTCCAGGTCGACGGTGCCCTCCACCGCGACCTGGTACGCCGACGGACGGCGCTCGAAGAAGTTGGTCAGCTCCTGGACGCCCTGCAGCTCCATGAAGGAGAACGGGTTCTCCGAGCCGTACACCGGGGCGAAGCCCAGGCGGGTGAGGCGCTGGTCGGCGACGCACTCCAGGTACTGCCGCATCGATTCGGTGTTCATGCCCGGCAGGCCGTCGCCGCACAGGTCACGGGCGAACTGCAGCTCGGCCTCGACGGCCTCCCGGAGCATGTCCGTGACCTGCTGCTGGAGCTGCTCGTCGAAGAGCTCCGGCTCCTCCTTGCGGACGGTGTCGACCACGTCGAACGCGAAGCTCATGTGCATGGTCTCGTCCCGGAACACCCAGTTGGTGCCGGTGGCGAGGCCGTGCAGCAGACCCCGGCTGCGGAACCAGTAGACGTACGCGAAGGCGCCGTAGAAGAACAGGCCCTCGATGCAGGCAGCGAAGCAGATCAGGTTGAGCAGGAAGCGGCGGCGGTCGGCCTGGGACTCCAGGCGGTCCAGCTTCTCGACCTCGTTGATCCACTTGAAGCAGAACTCGGCCTTCTCGCGGATCGAGGGGATGTTCTCCACGGCGTCGAACGCGGCGGCGCGGTCGTCCGGGTCGGGGAGGTAGGTGTCCAGCAGGGTCAGATAGAACTGGACGTGGACGGCCTCCTCGAAGAGCTGCCTGCTGAGATACAGGCGCGCCTCGGGGGAGTTGATGTGCTTGTACAGCGTCAGCACCAGGTTGTTCGCCACGATCGAGTCGCCCGTTGCGAAGAAGGCGACCAGCCGGCCGATCAGGTGCTGTTCCATCGGGGACAGCTTCGCGAGGTCGGCGACGTCCGAGTGGAGGTCGACCTCCTCCACGGTCCAGGTGTTCTTGATGGCGTCCCGGTAGCGCTCGTAGAAGTCCGGGTAGCGCATCGGACGGAGAGTCAGCTCGAAGCCCGGGTCGAGCAGGTTCTTGGCTTCGGTGGTCATTACTGGCAGGCCTCGCAGGACTCGGGGTTCTCAAGGGAGCAGGCGACGGCGTCGGGGTCGGCGGCCTGCTGGACGGGGATGGCGGCTGGGGTCTGCGCCTGGGCGGCGCGGGCGATCCGGGTCGCCGGGCGCGAGCGCAGGTAGTACGTCGTCTTCAGGCCCGACTTCCAGGCGTACGCGTACATCGAGGAGAGCTTGCCGATGGTCGGCGTCTCCAGGAACAGGTTCAGGGACTGGGCCTGGTCCAGATACGGGGTGCGGGCCGCGGCCATGTCGATCAGGCCGCGCTGCGGGATCTCCCACGCCGTGCGGTACAGGGCGCGGACATCGGCCGGGATCCACGCGAAGTCCTGCACCGAGCCATTGGAGTCCCGCAGCGCCTCACGCGTGCGGGCGTCCCAGACGCCGAGCTCCTTGAGGTCCTGCACCAGGTACGAGTTGACCTGGAGGAACTCGCCGGACAGCGTCTCGCGCTTGAAGAGGTTGGACACCTGCGGCTCGATGCACTCGTACACACCGGCGATCGAGGCGATGGTGGCCGTCGGCGCGATGGCGAGGAGCAGCGAGTTGCGCAGGCCGGTCGTCGCGATCCGCTCGCGCAGCGCCGCCCAGCGCTCCGGCCAGGTGAACGCGACGCCGTAGTGGTCCGGGTGCAGCACACCGCGGGCGGTACGGGTCTTGTCCCAGGCCGGCAGCGGGCCGTTGCGCTCGGCCAGGTCGGCGGACGCCTCGTACGCGGCGAGCATGATCCGCTCGGCGATCCGGGTGGAGAGTTGCTTCGCCTCGGCGGAGTCGAAGGGCAGCCGCAGCTTGAAGAAGACGTCCTGCAGCCCCATCGCGCCCAGGCCCACCGGACGCCACTTGGCGTTCGACCGGCCCGCCTGCTCGGTCGGATAGAAGTTGATGTCGACGACCCGGTCGAGGAAGGTGACGGCCGTGCGGACGGTGGTGTCCAGCCGCTCCCAGTCGATGTCCCCGTCGACCACGAAGGCGCCCAGGTTCACCGAACCCAGGTTGCAGACCGCCGTCTCGCCGTCGTTGGTGACCTCCAGGATCTCCGTGCAGAGGTTCGAGGAGTGGATCACCTGGCCCGGCTCGGCCGTCTGGTTGGCGGTGCGGTTGGCCGCGTCCTTGAAGGTCATCCAGCCGTTGCCGGTCTGCGCGAGGGTCCGCATCATGCGGCCGTACAGATCACGGGCCGGGATGGTCTTCTTGGCGAGCCCGGCCGCCTCCGCCTTCCGGTACGCGGCATCGAACTCCGCACCCCACAGGTCGACCAGTTCCGGCACGTCCGAGGGGGAGAACAGCGACCAGGTGCCGTCCTCGTTCACCCGGCGCATGAACTCGTCCGGGATCCAGTGCGCGAGGTTCAGGTTGTGCGTACGGCGGGCGTCCTCACCCGTGTTGTCGCGCAGCTCCAGGAACTCCTCGATGTCGGAGTGCCAGGTCTCCAGGTAGACCGCGGCCGCGCCCTTGCGCCGGCCGCCCTGGTTCACGGCGGCGACGGAGGCGTCCAGGGTCTTCAGGAACGGGACGATGCCGTTGGAGTGCCCGTTGGTGCCGCGGATGAGGGACCCGCGGGAGCGGATCCTGCTGTACGACAGCCCGATGCCGCCGGCGTGCTTCGACAGCCGGGCCACCTGGTGGTAGCGGTCGTAGAGGGAGTCCAGCTCGTCCAGCGGGGAGTCGAGGAGGTAGCAGGACGACATCTGGGGGTGCCGGGTGCCGGAGTTGAAGAGCGTGGGGGAGGACGGCAGGTAGTCGAGCCGGCTCATGAGTCCGTGGAGCGCGGCGACTTCGTCGACGGAGCGGGCGGTGTCGTCCTCGGCGAGGCCGCTCGCCACCCGCAGCAGGAAGTGCTGGGGCGTCTCGACGACCTTGCGCGTGTGGGGATGGCGCAGGAGGTAGCGGCTGTGGAGGGTGCGGAGCCCGAAGTAGCCGAAGCGGTCGTCGGCGGCCGGGTCGATCAGTGCGTTCAGGCGGGCCGCGTGCAGCCGTACGAAGTCGGCGGTGCGGTCGGCGACGAGCCCCTCGCGGTGGCCGACGGCCACGGACTCGGTGAACGAGGTCACGCCCTGGGAGGCGGCCTCGGCGGCGATGGAGATCGTGAGCAGCCGGGCGGCCAGCTTCGAGTAGGCGGGGTCCTCGGAGATCAGGCCGGCGGCCGCCTCCGTGGCCAGCTCGCGCAGCTCCCGCTCGTCCGCCCGCGCGGACCGGCCGCGCAGCGCGGCGGCGGCGACCCGGCCGGGGTCGGCGTCGGGGAGGTCGGCGGTCAGCTCGGTCAGGGTCCGCAGCAGTGCGGCACCGGGACCGTCGGTGTCCAGCTGGGTGGCTGAGGCCGGATCGGCTGGCGCGATGGTCACGTGGGGCTCTCCCTCGCTCGGCAGGGGCCTGGCGGAGGGCAGGGGGCAGCACACGAGCGCGCACGGCGTCGCGTCCACCGGCCCACTCCACGAGGCCCGGACGTCAAGGCACCCG
Organism: Streptomyces sp. NPDC096132; assembly: GCF_044763345.1. Lineage (NCBI taxonomy): Bacteria > Bacillati > Actinomycetota > Actinomycetes > Kitasatosporales > Streptomycetaceae > Streptomyces > Streptomyces sp. NPDC096132. The sequence goes on from NZ_JBIWGA010000013.1 coordinate 191,317, forward strand.
AGCCGGACGGCCGGGTGCGCTGCCGGCAGGTCCTCGGACTGAACAGGCGTGCGGACATGGGTAGTACGCACACAAGTACACCGTTGCGGGACAGTTCCGGATTCGCACCGGATTCCCCTGTGGCGACAGCGAGCATGAGCATACATCTTGTGCTCGCCTGTCACGCCACCCCCAGATGTTGTGTCGGGGTGGTTTCAGAGGGTCAACTTGTAGGTGAGGAGAGTGAGGTCGTCCAGGTGCGGCACGGGATTCCAGTCCCGCTCGGGCGTGCGAACGAAGCCGAGACGTTCGTAGATCCGGTGCGCGGTGTGCATGCTGCGCTGGCTCGACAGGACGAGGGCCGTGCAGCCCTCCGTGGCCCGCGCGCGGTCGACGCAGGCCCGTACGAGGGATTCTCCGGCCCCCCGGCCACGCGCCGCGTGCGCGACCGCGAGCGCGCGGATCTCGGCCTCGCCGGTGCGCGCGATGTCGGCGACCGGGCCGGGGCCGGCGACGAACGTGACCCCGCCCAGCAGCCGTTCCCCCTCCACGGCGACCAGCACCGCGGCGGCGGCCGCACGAGCGGCCACATCCTTCAGCACCGGCAGATACTCGTCCCCCTCGCCGTAGTCGAGAAGGCCGTCCTGGAGATATGCCTGGGCGGTGATCTCACCGAGTGCCTCGTACTCGGTCGGTACCGCTTCCCTGATCCTGATGTCCATGCCGCGCAGTGTGCCCCAGAGACACGACGGCGGGCCGCCGGTTTTCCCCGACGGCCCGCCGACAGCCCGGAGACCTCTAGTGGGCCGAACCCGCGGTGGCCGGCGGCAGTTCCACCTGCACTCCCGGGTCCCCCGCGTCCGCCGTGTAGTCCTCCGGCCTGGTCTCGTCGATGCCCTCGGGGGCCTTCAGGGCCTTCAGGGCGAAGGTCAGGACCACCGTCACCGCCACGTTCAGGACGAAGGCCGTGAGGCCGATGTAGCCGATCTCGCCGATGCCCGGGATCTCCTTCGCCGAGCCGCCGAAGTGCTTCTGGGTCGGGGAGGCGACGCCGTACGCGGCGACCGTGCCGTAGATCATGCCGACCGCCCAGCCGGCGAGCAGGGCCCAGCGGTGGAACCAGCGGGTGAAGAGGCCGCCGACCAGGGCCGGGAAGGTCTGCAGGATCCAGATGCCGCCCAGGAGCTGGAAGTTGATGGCGACCGTCTTGTCCATGGTGAGGACGAAGACCAGGGCGCCCACCTTCACCAGGAGGGACACCAGCTTGGAGACCCGTGTCTCCTGCTCCGGAGTGGCGTCCGGCTTGATGAAGTCCTTGTAGATGTTGCGGGTGAAGAGGTTCGCGGCCGCGATCGACATGATGGCCGCCGGGACGAGCGCGCCGATGCCGATCGCCGCGAACGCCACACCCGCGAACCACGCCGGGAACATGTCCTCGAACAGCTGCGGGATCGCCAGCTGCCCGTTGGTGACCTTGACCCCGGCCGCGATCGCCATGAAGCCCAGCAGTGCCAGCAGGCCCAGCATCAGGGAGTACAGCGGCAGGATCGTGGTGTTGCGGCGGATCACCTCACGGCTCTTGGAGGAGAGCGTCGCGGTGATCGAGTGCGGGTACATGAACAGCGCGAGCGCGGAGCCGAGGGCCAGGGTGGCGTACGTCCACTGGCCCGGTTCCGCCGGGGTCAGCGCGCCGCGCGGCTTGCCCGTCGCCGGGTTGGTCTGGCTGAACGCCTCACCCGCCTTGGCGAAGATGTCGTCGAACCCGCCCAGCTTGATCGGGATGTAGATGATCGCCACCGCGATGACGATGTAGATCAGCGTGTCCTTCACGAACGCGATCAGCGCGGGGGCCCGCAGGCCGGAGGAGTAGGTGTAGGCCGCCAGGACGCCGAAGGCGATCAGCAGGGGGAGGTCCTTCACGAACCAGTTCGTGTTCTCGCCGCCTCCGACGCCCATCACGTCCAGCACCGCCTGGATGCCCACGAGCTGCAGTGCGATGTATGGCATCGTTGCCAGGATGCCGGTCAGCGCCACCGCCAGCGACAGGCCCTTCGAGCCCCAGCGCCCGCGCACGAAGTCCGAGGTCGTCACGTACCCGTGCTTGTGGGAGACGGACCAGAGGCGGGGGAGGAAGGTGAAGATCAGCGGGTACACGAGGATCGTGTACGGGACCGCGAAGAAGCCGGCCGCGCCCGCCGCGTAGATCGCCGCCGGTACGGCGACGAAGGTGTACGCCGTGTACAGGTCGCCGCCGAGCAGGAACCAGGTGATCCAGGTGCCGAACGACCGGCCGCCCAGGCCCCATTCGTCGAGGCTGTGCTCGTTCTCGGCCTGGCGCCAGCGGGCGGCCAGGAAGCCCATGACCGTGACGGCCAGGAAGAAGAAGATGAAGACGGCGAGTGCCACGCCGTTCACGCCGTCCTTCATCGGCCGGCACCTCCCCGGCGCGCCCGCTGGTCACGCTGCCACAGCTTGTACGCCACCATCGTGAGCGCGGTGGAGATCAGCACCCAGAGCATCTGGTACCAGTAGAAGAAGGGGATCCCGATGAACGCCGGGTCCACCTTGGCGTAGGAACCCACCCACAGCATCGCCACGAAGGGCGCGAACAGACAGAGTGCGATGGCGACGCGCACAGGCGTCACCACCGGCTCCTTGGGCACTTCCGGGGATTCTGACATCGGCGGCTTCCGTCCCCTCACTGATCGCCTTGATCACTGTTGTAATGCGCAGGCAATGTAAGTGACGGGTAAGCCCAGCGGAAGAGCCTCCACAGACTCTCTACTCGGTGGGCCGCTTCAGACGTGCCACGAACTTGTACCGGTCGCCCCGGTAGACGGACCGCACCCACTCCACCGGCTGGCCCTCCTTGTCCAGCGAGTGGCGGGAGAGCATCAGCATGGGCAGGCCGACGTCGGTGCCGAGCAGGCCGGCCTCGCGCGGGGTGGCCAGGGAGGTCTCGATGGTCTCCTCGGCCTCGGCGAGATGGACGTCGTAGACCTCGGCCAGCGCCGTGTACAGGGACGTGTACTTGACCAGCGACCTGCGCAGGGCGGGGAAGCGCTTCGCCGAGAGGTGGGTGGTCTCGATGGCCATGGGCTCGCCGTTGGCCATGCGCAGCCGCTCGACGCGCAGCACCCGGCTGCCGGCGGTGATGTCGAGCAGGCCGGCGAGGGTGTCGTCGGCGGTGATGTAGCCGACGTCCAGCAGCTGGGAGGTGGGTTCGAGGCCCTGGGCGCGCATGTCCTCGGTGTACGAGGTGAGTTGCAGGGCCTGGGAGACCTTCGGCTTGGCGACGAACGTGCCCTTGCCCTGGATGCGCTCCAGGCGCCCCTCGACGACCAGTTCCTGAAGGGCCTGGCGGACGGTCGTGCGCGAGGTGTCGAACTCGGCCGCCAGGGTCCGCTCCGGCGGGACCGGGGTGCCCGGTGCCTGGGTCTCCGTCATGTCGAGCAGGTGCTTCTTCAGGCGGTAGTACTTGGGCACGCGCGCGGTACGGACGGTCGTCCCACCCTCGTTCTCCGCACTGCTGACGTCGGTGCTCATGGCCTGCCTTCCCGGCTCCGGATGCGGGTCACATCGTGGCACGGACACGGAGCCCCGTGCCCCGTTGTTCCGTGATCCCCTCTGTATACCGTTGCAACCTTTGCTGGTCTAGTCCAGACCGGCAAGTGGTCTACCGCGCCCGCGTGCCACAGGGTCGATGTTTTCGACGGTTTCTTACTTAAAGGTTCCTGCATATGTAGGTCCCATAACGGCTGGTCAAAGGGGTTTCGGCCACTCTTGACAGGCCCAATGGTCTGAGCCAAGCTCTGCGCACTGGTCTACACCATTGGTCCAGGTCCCGGCCTCCATGGCCCGGGGGGTCTGTGGGCATCCTGAGGAGGGTGGCGTGAAGCGCAAGCTGATAGCCGCGATCGGTATCGCGGGCATGATGGTCTCCATCGCGGCGTGCGGTGACGACAAGGGCAGTGGGGACTCGAAGGGGTCCGACGCCAAGGAACTGACGGTCTGGCTGACCGTGGACGCTCAGAACAACTGGCCCGCGCTGGTGAAGGCGGCCGACGCGGCGGTGCAGAAGAAGCACCCCGGCCTCAAGATCACCCACGAGTACTACGGCTGGCCCGACAAGAACGCCAAGCTCGACGCGGTCCTCGCCACCGACAAGGCCCCCGACGTCGTCGAGATGGGCAACACCGAGATGCTCGGTTACATGGTCAAGGGCGCCTTCGCCCCCCTCGACGCCTCGAAGTTCGACAACTCCTCCGCCTGGCTCGACGGCCTCAAGGCCTCCGTGACCTACGACGGCAAGACCTACGGCGTCCCGTACTACGCCGGCGGCCGTGTCGCCAACTGGCGCAAGGACGTCTTCGCCAAGGTCGGCGTGAAGTCCACGCCGAAGACCTACGCCGAGCTCACCGCCGCCCTCGACAAGGTCCAGAAGAAGGAGGGCGACAAGTTCTCCGCCTGGTACCAGCCCACCCGTGACTGGTACGCGGCCATGTCCTTCGTCTACGACGCCGGTGGCTCGATCGCCGTCGAGTCGGGCGGCAAGTGGAAGGCCAACCTGTCCTCGCCGGAGTCCATCAAGGGCCTCAACGAGTTCAAGAACGTCGTCGACAAGTACATGCACGGCGACAAGACCAAGGACGAGTCCGACCGGTACATCGTCTACGGCCAGGGCAAGTCCGGCATGATCTTCGCCCCCGCCTGGGAGGGCGCGACCGCCGCGGCGAAGGAGAACGACAAGACCGGCAAGCTCGCCGGCAACGTCGAGAACTTCGTGATGCCCGGCCCGTCCGGCAAGAACCTCCCGGTCTTCCTCGGCGGCTCCGACCTCGCCGTCCCGGTGAAGTCGGACGCGCAGGACCTCGCCGCCGAGTGGATCAACGCCTTCACCGGCCCCTCCGGTCAGAAGGGCCTGATGGCCAAGGGCAACCTGCCCAACAACAAGACCGACCTCGCGACCCTCAAGAGCGACCCGGCGACGGCCGTCCCGGCCACCGCGGCCGAGTCCAACTGGTTCGTCCCGATGGCCCCCGGCTGGGGCCAGGTCGAGAAGGCCCAGGTCCTGCAGAACATGCTGCAGTCCATCGGCACCGGCAAGAAGAGCGTCGAGGACGCCGCGAAGGAAGCGGACGCCGCGATCGACAAGGTCATCAACAACTCGTGACCTGACGGCGGGGCCCCGTCACACCCGGAGGGTGTTCTCGGGGACGGGGCCCCGCTTCTCGTACGACCCGAGGGACCGCTGAGGAGCGCGCGGATGAGTGCCGCAGACACGACCACCCCCGCCAAGGTGCCGCCGACGCGGCCGTCACCCCCACCGCCCGCCCCACCGGGCAGACCGCGGGCCGGGCGGACGTCCGCCGGCACACCCTGGCTGCTGCTCGCGCCCTGTCTGCTCATCCTCCTGCTGGTGATGGGCTATCCGCTGGTCCGCCTGGTCACCCTCTCCTTCCAGAAGTTCGGCCAGTCCCAGCTGTGGGGCTTCCAGCCCGCCGAGAGCGTCGGCTTCGACAACTTCACGGGCGTCCTGGCCGACGGCGAGTTCTGGCAGGTCGTCGTCCGCACGATCGTCTTCGCCGCGGGCTGCGTGATCCTCACGATGGTCCTCGGCATGCTGATCGCCCTGCTGCTCCAGCGGGTCTCCGGCTGGGTGAAGACCCTCGTCAACATCGCGCTCGTGGCCAGCTGGGGCATGCCCGTCATCGTCGCCACCACCGTCTTCAAGTGGCTGTTCGACTCCGACTACGGCATCCTCAACGCGGTCCTGAGCAAGCTGCCCGGCGTCGAGCTGATCGGCCACAACTGGTTCGCCAGCGGGCCGCAGGGCCTGGCCGTCATCATGCTGCTGGTGATCTGGGGCGCGGTCCCCTTCGTGGTCATCACCCTCAGCGCCGGCCTCACCCAGGTCCCGGCCGAACTGGAGGAGGCCGCCCGCCTCGACGGCGCCGGCTCCTGGGGCGTCTTCCGGTACGTCACCCTGCCCATCCTCAAGCCGATCATCGTGATGCTCACGACCCTGTCGGTCATCTGGGACATGGGCGTCTTCCCGCAGGTCTTCGTGATGCGCAACGGGCACCCGGAGCCCGAGTTCCAGCTCCTGACGACGTACTCCTACGACCGCGCCTTCGTCGTCAACGACTACGGGCAGGGCTCGGCGATCGCCCTGATCACCGTGCTGCTCCTGCTGGGCGTGGTCGCCGTCTACATGCGCCAGATGCTGAAGATCGGAGAGGTCGAATGAGCACGCTCGCTGCGCCTCGTCGCAGGTCCCGGTTCGGCTGGAACCTCCTCGGCCTCCTCGTCTTCGCCGTCGCCGGCTTCCCCGTCTACTGGATGCTCAACACGGCGATCAAGCCGGCGAAGGACGCGATCGACCCGGACCCGAGCCTGCTGCCGACCGGCTTCACCCTGTCCAACTTCAGCCGCGCGCTGCACATCGCCGACTTCTGGGGCCCGGTCGGGCGCAGCCTGATCGTCTCCCTCGCGGTCGTCGCGATCGGCATCGTCGTCGGCATGCTGGCCGCCCTCGCCATCTCCCGGTTCGCCTTCCGCGGCCGCAAGATCGTGATCGTCGGCATCCTCGCGGTCCAGATGGTCCCGCTGGTCGCCATGATCATCCCGGTCTTCCTGCTGCTGAACGACCTGGACCAGTACGACAAGCTCTCCGGCCTGATCATCACCTATCTGACCTTCATCCTCCCGTTCACGGTGTGGACCCTGCGCGGCTTCATCGTCAACATCCCCAAGGAGCTGGAGGAGGCCGCGATGGTCGACGGCTGCTCCCGCACCGGCGCCTTCGTCCGCGTGGTGTTCCCCCTCCTCGCCCCCGGCATGGTCGCCACCTCGGTCTACGGCTTCATCCAGGCCTGGAACGAGTACCTGTACGCCCTGATGCTGCTCAGCCAGAAGAACCAGACCGCGACCGTCTGGCTCGGCAACTTCACCACCAAGCACGGCACCGAGTACGCCCCGATGATGGCCGGCGCCACCCTGATGGCCGTCCCCATCGTCGTCCTGTTCCTCCTCGTCCAGCGCAAGATGGCCGCGGGTCTGACCGCGGGCGCCGTGAAGGGATGACGCCCCCGATGACGACAATCGCCCGTGGCCTCGACACGCTGACGCGCGACGCCCTGACCGTCCTCCAGCCGGGCTTCCCCGGCACCACCGCCCCCGACTGGCTGCTGCGCCGCCTCGGCGAGGGCCTGGCCTCGGTCGGCCTGTTCGGCCGCAACATCGCCTCCCCGGAGCAGCTCTCCGCCCTGACCGCCCAGCTGCGCGCGGAACGGGACGACGTCCTGGTCGCGATCGACGAGGAGGGCGGCGACGTCACACGCCTGGAGGTGCGCACCGGCTCCAGCTTCCCCGGCAACTGCGCACTGGGCGCGGTGGACGACGTGGACCTCACCCGGGAGGTGGCGTACGAGCTGGGCCGCCGCCTCGCCGAGTGCGGCGTCAACCTCAACTGGGCCCCCTCGGCGGACGTGAACTCCAACCCGGCGAACCCGGTCATCGGGGTCCGCTCCTTCGGCGCCGACCCCGCTCTGGTCGCCCGGCACACCGCCGCCTATGTCACCGGCCTCCAGGCGGCGGGCGTGGCGGCCTGCACCAAGCACTTCCCGGGCCACGGCGACACGGCCGTCGACTCCCACCACGCGCTCCCGCGCATCGACGTCCCGGCCGAGGCACTGGCGGAACGCGAACTGGTCCCCTTCCTCGCGGCCATCGGCGCCGGCAGCCGGGCGATCATGAGCGCGCACATCCTGGTCCCCGCCCTGGACCCCATCCGCCCGGCAACGTTGTCCCGCCCGATCCTCACGGACCTGCTCCGCCGCGACCACGGCTACGAAGGCCTGATCGTCACGGACGGCATGGAGATGCAGGCCGTCGCCGCGACCTACGGCATCGAGCGGGGCAGCGTCCTCGCGATCGCGGCCGGCGCCGACGCCATCTGCGTGGGCGGCGGCCTGTCCGACGACGCGACGGTACGCCGCCTGCGCGACGCCCTGGTCACCGCCGTGCGCACGGGCGAACTCCCCGAGGAACGCCTGGCGGACGCGGCGGAACGGGTGCGCGCGCTGGCCCGCTGGACGGGGTCGGCTCCCGAGTCCACCGGTGAGCCCGTGCCGGACGTGGGCCTTGTGGCCGCCCGCCGCGCACTCCGGGCCACCGGCGCGGACACCTTCACTCCCCTCACCGACCCGCCCTACGTCGCCGCCCTCACCCCGGTGGCCAACATCGCCGTCGGCGACGAGACGCCGTGGGGCGTCGCGGCGGAGCTGGCCCGGCTGCTGCCCGGGACGCAGACGGGGAGCTTCAGCGGCGGGAACGGCGAGAACGGCGAGGACGTGGCGCGAGCGGTGCTGGTCGCGGCGGGGGAGCGGCAGATCGTCGCCGTGGTCCGCGACGAACACCGGCACCCCTGGATGGCGACGGCCCTGGACACCCTCCTCACGACCCGCCCCGACACGATCGTGGTCGAAATGGGCGTCCCCCAGGCGGTTCCTCGCGGAGCCCTGCACATCGCGACGCACGGCGCGGCCCGCGTGTGCGGCCGCGCGGCGGCGGAGGTCATCGCCGGACCGTAGACGGACGTACGAAACGGGGAGGGGCACCGGAATCCCGGTGCCCCTCCCCGTTTCGCGTCGCAGCGGCTCAGATGCCCTGCCACGCCGGCTTGTTGGCGAACGTGTGCCGGAAGTAGTCCGCAAGCTTCAGCTTGGACGCCGCCCCCTCGTCGACGACAACCGTCGCATGCGGGTGCAACTGAAGCGCCGAGGCCGGGCACACCGCGGCCACGGGCCCCTCCACGGTCGCCGCGACCGCGTCCGCCTTGCCCTCCCCCGTGGCGAGCAGCACCAGATGCCGTGCCTCCAGGATCGTCCCGATCCCCTGGGTGATGACGTGGTGCGGCACCTGCTCGATGTCCCCGTCGAAGAACCGCGCGTTGTCCACCCGGGTCTGCTCGGTCAACGTCTTGATCCGGGTGCGCGAGGCGAGCGACGAACACGGCTCGTTGAAGCCGATGTGTCCGTCGGTCCCGATCCCGAGCAGCTGGAGGTCCACCCCGCCGGCCGCGGTCAGCGCCGCGTCGTACGTCGCGCACGCCGCCTGGATGTCCTCGGCCGTGCCGTCGGGCCCGAGGAACGCCTCCATGCCGATGTCCAGCGGTTCCAGGACCTCGCGCCGCAGCACCGAGCGGTAGGACTCGGGGTGCTCGGCGGGCAGCCCCACGTACTCGTCGAGCTGGGCGATCCGGGCCCGCGAGGTGTCCGCCTCCCCGGCGCGCACCTTGGCCGCGAGCGCCTGGTAGATGGGCAGCGGGGTGGAGCCGGTGGCCACGCCGAGCAGGGCGTCGGGCTTGCGCCGCAGCAGTCCCGCCATGGCCTCGGCGATCAGTTCGCCGCCCGACTTGGCGTCCGGAACGATGACAACTTCCACGCTGGCCTGCCGTTCTGAGCTGAGTGGTTTAGACCAATCCAGGGTCAATCTAGCAGAGCTCCGCGAAATTGCCCCCCGCATCTCAGTCCGTGGAGGAACCCGCACAGGCTAGGCTGCGTTATGGACGGTGGGGCATGGACACACCTAGTGGTCTAGTCCACAATGGACCGTGCGAGAACAACACGTGCGCGAACAGCACGAGAAAACTTCCGTTCTCCCCGCACAGGAGGGCGGACCGAGGGTCCGGAGCTCTCTGCCCTGACTGCCCCGGCTCCTCACCTTCGGCCGACGGGACCGCACACCCCGCGGCCGATATTGCTCCGGGCTGCGGTGCCGGGAGGGTTGAGGGTCCCTCCCAGGCGCCGCGGCCCGCGGGTGTTTTTCGGACACTTCCCGGTGCCGGGTACGCTCGCAGACGTGCCCTCCATGAACGAACTCGTACGCCAGCACACCGCCCTCGACGACTCCGACCTCGAGTGGCTCCACCTGCTGGTCTCGGAGTGGCAGCTGCTCTCCGACCTCTCCTTCGCCGACCTGGTCCTGTGGGTGCCCACGAGCGACGGCACCCGCTATGTCTCCGTGGCCCAGATGCGCCCCAACACCGGCCCGACCTCCTACCAGGACGACATGGTCGGCCACCTGGTGCCACGCGGCCGCCGCCCCCTCCTCGACGCCGCCCTCGACGAGGGCCGGATCGTGCGCGAGGGCGACCCGGAATGGCGTGAAGAGGTCCCCGTCCGCGTCGAGTCCATCCCCGTACGACGGGACGGACGCGTCCTCGGGGTGATCGCCCGCAACACCAACCTCCTCACCGTGCGCACCCCGAGCCGGCTGGAGCTGACCTACCTGCAGAGCGCCTCCGACCTCGCGCAGATGATCGCGGCCGGCTCGTTCCCCTTCCCCAACCAGCAGATGGACATGGACGCCGCCCCGCGCGTAGGCGACGGCCTGATCCGGGTCGACGGCGACGGCATCGTCCAGTACGCCTCCCCGAACGCGCTCTCCGCGTACCACCGCCTCGGCCTCGCCTCCGACCTGGTCGGCCACAACCTCGGCCAGACCACCGCCGAACTCGCCCCCACCCGGGGTCCGGTGGACGAGGCGCTCGCCAAGCTGGCCAGCGGCTGGGCGCCCCGCGAGTTCGAGATCGAGGCCAACGACGGGGTCATCCAGTTCCGTACGATCCCGCTCAAGCCCAAGGGCACCCGCATCGGTTCGCTCGTCCTGCTCCGGGACGTCACCGAACTGCGCCGCCGCGAACGCGAGTTGATCACCAAGGACGCCACCATCCGGGAGATCCACCACCGGGTGAAGAACAACCTCCAGACGGTCGCCGCCCTGCTGCGCCTGCAGGCCCGCCGCATCGAGTCCGAGCGGGGCCGGGAGGCCCTGGAGGAGGCGGTCCGCCGGGTCGGCTCGATCGCGATCGTGCACGAGACGCTGTCTCAGAACCTGGACGAGCGCGTGGAGTTCGACGAGATCGCCGACCGGGTGCTCGCGATGGTCGCGGAGATATCGCCGGGCAAGGTGACCGGCCGGCGCAGCGGGCGCTTCGGCATCCTGGACGCGGAGGTGGCCACCCCGCTGTCCATGGTCCTCACCGAGATCCTCCAGAACGCCCTCGAGCACGGCTTCCGCGAGGGCGACACCGGCACGGTCGAGGTCTCGGCGGTCCGCGGTGGCACGACCAAGGAAGCCCGTCTGCTGGTCACCGTCCAGGACGACGGCGTGGGCCTGCCCGACGGCTTCGACCCGCACACCTCCGGCAACCTCGGCCTGCAGATCGTACGGACGCTGGTGGAGGGCGAGTTGGGCGGAACCTTCGACATGGTCCCGGCGCCGGAGCGCGGTACGCAGGTGATCCTGGACGTTCCGGTGCGGGCGCAGAAGTGAATGCCGCGCCGCCGACCTCCGTGCGCCGGGAAGCAAGAGCCGGGTAAGAACGGGCGGGGACAGCAAGAAGCCCCGGACCGTTCAGGGGTCCGGGGCTCAGATGCTCGTTGCCAGCGATTAGCTGCGCATCGGGGGTACTGCGCGCTGCGGCTCGGGGGCGGGAGATGCGTACTCGCTGTACGCGCCGCCAAGCTCAGGCTGTGCGGGGCGGGTGTTGTCAGGCGGAGGCCTGACGGGCCCGGTTGCGGGCGGCGCGACGCTTCATGGCACGGCGCTCGTCCTCGCTGAGACCACCCCAGACGCCGGAGTCCTGACCGGACTCGAGCGCCCACTGCAGACACTGATCCATGACGGGGCAGCGACGGCAGACGGCCTTGGCTTCCTCGATCTGCAGCAGCGCAGGACCGGTGTTGCCGATGGGGAAGAAGAGCTCGGGGTCTTCCTCGCGGCAAACGGCGTTGTGACGCCAGTCCATGGCTGCTACCTCTCCTTGGTATTACGTGCAGGTTGCTTGTGAATGTGAACGCTTTCACGAATCCCTCAACAAGTGAAGGGCCAACCCGCCAGGTTCGCTGGCGTGGTCCTGTGGATTGAAGAGGGGTTCTGGTGATCAGTGGAGGCTGGTGTTGCGGGCCGTCCCGATCGCCACGTAGAGACTCGCAAACCTCAGCGGCGGATACAACCCCTTCTGGAAAGTTTTTTTTGATTCCTCGGTGTCGACTAGGTCACAGCCGTACTTCCATGGGGTGGACCCTGGCCTAAACGTTCGAGTGAAAGGACTTCAGCCCTTTCTGCTCACACAATCACACGCAGTGCACGGCGTACGCCTGTGAACGTCACGCTCGTACGCAGCCCGAGGTGGTCGCCGTCCATCTGGAGGGGCAGAGGGACCTTCGAATGCAAGGTGAACCGGTCCAGGTCGTGGAACGAGTGCGCGTGCTTCCCGTGCGGGCCCCGCTCGGGGGACGAAGTGAGCAACTGGGTGCCATACCGGGCAACCGCGGCGGTGGACAGACGGCTGAGGCCGAGTACGTCGAGCCCGGTATCGAACGAGGCCTTAGGCGACGCGTACACCGGGCGATTGCCCAGATAGGTCCACGGAGCCGTGTTGCAGACTATGGAAAGCACCAAATCGGTCACCGGGTCCGCGTCCGGACGCTCCAGTGTGATCGATCCGCGCCGGCGCTCCGGCTCGCCCAGGAGCTGACGCACGGCCTGCATGAGATAGAGGGCGTGCGTGGACCTCCTGCCGCGCTCCCGCTGCTGCTCGACCCGGCCGACGACCCCCGCGTCGAAGCCGAGCCCGGCGTTGAAGGTGAACCAGCGCGAGGGCACCGCCTCGTCCTCCGTGCCCGGGGTGCCCGAGGCGACGCCCAGGCCGACCGTGCGCTCGCGCTCCTCGCGCAGGGCGTCAAGCAGGGCGCCGGTGGCCTCCACCGGATCGTTGGGCAGGCCCAGGGCGCGGGCGAAGACATTGGTGGAGCCGCCGGGGACCACCGCGAGACCGGGCAGCCGGTCCGGGTCGGGGCCGGAGTGCAGCAGGCCGTTGACGACTTCGTTGACCGTGCCGTCGCCGCCGAGGGCCACCACCAGATCGGTGTTCCCGCTCTCCGCCGCCTGCCGGCCCAGGTCGCGCGCGTGCCCGCGGTACTCGGTGGTGACCGCCTCCAGCTTCATCTCGCTGGCGAGCGCGTGGATGAGGACGTCGCGCGTCCGTGCACTCGTAGTGGTTGCTGCCGGATTGACCACGAGAAGTGCACGCATGGGTTGCAGCGTACCTACTGGGTGGTACCCGGGCACAGGCCGAGGTAGGGAACCGGTAAGAGATCGCACGTGAGTCTCGACACGGGTCCCCGCGGGGGCGGGGCTACCCTTCAGGGGTGAGCAGTGAGCAGAGCCCCCTCGCCCCGGAAACCGCAGACCCGGCCGCCGTCGGCCCCCGTCCGCGCCGGCTGACGTACGCCGCCGCGCTGACCGGTCTGGAGGGGCTGGCGCTCGTCGTCGGCGGGCTGTGGATCCTGGTCCTGGGGATCGCCGGCGACCCGGACGACCGCCGGCAGGCCGTCACCGGCGGCGTGACCCTGATGGTGCTCGCGCTGCTGCCGCTGCTCGCCACGCGCGGTCTGCTGGGCCGGCGCAGCTGGAGCCGGGGGCCCGCCGTCATCACACAGATCATGGCGCTGCCGGTGGCCTACAACCTGCTGCAGGCCGACAGCATGGCGATCCCGGCGGGCATCGCCCTCGCGGTCGTCGCCGTCGCCGCGCTCGTCCTGCTCGTCAACGGCGAGACCACCCGGGCCCTCGGGATCCGGGGGCCCGGCAACACGGGGAAGTAGCCCCGAGGGGTCACTCCTCCACCAGCAGCTTCTCCCGCAACTGCGCCAGCGTGCGCGCCAGCAGCCGCGAGACGTGCATCTGCGAGATGCCGACCTCCTGCGCGATCTGCGACTGGGTCATGTTGCCGAAGAACCGCAACAGCAGGATCCGCTTCTCGCGCGGCGGGAGGTCCTCCAGCAGCGGCTTGAGCGACTCCCGGTACTCGACGCCCTCCAGCGCCTCGTCCTCCGCGCCGAGCGTGTCGGCGACCGCCGGGGACTCGTCGTCGGTGTCGGGGACGTCCAGGGACAGCGTGGAGTACGCGTTGGCGGACTCCAGGCCCTCCAGGACCTCCTCCTCCGAGATGGCCAGCTTCTCGGCCAGCTCGTGGACGGTGGGGGAGCGGCCGTGCTGCTGGGAGAGCTCCGCCGTCGCCGTGGTGAGCGCCAGCCGCAGCTCCTGGAGCCGGCGCGGGACGCGCACCGCCCAGCCCTTGTCGCGGAAGTGCCGCTTGATCTCGCCGACGACCGTCGGGGTCGCGTACGTCGAGAACTCCACGCCGCGGTCCGGGTCGAAGCGGTCGACCGACTTGATCAAGCCGATGGTCGCGACCTGCGTGAGGTCGTCCAGCGGCTCGCCGCGATTGCGGAAGCGCCGCGCCAGGTGCTCGACGAGCGGCAGGTGCATCCGGACCAGCTGGTTGCGCAGCTCCGCGTACTCGGGGCTGCCGTCCTTCAGTCCGCGCAGCTCGACGAACATCGCCCGCGCCCCGCTGCGGTCCCCTTGCTCGCGGGGTTCGTGCTGGTCACGGGGTTGCTGGTCGCGGGGTTGCTGGTCACGGGGTTCGTGCTGGGTGCCCGGCACGCCCTGTTCGTCGTCTCGCTCGTGCTCGCTCATCGTCCCGCCCGTCGCCCTCTGTCGAGCCCTGTCCTCAGCCCGGCCGGGGGAACCCCCGATCCGCCCCTCGTGGGGCGAGTCCTGCACGGCATCCAGGTCCCGCCGCCCGGTGTCATCCTCCGGATGCGGCCGGGCCTGCTCGGGAATGCCGTCGATGCCGTCCGCCGTCATACGTCGGGAACCGCCCGGAGAGACTGAATCGTTCTCGGCCGGCAGCTCCCGTGTGCCGCGCTCTTCGTCCCGCACCGGCCCGTCCCCGTTCCTCACGCCGGCCCGGGTCCCGCGCCGCGCTGTTTGTAGAGGCTGATCGAAACGGTTTTGTCCTCGTCGACGGCGGAGGAGACCTTGCCCGCGAGGGCGGACAGCACGGTCCAGGCGAAGGTGTCCCGCGAGGGGGCGTGGCCGTCGGTGGTCGGTGCCGAGACGGTGACCTCGAGCGAGTCGTCGACGAGCCGGAACACACAACTGAGCACCGAGCCGGGCACGGCCTGCTGGAGCAGGATCGCGCAGGCCTCGTCCACCGCGATGCGCAGGTCCTCGATCTCGTCCAGGGTGAAGTCCAAACGGGCCGCGAGGCCGGCCGTGGCCGTCCGCAGCACCGACAGGTAGGCACCCGCAGCCGGCAGCCGGACTTCCACGAAGTCCTGGGTCGCGGGCTCGCCTGCGATCTGGGACACCCTCACCTCCAAGGTGGTACAAGCTTTTCGGGGCCGAGGGTCGCCCCCCGGGGTAACGCGTCTGTGGTGCAGCGGTGACGCTACCGCGCTCTCAAGTTTCCTGTCCCCCGGGACCCCGACCCCTGGCGTCACTCACAGTAAAACTGTGAACACGCTCCGTGTCTAGGGGTCTGCGGGCCCAAAAGGGAAGAGGGCGCGCCGGGTTGACGTACCCAGGCGTCAGACGGTCGAACCGTACCCGCCGGACGGCAGGACCGTCTCGGAAGTACAACGGCCCGACCTCCTCAGAAGTTCACGTCCTGACCGCCTCCGATGCTCAAACGAGGACATGATCGACGAAGCACCAGCGCCAGTTCTCCCCCGGCTCGAAGGTCCGCATGATCGGATGGCCGGTTTCCTTGTGGTGCTCCGCCGCGTGCCGGCTGGGCGAGGAGTCGCAGCAGCCGACGTGGCCGCACATCAGGCACAGCCGCAACTGCACCGGGTGGGTGCCGTCCCGCAGGCACTCCGGACACGTCTCGCTGAGCGGGACGGGTTCGGGGTCGGGCAGCGCGTCGGCGTGCGTGCACTGTTTCATGATTGCCAGATTACGACGGTCGTGCGGACGACCGCGCGGAAAAACGAGGCGGGCGAGACATGGACGTGATGCCACTGCTGTTGCTGGTGGCGGGCAGCGCGGCGATCGCGGCGGCGGCCCGGCGCACCCCGGTGCCGGCCCCGCTGCTGTTGGTCGCGGTCGGCCTGGTGGTGTCGTACGTGCCCGGGGTCCCGGACTACACCCTGGACCCGGACGTCGTCCTGCCCCTGCTCCTGCCCCCGCTGCTGTACACCTCGGCCACCGACAGCTCCTACCTCGACCTGCGCGCCCAGCTGCGGCCGGTGGCGCTGCTCTCGGTCGGATACGTGCTGTTCGCGACGGTCGTCGTCGGCTGGGCCGCCTATCTGCTCATCCCCGGGCTGCCGCTGACCGCGGCGCTGGTGCTGGGCGCGGTGGTGGCGCCGCCGGACGCGGTCGCGGCGACGGCGGTGGCCCGGCGGGTCGGCCTGCCGTCCAGGATCACCACGATCCTCCAGGGCGAGTCCCTGCTGAACGACGCCACCGCGATCACCGCCTACAAGGTGGCCCTCGCGGTCGTGGTCGGTGAGGGCGCCTCCTGGGCGGGCGGCATCGAGGAGTTCCTGGTCGCGGCGGTCGGCGGGGTCGCCGCGGGCCTGATCCTCATGGCCCCCCTGCACTGGTTGCGCACCCACCTGAAGGAGCCCCTCCTCCAGAACACGCTCTCCCTGCTCATCCCGTTCGTCGCGTACGCGGCCGCCGAGCAGTTCCACGCCTCCGGCGTCCTCGCCGTGGTCGTCGTCGCCCTCTATCTCGGCCACCGCGCGTGGGAGGTCGACTTCGCCACCCGCCTCCAGGAGGACGCGGTGTGGAAGATGGTCGCCTTCGTCCTGGAGTCGGCGGTCTTCGCACTGATCGGCCTGCAGCTGCCGGTGGTCCTCAGGGGCCTCGGTTCCTACGAGGGACTGGACGCCGCCTGGTACGCGTTCGCCCTCTTCGTCGTGGTCGTCGCGGCCCGCTTCCTGTGGGTCTATCCGGCGACCTTCCTGCCCCGGGCCCTGTCGGCTCGCATCCGCGCGCGTGAGGAGAATCCCACCTGGCGGGGCCCCTTCGTGATCGGCTGGGCCGGTATGCGCGGCGTGGTCTCGCTGGCCATCGCCTTCTCCATCCCGCTCACCGTGGAGCACGGCGATCCCTTCCCGCACCGCAACCTGATCCTCTTCCTCACCTTCACCACGGTCATCGGCACCCTGGTCGTCCAGGGCCTGACCCTGCCCCCGCTGATCCGCATGCTGAAGTTCCCCGGCCCCGACCCGCAGGCCGCCACGCTCGCCGAGGCCAACGCCCAGGCGCAGGCCTCCCGGGTCGCCGAGGAGCGTCTGGACGCCCTGCTCGCCGACGAACGCAACGCCCTGCCCCCACCACTCGCCGACCGCCTGCGCAGCGTCCTGGAGCGCCGCCGCAACGCCGTCTGGGAGCGCCTCGGCCAGGTCAACCCGGTCACCGGCGAGACCATCGACGACACCTACCGCCGGCTGTCCCGCGAGATGATCAGCGCCGAGCGCGCGATGTTCGTACGGCTGCGCGACGGCCGCTACATCGACGACGAGATGCTGCGCACGCTGCTGCGACGCCTCGACCTGGAGGAGGCGGCGGCCTACCGGGAGACGGCCTGAGGTCGAGGTCTACGGGAAGGGGCGGCCGGTGACGACCGCGGTCACCGTCGTCCCCGGCGGGAACGCCCCCTCCCCGGCGAGGACGACAAGGCCGTAAAGCAACTTGGCGACATAGAGACGTTCGACCGGAAGGCCGTGCCGTCGCTCGAAGTCCTCCGCGAAGGCGTCCAGTTCGGGGGTGACCCGGGCGTATCCGCCGAAGTGGAAGCGCTCGTCGAGCCACCAGTCGCCGGACCGGCCCGGGAACGCCTCCTCCTGCAGCGCCCGTATGGCCTCGCCCAGGAAGCCGCCCTTGAGGACCGGTATGCCCAGGGCCCGCTGGCCGGGACCGAGGCCGGCGGCCAGGCCGGCGAGGGTGCCACCGGTCCCGCAGGCCACGGCGACGACCTCGCCGTGGCCGCGCAGCTCCTCGCCGAGAGCCCGGCAGCCGCGGGCGGCGAGCGCGTTGCTGCCGCCCTCCGGGACGACGTAGGCGTCCTCGGCGCCGGTCGCGGCCGAGAGCGCGCGGACCACCTCCGGCTCGGTCTTGCGGCGGTAGGCGGAGCGGTCCACGAAGTGCAGACGCATACCGTCGGCGGCGCACCGGGCGAGGGACGGGTTCAGCGGGCGGCCGGCCAGTTCGTCGCCGCGCACCACGCCCACCGTGGGCAGCCCCAGCAGCCGGCCGGCCGCGGCCGTGGCCCGCAGATGGTTGGAGTAGGCGCCGCCGAAGGTGAGGATCGTCCGGCCGGCCGCCGCCTCCAGGTTGGGCACCAGCTTGCGCCACTTGTTGCCGATCAGCTCCGGATGGATCAGGTCGTCCCGCTTCAGCAGCAGCCGCACCCCGTGCCGAGCGAACCGGTCGTCGGCCACCTCCTGGAGCGGGGAGGGCAGACGGGGGCGCAGATCGGTCACCCGCTCATTGTCGAACACCGTTCGTGTGAACGTCCCACTTCCCAGGCACACGATGATCCATTCCCGCTCTTTCGTGTAATGGCACGGGCACACACCGTGATGAAAGGCTGGCTCGCGTACCAGTGCACCGGCGCAGTTCGGCGCCCGTGCGTGATTCGGGAGGGCATTTCTCCATGTCGGTAGGCGAAGAGGTCCGCACGGATTCGGGCGAGCCGCAGCAGAGCCTCGGCACCGCGGCCGCGCGGAACCTGGCCACCACGACCAAGTCCGCACCGCAGATGCAGGAGATCAGTTCCCGCTGGCTGCT
This sequence comes from Streptomyces sp. NPDC096132, assembly GCF_044763345.1. Classification (NCBI taxonomy): domain Bacteria; kingdom Bacillati; phylum Actinomycetota; class Actinomycetes; order Kitasatosporales; family Streptomycetaceae; genus Streptomyces; species Streptomyces sp. NPDC096132. Next base: position 209,959 of record NZ_JBIWGA010000013.1, read on the forward strand.
GCGGACCCTGCCCTGGGTGGACGTGCAGGGTGGTACGTACCGGGTCAACAGGCGGCTGACGTACGCCGTCGGGGACGGCCGCATCACGTTCGTCAAGACCGGCGACCGCGTCGAGGTGATCCCGGCCGAGCTGGGCGAACTGCCGGCGCTGCGCTCCTACGAGGACGAGGAGGTGCTGTCGGAGCTCGCCCAGCGCTGCCGGCAGCGGGAGTTCGGCCCCGGCGAGATCATCGCCTCCTTCGGCAACCAGACCGACGAGGTCTATCTGCTGGCCCACGGCCGCGTCGAGAAGGTCGGCACCGGCCCCTACGGCGACGACCAGGTGCTCGGCGTCCTCGCCGACGGCGCCTACTTCGGCGATCAGGCGCTGCTCGACGCGGACGCCATCTGGGAGTACACCGCCCGGGCGGACACCGCGTGCACCGTGCTGATCCTGGCCCGCCAGGACGTCGAGCAGATCGCGGAGCGCGCCGAATCCCTGCGCGCACACCTCCACCGGCTGCGCGCGATCCCCGAGCAGCGCACCAACAAGTACGGCGAGAAGGCCGTCGACCTGGCCGCCGGCCACGCCGGAGAGCCGGACATCCCGCACACGTTCGTGGACTACGACGCCCGCCCGCGCGAGTACGAACTGAGCATCGCCCAGACCGTCCTGCGCATCCACACGCGTGTGGCCGACCTCTACAACCAGCCCATGAACCAGACCGAGCAGCAGTTGCGGCTGACGGTCGAGGCGATCAAGGAGCGCCAGGAGCACGAGCTGGTCAACAACCGGGAGTTCGGGCTGCTCCACAACTGCGAGTACGACCAGCGGCTCCAGCCGCACGACGGCGTGCCCAGCCCCGACGACCTGGACGAGCTGCTCAGCAGGCGGCGCGGCACCAAGATGCTGGTCGCCCACCCCCGCACGATCTCCGCGATCGGCCGCGAGCTCAACAAGCGCGGGCTGGTGCCCGAGACGCTCGACGTCGGCGGCAACCGGATCCCGACCTGGCGCGGGGTGCCGATCTACCCGTGCAACAAGATCCCGGTCACCGAGGCCCGCACCAGCTCGATCATCGCGATGCGTCTCGGCGAGCAGGACCAGGGCGTCATCGGCCTGCGCCAGTCCGGCATCCCGGACGAGATCGAGCCGAGCCTGTCCGTGCGGTTCATGGGCATCAACGAGCAGGCCGTGATCAAGTACCTGGTCACGGCCTACTACTCGGCGGCGGTCCTGGTGCCGGACGCGCTGGGCGTCCTGGAGAACGTCGAGATCGGCCGCTGGCGGTGACCTCCGCCACCAGGTCGTACGGGAGGCGCGAAAGGCGGGGGTCCATCGGGAGCCAGGAGGCGACGGCGATTCTGGAGCGTGCCAGGGCGGCGGTCGACCCCGAGCTGCGCGCGGCGGTCGACTCCTTACCCCGCTCGATGCGCCGGATCGCGCGCTACCACTTCGGCTGGGAGCGCGCGGACGGCACCCCGGCCGCGCAGAACGCGGGCAAGGCGATCCGTCCCGCGCTCGTCCTCGCCGCGGCCGCCGCACTCGGTGGCCCGGCGGCCCGGGCGGCTGCCGTCCGGGCCGCCGCCGCGGTCGAACTGGTCCACAACTTCACGCTGTTGCACGACGACGTGATGGACCGGGACGCCACCCGCCGGCACCGCCCCACCGCCTGGGCCGTGTTCGGCGACGCCGACGCGATCCTTGCCGGGGACGCCCTCCAGGCGCAGGCCCTCGGCATGCTCGCCGAGGACCTGCACCCGGCGAGCCGGGCGGCCGCCGCCCGGCTCGCGGCCTGTGTGGTGGAGCTCTGCGAGGGCCAGCAGGCGGACACGGCCCTGGAGAAGCGCGGCCCCGCCGAGGTCACCCTCGAGGAGGTGCTCGTCATGGCCGAGGCCAAGACGGGCGCGCTGATCGGGTGCGCCTGCGCAGTGGGCGCGCTGTACGCGGGGGCGGCGGAGGAGGACGTCGACGCGCTGGACGCGTTCGGCCGTGAGGCCGGGCTCGCCTTCCAGCTCATCGACGACGTCATCGGCATATGGGGCGACCCGCGGCACACCGGCAAGCCGGCCGGCGCTGACCTCGCCGCCCGCAAGAAGTCCCTGCCGGTGGTCGCCGCCCTGGCCTCCGGAACCCCGGCCGCCGGGGAACTGGCCGAGCTGTACGCACGGCCCGCCGCGCCGGACGACCTGGACCGCACGGCGCAGGCGGTGGAGCGGGCCGGCGGCCGCGCCTGGGCCCAGGAACAGGCGGCCGACCGGATGTCCCGGGCGATGGACGAACTGGCCCGGGCGATCCCGGACCCGGAGTCCGCGGGCGGGCTGCTGTCCCTGGCGGAGTTCGTGACCCGGCGCAGCACCTAGGTCGTGTCCGGCCCGGTTCTGGTGCCGCGAACGCGCAGGCCCCGGTGGGTCCCGCACATCCCCACGGTGTGCGGGGCCCACCGGTTTTCCGTCAGGGTCCGGCCGGTGTCTGTGCCGGAGGGGTGTCGGAGTTCTCCGGGACCACCGTGGCCACGATCCGCTCCACCAGTCCCTCCGGCACCCCCACCCCCGGCAGCACTCCGTCGAGCACACCGGGCAGGGTCAGGTGCTCCAGGAGCAGGCCGAGGACCGCGAGGTACAGCACGACCACGGTCTCGTCGCCGCCGGGCAGCCCCGCCTCCCGGTGGAACTCCATGCCGTCCTCCAGGTCGCCGCGCACCGAGGTGGTGAAGGAGGCGCGCAGTTCGGGGCGCCGGGTCGCTTCGAGGCGCATCTCCAGCAGGGCCAGATAGCCGGTGCGGTCCCCGGTCGCGCGGGCCAGCAGATCGTGCATGAACGCCGTGACCAGGGCGCGGTCCCTGGGCCGCTTCATGAGGTCACCGAGCACCGCGGGGTCGGGTGCCAGCCGGACGTGCAGCCGGGCGTCGATCTGCCGCAGCAGGTCGTCGCGGCCGGTGAAGTAGTTGGAGGCGGTGCCCGTGGGCACGCCCGCCGCGGTGTCCACCGCCCGGAAGGTCAGTCCGCGCGCCCCCTCGCGGGCGAGCACGTCGATGCCCGCGTCCACCAGGGCCGCACGGCGCTCCGGATTGCCGGCCATGGCTCTCCTCTCGGTAAAAGGCTTGCAACCACTACAAGTGAAGTACTACAACTGAAGTGGTTCACGGCGCAGCCTACGAAAAGAGGCAGTTTTGCGAAAGCTCACGTACTTCGTCGCCTGTTCCCTCGACGGCTTCATCGGGGACGCGACCGGCGACGCCACCGCGATGATGTCCTTCGTCGACGAGGAGTTCCTGGGCCACCTCGCGGCGGAGTACCCCGAGACCCTGGCCACCCCCGGCCGCCGGGCGTTCGGCCTCGACGACCTGGAGAACAAGCGGTTCGACACGATCGTGCAGGGCCGGGCCAGCTACGACCTGGCGCTGAAGGAGGGGATCACCAGCCCCTACGCCCATCTGCGCCAGTACGTCGCCTCGCGCACCCTCGCCGAGTCGCCCGACCCGGACGTCGAGATCATCGCGGACGGACTGCTCGACAAGGTCCGCGCACTGAAGGCGGAGCAGGGCGATCTCGGCATCTGGCTGTGCGGCGGCTCCCGGCTCGCGGGCGAGCTGCTCGACGAGATCGACGAGCTCGTGATCAAGACGTACCCGATCGTCTACGGCACCGGCATGCCCATGTTCGGCGCCGGCTCGGACGCCACCCGCTTCACCTTCGAAGGGATGCGCTCCTTCGGCAACGGTGCCGTCGTTCGGACGTACAGCAGGGAGCAATGACGGCTCCTCCGCCCTACTCTGATGGCATGGACAGAGAACAACGCGTCTGTCCCGTCTGCGGGCAGTCCGTACAGTCCGTCGTCCGGCGCCACAAGACCCTGGGTGCGTGGGTCCCGCGCTGGGTGCCGGGCCCGTGCCACAACCCACGGTGCGAGGCATACGTGGAGGAGGGCACCCCCTTCCCCCACCATCACGAGGAGGAGCCCGACGCCCGGCCCGAGCCGACCGGATAGCGTGATCCCATGACCGAACCCCTTCCCCACGTCCTCCACATCACCGAACGCGCACTCTGGGCGGCGGCCCGCGAGCAGGGGGCCTACGAGTGGTCCACCCGTGGTCGCACCCTCGCGGAGGAGGGGTTCATCCACTGCTCCACCCGCGCCCAGCTCCCCAAGGTCGCGGCCTTCCTCTACGGCTCCTACGACGGCCCCGACGAGCTGGTGGTCCTCGTCGTGGACCCGGCCCGGCTGGACGTGCCGCTGAAGTACGAGGCCCCGGAACCCGGCGGCGAGGAGTTCCCGCACGTGTACGGGCCGATACCGGTGGACGCCGTGGTGGACGTGGAGCCCTGGGACCGGGCGTCAGGTGAGCGGTAGCCCGCCCGTCTCCGGGTCGCGGCCCGTCAGGCAGTACACGCCGCCCGCCGGATCGCGCATGACGGTCCAGCGCGGGTGGTCGGCGAGGTGGACCGCGCCGAGCCGCTCGTGCCGGGCGCGCACGGCGTCGATGCCGGTGCCGCAGGCCAGGTCGAGGTGGGCGGAGACGGGGCCCTCGGCTCCGAGCCGCTGGAGCAGGATGCGGACCGGTAGCCCCGGCGGGGGCGCGACCACATGGAACTCGGGGAGGGAGCCCGGCCGGGACGACCAGTCGGGCAGCAGACCGCTCCAGAACGCGACTTCGGCGTCGTACGCGGACGGCGGGACGTCGAGGCACACCTGGTCCAGCCGGCTGCCCCCGACCACGGGCGGCCGGACCGACTCCCCGTGCCACGGCACCACGCAGAACAGTCGGCCGGCGGGGGAGCGCAGCACGGACCACCCGTCGTGCGCGGCGGCCGTCCGAGCCCCCAGCTCCAGCGCCGCCGCGACGAACCCGGGCACGTCCTCCACCGCGAAGTCGAGATGCGCTCCGCCGTCCCCGCCCGCGACCCCCTGGACCTTCACACAGGCGTCGGCGCCGCCGTCCGGCAGCAGGGTGACGAACTCGTCGCGCTCACCGCGGGGTTCGGACAGCGAGGTGTCCGTGACAGCGGTCCAGAAGGCGCAGGCCGTCGCGAACCGCTCGGCGGGCCGGTCGACGAAGGCGTACATCCAGCGGACCGGGGTGTGGGTGCGGGAGCTCATGGGGTGATCGTAGGTCCGCCTCGGCTTGGTGACGGTCCGTCGACGTTGAACGTGGACTGCCCGGTGCCGGCGCGCACGACGATGATGTCCGCGGGCTCCGCGGTGGGGTTGCTCTCCCGGTGCACCATGCCCTTCGGCACGTAGACGAAGTCGCCCGGTCCGGCCTCCACGGTGTTCGAGCCGTCGGGGCCGAACTCCATCCTCAGGGCGCCCGTGAGGACGTAGATGACGGACTCGCACGCGCCGTGGTGATGCCACCCCGAGACCATGCCGGCCTCGGTGCGCACGAACCCCGACCATGTCCCCTCGGTGGCGAAGGCCTGCTGCCGGTCCATCCCGGGGGTCGGCGGCCCCGGCCGTCTGCCGTCGGGCGTGACCACCAGCACCTGATCGTGCGGAACGTCCATGACGACTCCCTTCCGTCCGACCCGTCGAACGGCGACCGCATCTGAGTACGCGTACTCAGGGCAGCTGCGTCGTACGGTCCTGTCGCGGCGCGATCCCCTCTTCCCATGATGCAAGGCACCACCCTGCGTCGAAAGAGGAGCCCTATGGATCGTGACCTGCAGCTTCGTTCCGCGACTCCGGAGGATCTCGACTGGATCCACGAGCTGCGTCACCGGGTGTACGCCCAGGAGCTGGGCCAGCACGCGCCCCATCCGGCCGGGCGGCTTCGCGACGGACTGGACGGCGAGAACGTCTACCTGGTCGCGGCGCGCGGCGCGGACGAGCTGCCGCTGCTCGGCGAGGACGAGGTGTTCGAGGTGCGGATCCTCACCGTGGAGCCGCGCTGGCGCGCCACCGCGGCGGCACGACTGCTCATGTACGCGGCGCTGCGCTGGATCGCCGCCCGGGGCGGCCGCCGGGTGGTGGCGATGGGCCGCACCGAGCTGCTCGACATGTACCTGGCCACCGGCCTGCGCCGGGTCGGCCGTACCGTCCACAGCGGCGCGGTGACGTTCGAGGTGCTCACCGGCGGCGTGGCCGAGCTGACGAGGGGCACGACGGAGCGCCATCGCGGCACGCTGGAGCGTCTGCGGTCCCGGGTGGACTGGCGGCTGGACGTGCCGTTCGCGCCCCGGCCGGACGGCTGCGAACACGGCGGCGCCTCGTTCACCGCCATCGGCACGGACTTCCGGAGCTGCACCGACGCCATGAGATCGTCGCCGCCGACGTCCTGGACGCCTGGCGGAGGTGGCCCGGGGCCGAGGTGGCCCGGGGCAGGGGCGGCCCGGGGACGGCGGTGGCCGGGGCGTATGTGGCCGGGGACGGAGGCGGCCCGGGGGCTGAGGTGGCCCGAGGCGCGGGGGCGGCCCGGGGACGGCGGTGGCCGGGGCGTATGTGGCCGGGGACGGAGGCGGCCCCGGGGCTGAGGTGGCCCGAGGCGCGGGGGCGGCCCGGGGGCTGAGGTGGCCGGGGACGGCGGCCCGGGGGCTGAGGTGGCCCGAGGCGGGGGCGGCCCGGGACGAAGGCGGCCCGGGGGCTGAGGTGGCCCGGGGCGGAGGCGGCCTGGGGCTGGAGGTGGCCGGGGCGGAGGCGGCCCGGGGGCTGAGGTGGCCCGGGGCGGAGGCGGCCTGGGGCTGGAGGTGGCCGGGGCGGAGGTGGCCGGGGCTGGAGGTGGCCGGGGGGCGGAGGTGGCCGGGGCTGGAGGCGGCCGGGGGGCGGAGGTGGCCGGGGCTGGAGGCGGCCGGGGGGCGGAGGTGGCTGGGGTGGAAACGACCGCACCCGGACCGTCAGGGAGCCGAGTTCGGCGTCCTGCGGCCCGGGTGCGGGCAAGGAGACACTGCGACCGAGTCAGGCCTTCTTGGTCTCCCAGAAGATCTTGTCGATCTCGGCGATCAGCTCGAGAGCCTTCTCACCGGTCTTCGGGTCGGTCGACGCCTTGGCGGCCGACAGGGCCTTCAGGGTGTCGTTGACCAGCACGTGCAGCTGGGGGTACTTCTCGAAGTGCGGGGGCTTGAAGTAGTCGCTCCACAGCACGGAGACGTGGTGCTTCGCGAGCTCGGCACGCTGCTCCTTGATGACGGTGGCGCGCGCCTGGAAGTGCGGGTCGTCGTTGGCGGCCATCTTCTCCTGAACGGCCTTCACCGACTCCGCCTCGATGCGGGCCTGGGCCGGGTCGTACACACCGCAGGGCAGGTCGCAGTGCGCGCTGACCTTGACCTTGGGGGCAAACAGGCGGGAAAGCATGGAGCATTCCTTCCTCGTGATCGTCTTCTCAGGTGGGACATTACTCCCTGCAAGACGGGTTTTCGCGGGTGCCCCCATGGGCTTAGGACAAAAGTCCGGGGTCAGACTGAGACTGGTGGAGGAACGGACCGGGGAGGTGCCGGGGATGCCGGAACTGTCGCAGGAGACCGAGCGGGGGAGGGCCGTGGCGCCCTTCGGGCTGGCCGAGGTGACCGGGCCGTCCATGGTGCCCACGCTGTACCACGGGGATCAGCTGGTGGTGCAGTACGGGGCGCGGGTGAGGGCCGGGGACGTGGTCGTGCTGCGGCATCCCTTCCAGCAGGACCTGCTCGTCGTGAAGCGGGCCGTCGAGCGGCGCGACGGGGGGTGGTGGGTGCTCGGGGACAACGCGTACGCCGGGGGTGACAGCACCGACTACGGGACCGTGCCCGACGAGCTGATCCTGGGCAAGGTGCGGCTGCGCTATCGGCCGCTGAAGCCGGATCAGCGCTCGCCGCTGGCGGTGGTGCGCTGGGCGCTGTCGGCGGCCAGGCCGGTGCTGGCGGTCCGCTCGGCCTCCAGGCGCTTGCGGGCGCGGTAGGCGGCCACGTTGGCGCGGGTCGCGCAGCGGTCGGAGCAGTAGCGCCGGGAGCGGTTGGTCGAGGTGTCGAGGTAGGCGTTGCGGCAGGGGGACGCCTCGCACAGGCCCAGCCGGTCGACGCCGTACTCCGTCAGGTGGAACGCCAGGCCCATCGCGGCGATGGCCGCGTAGCCCGCCGTCGCGTTCGACGGGTGGTCGGCGAGGTGCATGTGCCACAGCGGGCGGCCGTCGTCGTCGCGGTAGTCGTGGCCGGAGATCTGCGGGCTCACCGGGAACTCCAGAAGGAGGGAGTTCAGCAGGTCCACGGCGAGGGTCTCGTCGCCGTGGTCGGCGGCCTCGAAGACCGCGCGCAGCCGGGCCCGGACCGAGCGGAAGCGGGTGACGTCCGCGTCGGTGGCGCGGCGGGCGGCCGACTGGTTGCCGCCGAAGAGATCGCGGACGGCCTCGACCGAGGTCAGCGTGTCCTTGCCCCGGGCCGGTTCCTCGCTGTTGACGAGACGCACGGCGTAGTCCGAGTAATAGGCCAGTTCCACTTGTAGTCCTTACGGATGGGCTCTATGGTCGTGAGTGCGGTCGGGTAACGGCTGATCGTGCTTTCAGGGTATTACGCGACGGGCGACGAGGGGGCTTCCATGACCACCACCGGCACCGGAACCGACTGGCAGGCCTGGCAGGAGAGCTGGGACCGTCAGCAGGAGTGGTACATGCCCGACAGGGAGGACCGCTTCCGGATCATGCTGGACATGGTGGAGGCGCTGGTGGGGCCGGAGCCCCGGATCCTCGACCTCGCCTGCGGCACCGGCACCATCACCGCCCGGCTGCTGGCCCGCCTCCCTGGCGCCACCAGCACCGGCGTCGACCTCGACCCGGCCCTCCTCGCCATCGCCGAGGGCACCTTCGCGGGGGACGACCGGGTCACCCTGGTGACGGCCGACCTCAAGGACCCGGACTGGCCGGCGCGCCTGCCGTACGACGCGTACGACGCCGTCCTGACCGCCACGGCCCTGCACTGGCTGCACAGCGAACCCCTCGCGGTCCTCTACGGTCAGGTCGCGGAACTCGTCCGCGACGGCGGTGTCTTCATGAACGCGGACCACATGATCGACGACACCACGCCCCGGATCAACGCGGCGGAGCGCGCGCTGCGGCACGCCCGCATGGATCAGGCCAAGGCCGGCGGCACCCTCGACTGGGCCGAGTGGTGGCAGCTCGCCGCACAGGACCCGGTCCTGGCCGGCCCCACGGCCCGCCGCTTCGAGATCTACGGCGAGCACGCCGAGGGCGACATGCCGTCCGCGGCGTGGCACGCGCGCGTGCTGAGGGAGAAGGGCTTCAGCGAGGCCCGGCCGGTGTGGGCGTCACCGTCGGACACCCTGCTGCTGGCCCTGAAGTGAGCGTCCCTCCCGGCAGACACTGAAGGGGCGGTACGGAGATTCCGTACCGCCCCTTCACCGTCGTACGCGCTACAGCACCTTGGACAGGAACGCCTTCGTCCGCTCGTGCTGCGGGTCGGTCAGGACGTCGCGGGGGTTGCCGGACTCGACGACCACACCGCCGTCCATGAAGACCAGGCTGTCGCCGACCTCGCGGGCGAAGCCCATCTCGTGGGTGACGACGACCATCGTCATACCGGACTCGGCCAGGTCGCGCATGACGTCGAGGACGTCACCGACCAGCTCCGGGTCCAGGGCCGAGGTCGGCTCGTCGAACAGCATCAGCTTCGGGTCCATGGCCAGCGCCCGGGCGATGGCCACGCGCTGCTGCTGGCCGCCGGAGAGCTGCGAGGGGTAGTTCCCGGCCTTGTCGGCCAGGCCCACCCGGTCCAGGAGCTCCCTCGCCCGCTCCTTGGCCTGGGCCTTGCTCGCGCCCTTGACCTGGACCGGGGCCTCGATGACGTTCTCCAGCGCCGTCATGTGCGGGAACAGGTTGAACCGCTGGAACACCATGCCGATGTCCCGGCGCTGCAGGGCGACCTCGCTGTCCTTGAGCTCGTACAGCTTGTCGCCCTTCTGGCGGTAGCCCACCAGGTTCCCGTCGACGTACAGCCGGCCGGCGTTGATCTTCTCCAGGTGGTTGATGCACCTGAGGAACGTGCTCTTGCCGGAGCCGGACGGGCCGATGAGGCAGAACACCTCACCGGTGTTGACCTGCAGGTCGATGCCCTTGAGGACCTCGACCATGCCGAAGGACTTGTGGACGCCCTCGGCCTTCACCATCGCGGTCATGCCGCACTCCTTTCGCGGCCGATCGAGACCAGGTTCGCCTTGATCTTCTGGAAGACCGTGGGCGGGAGGCTGCGGCTGGAGCCACGGGCGTAGTAACGCTCCAGGTAGTACTGGAAGACGCTGAAGATGCTGGTCATGACCAGGTACCAGATGGAGGCGACGAAGAGCAGCTCCATCACGGCGAACGACGAGGAGCCGATCACCGAGGTCGAACGCAGCAGCTCGTTGTACGTCACCACGTACACCAGCGACGAGGTCTTCAGCATGTTGATGAACTCGTTGCCGGTCGGCGGCACGATCACCCGCATCGCCTGCGGGATGACGATCCGGCGCAGCGTCTTGCCGTGGCTCATGCCCAGGGCGTGGGACGCCTCGGTCTGCCCCTCGTCGACGGCGAGCAGGCCGGCGCGGCAGATTTCGGCCATGTACGCGGCCTCGTTCAGACCGAGGCCGAGCAGGGCGCACATGAACGGCGTCATGACGTCCGTCATCTCGTCCTTGTAGATCGGACCGAGGTTCAGGACGGGGAAGATCAGCGCCAGGTTGAACCACATCAGCAGCTGGACGTAGACCGGGGTGCCACGGAAGAACCAGATGTACAGCCAGGCGACCGAGCTGGTCACCGGGTTCTTCGACAGACGCATCACGGCCAGCAGAACGCCCAGGACCACGCCCATCACCATGGCCAGGACGCTGATCAGCAGCGTGCGCCCGGCGCCCGCGACGACGGTCGAGTCGAACAGCTTGTCGCCGACCGTCGACCACTGGATGTCACCGTTGGCGAACGCGTTGATCAGCAGCGCGAGCAGCGCGATGACCACGACGGCGCTGACCCAGCGGCCGTAGTGGCGCACCGGGATGGCCTTGATGGCCTCCGGCGGGCCGGAGAACGCCGAGTCCTTGGCGACCGGTGGGGTGTCCTCCGGTGGTGCTCCCGCCGGGGTCTTGTCGAGCTTGTCAGTCATGGGGACTGCCCTTCAAAGGCTCAAGAGGTGCGGGTGGATCAGCTGCCGCTGTTGATCGCGGCGGCCTTGATCGCACCGCTCTCGGCGCCCCACTTCTCCAGCACCTTCTGGTAGGAGCCGTCCTTGATGATCGCGTCGACGGCCTCCTTCAGGGCGTCGCGCAGCTGGGTGTTCTGCTTGTCGACCACGATGCCGAACGGAGCGGCCTCGTACTGCTGGTCGAGGACCTCGAAGGTGTTGCCGCCGCCGGCCTTCTCGGCCATGTCCACGGCGACCGGGTAGTCGTTGACGCCGGCCACGGCACCGCCGGACTTCACGCGGGTCTGTGCCTCGGTGTCGTTCTCGAAGGACTCGATCTTGAGGGCCTTCTTGCCGTCCGTGGTGCACTTCTTGGACTGCGTCTGCAGGGCCTCCTCGTACGTGGTGCCCCGCTGCACCGCGACCGTCTGGCCGCAGAGGTCGTCCATGGACGTGATGCCCTTGGGGTTGCCCTTCTGGACGTAGATGGCCGTACCGGCGGTGAAGTAGTCGACGAAGTCCACGCCCTCGCCGAGCTTCTTGCCGCTGTCGTCCAGGCCCTCCTGGCGCTGCTTGTTGTCCGTGATCGACGACATCGCGATGTCGTAGCGGCCGGTGTTGACCGCGGTGATCAGGGTGTCGAAGCCGCCCGAGGTGAACTGGAACTCGACGCCGAGCTGCTTGCCGAGCGCGGCCGCGATGTCGGGGTCGACGCCGACGATCTTGCCGCCCTCGACGGACTCCATCGGCGCGTACTCGGCGTTGGTGCCGACCTTGATGACGCCGGCCTTCTGGATCTTGGCCGGGAGCTTGGAGAACAGGGGAGCGGCGCCGGCGCTGGTCGACGACTCGGAGGAGCTGCCGCCACTTTCGGTCTGGTCGCCGCAGGCGGACAGCAGCAAGGCGCCCGCGACCGCGAGAGAGCCGACCGCTGCCAGGCGGGTGCGCGCGGCGGTCGTGTGTCGGGTGGTGCGTGCGGTCATGGTGGGTTCCTCCGGCGGATGGATGGAGATGCCGATGGTTCGACAAATGCCGATGGGTCGACGAGAACACACACCTTTGGGTGTCGCGACCTCGTGTGATTACGGCATCTTGCCATTCGGACTACGCCATTCAGGGGACCAGCCATGTCAAAATCGCATAACGGGCGATCCCCGAGCCGCACAGTCCGGGCCAACACGCCCGGATGACGCCGGACCATCTGCGGGAATCCGCCCCTCCGGCCGGAGGATCTTCGGTTCATCTCATCACGTGATCGCCCACTGTGCGACCCGCACGTTGACTTGAGTCCGTGTCAAGGGTTTACCGGCCCTTGGCCAGTCTTCGCACATGACTCATGTCACTCGTGATCACCTCTGTGCAAGGTCCACAGACCGAGGGATGTGACCTTGCACGGATTGGACTCGTCGGCTGTGGTCTCCGTCCGGTAAGAAGGTTCTTTACACCCCTCATCCGGGGCTCAGGGCGCGTGTGCGGCGCGCCCGACGCGCAGGCGCCCGTACGCATCACCTCTGGGGCCCGCGCGATGCCCGCCCACTCCTCACCCGGAGTGGCCACCCTCAAACCAAGAACACCTAAGGGGTACAACAAGTGGCAGCGGAGATCGTCAATCCTCGCAGCGAGAGCGCGGACCAGGGCCCGGAAGGCGGTGCGGAGCCCCTCGATTCGTTCGACCCGGCCTTCGCGCTGCACCGCGGCGGAAAGATGGCCGTGCAGGCCACCGTCCCGATCCGTGACAAGGACGACCTGTCCCTCGCTTACACGCCCGGCGTCGCACGCGTGTGCACCGCGATCGCGGAACAGCCGGAGCTGGTGAACGACTACACGTGGAAGTCGTCCGTCGTCGCCGTCGTCACCGACGGCACGGCCGTCCTCGGCCTCGGGGACATCGGGCCGGAGGCGTCCCTTCCTGTGATGGAAGGCAAGGCGATTCTGTTCAAGCAGTTCGGCGGTGTGGACGCGGTTCCGATCGCGCTCGCCTGCACGGACGTGGACGAGATCGTCGAGACCGTGGTCCGCCTCGCGCCCTCGTTCGGCGGAGTCAACCTGGAGGACATCTCGGCACCGCGGTGCTTCGAGATCGAGCGCCGGCTCCAGGAGGCGCTCGACATCCCGGTCTTCCACGACGACCAGCACGGTACGGCGGTCGTGACGCTGGCGGCGCTGCGCAACGCGGCCCGGCTGAGCGGACGGTCCATCGGCGACCTGCGGGCCGTCATCTCGGGCGCCGGCGCGGCCGGTGTCGCCATCGCCAAGATGCTGGTCGAGGCCGGTATCGGCGATGTCGCGCTCACCGACCGCAAGGGCATCATCTCGGCGGACCGCCAGGACCTCACCGACGTCAAGCGCGAGGTCGCCGGCTTCACCAACAAGGCGGGGCTGAGCGGCTCGCTGGAGGACGCGCTGGCCGGCGCGGACGTCTTCATCGGCGTCTCCGGCGGTACGGTCCCGGAGGAGGCGGTGGCCTCCATGGCCGAGGGCGCCTTCGTCTTCGCCATGGCCAACCCGAACCCCGAGGTGCACCCCGACGTCGCCCACAAGTACGCGGCGGTCGTCGCCACCGGGCGGTCGGACTTCCCGAACCAGATCAACAACGTGCTGGCGTTCCCCGGGATCTTCGCGGGGGCGCTGCAGGTGCGGGCGTCCCGGATCACCGAGGGGATGAAGATCGCGGCGGCCGAGGCGCTGGCCGGGGTCGTCGGTGACGATCTCGCCGCCGACTACGTGATTCCGTCGCCGTTCGACGAGAGGGTCGCGCCCGCGGTGACGGCTGCGGTGGCTGCCGCTGCACGCGCCGAGGGCGTTGCTCGTCGCTGACGATGCCTCGAATGGCCCCGTCCCCTTGGACGGGGCCATTTCTTTGCCCACCCGCCCCGGCCGTTCGGGTGGTGACAAGGCCCGACTGGTTGGCAACAGGGCATGTCTCACAGTGGCCCCCGGTTTCGCCCTCCCCTCCCCACCCCTATCGTCGTGTTCATGTTCGCCGCCTACGCCGCCCGAATCGACCGCGACCAGCCGCTTTCCGGACTGGAGTTGGGGGAGCGACCCGCCCCCGAGGCCCGGCCCGGCTGGAGTACCGTCACCGTGCGGGCCGCGTCCCTCAACCATCACGACCTCTGGTCCCTGCGCGGCGTCGGCCTCGCGGAGGACAAGCTGCCGATGATCCTCGGGTGCGACGCCGCCGGTGTCGACGAGGACGGCAACGAGGTCGTCCTGCACTCCGTCATCGGCCAGACCGGGCACGGGGTCGGGCCGAAGGAGCCCCGCTCCATCCTCACCGAGCACTACCAGGGCACCTTCGCCGAGCGGGTCGCGGTGCCGACCTGGAACATCCTGCCCAAGCCCAAGGAGCTGTCCTTCGAGGAGGCGGCCTGTCTGCCCACCGCGTGGCTGACGGCGTACCGCATGCTCTTCACCAACGCGGGCGTCCGGCCGGGCGACTCGGTGCTCGTCCAGGGGGCCGGTGGTGGTGTCGCCACCGCCGCGATCGTCCTCGGGAAGGCCGCCGGGCTGCGGGTCTTCGCGACCAGCCGGGACGAGGCCAAGCGGAAGCGGGCGCTGGAGCTCGGCGCCGTCGAGGCGGTGGAGCCGGGCGCGCGGCTGCCGCAGCGCGTGGACGCCGTCATCGAGACCGTCGGCGCCGCCACCTGGTCCCACTCGGTGAAGTCGCTGCGGCCCGGCGGGACGCTCGTCATCTCCGGTGCGACGAGCGGCGACCGGCCCTCGCACGCCGAGCTCACCCGGATCTTCTTCCTGGAGCTGAAGGTCGTCGGTTCCACCATGGGGACCAAGGAGGAGCTGGAGGACCTGCTCTCCTTCTGCGCCGCCACCGGTGTCCGACCCGTCATCGACGAGGTGCTCCCGCTGGACCGAGCCCGTGAGGGCTTCGAACGGCTCTCGTCCGGCGACCAGTTCGGCAAGATCGTGCTCACCAACGGCTGAGCCGCTCCTCAGCGGGCCCGGGGAAATCCGGGCCCGCCTTTTTTGCGCCGAGATTGTCAACTGTGGTTGACAAGGGAGAGGGTGTCAACCTACGTTGACATCATGACCGAAGCAACGGATCTCGCCGAGCGTGCCGGCGACCGCGATCCACGGGTCGGACTGCGCGCCGTCGCCGCACTGCGCCGGCTGCTGGAGCAGCTGGAGGCCGTGCAGGTGCGCAGTGCGCGCAACCAGGGCTGGTCGTGGCAGGAGATCGCCGCGGAGCTCGGAGTCAGTAGGCAGGCCGTGCACAAGAAGTACGGGAGGCAATGATGTTCGAGCGGTTCACGAAGGACGCCCGCGACGTGGTGCGCGGTGCCGTCGAACGCTGCGAGGGGGCGGGGGCCCGGACCGTCGGGACCGAGCATCTGCTGCTCGCGCTGCTGGACCGGGAGGGGAGCCGGGCGTCCTTCGCGCTGGCCGCTCTCGGACTCGCCGAGCGCAAGGACGCGGTACGGGAGGCGCTGGAGGAGACACGCCGGCGCGGCGGCCTGTCCCGCGCCGAGACCGATGCCCTCGCCGAGCTGGGCATCGACGTCTCGGAGATCGTCTCCCGGGTCGAGGAGACGCACGGCGTCGGCGCGCTGTCCGGCGGTGCGAAGGGAGCGGGACGGTGGGTGGGACGTCCGGCCTTCGGCCGGGGCGCCAAGCGGATCCTGGAACAGTCCCTGCGGATGGCGCTGGCCCACCGCGACCGGCGCATCGGCGACGAGCACCTCCTCCTCGCCCTGACCGTCCACCCCGGCCCGGTCGCCGAGGTCCTCGCCGACCACGGCGTGACCCATGCGTCCCTGACTCGGGTGCTGTACGGCGGGGGAGAGGCCAAGGCGGGCTGACCAGGGCCCCTCCTCTCCTCCCCGGAGCCTCAGACCTTCGGCGCTCGCAGTATGGCCCCGATGTGCGCCGCCGCCGACGACAAGTGGCGGCGGGCGTCGCGCAGTTGGTCGGAGGTGACCCCGTGGTCGCGGGCGGCGTCGCGGATGTCGTCCCGGAAGCGGTCGAGCAGGCGGTCCAGATCGCGGGCCGGGTCCCCGCTGGAGTCCTCGTGGGCCCAGGCCGGCTCGTAGTCGGCGGGGAAGTCCTCCGGGGTCCGGGAGTACTCCGGGTGGGCGGTCGCCCCCGGGGCCGACGGCGCGGACGACTCCGTACCGCCGGAGGAGCGGCCGAAGCCGAGATCCTTGCCGAACTCCTTCCCGAAGTCCTTGCCGAACTCGCCGAACTCCCGGGCCAGCTCGGTCAGGCCCTCGCGGACGCCCGTCGGCCAGTCGCCGCGCGCGAAGTGGTCCTGGACCTGCTCCTGGACCCGCCGTGCGATGCGCTGCATCTCCTCCTGCGCCTGGGCCCGGGCATGGTCCTGCGCCTCCTTGGCCTGGCGGCGGGCCCGCTGGGCCTCCTCACGGGCCCGGCGGCTCTCGTCCTTGGCCCGCCGGGCCTGTTCCTTCCACTCCTGCTTGACGCGGCGCATCTCCTCCTTGGCGACGCGCCAGGACTCCTTGTCCGTGTACTCGCCCTGGTCCGGGACCGTGCCGGTGCGGTTGTCGCGCCGGGCCTCGGAGGCCGCCGCCCGCATCTCGCGCCGCAGATCGCCCGCCGCGCCCCGCACATCGGCCCGGATCTCCGCGGCCAGCTCGGCGACCGACTCGCGGATCTCCAGCTCCAGGTCGGCCAGTTCGCCGCTGCGGTCGGCCAGTTCGGCCCGGCCCGCGTCGGTGATCGCGTACACCTTGCGGCCGCCCTCGGTGGTGTGGGTGACCAGGCCCTCGGCCTCCAGCTTGGCCAGCCGCGGGTAGACCGTGCCCGCCGAGGGGGCGTACAGCCCTTGGAAGCGCTCCTCCAGGAGGCGGATCACCTCGTAGCCGTGGCGCGGGGCCTCGTCCAGCAGCTTCAGCAGATAGAGGCGGAGGCGGCCGTGGGCGAAGACGGGAGGCATGTCAGAGCACCTTCTTGTCGGTCGTGCTGTCGGCCGGGCCGCCGGAGGAGGCTTCGACGCCCGGGCCGGAAACGGCATTGTCTCCCGGGCCGGGGGTCGCGTCGCTCGTGGCTGGTGCGCCGGGGACCGGTTCGTCCTCCGTCGGTGGGCGGCGCAGCAGGGCGATGGAGCCGGAGACCGTGGTGGCCTTCAGCCGGCCGTTGCCCGCGCCGAGGCGGCCGGTGATGCGCTTGGTGCCCCACTGGCCGCTGACCCGGAGGTCCTCGAAGGCGTTGGAGACCGCGCCGCTCGCGGTGTTCGCCTCCACCTCCGCGTCCGCCGGATGGGGCAGCCGGATGGCGATCTCGCCCGAGACGTTGGTCAGGGAGATCTCCGTGGGCCTGCTCGTCGGGTCGACGTCGACGATCATCGAGCCGCTCACCGAGTCGGCCTTGACGGACGAACCGGCCTCCACGACGGTCAGGTCCCCGGAGACGGAGTTGAAGCGCAGATCGCCGGTGAGGGCCTGGGCCTCCACGCTCCCCGACACCGTGTCCGCGCGGACCGCGCCCGCGAGGCCCACCAGGGTGGCGTCACCGGTGACGCCCTTGACCTCGGTACGTCCGTCGATCCCGGACACCGTCGCGCCGGCGCTCACCACACCCAGCTCCACGCGGGTGCCGGCCGGGACGGCCAGGGAGACCACGGCACTGCGCCGCCATCCCTTGCGGTCGAGCCACTTGAGGAAGCCCTTCCAGGGCAGATCCTCGTAGGCCACCGTCAAGGTGCCGTCGCGATGGCTCACCGCCAAGGGTGGCCCCTCGATGCTCGACACCTCCAGGTGGGCGGGGCCCTCGTCCGTGCCCACCACGTTCACCGTGCCGTCGACGATGCGGACGTGCAGCGTGCTGACGGGCTCGTCGAAGGTGAGCCTCCTCGGCTCGGCGACGGACCATTCGGACATGGCAGGACCTCCTCGGCACAGCGCATCGCGCCATATCGCGTCTTCTTCAATTCACGATATATCGCGGCCGTGGGAAGTCAAGACACCCGTGAGAGTGACCGCTGCGCCTACCCTTGGCACAGAGACCGACAGGTGCAGGCAGGAGCAGGAGCGAGAGTTGTACTTCACCGACCGAGGCATCGAGGAGCTGGAGAAGCGGCGCGGCGAGGAGGAGGTCTCCTTCGAGTGGCTCGCCGAGCAGCTGCGGACGTTCGTCGACCTGAACCCGGACTTCGAGGTGCCGGTCGAGCGCCTCGCGACCTGGCTCGCCCGGCTGGACGACGAGGACGACGACTGACCACACGGCAAAGAGCCCGTCCCCGGAGATTCCGGGGACGGGCTCTTTGCCGTTCGGTCAGAGGCTCACGCCTCGAACACCTCGCGCACCAGCTGCTCCTGCTCCGCCTGGTGGCGCTTGGCGGAGCCGACGGCCGGGGACGAGCTGTGCGGCCGCGAGATGCGGCGCAGGCGCTCGCCGTGCGGGACGTCGGCGCCGACCGCCAGGTCCAGGTGGTCGATCAGGTTCAGGGCGATGAACGGCCAGGCACCCTGGTTGGCCGGCTCCTCCTGGACCCACAGGTACTTCTCGGCGTTCGGGTACTTGTTGACCTCGGCCTGGACCTCGGCACCCGGCAGCGGGTACAGCCGCTCGAGGCGGATGATCGCCGTCTCCGTGTCGCCGCGCTTCTGACGCTCGGCCTCCAGGTCGTAGTAGACCTTGCCGGCGCAGAAGACGACCTTCTTGACGGCGGCCGCGTCCGTGATCACCGTGTCGCCGATGACCGGGCGGAACCCGCCGCTCGTGAACTCCTCCGTCTTGGACGCGGCGGCCTTCAGACGCAGCATCGACTTCGGGGTGAAGACGATCAGCGGCTTGTGGTGCGGGTTGTGCACCTGCCACCGCAGGAGGTGGAAGTAGTTCGACGGGAGCGTGGGCATGGCCACCGTCATGTTGTTCTGGGCGCAGAGCTGGAGGAAGCGCTCGACGCGGGCCGAGGAGTGGTCCGGACCCTGGCCCTCGTAGCCGTGGGGGAGGAGGAGCGTGACGCCGCTCGTCTGGCCCCACTTCTGCTCGGCCGCCGAGATGTACTCGTCGACCACCGTCTGCGCGCCGTTGACGAAGTCGCCGAACTGCGCCTCCCACATCACGAGCGCGTCGGGGCGGGCCAGCGAGTAGCCGTACTCGAAGCCCATGACCGCATACTCGGACAGCAGGGAGTTGTAGACGTTGTAGCGCGCCTGGTCCTCGCCGAGGTACTGGAGCGGGGTGTGCTCCTCGCCCGTCTCGCGGTCGATGAGGACCGCGTGGCGCTGGCCGAAGGTGCCGCGCTGGGAGTCCTGGCCCGACAGGCGGACCGGGGTGCCCTCCAGGAGGAGGGAGCCGACCGCGAGGGTCTCGCCCATGCCCCAGTCGATCGTGCCGTCCTCGACCATCGTCGCCCGGCGCTGCAGCTGCGGCAGCAGACGCGGGTGCACGTGGAAGTAGTCGGGGATGTTGACCTGGGACTCCGCGATCCGCTTCACGACCTCCGTGGAGATCGCGGTGTTCACGGCGACCGGGAACTCCGCCTGCGGATCCGACACCGGTACCGCGCTCGACTGGGCGGTGATGGCCTCGCGGACCTCCGTGAAGACCTTCTCCAGCTGGCCCTGGTAGTCCTGCAGCGCCTGCTCGGCCTCTTCCAGGGTGATGTCGCCGCGACCGATCAGGGACTCGGTGTACAGCTTGCGCACCGAGCGCTTCTTGTCGATCAGGTCGTACATCAGCGGCTGGGTGAAGGCCGGGTTGTCCGACTCGTTGTGACCGCGGCGGCGGTAGCAGATGAGGTCGATCACCACGTCCTTGTTGAACGCCTGGCGGAACTCGAAGGCGAGCCGCGCGACGCGGACCACGGCCTCCGGGTCGTCGCCGTTCACGTGGAAGATCGGGGCCTCGATCATCCTCGCCACGTCCGTCGCGTACATCGACGAGCGGGACGACTCCGGGGCGGCGGTGAAGCCGACCTGGTTGTTGATGACGATGTGGACCGTGCCGCCGGTGCGGTAGCCGCGCAGCTGCGACATGTTCAGGGTCTCGGCCACCACGCCCTGGCCCGCGAAGGCCGCGTCGCCGTGCAGGGCCACCGGCAGGACGGTGAAGTCCGTGCCGCCCTTGTTGATGATGTCCTGCTTGGCGCGGGCGATGCCCTCGATGACCGGGTCGACCGTCTCCAGGTGGGACGGGTTCGCGGCCAGCGAGACCTTGATCTGCTCGCCGTCGAGGCCGGTGAAGGTGCCCTGGGCGCCCAGGTGGTACTTCACGTCGCCGGAGCCGTGCATCGACTTCGGGTCGAGGTTGCCCTCGAACTCGCGGAAGATCTGCGCGTACGACTTGCCGACGATGTTCGCGAGGACGTTCAGGCGGCCGCGGTGGGCCATGCCGATGACGACCTCGTCCAGGCGCGACTCGGCCGCGCTGTCGATGACCGCGTCGAGCAGCGGGATGACGGACTCGCCGCCCTCCAGGGAGAAGCGCTTCTGGCCGACGTACTTGGTCTGCAGGAAGGTCTCGAAGGCCTCGGCGGCGTTCAGCCGGCGCAGGATGCGCAGCTGCTCCTCGCGCTCCGGCTTGGTGTGGGCGCGCTCGATGCGGTCCTGGATCCAGCGGCGCTGCTTCGGGTCCTGGATGTGCATGAACTCGATGCCGGTGGTGCGGCAGTACGAGTCGCGCAGCACGCCGAGGATGTCGCGCAGCTTCATCAGGGACTTGCCGGCGAAGCCGCCGACGGCGAACTCGCGCTCCAGGTCCCACAGGGTGAGGCCGTGCTCGGTGATGTCCAGGTCGGGGTGCTTGCGCTGGCGGTACTCCAGCGGGTCGGTGTCGGCCATGACGTGGCCGCGGACCCGGTAGGAGTGGATCAGCTCGAAGACCCGCGCGGCCTTGGTGACGTCGTCGTCGTGCGAGGCGTCGATGTCCTTGAGCCAGCGGACCGGCTCGTAGGGGATGCGCAGGGCCTCGAAGATCTCGTCGTAGAAGCCGCCCTCGCCGAGGAGGAGGTTCGCGACGATCCGCAGGAACTCGCCGGAGGCGGCGCCCTGGATGACCCGGTGGTCGTAGGTCGACGTGAGCGTCATGACCTTCGAGATGCCGAGCTTGTTCAGGGTGTCCTGGCTGGTGCCCTGGAACTCCGCGGGGTAGTCCATGGAACCGACGCCCATGATGACCGACTGGCCGGGCATCAGGCGGGGCACGGAGTGGACGGTGCCGAGGCCGCCGGGGTTGGTCAGGGAGACCGTGACACCGGTGAAGTCGTCCATCGTCAGCTTGCCGTCGCGGGCGCGGCGGACGATGTCCTCGTAGGCCTGCCAGAACTCGAAGAAGTTCAGCGTCTCGGCCTTCTTGATGCCGGCGACGACGAGCTGGCGGTCACCGTTGGGCTTCACCAGGTCGATGGCCAGGCCGAAGTTGACGTGCGGCGGCTTGACGAGGGTGGGCTTCCCGTCCTTCTCCGCGTAGTGCCAGTTCATCGACGGCATGGCCTTGATGGCCTGCACCATCGCGAAGCCGATCAGGTGCGTGAAGGAGATCTTCCCGCCCCGGGCGCGCTTGAGGTGGTTGTTGATGACGATGCGGTTGTCGAACAGCAGCTTCACCGGGACCGCGCGGACCGAGGTGGCGGTCGGCAGCTCCAGGGAGGCGTTCATGTTCTTGGCGACCGCGGCGGCGGGGCCGCGCAGCGTGATCAGCTCCGGGCCCTCGGGGGCCGCGGCGGCGGGCGCGGCCTTGGCGGCGGCGGCCGGCTTCGGGGCCGCGGCGGGCCTCGCCGGAGCCGGGGCCGGAGCGGCCGGGGCGGGTGCGGCGGCCGCGGGCTTCGGGGCGGCGGCCGGGGCCGGGGCCGGCACGGAGGCGGTCGGAGCCGGGGCGGCGGGCGCCGGGGGCGTGGTGGTCCCTGCGGCCCCCGCGGCCGCAGTACCCGCCGGAGCCGGGGCGGAGGCCGCGCCCGGCTTGTAGTCGGCGAAGAAGTCCCACCAGGCACGGTCTACCGAATTCGGGTCCTGGAGGTACTGCTGATAGATCTCGTCGACGAGCCACTCGTTCGGGCCGAACGCGGCAGCGGGGTTCTTGCCCGCATGGTCTGCGTCGGTCGAGATGCTCGATGCGTTACTGGGGGACTGTGGCGACACGGCGGCAACCGCCCTCTTCCGCTTCACAAGGTGATGGACAGCGGGAATAAAGGCTACGCCTCCAAGACCGTGAAGGTCAGGTCGAGCCGCTCCATCGTCGCGTAAGTCACATCGGAAAGTGTGTTTCGGGGGTGGAAATGGCGGGAAACAAGCGCGGTTGCCCTGTGAAATGGGTGTGTTGACGCAGGTCACGCACGCTGAGCGTGCGGACCCCGGCGGACCCGCGCCGACCTGCGCGGGTCCCTGACCTGATCACACGTGTCTCGCAGGGCGGACAGCCGTGGATCTTGTGGCTCCGGTTCGCACTTTACGTCAACTTGGCAGAGAAGGCTCTCCCGGAAGAGTGACAAGAATCCGGCAACCCCGCTCGGATTCGGCCACTCCGATCCGGCCGCCGTGCAGATCGACCGCCCAGCGGGCGATCGCCAGCCCCAGTCCCGTACCGCCGTCACTGCCCGGACCGTGCGGCCGGCGCACGGATCCCCGGTTGAACCGCTCGAACACGCGGTGCCACTCCGAACGCGGGATGCCCGGCCCCTCGTCCAGGACCTCCAGCTCCAGCGACTCCGGCAGCGCCCCGCGGCGCGCCTTCACCGTCACCCGGCCGTGTGGCGGGCTGTGCTTGACCGCGTTGTCGATCAGGTTCGCGACGACCTGGTGGATGCGCTCCGGGTCCGCGTGCGCGGTCAGCTCCGGCGGGGTGACGTCCAGATGCAGATGGACGTCCGTCCGCGTGTGATTCCCGCCCGAGCCCATGGTCGCGCGCGCCGAGGAGACCATGTTGGCCTCCTTCAGCACGCCCGACAGATACGGCCACACCTCGAAACGGCGCTTGCGCAGGGGGACGACGCCGTTGTCGAGGCGGGACAGGTCGAGCAGCGTCTCCACCAGCCGCCCGAGCCGCTCCGTCTGCTTCAGCGCCGTACGCATCGTCTCGGGGTCGGCCTCGGCGATGCCGTCGACCACGTTCTCCAGGACGGCGCGCAGGCCCGCGATGGGGGTGCGCAGCTCGTGCGAGACGTTCGCCACCAGCTCCTTGCGCTGGGCGTCCTGCGCCTCCAGCTCGTCCGCCATGACGTTGATCGTCTGGGCCAGGTCGCCCAGCTCGTCCCAGCGGTTCTCGCGCACCCGGCGGGTGTAGTCGCCGTGCGAGATGGAGCGGGCGACCGCGTTCATCTCGTCCAGCGGCGCGGTGAGCGAATGCGCCACGAACTGCGTAATCAGCAGCGTGGCGATCATCGAGAAGACCGTGATGAAGCGCAGCTCCGTCTTGGTGTGCACCGCGATCATCGACAGACCCGTGGTGATCAGCACCGAGATGACGACCAGCGCACCCAGCTTGGTCTTGATCGAGAACGGGCGTACGCCGCCCCAGGGCTCCCCGGGGCTTCTCGGTCCGTCCGCGCCGCTCATGGCGTCGGGGTCTCCAGCGCGTAGCCCACGCCGTGCACCGTCCGGATCCGCTCGGCACCGATCTTCCGGCGCAGCGCCTTGATGTGGCTGTCGACCGTGCGGGTGCCGGAGGCGTCCGCCCAGTCCCAGACCTCGGCGAGCAGCTGCTCACGGGAGAGCACCGCGCGCGGCGTGTTCGCCAGGCACACGAGCAGGTCGAACTCGGTGGGCGTGAGGTGCACGTCCTCCGAGCGCACCCGCACCCGGCGCTGCGCGTGGTCGATCTCCAGCTCGCCGAGCCGCAGGATCCCGCTGCGCGGCGTGGTGGCCGCGATCGCGGCCCGCTCCACCCGGCGCAGCAGCACGTGCACGCGTGCGGCCAGTTCCCGCATCGAGAACGGCTTGGTCATGTAGTCGTCGGCGCCCACGCCGAGCCCGACCAGCATGTCGGTCTCGTCGTCGCGCGCGGTGAGCATGAGGACCGGCACCGGACGGGCGGCCTGCACGCGCCGGCAGACCTCCAGACCGTCGAAGCCGGGCAGCATGATGTCGAGGATCAGCAGATCGGGCTGCCAGGCCTCGGCGGTGTCGACGGCCGCCGGGCCGTCGCCCGCCGTTTGCACGAGGAATCCCTCGGCGCGCAGGCGGACCGCGATGGCGTCGACGATGGTCGGGTCGTCCTCGACCACCAGAACGCGCCGCTGCGCGCCCGGGGTCGCCGTCGTCGTGCCGTTGTGCGAGGTGTGTGTCTGCTCCATCGCCCGCCCCTGAGTGTGCTTTCCGGAACCAGTGGGGTGATCCCTTGTCTGCGCATGACTGCGGTTGACGCGTAAATGATCGGCGTCAGGGATGCAACGTACCCGGAGTCACCTCGCCATTGCTATCCAGGTCTGACGGCGGGGCGAACGGCGAGGTGCACGACGTCCGGCACGCCTCGGGCAACGGGGATCTCTTCGGTACGCACCTGTTGGAACCCGGCATTCCCCAAGGTTCCCTCGAATTCCGGAGAGGGCTGCGCGGACCAGACGGCCAGTACGCCACCGGGTGTCAACACCCTTGCACAGCCCGCGAGTCCGGCCACCGAGTAGAGGCCGTCGTTGTCCTCGGTGACGGTCCAGCCGGGCCCGTTGTCGATGTCCAGACATACCACGTCGAACGTGTCGCATGTCTCATTGACGTAATCCAGCAGGTCCGTTTCCACGATCTTCGTGCGCGGATCGGCGAGGGCCCGCGCGGATACGGCGGACAGAGGCCCGTCGAGATGCCAGTCGACGACGGCCCGCTCGCGCTCCACGACGGTGACGGCGCGCCAGCGCGGTTCGGCGGCGGCGTGCGCGAGCGAGAAGCCCACTCCCAGGCCGCCGATCAGCAGGTCGGGTGCGGGGCGGCCGTCCAGCGCGGCCAGCGCGGCGTCCACGAGCAGTCGCTCCGAGCGGCCGTCGGAGGTGTCCATCAGGAAGCAGCCGTTGGCGATGATCTGGAGCAGTTCGCCGTGCCGGCGTAACACGATCTCGCCGTGGGGTCCCTCGCGCCGGTCGAGCACTTCGGGTACGTCGTGGAGGTCGTACGAGGCGGACATCAACCCATCCTGGCACTTCCCTGACGGTTCGTTGAGGTATTCGGGAGACCGCAGGCCGGACGGGGGTGAGGGGCCGGTGTGACGCTGACGAACTCCTGTGCGCTGAACCTTCCGGAGCCCTGAGGAAATCTCAGAGCTTGCTGTGAATCGGCCCCCGCGTGGCGCCGATCACAGACAGGGCACAGGTCGGGCACGAAGGGTGGGGTGAAACGGAAGGAGCGCCTCACAGTGGAACCCACGGCGGCCCGTACGAGCCCGCCCCTTCCCGACGTCTCCGGTCTGCTGGACGGCATCCCCGGCCAGCGCGTCCCACGGCCGGTCACGCAACCCGTCGAGGCGAGCCCGCGCACCCGGCGCGCAAGCCTGCCGCGGATCCCCGTCCCCTTCACCCTGTCCTACGCCGCCGTCCTCGCCGTCACCTCCTTCGTCGCCGCGCACGCCGACCCGGCCCTCGTGCACACCCTCCATCAGGGCTCCAGCACCGATGTGGCCCATCTGCTGCGCACCCCGGCGCTGGTGCTGATCGCCAGCGCGCTGTGGGTGGCAGGCGGTCTCCTCTCCCCCTTCACTCTCGGCTTCCTGATCGTCCTCAGCGCGCTGGAGCGGCGCCTCGGCGGCGCCCGGACAGCCGTCGTCTTCCTGCTCGGGCACGTCCTGGCCACCCTCGCGACCGAGGTCCCCGTGGGCCTCGCCGTCCTGGTCGGCCATCTGCCCGACAGCTCGCTGCACCGCCTCGACTACGGCATCAGCTTCGGCGTCGCCACGAGCGTGGGCGCCCTGGCCGGGCTGCTCCGGCCGTGGCTGCGGTGGCCCCTGCTCGCCGCGTTCGGCGCGATGCTGCTCCAGGACCTGATCGCCTTCACGGACCCGCTGACCAACTGGGGGCATCTGATCGCGCTGGCGATCGGGGTGGGGACGTGGCCGTGGGTGCGGCGCTGGAGCCGGGGTGGCAGCGCCGTATCAGGGCCTGACGGCGATCAGACCCCTCGCGCCGCCGCGAGCCCCCGCGCCAACCCTGGAATTCCCAACCGCTGCTCGTCCTCCGCACTCGCCCCGTGCAGCAGATTGGTCAGCTGGTACGGGTCCGCGCGCAGGTCGTAGTACTCGCGGAAGAGGACCTCGCCGGAGCCCCGGGGGCGGCCGTCGGTGTCCAGGCGGCCCCGGTAGTACTCGGTGTACTGCTCGGTCTTCCCCACGTACGAGGCCCAGGTGTGGATCGGCACCTTGTCCTGGCGGTTCCACCACCACTCGGCGAGGACGTGGTGGCGGTCGTTGCGCGGGTCGAGGAGGGAGTGGCCGTCGTGCGGGGTGTCGGGGGTGACGCCGGCGGCGGCCAGCAACGTGGGCGCGATGTCGACGTGGCAGGTGAGGCGGTCGTCGGTGCCGCCCCTGGCCAGGCCGCCGGCCGGCCACGACATGAGGAACGGCACCTCCAGGCTCGGCCGGTACGGCACCGACTTGCGCAGCCAGCCGTGGTCGCCCCAGCACAGGCCGTGGTCGCTGGTGAACAGCACCAGGGTGTTCTCCAGCCGGCCCAGCTCGCGCAGCTTGTCGTGGAAGTCGCGCATCGCGTCGTCCACGGAGAGCAGGGTGCGCAGCTGGCGGGCGCGCAGGGCCCTGCCCTCGTCGAAGGAGTGGTGGGCGGCACGCAGGAACGGTGGCTTGTCGGCCTTGTCGGCCTTGGCGGTCTCGAAGACCGAGGGGCGGCCGTCCCAGGAGGGCACGCGCGCGTGGGCGTACTTTCCGTCCGGGATGTTCACCTCGTGCGCCGCGCGCGTGGCGACGTACGCGAACCAGGGGCGGGTGTCCGTGCGGGACTTCTCGATGAAGGCGAGGGCGCGGTCCTTGATGACGGTGGTGTTGTAGCCGGGGATGGTCCGGACGGTGCCGCCGTCGTTGTAGTGGCCGTTGGTGTAGGCGACCGGTTCCTGGAGGAGCCACTCGTCGAAGTGGGGCGGGTTGTCGGCGGGGTGCCAGTAGTTGAGGTACTTGCCGAACAGGCCGGTGCGGTAGCCCGCCTCCTGCAACCGGCGCTGGACGGTGGTGTGCTGGTCCAGGTGGGAGGGGTGGCGGGTGTCGAGGACGCCGTGGTGGTGGGCGTACCGCCCGGACATGATGGACGCCCTGGACGGCGCGCACAGCGGGGTGTTGGCGTGCGCGCGCTCGAAGGTGACGCCGTCGCGGCCCAGCCAGTCGAGGGTCTGCCGCAGTGCCCAGTCGGTGCCCTTGGGCTGGTCGTCGGTGAGGACGAAGAGGATGTTCGGGCGGTGGTCGGAGCGGGTGCGCGGGCGGGGCGTCGGGGTGGGGGAGGGGGTGGGGGTCGCGCTTCTGCGGGCCGCCGGGGCGGGGGTGGCCGCGGCCGGGGTCCGTCCGTCGCCGGCGGTGCGGGCCGCGCGTACGGCCAGGGAGGTGGTGACCGCCGCGGCCGCGATCGCGGTGGCTCCGGCGACGAGGGTGCGGCGGCCCGGCCGGCGCCCGTCGGTCGTCTCGGATGCGTCGCTCATGGCGTCCCCCTGGCCCCGTTGTGCCCGAGTTTCGGGCGGCTTGCTCACTGTGAACAGGCTTGCAGTGTGCGTGAATTGCCTGTGAGTTCTGTTGCGGGGGTGCGGCGGAAGCCTTGCGAAGGTATGGCGGCCTCGGGCGTGGGTCAGTCGTCGTAGCGGACGGTGCCGTCCTCGCGCAGGGTCGGGTGGATCTTCATGGGGCCGTACTCGTCGACGTCCGACGGGCGGGGCGGCTCGGGGCCGTCCGGGCCCATGCGGATCATGCGTTCGACGCGGCAGACCCGGAACAGCCGGTCCTCCACGCTCGCCTCGTCGGCCCGGCCGGCCGCCCGGAACGCCTCGGCGGCGCGGGCGTAGCGGGCCTTCTTCCGGTCGTCGTAGCGGTACAGCATCGCCCAGACGCGGGACATCCCGTCGTAGAGCGAGCGGCGGGCGTCGTGCGGGGTCGGGTGCAGGGAGCCGCACGGGGTCCAGCCGGCGTCGCCGCGCTCGGCCACCGCGAAGCCGACGGGCAGCCGCACCACGTCCGGGTGCGTGGCGGCCGCCCGCGCGGAGTCAGCGCGCACGTCGGCGGGGAAGCGCGCGCCCGTGTAGACGAAGTCGCGCAGGCCGAGGCGCAGGGCGCCCGCCATCGGCCCCTCGTCGCGGCCGGGGTCCAGGGCGAAGCCCACGTCCGGGGAGGGGTCTGCGGCCCGCTCCTCCCACACGGGGGACACGGGCTCCGGGTCGGTGGGCCGGGGCGGTTCCAGGCCCTCGTCGCCGGTCCGTGCGAACTCGTCGCCGCGTACGACGCGGTAACGCACGCCCAGCGCCTCCACCTCGTCGGCCGGGTCGCGCTCCAGCACCGACACGGCCGCGAGCAGCGCGCGCCGGACTGCGGGGTCGTCGGTGCCGTCCTTCGCCGTGAACCACAGGTGCGAGTTCAGCCCGTCCCGGGCCTGCTGGGGCATGCCGTCCACCACCGGCTTCAGCAGCCGCCAGCGCGGTTCGGCGCCGATGGGGTCCCAGGAGGCGACACCGAAGACGGGTCCGCGCAGCGCGATGTGGGGGTAGCGCCGGGAGGCCTCCACGGCGTCCGCCTCCATCACCCAGGCGACCGGGTCGTCCCGGCGGACCAACTCCGCGTGCAGGGCGTCGAGTCGTCGCTTCCAGTCATCGGTCATACGCGCATTGTGGTCGCGGGGTGGGGTGGCTTCGGGGTGAATGCCGGAAGTGGGTGGGCGGGGTGGGGGAAGCGGGGAGCGGAGAGGCATGTCCGGCGGCGCACCACCCCTGGGCGCGCCCCCGAGCGCCCTGGGGTGTCGGCCTCGCTTCGGTCGCCTGCTCGCGCGCGCCCCGTGCACCGGCGGGGGTACGGGGGTGTGGTCGGCGGGGCGGCGAAGTGGCTGTGGGGATGCCGGGCCGGGGGTGGGTGGTGACGCGGCCGTGGGGACGCTGGGCCGGGGGTGGGGTGCGCAGCCCGGCGCTTGCGGGGTGCCGCCGACCTTTCCTGATCGCCGACAGCGAACGCACCGCATCGCGGGGAACATTCGCGGGCTCATGTGCATTGAGTCGGCATAGCTCAACTTGACTGCCGAAGGGGAGATCATGGCTTCGACGTCCGCACCGCTCACCCTGCCCGTACTGCCGCTCGACGACGAGGTCGTGCTCCCCGGCATGGTGGTCCCGCTGGACCTCAACGACACCGACGTACGCGCCGCGGTGGAGGCCGCCCAGGCCGCCGCCCGCTCACAACCGGGCAAGCCGAGGGTGCTGCTGGTGCCGCGCATCGACGGGACGTACGCGAGCACCGGTGTGCTCGGCACCGTCGAGCAGGTCGGCCGGCTGGCCGACGGTGACCCGGGCGCGCTGATCCGCGGCCGCGGCCGCGTGAGGATCGGCGCCGGTACGACCGGCCCCGGCGCGGCCCTGTGGGTCGAGGGCACGCGCATCGACCAGAGCGTGTCCGAGCCGCTGCCCGGCCATGTCGCCGACCTGGTCAAGGAATACAAGGCGCTCGCCACCGCCTGGCTGCGCAAGCGAGGCGCCTGGCAGGTCGTCGACCGCGTCCAGGCCATCGACGACGTCTCCGCGCTCGCCGACAACTCCGGCTACTCGCCGTTCCTGACCACCGAACAGAAGGTGGAGCTCCTGGAGACCACCGATCCGGTGGCCCGCCTGAAGCTCGCCACCCAGCAGCTGCGCGACCACCTCGCCGAGCAGGACGTCGCCGAGACCATCGCCAAGGACGTCCAGGAGGGCGTCGACAAGCAGCAGCGCGAGTTCCTGCTGCGGCGGCAGCTGGAAGCCGTACGCAAGGAGCTGCGCGAACTCAACGGCGAGCAGGACGGCGAGGAGTCCGACGACTACCGCGCCCGCGTCGAGGCCGCCGACCTGCCCGAGAAGGTCCGTGAGGCCGCCCTCAAGGAGGTCGACAAGCTGGAGCGGTCCTCCGACCAGTCACCCGAGGGCTCCTGGATCCGCACCTGGCTGGACACCGTCCTCGAACTGCCGTGGAACGAACGGACCGAGGACCGCTACGACATCCAGGGCGCCAAGTCCGTCCTCGACGCCGAGCACGCGGGCCTGGAGGACGTGAAGGAGCGCATCACCGAGTACCTGGCCGTGCGCAAGCGCCGCAGCGAGCGCGGCCTCGGTGTCGTCGGCGGCAGGCGCGGCGGTGCCGTCCTGGCCCTCGTCGGCCCGCCCGGCGTCGGCAAGACCAGCCTCGGCGAGTCCGTCGCGCACGCCATGGGCCGAAAGTTCGTCCGCGTCGCCCTCGGCGGCGTGCGCGACGAGGCCGAGATCCGCGGCCACCGCCGTACGTACGTCGGCGCGCTGCCCGGCCGGATCGTGCGGGCGATCAAGGAGGCCGGGTCGATGAACCCGGTGGTGCTCCTCGACGAGATCGACAAGGTGGGGTCCGACTTCCGGGGCGACCCGGCGGCCGCCCTGCTGGAGGTCCTGGACCCGGCGCAGAACCACACCTTCCGGGA
Source organism: Streptomyces sp. NPDC096132 (assembly GCF_044763345.1). NCBI lineage: Bacteria > Bacillati > Actinomycetota > Actinomycetes > Kitasatosporales > Streptomycetaceae > Streptomyces > Streptomyces sp. NPDC096132. Next base: position 240,524 of record NZ_JBIWGA010000013.1, read on the forward strand.
CCACTACCTGGAGGTGGAGCTGGACCTGTCCGACGTGGTGTTCCTGGCCACCGCCAACGTCCTGGAGGCCATCCCGGAGGCCCTGCTCGACCGTATGGAGCTGGTCCGCCTCGACGGCTACACCGAGGACGAGAAGGTCGTCATCGCCCGTGACCACCTGCTCCCGCGCCAGCTGGAGCGGGCGGGACTGAACAGGGACGAGGTCGTCCTGGACGAGAGCGCCCTGCGCAAGCTCGCCGGCGAGTACACCCGCGAGGCGGGCGTGCGCACCCTGGAGCGGTCGATCGCGCGGCTGCTGCGCAAGGTCGCCGCCCAGCACGAACTGGGCGAGCGGGAGCTGCCGTTCACCGTCACGGACGCCGATCTGCGCGCGCTGATCGGCCGGCCGCACCACGTGCCCGAGTCCGCCCAGGACCCGGCCGAGCGCCGTACGGCGGTGCCGGGCGTGGCGACGGGTCTCGCGGTCACCGGCGCCGGCGGAGACGTGCTCTTTGTCGAGGCGTCCCTGGCCGACCCGGAGACGGGCGCGGCCGGTCTGACCCTGACCGGTCAGCTCGGGGACGTGATGAAGGAGTCGGCGCAGATCGCGCTGAGCTTCCTGCGGTCGCACGGCGCGGAGCTGGAGCTGCCCGTCGGCGATCTGAAGGACCGGGGCGTGCACATCCACTTCCCGGCGGGCGCGGTCCCCAAGGACGGCCCGAGCGCCGGCATCACGATGACCACGGCCCTCGCCTCCCTGCTCAGCGGGCGACTCGTCCGCACGGACGTGGCGATGACCGGTGAGGTCTCCCTGACCGGCCGGGTCCTGCCGATCGGCGGCGTCAAGCAGAAGCTGCTCGCCGCCCACCGCGCGGGAGTGACGACCGTCGTCATCCCCAAGCGCAACGAACCCGACCTGGACGACGTCCCGGCGGAGGTGCTGGACAAGCTCGACGTCCACGCCGTCACCGATGTCCGCCAGGTCCTGGAGCTGGCGCTCGCGCCCGCCACGAACGGCGCGAAGCCGCAGGTTCCGGCCGCGGCGTGACGGACGCGGCCGGATGAGGGCAGGGCCCGGGTTCCTCCTGAGGGAGGCCCGGGCCCTCGCCCGTTCCCCGGGCGCCCGCCCCCACCCGTCCCCGGGGCGTCCCCCGGACGGCCCATGGAAGGCTACGCACGTAGACAGGCAGGTGGGAGTGCCCCTGGGAACCGCCGCCGGTCCATGCCTGCGAAATACTTGAAGAGCCGCGGCCATGACGGGAACCGGCGGAAACAGGAGTGTGCTGACGTGCGCGAGGAAGCGAACGGCGACGCGTCGCCGCGCGGGGTGGAACAGGGCGACCGGGAGTTCCTCTCCCTGGAGCGGGAGCTCACGGTGCTGTTCCGCCGTGCCCGCGCCAACCAGGGCGAGATGGCCCGCGAGGTCCACCCGGACCTGGAGTCGGCCGCGTACGGCCTCCTTGTCCGGCTGGAGGAGTGCGGCCGGCAGCGCGCCACCGAGCTGGCCGCCTACATCGGCGTCGGCAAGGCCACCATGTCCCGTCAGCTGCGTGCCCTGGAGCAGCTCGGCCTGATCGCCCGCGAGCCCGACCCGGCGGACGGCCGCGCCTGGCTGGTCGACCTGACCGAGGAGGGCCGCAGCCGGGTGAGCAGGGTCCGCGAGGCCCGCCGCGAGCGGTACGTCACCCACTTCTCCGACTGGGACCGCCGCGAGGTCGCGGAACTGGCCCGACTGCTCCACCAGCTGAACCGGGGCATGGAGAAGTAGCCGCACGCCGGCCCCGCTCACAGCTCGACGTACACCGCCGTCGCGTCGTCGTGGGTCTTCGCCCGGCCCAGGAACGCCCGCCCGGTGCTGTCCGCCCGCTCCAGCTCCCGCACGCGGTCCACCAGGGCCCGCGTCCCCTCGGCGCGGACCAGGGCGAACAGGTCCGTCCAGTCGCCCGCGAGGAAGGTCTCCGCCCAGCGGGCCGCTCCGTCCGACAGCGCGGCCAGGGCGCTCACCCGCCCGCGCGGCACGCTTCCGGTCACGGCCCGCGCGGCCACCGACGGATCCGCGGCGGCGGTGAAGAAGCCGCCCTCCCGGTTGCGCAGCGTGCCGTCGACGAACTCCGCGCTCCTGAGCAGCTCGCGCGGCAGCCGGGCCAGCCGGTCGTCGAGAACCGGCGTCACCGTGCCGTCGGGGGCGGCCAGCAGCAGCACCGCGTCGGACAGGACCAGATACTCCACCGACTCCGGCGACCAGCGCGCGACGGCCACCGTCGCCTGCGGGGTGCGCGGGTGAGAAAGGTCACAGGTTTCGGCATGGGCCCCGGCGGTACGCGCAATCGCGAGGGAGAGGGCCTCGGCCGGCGGAACATCCGGGAGTGAAACGGTCAGTTCGGTCAGGGCCCCGCCCAGTCGTGCCGTGAACCAGGGGACCGAATGCAGACAGCCCGCGCCGCCCGGCGGCGGAGTCACTCCGTCGAGGACGACGACCGAACCGCCCTGTCCGCAGGCGGAAAGTCCGACGCTCGCGAAGTCCTCGTTGGGGCGGGCCGGATCGCCGGGTTCCGACACAAGTTCCGTACGCATTCGGCCAGTCTGCACGACCCCTTCACAGCCTCCCCAAAAGGCTTGCATCACTCGCCGAACGGGCGTAGCCCCGCAGGTCAGACGCCTGTTTTGGGGGGTAATGCAGGGGTCGGGGAAGGTGTGGCGGCGAATCCTGTCAAAGCATGCCGCCCACGTCCAACCGGCCTGCCGCGCAAGGGCCGTGCACACGCCAGTGGAACTTGCCCGCCAACTCCCCTCCGATGTTCACTCCTTCGGGTGGCGGGGCAGGCGATGCGGGGCCCTCGCCCACCGGCACTGGGAGGGTCGGGGACCGAACCGGGCGTACGCACCAGTTGACGGTGCGTCACATCCGGCCCATGGGTACACGAGTCAGGAATGCGAGCACCGGTGCAGAAGACGCGGCCTCGGCGCACAGGCAGTAAGACGGCCTCCGAGGGGGGCGCGGAGCGCACCCCTGTCGGCAAGGGCCGTCCGACCCACGTACGCAACCGGCTGATCGTCGCCGTGGCCGTGGTGGCCGCCGCCATCGCCGGAGCCGGCGCCCCCGCCGTCCTCACCGCCTCCGGGCAGCTGAAGGACGCCCAGGACCTGGTCACCCTGGCCGAGCAGACCCAGGACGCCCTCGTCCTCGCCCAGTCCGTGGCGGACGAGCGCGACGAGGTCACCGCGTACATCGCGGCCGGCCGCCCCAAGTCCGAGGCGCCCTCCACCGACGGCAGCGCCCGGGTGGACCGCCAGGCCCGCGAGCTGGAGGCGACGGAGATCTCCGCCTCGCTGCGCGCGGCCCTCGAATCCCTCGTGTCCGTCCGCCAGTCCGCGCTCACCGGCAAGAGCACGGCCCTGGAGGCGCACGAGGCGTACGCCAAGGTCATCACCGCGCTGCACGTCCTCGCCGACCGGCTCGCGGAGGACATGCCGCCCCGCGCGGGCTCCGGCGCGTACGCCCTCGCCGAACTGGACGCCGCCGTCCAGCAGGCCTCCGCCGCCCGCGGACTGCTCCGCGCCGCGCTGAACGTGCCCACCAGCACGAAGTCCGTCTACGACCCCATCACCGGTCTGACGACCACCGAGAAGGTCTCCTCCAAGGCCGACACCGAGGCGCGCGACGCGCTCAGCGCGGCCGCCCAGCAGGCCCGGGTGCGCTCCGAGGCGGCCCTCGCCGACTTCCGCGAGGGCGCCCCGCAGGACGCCGTGGACTCCTACGACTCCACGGTCACCGGCGGCGAGGTCGACACCGCCGAGAAGTACCTCACCGACCTCACCGACCAGCCCACACTGAGCGACGACGAGCTGGACACCAGCACCAAGAAGCTGGACGCCGCGCTCTCCGCCCGCGTCGACCTGATGCGCGGCGTGGAGTCCTCGCTCTACGACCACCGCACCAAGGACCTCGCGCGGCTCCGCGACGACGACGTCACCGCGCTGGAGATCCGCGTCGCCCTGGTCGGCGCCCTGATGCTGCTGGCGGTCGTCGTCAGCACCGGCATGGCCCGCAGCCTCACCTTCCCGCTGTCCGTGCTGCGCCGCGGCTCGGCCCGGCTCGCCGAGACCGAGAACCCCGCCGCCGAGGAGCCGGTGCGGTTCACCGGCCGCAACGACGAGTTCGCCCAGGTCGTCCGCTCCGTCAACGCCCTGCACGAGCACGCCGTCGCGCTGCACGAGCGCGTCACCACCCTGGAGTCCGACCGCAAGCACCTCGTCGGGCAGCGCCAGAAGATGGCCGACGCCCGCGAGGAACTGCGCGCCGAACTCACCGACTCCGCGGCCCAGCTGGAGCGGCTGCGCGGCGCCATCTCCGGCACCTTCGTCAACCTCGCTCTGCGCACCCTCGGTCTCGTCGAGCGTCAACTCGCCGTCATCGAGAGCCTGGAGGAGCGCGAGCAGGACCCCGACCGGCTGTCGACGCTCTTCAAGCTCGACCACTTCGCCACCGTCATGCGCCGCCACAGCGAGAACCTCCTCGTCCTGGCCGGCACCGAGCACGTCCAGCAGCACGCGGGCCCGATCCCGCTGGTGGACGTCGTCCGGGCGGCGGTCAGCGAGATCGAGCGCTACGAGCGGGTCCGCATCGCCTCCCTGCCGCCGCACGCGCACGTGGCCGGCTTCGCCGCCGACGACCTGAGCCACCTCCTCGCCGAACTCATGGAGAACGCCACCTCGTTCTCCCCGCCGGATCTCCCCGTCGAGATCTCCGGCTGGCTCCTGGAGAACGGCGAGGTCATGCTCTCCGTCCAGGACGAGGGCATCGGCCTCGACGCGGAGCGGCTCGTCCGCCTCAACTCCCGCCTCGCCGACTTCGATCCGGAGACCCCGTACGACCAGGAGGGCGACGAGGGCCTCGGCCTCGGCCTGTACGTGGTGGCCCGGCTCGCCCACCGGCACGGGGTGCGGGTGCAGTTGCGCGAGCAGAAGCAGGGCGGGACGGCGGCCGTGGTGGTCCTGCCGACCGCGCTGCTGGCCACCGCCCCGGCCGCCGCGGTCCCTTCGGCCACGACGGCGTCGTCCGCCACCCAGATCTTCTCCCTGCCGGGCGCGGACGCGGAGGCCAACTCCAACGTCCTGCCGGGACGTTCGAAGCCCACCGACGACCCGCTGGTCGCCCTGGCCGAGAACGCCGTACGCAAGGCGGAGCACACGCCGGGGGACAAGGCGGAGGACAAGGCGGAGGAGCCTTCGGCCGGGAGCCCGGCCATCGAGGCCCAGGCTCCCGAGAGCCAGGCTCCCGAGCTCCCCGCCGAGACGACCATGGAACTCCTGCTGCCCAGCCCGCCAGGGAAGACGGACGGCGAGCAGGACCCCACGCCCGAACCCGACGGCGCCGACGACAGCGACACGCAGCACAGCCGCGTACCGGACGCCCCGGAAGAACTCGTCGCCGACGAGGAACTCGTCACCGACAAGGGCCTGCCCAAGCGCACCCCCAAGATCACCACCCCCGTACAACCCCCGCGCCAGCGGACCGGCTCGGTCGATGCCGAGGCCCTCCGCCGCCGCCTGGGCGGCTTCCGCCGGGGGGCGGAGGCCGGCTACCGCGACGTGGAAGCGGAGATCGCCGAGAAGACGGGCCAGAACAAGGCCCCCTCACCTCGAGCAGAGCGAAAAGCACCTCAAGAAGCACACGCACATGCCGAAGAAGACACGGGGGGCACAGTCGAGGAGGCAAGCAGTTGACCGCGCCCAGTACCTTCGGACTGAGCAGTGAAGCCCGTAACCTGCACTGGCTGTTGACCAACCTCGTGGAGGAAGTGCCCGGCATCCGGTCCGTGGCGGTCGTCTCCTCCGACGGCCTGCTCCTGCTGTCCTCGGACCCGGGCCGCAACAACGAGGCCCGGCAGTCGCGAGGCGACAAACCCACCGGCCCGCGCGGCTCCTCCGCCGATCTCGCCACGATCGTCTCCGGCATCGGCAGCCTCACCATCGGCGCCGCCAAGCTGATGCAGTTCGGCGGGGTCAAACACACCATGATCGCGATGGCGGAGGGCAGCCTCTTCGTGATGTCGATCAGCGACGGCTCCCTGCTCGGCGTCCACGGCTCCGCCGACTGCGACATGAGCGTGGTGGCGTACCACATGGCCCTCTTCGTGGGCCGCGCCGGCCATGTCCTGACCCCCGAACTCCGCAGCGAGCTACGGAAATCCCTGGAGTCGGAGTCGGCGGGGAGCGCCCGATGAGCACGGGGCACGAGAACGCGAAGCAGCAGCTCCCCGTCCGCGGCGGCGACCGCAAGCCCGCCCGCGTCCGTCCCTACTCGCTCACCGGCGGCCGTACCCGCTTCGGCCACGTCCTCCTGGTGGAGACCTTCGTGGCGGCTCTCGACGCGCCCGAGGACCGCAAGGAACTGACGAATGGGTCCCTCAAGTCCACGGTCATGCCGGAGCTTCGGGCCATCGTCGAACTGTGCCGCCGTATGCGCACGGTGGCCGAGATCGCCGCGCTGCTGAGGATGCCGCTCGGCGTGGTCCGGGTGCTGCTCAGCGACCTCGCGGACCAGGGAAAGATCCGTGTGTACGGCACCGGTACCGCTCACGGTACGGGCCGTCCCGACCGCGCTCTGCTGGAAAGGGTGCTGAGTGGACTCCGTCGTCTCTGACGCCGCCTCCTCCTTTGGCGTCACCCCGGTCACCCCGCCGGTCACCGGTCTCGTCGAACCCGACGAGCCCCTGCAGCCCTGGCAGACGGACCGCACCCGAGCCCCCATAGCCACCAAGATCGTGGTGGCGGGCGGCTTCGGCGTCGGCAAGACCACCCTCGTCGGCACCGTGTCGGAGATCGAGCCCCTCCAGACGGAGGCGCTGATGACCGAGGCGAGCGCGGAGACCGACGATCTCACCGGCACGCCCGAGAAGACCACCACCACGGTGGCCATGGACTACGGCCGCATCACGCTCGACGACGACCTGGTGCTCTACCTGTTCGGCACACCGGGCCAGCAGCGGTTCTGGTTCATGTGGGACGACCTGGTGCGCGGCGCGATCGGCGCGGTCGTCCTCGCCGACACCCGTCGGCTGAAGGACTCCTTCCCCGCGCTGGACTACTTCGAGAGCTGCGGGCTGCCGTACGTCGTCGCGGTCAACCACTTCGACGGCAGCGAGCTGTTCGAGCCGGAGGACGTGCGGGAGGCGCTGACGATCCCCGCGCACGTACCTGTCATGATCATGGATGCGCGGCGCCGGATCTCGGTGATCGAGACCCTCCTGGCCCTGGTGGGCCACGCGCTCGACGAAACCCCCGAGTAGCACCGACCAAGGAGTCGTCCCCGCATGCGGAAGATACTCGTCGTCGGAGCCGGCCAGTCCGGTCTCCAGCTCGCCCTCGGCCTCCAGTCGCACGGGTACGAGGTCACCCTGATGTCGAACCGGACGGCGGACGAGATCCGCTCCGGCCGGGTCATGTCGACGCAGTGCATGTTCCACACGGCCCTGGAGCACGAGCGCGATTTCCAGCTGAACTTCTGGGAGTCCCAGGCCCCGAAGATCGCCGGACTCGGCGTCTCGGTCGCGGCCCCCGGCTCGCACGACCCGGGCCCGACGCAGCGCGCGATCGACTGGGTGGGCCGGCTCGACGGGTTCGCGCAGTCCGTCGACCAGCGCGTGAAGATGGCCGGCTGGATGGAGATCTTCGCCCAGCGCGGCGGCCAGCTCGTCATCCACGGCGCGGCCGTCTCCGACCTCGACTACTTCTCCCGGGCCTACGACCTCGTCCTGGTCTCGGCGGGCAAGGGCGAGCTGGTGTCGATGTTCGCGCGGGATCCGGAGAGGTCTCCGTACGCCGAGCCGCAGCGGGCGCTGGCCGTCTCCTACGTCCACGGCATGGGCCCGCGCCCCGAGCACCCGGACATGGAAGCGGTCCGCTGCAACCTCGTCCCCGGCGTCGGCGAACTGTTCGTCATGCCGACGTTCACCACCTCCGGCCGCGCCGACATCCTCTTCTGGGAGGGCATACCCGGCGGCCCGCTCGACGTCTTCAACGGCGTCAAGGACCCGGCGGAGCACCTCTCCCTGACCCTGGAACTCATGGAGAAGTTCACCCCGTGGGAGTACGCGCGGGCCACGAAGGTCGAACTGACCGACGCCGGCGGGACGCTGGCCGGACGGTATGCGCCGACGGTGCGGAACCCGGTCGGCCGTCTGCCCGGTGGGGGACTGGTGCTCGGCGTCGCCGACGTCGTCGTCGCGAACGACCCGATCACCGGGCAGGGCTCGAACTCCGCGTCGAAGTGCGCGGCCGCCTATCTCGCCTCGATCCTCGAGCACGGTGAGAAGGAGTTCGACGAGGAGTGGATGCAGGCCACGTTCGACCGGTACTGGGACACCGCTCAGCACGTCACCAAGTGGACGAACGCGATGCTGGCGCCGCCGCCGGAGCACATCGTGAACCTGCTGGGGGCGGCGGGGCAGCTGCCGCCTGTGGCTGATCGTTTCGCCAATGCGTTCAACGACCCGGCGGATTTTGAGAACTTCTTCTATGAGCCGGAGAAGACCGCGGCTTATCTGGCGGAGGTTACGGGGGGCTAGAGGTTCGTGGGCGGCCGCGGGTTGTCTGTGGCTGGTCGAGTAGTTCCAAGCGCTCCTTGGGGTGGGTCGTCCGGGCGTACGGCTCCCAGGATCGGGTTCGACGCGATGGGGGAGATCTTCACCTGCTCCCCTGTCCGGGGCGCTTGGACCACCATGCCGTCGCCCATGTACAGCGCCACGTGCGTGGCCTCCGGGAAGTAGAGGACCAGGTCGCCGGGGCGCAGCTCCTTGAGGGGGATTCTCGGGAGGCGCGCCCACTGTTCCTGGCTGGTGCGCGGGATCCGTGTGCCGGCGCTGCCCCAGGCCTCGGACGTCAGGCCCGAGCAGTCGTACGACTTCGGGCCCTCGGCGCCCCATTCGTACGGCTTGCCGAGCTGGCGCACGGCGTACCGTACGGCCTTCTCGCCCTCCTCCGACGGCTTGTGGTCGTCGTCGAGCGCACCGGACGCCATCAGTTTGTCCTGTGCCTGTGCGACGTCCTTCTTCTCGAGTTCGGCGATCGCGGCCAGCTGGGCCGCCGTGAGGGAGGCGAGGAGTTTCTCGACATCGGCGAGGCGGCGGGCGACGGCGTCGCGTTCCTTCTTCCTGCGCTCGGTGAGGGTGAGCTGGGCGTCCAGAGCGGCGCGGGCTCTGCGGGCCAGGTCCCCGGCCCTGCGTTCGCTGCCTTCGAGACGTCCCACCGTGTCGGCCCGCTCGCGCGCCAACTGGCCGATCACATGGCCCTGGTCGAGCGCGTGCTGCGGATCGCGGGCGAGCAGCAGCCGTACGTACGGGGAGATGTCGGTGGTGTTCTGGTACTGCTGGCGGGCCAGCCGGCCGGCCGCGCCCCGGCTCTCGTGCAGGGTGAGGCGGGCCTTGGCCAGGTCGGCGTCCAGGCGGTCGGTCTCGGCGCGCCGCCGCTTGAGCGCTTCCTCGGTGGCGTTGTAGGCCTCGGTGGCCTTCTCGGCCTCCCGGTACAGCCGCTGAAGGTCCGTCAGCAGACCGGCCACGGTCCGTCCGCCGGGCGGCGCCGGGCTCGTGGGGCTCGGGGAGCTCGTCGGCGCCGGGCTCTCCGGTGCGGGGACCGCCCGTGCACCGGGATCCGGCGGCTCCGGTACGGCGACGGCGACGCCGGCGGCCAGCACGGCCTGCGCGGCCAGGGCCGCCATGGAGACCGCACAGGCCAGACGCAGCAGCCTTCCTGACACGTCATCACCTCCGCTGCGGGGGAGGCGCCCCGGGTGGTCCTCCGTCCCGCAGGGTGAGCATGAGACGTATGCGCGGGGAGCGCGCGGCGGGCTGCTCGGTTCGGCGCAACCGGGTCACCCTTCGGTGTCGTCCCCCTTCGCGCCCGGCGTGGGGGCTTCCGGTTTCGACCAGGGCCACTTCAGCCGGCCGCTCGCCGCGCCCTTCGGGTCGTACTGGTACTTCCACCCCTGCTGGAGGCCGAGCCGCCTGCTGTGGCCGAGAGGCACCCGCCGGTAGACGAGGACGGTCGGCGGGCCGCCCGCCGCGTCGGGGACCGGGATGCGGTACGTCTTCGGCGGGTGTCCGGTCATGCCCAGCAGGACGGGCAGGACCCGGCCGTCCATCGGGCCGCCCTCGAAGGAGGTGTCTTGACTCTTCACGCCACCAGTGTCGATCAGGTCTCCGCGGCCAGCGCACCCCGGACCAGCTCGGCGGTCTGCGGGTCGCGTCCCGCGGTCACCGTGAGGACCGCGACGAACTGCTCCACCAGCCAGTCCCGCAGCTCCTCGGCGGGCGGCTGCTTGCCCTCGTCCAGCCAGATGAGGGAGGCCGCCTCGACCGCGGTGATCCACATCCGGACGGTCATCCGGAGCCGGGGGCCGGGGTCGGTGACCCCCAGGTGGCTGTAGATGTGCACGGCCGCGGACCGTCGTACGCCGTCCACGATCGCCGTCGTACGGGAGGTTTCCACCACGCTGCCGCCCTGGAGCAGGGCGCTGAAGCCGGCGTCGTGACGGCCGACGAAGCCGAGGTAGCGGTCCAGGGCGCGGGCGAGGCGGGGGAGGAGGGGGCCGTCGTGGGGTTCGTCGAAGCAGTACTGGAGCTCCTCGGCCGCGGAGCGCAGCGCGGCCTCGTACAGCTGCTGCTTGCCGCCCGGGAAGTACCGGTAGACCAGGGGTCGGGACACCCCGGCGGCCTCCGCCACGTCGTCCAGGGAGACGTCCTCGGGAAGCCGGTGCGCGAAGAGGGTGAGCGCCGCGTCGAGGAGCTGGCTGCGCCGCTCCTCGACACTCAGACGGCGGTAGGCGGGGGCGGCGGGGGTCATGTGTGCAGCGTAGTCCGGCCGCCGCCGGGTGCGAGTCCGTCGTGGCTGGTCGCGCAGTTTCCCGCGCCTCTTGGGTTGGGCGGCTTGCGGCGTTGCCAAGCCACCCTGGCCGCGGGCGCCGCCGAGCCGCCGGCGGTCCGGTCGTCGCCGGGTGCGGGTCCGTCGTGGCTGGTCGCGCAGTTTCCCGCGCCTCTTGGGTTGGGCGGCTTGCGGCGTTGCCAAGCCACCCTGGCCGCGGGCGCCGCCGAGCCG
>NZ_JBIWGA010000013.1:251696-295158 GCF_044763345.1 Streptomyces sp. NPDC096132
CCGGTGGTCCGGTCGTCGCCGGGTGCGGGTCCGTCGTGGCTGGTCGCGCAGTTTCCCGCGCCCCTTGGGTTGGGCGGCTTGCGGCTTGCGGCGTTGCCAAGTCGCCTCAGCTGCCGGCGCTGCCGGGCCGTCCTGGCTTGCGGCGTTGCCAAGTCGCCTCGGTGGCCCCCTTGGCTGCGGGCAGTCGTGCCGCTGGGGCGGCACGGGTGGGCGCGGCGGCACCCCGCATGCGCGGGTGAGCGGTCCCACCCCCGGCCGGCCCCGGGCTACGCCAGCAGCCCCGAGGACCTCCAGAGTCGTCGGCCGACTCCCCGCAGTACACCGATGTCGTCCAGGAAGTCCGTCAACCGCTTCGCGCCCGTCTGCATGACCTCGCGCCGGTGACCGCTGGCCTTCACCTGGGCCATGGCCTGCCGTTTGTCCAGGCCGACGTTGGTGTAGACGTCCGGATTGACGAAGGCCACCGAGAAGATGCGGGCGAACTCGCCGGAGGTGACCCGGGTGAACTCCTGCGACCACTTCGGCGCGGTCAGCATCTGGCGGCGGAGTTCCTCACGGGCGTACCGGACATGGCGGGCCTCCTCCACCACGTGGATGCGGGTGACGCCCCGGATCAGGGGCTGCACGCGCTCGTCCGGGAAGGTCAGCCGCTGCATCCAGTCGAGGACCTCCTCGCCGAGCAGCGTGGCCGTGAAGGAGCCGGGCGTGGTGGAGATCGTCTTGAACAGCCGGCCCATGTTCTGGTGGACCCGGCTCACCGGGTACCAGGGCGTACCGCCCTGCGCGATCAGCCGGGCGAACATCTTCGAGTGCCGGCACTCGTCCTCGATCTCGGTGAGCGCGTACCGCACATGCGCGCTCGTCGCCGCCTTGTCGTAGATGTGCCGGACCAGCAGCTGCATCAGGATGATCTCGAACCAGATCCCCAGCGAGGCCAGCGCCGCCGCCTCGTGCCGCGACAGCAGGATCCGCTGCTCCTCGCCCATCCGCTTCCACAGCGGCGTGCCGTACAGCGACACCAACTCCGGCGGCCAGAACCACTTGCCCTCCTCGAAGGGCGCGTCCCAGTCCAGCTCCTCGTCGGGGTCGAAGGAGTGCCTGGCGGAGGACGCCAGCAGCCGCTCGGCCACCTGCTCCCGGTCCTTGAGCAGGCCCAGCGCGTCCCGCAGTCCGTCCAGCGCGTCGGCATCCGTGAGGGTCGTCATGGCTCTTATGAGACTGCTTGTCAGCAAGACCGTCAATCCCCCGGGTGGGACTTCTCGTCCCGAAGGCGTCCCGAAGGCGTCCTGAAGGCGCTGTCACACCCATGGAGTAACGTGCTGACGTGTCCACGCCTCCGCCGCCGCAGAACCCCTACGGCCCCCCGAACCCCCAGGGTCCCCAGAACCCTTACGGGCCGCCGGCCCCGCAACCTCCGCAGGGTCCGTACGCCCCCGGCCCCTACGGGCAGCAGGCCCCGCCGCCGTACGGGCATCCGCCCGCGCCGCAGCAGCCGCAGCCGTACGGCGCCCCGTACCCTCCGCCGCCCTACGGCTGGGCCCCGCCGCCGAAGAAGAGCCGGACCGGGCTGATCCTCGGGATCGTGGGCGGTGTCTTCGGCCTGGTCGTGGCGGGCGTGGTGGCGCTGGTGCTGATCGGTGTGAAGGTCGAGGGCGGCTTCCCGGACGCCGAGTACCGGCTGACCCTGCCCAAGACCCTCCTCGACGGCCGCTACGACCTCACCCAGGACCTCTCCGACACCCAGGGCGAGGAGATCGAGCAGGAGATGGACGGCGCCTGGGACGCCAAGGTCACCGACTCCCAGGTGGGGCAGTACGGCCTGGGCGGTGACGACACCCAGGGCGCGCTGCTGGTCTCCGGCATGTACGGCCGGTTCCAGAACACGGACGACAACCGCGACGACATGCTGAAGGGCGTCGGCGAGGCCGACGGCCTCACGGTGGCCGTCAAGCCCAAGGACTTCCGTCCGAACGGCTCGGACACCACGGTCACCTGCGAGGTGGTCACCCAGACGGAGGCCGGTACGACCCTGACGTACCCGGTCTGCGCCTGGGTGGACGGCAACACGGCGGCCGTGGTCGCCGAGATCACCGCGGCGAACATCGCCCAGGACCCCGCCGAGGTCGACCTGGAAGCGGCCGCCGAGACGACGCTCAAGGTCCGCTCCGAGACCCGCAAGCCGCTCTAGGCCTCCGGGGCTCGCGAGGACTCGCGGTCCGGGCCGCTCAGACCGAGCAGCCCAGGTCCTCCGGCACCGCGAAGCTCACGGGTTCCGCGCCCTGCGCCGGGAACGACGTGCGCAGGGTGAAGGCGTACGGCGTCGGGCCGTTGGTGCGCAGGTGCAGCAGCCGGGCCTCCGCCTCCGCGACGGTGGGGCGGTGGCCGGCCGGCACCCACCACAGGGTCGCCATCGCCTCCCGCACCCGCTCGAACCACTCACGCCGGCGCGAGAGCATCTCGCGGTGGCGGCCCTGGTACATGTACGCGGTCAGGGCGTTGGTGTCCCGCCACACCGACATGTTGACGATCAGCCACTCGTCGCCGAAGACCTGGATGTCGGTGGCGTCACCCTGCTCGGACTGGAGCCGCCAGACGAAGCCGTCCGCGGTGTCGGCGTCCGCGTTGACCGGGTCCAGCGCGTCGACGAAGTCCTTCAACTCCGGTGAGTCCAGCGGGAACCTGAGGCGGGCGATGTTGACCTGGGCGAGTTCGAAGGCGGCGGATTCCGTGGTCTTGGTCCTCGTGGCGTCAGTCATGCGCGAACGGTAGGACGGACCTGTCTCCTCCGGAACCCCCCGTCTCACGAAGCGAGCACCGCCTCCATCACCGCCCTCGCGATCGGCGCCGCCACCCCGCCCCCGGTGATCTCCCCGCGGTTGGCCGACCCGTCCTCCACCACCACCGCCACCGCCACACTCGGCTCGATGTCCCGCTCGCCCCGCGCCCAGGAGATGCACCAGGCGTACGGCGTCCCGGCGTTGCCGAGGCCGTGCTGCGCGGTGCCGGTCTTGGCTCCGACCCGCGCGCCGGGGATCGCCGCCCTCGCTCCCGTGCCCTCGCGCACCACGTCCTCCATCAGCTCCTGCAGTCGTACGGCGGTCGAGGGATACATCGCCTGCCGTGCGGAACGGGAGCCGGCCGTGGCCACCGTGGCGCCACCCCGCCGCGTGGTCCGCTCCACCAGGTACGGCTCGCGCACCTGGCCCCCGTTGGCCACCGCCGCCGACACCATCGCCATCTGCAGCGGAGTGGCCCGGGTGTTGTACTGCCCGATCGACGACAGCGCGAGCTGTGCCCGGTCCAGCGAGGTGTCGAAGGTGCTGGTGGCCACCGAGAACGGGATCCGTACGTCCGTGTCGTTGAAGCCGAACGCCTGTGCCGTGCGCGACATCCGGGCGAGCCCCACGTCCACGCCGAGCTTCGCGAACACGGTGTTGCACGACCACTCGAAGGCCTCCCGCACCGGAGCGTCCGCGCAGCCGTCGCCCGAGTTCGTCAGACGGGTCGTCGTCCCCGGCAGCCGGTACGGCACCGGCGAGTCGGTCGGCTCGTCCAGGTCCGTGACCACGCCCGCGTCCAGCGCCGCCGCCGCGGTCACCACCTTGAAGGTCGACCCCGGCGGATAGGTCTGCCGCACCGCCCGGTTCAGCATCGGCTTGTCGGGATCGCCGTTCAGCCGCGCCCAGGCGGCTTCGGCGCCCGGGTCGTTCCCGGACAGCAGGGAGGGGTCGTACGACGGACTCGACACCAGCGCGAGCACCCGCCCCGTCGCCGGTTCCACCGCCGCCACCGCGCCCTTGCGGCCGCCCAGTCCCTCGTACGCGGCCTGCTGCGCACGGCGGTCGAGGGTCGTGACGACGTTCCCGCCGGCTGGGCGGCCGCGCGTCACGTCGTTCCACAGGGGGAACGGCGAGAGCATCGGGTCCAGGCCGGAGAGCACGTCGTCCTCGGCGTGCTCCAGGAACGTCGTCCCGTACTCCTGGGAGGCGAATCCGGTCACCGGCGCGTACAACGGCCCGTCGCGGTACGTCCGTTCGTAGCGCAGCTGCTCGCCGGTGTCCCGGGAGCCGGTGACCGGCGCGTCGCCCACCAGGATGTCGCCGCGCGGCTGGCCGTAACGGGCGATGGGCTCACGGCGGTTGGCCGGATTGCCGTCGTAGGCAGCGGACCGGACGACCTGGACGCGCGCGGCGTTGACCAGGAGCGCCAGCAGGAGCAGGGCGCAGAAGACGGCGGCGTGCCGGATGTGCCGGGTCACTGCGGGACCTCCCGGGTCGTGGGGTGGACCTCCCGGGTCATGGGGTGGACCTTCCGAGCCGTGGGGTGGACCTCCCAGGTCATGGGGTGGACTTCCCGTCGTAGTGCCGCCGCGCCGAGTCGCTGACCCGGATCAGCAGCGCCACGATCGCCCAGTTGGTGACGACCGACGAGCCGCCCTGCGCCAGGAACGGCATCGCCATGCCGGTCAGCGGGATCAGCCCGGTCACGCCGCCCGCGATCACGAACACCTGCAGCGCCACGATCGAGGCCAGGCCGACGGCGAGGAGCCGGCCGAAGGGGTCGCGCAGGGCGAGGCCGGCCCGGTAGCCGCGCTCCACCAGCAGGCCGTAGAGGAGGAAGAGCGCCGACAGGCCGGCCAGGCCCAGCTCCTCGCCCGCCGTCGCCAGGATGAAGTCCGACTTCGCGGCGAAGCCGATGAGAATGGAGTGGCCGAGGCCGAGTCCGGTGCCGAGCACGCCGCCCGCGGAGAAGGAGAAGAGCGACTGGGCCAGCTGGTTGGGCCCCAGGCCCGCCTCGATCGACGCGAACGGGTGCAGCCAGTCCTCGATCCTGCTGTGGACGTGCGGTTCGAGCCGGCCGACGGCCACCGCGCCGAGCGTCGCGAGCAGCAGCCCCACCGCGATCCAGCCGGTGCGGCCGGTGGCGACGTACAGCATGATCACGAAGAGGCCGAAGAAGAGGAGGGACGTGCCCAGGTCCCGTTCCAGGACCAGCACGCCCACGCTCAGCAGCCAGATCGCGACGATCGGGCCGAGGACCCGGCCGGTCGGCAGCTGTATGAACCAGATCCTGCGGCCCGCGTACGCCAGTGCCGTGCGGTTGGCCGCCAGGTACGCGGCGAAGAACACCGCGAGCAGCACCTTCGCGAACTCGCCCGGCTGGATGGAGAACCCGGCGATCCGGATCCAGATCCGGGCGCCGTTCACGGCCGGGAAGAAGATCGGCAACGTGAGGAGCGCGAGCGCGGCGACCACGCTGACGTACGCGTACCGCTGGACGACGCGATGGTCGCGCAGGGCCGCCACGACCAGGATGAACAGCGTGATGCCGAGGGTGGACCACACGAGCTGCGTGGGCGCCGCCCGGTCGCCGGGTGTCTCCAGGTCCAGTCGGTAGATCAGCACCAGGCCGATGCCGTTGAGCAGCACACCGATCGGGAGCAGCAGGGGGTCGGCGTAGGGGGCGCGCAGGCGCACCGCGAGATGCGCCAGCAGCGCGAGCACGCCGAGCCCGGCGCCGTAGCCCGCGGCGCCGGGTGGAAGGGTGCCGTGCCGGGCGAGACCGACCGCGCAGTAGCCGTACACCGACAGCAGGACGGCTACGACGATGAGGGCGAGTTCGATGCCACGGCGGCGGGGGAGGCGTACCACGGGGGCGGGCGCGTCGGCCGAGGCGATCGCGGTCGCGGCTCCGACTCCGGCTCTCGTCATGTCCGGAACCTACCCAAATGAGGCTCCTTGTGAGCCTTGGATGTTTTTTCGTGTCAGCACCAGCGCGGCGCCTCGCCGATGTTGTCGATGTGGCGCGCCGCGGCCCAGGACCAGGTGCCGTCGGCGATGAGGTACCAGAGGGGGTTGCCGTCGACGCGCTGGCCGGAGGTCTTGCAGAAGATCGAGACGATCTGGCCGCGGTGGACGGCCCGGATCCCCTGGCTGCCCTGGGTGGGCCTGCTGCGCAGGAGGAGCTGGTTGGCGGTGACACGGCCGCGGTAGAAGCGCTGGTTGTTGTGGTGGCCGCCTTGGTCTCCGTTGCCGAAGCCGTCGCCGCCGAATCCGCCTTGGCCGCCGAAGCCGCCGAATCCGCCATCGCCGCCGTTGCCGAAGCCGCCGTCGCCGCCGAATCCGCCGCCGTTGCCGCCGAACCCGTCGTTGCCGCCCTGGCCGCCGAAGCCGCCGTTGCCGTTACCGAAGCCGCCTTGGCCGCCGTTGTTGTTGCCGCCTTGGCCGCCGTTGCCGTTGCCGAAGCCGCCGTTGCCGCCTTGGCCGCCGAATCCACCGTTGCCGTTGTTGTTGCCGCCGTTGTTGTTGCCGTTGCCGCCCTGGCCGTCATTGCCCCCTTGGCCGCCGTTGCCGCCGTGACCGCCGTTGCCGCCCTGGCCGCCGTTGTTGTTGCCGCCCTGGCCGCCGTTGCCGCCTTGGCCGCCGTTGCCGTTGCCGCCTTGGTTCTGCCAGTCGTTGCCCCCGCCCGTATTGCTGCCGTTGTCGTTCCAGCTGCTGTTGGCGTTCCAGTCTCCGTTGTCGCCCTGACCCCCCTCGTCCCAGTTGCTGGAGCCGGTGTTGCCGCCGTTGTTCCCGCTCCCGTTCCAGTCGCCTTCGGCGGTGGCGTGGGTGACGGTGGCCCCGGTGACCAGCGCGCCGACGGCGGTCGCCATGGCGAGGCGGTTGAGGGCGCTGCGGCGCAAGGACATGGCGATACCTCCACGAAGAGGGTGAAGCTGACTTATCGCCACATTAGGAGCGGTTCGCGCGTGCCGCCCGTCACGCTGCGCCATCGGGGAGGCCGTCCCCGTCCGGAGGTGTCTGAGGGAGCGTCAGAGTGGCCAGCGCCCCGCCCTCCGTCGCGTTGGCGAAGTCCAGCGCCGCCCCCAGGACCTCCGCCTGGCCGACCGCGATGGTCAGCCCGAGCCCGTGCCCCTTCGCCCCGCCCTCCGTACGGAACCGCTGCGGCCCGTGCGCGACGAGGTACTCCGGATAGCCGTCCCCGTGGTCCCTTACGGTGACCACCGGCCCGTCCACCGTGAGGACGACGGGCGCCCGCCCGTGCCGGTGCGCGTTGGCGACCAGATTGCCCAGCACCCGTTCGAGCCGCCGCCGGTCGGTCTCCACCCGGGCGTCCCGTACGACCCTGATCTCCGTGTCGGTCCCGGACGCCCGCACGGCCCGCCGGGCCAGCGCGCCCAGCTCCTCGGCGTCCAGCTCCAGCCGCTCCCGCCCGGTGTCGAGGCGGGAGATCTCCAGCAGGTCCTCGGTCAGCGTGCGCAGCGCGGCCACTCGGTCGCGCACCAGCTCCGTCGGCCGCCCCGGCGGCAGCAGCTCGGCGGCCGCGTGCAGCCCGGTGAGCGGGGTGCGCAGCTCGTGCGCCACGTCGGCGGTGAAGCGCTGCTCGCTCAGCAGCTTGCCCTGGAGGGTGGCCGCCATGGTGTCGAGCGCGGCGGCCACGGCGGCCACCTCGTCCTGGGGCCGGCCCGGCTGCTTCGTACGGGGGTCGTCGACCCGTGCGTCCAGATCGCCGCCGCTGATCCGCCGGGCCACCTGCGCGGTGGTGTGCAGCCGCCGGGTCACCCGGGTCACCGCGAACGCGCCGACCAGCAGCGTCGCCCCGATCGCCAGCCCCGAGGACCACAGGATCGCGGAGTCGAGCCCCTCGATGGTGCGGGCGCTCTGCAGGTAGTCCACCCGGACGGCGAGGGCCCGTTCCCCGTCGGCGGGACCGGCCGCCCACATGGTGGGGCGTCCCTGGTAGTCGGAGACCATCGTGCCGCGCTCCCCGGCCAGCGCGAGCGTCCGCAGCGACGGGGGCAGCCCCGGTGGGTCGACGCCCACGCCCCAGCCGAGGGTGTCCCCGGCCTCGAACGCCTTCGTCGCGTCCTCCAGCCGGGACAGTGCCAGGTCACGGGCCTGGCCGACGGTCTGGTTCGTCACCGACACATGGACGAGGACACCGAGCAGGGCGGCCAGCGCACAGCACATCACCGTGATGAACACGGCGGCCTTCACGGCGAGCGGACCGGCCCACCGGGGGAGCGCGATCCTCATCGGCCGCTCGCGGAGGGGTCGGGGGAGGCCCATGGGAGGGAACCGGAAGCGGAACCGGAGGCGGATGGGGACGGCGACGGGGAGGGGGAGCCGGACGGGTTCGCGGAGCGCCGCGGACCGCCGGTGCGCAGCATCTCGTCGTGCGTCAGCAGCATCGCGTGCTGCTGCTGGTCCCAGGTCCACTGCAGGCGGTACTCGTAGCCGGCCACCTCGGAGGGCGCGCGGATGATCACCGACCGGTCGGCCAGCTCGACCCCGCTCACGGCATCCTCGTAGGCCATGACCTGCACGAGCTTCTGGCCGCGGACCGTGTACACGCGTACGGCCGTGAGGTTGCCGGGCAGCTGGCGGAATCCGAGCGTCATGTCGTCGTGGCCGTCGCCGGTCAGATCGCGGTAGTACGCCTTGAGGACGGGACACGCGCGCCCCGCCTCCCCGCTCCTGCCGCAGTCGGCCATCCGCCGGGCGGTCTCGTCGTACGCCCCGGCGCTGTAGTCGCCCGGGGTCGCGGCTATCTCCGCGCGGACGACCGCCACCGGATCCACGGTGCGGATGTCCCCGCCCGGCACTGTGACGCCCTTGACCACCTCGGTGTCCACCTCGCCGATCTCGAAGGCGGGGCTGGAGGCGGGGGTCAGATCCGGCCAGAGCCGGTCCGGGCTGACGGCGGTCGGTGTGGCGCCCGCGCCCTGCAACCCGCCCGCGTCACCGCAGGCCGCGGCCGCCGAGGCCAGCAGGGCGGCCACGGTGACGGCGAGGGCGGTGCGGGTGGGGCGGCTGGGCGGCACGGGACTCCTGAGGTGCATGAGGGTGCGAGAGCCCGTACACCTTATTACTAATTAGTAGGGAAGTCCTTTTTGTGGACCGGGTAGGAGTGGATGAGCGGGAGTGGATGAGCGGGGGCGGATGAGCGGGGGCGGAGAGAGGAAACGATTGTGCATGGTCACTCCGCCAGCTCCTCCAGCAGTCTGGCCGTCGGCAGCCCCGCCTGCAGGTACTCGACGAACAGCTCGTTGTGCAGGGCCCACGGCGAGCGCCGCGACCGTATCAGCCGGATCGCCTCGTCGGCCGGGTGCCCCCGGCGCATCAGGGTGTGGGCGACGACCAGCCCCGAGCGGTTGTACCCGCTGTAACACCGGACGAGGACGCTCCGCCCCTCGTCCAGGGCCTCGCCCGCGGCCTGCGCCAGCCGGATCACGCCCGCGAGCTGGGTGCCGTCCAGCGGGCCGTCCGGAATCGGCCACACATGATGGACGACACCCGGGTCGGGTCCGTGTCCGGACCGGGCCGAGGTCAGTGTCTGGACGAGATCGAACTCGTCCCGCACGACGGCGAGCGCCGGCTGCCCGGCGGGCCCCCGGTACTCGTGCCCGCCCATCCACAGCCCCGGCACGATCTCGTCCCACGGACGGTCCGGAGCCGGTACGTCGGGTTGCTTCCTGCGGGTCCGCAACGGCGCCTCCCCACGCGCGCTCCCTGAGCCCTATGACCTGCCCAACTCCTCCCCAAGGTAACCGCCTTCTTGCCCTTGCAGCACCCCGCCTGTTCCCATGGTCGTGGGGTGATGGTGCATGACCGGACTGCGCGTGATACCCACCTGGCGGCATGGCCAGGAACGGCTCTACGTCTGTCTCACGGACGGCAGGAACATCGCCTGGTACGACCGTGAGGCGGCAAGGATCAACCTGCTCGCCGACGACCGCGAGGAGGACGTACTCGAAGCCCTCGGCCCCTTCCTGACCGGCCCGGTCACGGTCGGCCCGCCTCCCGTGCCGACCCCCGCCGAACTGGCCCGCCTCACGCTCCACCCGGACGACGACCTGGCCCCCAACCGCCCCGGCGAGGCCCTCCTGGTCGCCTTGGACCGCGATCCGGGCCCCGCCCACCGCCTCCGGCCCGACCCGCGCCGCCATGCGCTGGCCGCCGAGCAGACCATCGGCGAGGCCCTGGACCGCCTCGACGGCGCCGGCTGGCACACCCTCCACTCGATCCCGCTCCCGGGCGGCGACCGCGTCCACCACCTGGCCATCGGCCCCGGCGGCCTCTTCTCCGTCCACGCCCTCCACGCCCGCAAACAGCGGGTCCGTATCGCCGACCCCCTCGTCACCCTCGGCCGCCGCGATCCACAACCACTGCTCCGCCGCCTCCGCAGCGACGCCGGCCGCGTCTCCCACGCCCTCACCGCCGAGGTCCACCCCGTCCTCGCCCTCGTCGGCCCCTCGGGCGTGACCTTCACGGCGGCCCCCCGCGAGGTACGCATCCTCACCGACACCGAGATCGACGGCTTCGCCCGCCTGGGCGGCATCCTCAAACCAGCAGACGTCGAGGCCCTCCACGCAATGGCCCGAGACCGCAAAATCTGGACCGACGTGTAGCCCCCAGCTGCTTCACCTCGAGCCGCCCCGGCGCTGCGGGCGGGGCTGTCGCCGTCCCGAGCCCCCCGCTCACCGGTCGGGGGCTCGGCCTGTCGGTGCTGGCTGGGGTGTTTAGGGCCCGTCCGGTGTCTGCGGGCGGTGTTTGTGCCGTCCAGAGCCGCCGCCCGCCCGTTGGGGGGCTTGGCCTGTCCACGTCGGCCGGGGTGTGTTGTGCCGTCCCGAGCCCCCGCCGGCCTGTTGGGGGCGTTGCCTGTCGGTGTTGGTGGGGGTGGGGGTGTATAGGGCCTGTCCGGGGTCTGCGGGCGGGGCTCGTGCCGTCCCGAGCCCCCACCCACCCGTGGGAGGTTGGCCTCTCGGCGTCGGCCGGGGTGTGTTCAGCCTGTCCGGCGTCTGCGGGCGGGGCTCGTGCCGTCCCGAGCCCCCACCCACCCGTGGGAGGTTGGCCTCTCGGCGTCGGCCGGGGTGTGTTCAGCCTGTCCGGCGTCTGCGGGCGGGGCTCGTGCCGTCCCGAGCCCCCACCCACCCGTAGGGGGCCTCACCTGTCAGTGCCGGCCAGGTGCACTCAGCCCGTCCGGCGTTTGAGGACGAGGCCCGTTCAGGGCCGAAGGGGGGTCTGGGGGCGCAGCCCCCAGTGGGGTGCAGGGGCGAAGCCCCGCTGGGGCAGGGACGGCGTCCCGCCGGGTGCAGGGGCGGAGCCCCTGGTGGGGTCGAAGGGGCGGAGCCCCTGGGGGACGGGAAGGGTAAGGGCGGCGGGGGCGAGGTTGCTCGGGGTAGGGGCCCGGCGGGGCGAGGTTGCTCGGGGTAGGGGCCCGGCGGGGGCGAGGTTGCTCGGGGTAGGGGCCCGGCGGGGGCGAGGTTGCTCGGGGTAGGGGCCCGGCGGGGGCGAGGTTGCTCGGGGTAGGGGCCCGGCGGGGGCGAGGTTGCTCGGGGCAGGGGCCCGGCGGGGGCGAGGTTGCTCGGGGCAGGGGCCCGGCGGGGGCGAGGTTGCTCGGGGCAGGGGCCCGGCGGGGCCAGGTTGCTCGGGGCAGGGGCCCGGCGGGGGCCAGGTCGCTCAGGGCAGAGGGCCGGCGTGGGCCGGGTCGAGGAGGGGCGCCAGCAGATCTCCCCGCTCGCGGACCCGCACCGCCACATCCCCCGCCCGCAACTCCACCCGCTCAGCCGCCCCGGACTCCACAACCTCCCCCACCTCCTCCCAGCTCACCGGCGCCGACACCAACGGCTCCGCCCGAGCCCGCAGCGTGTACGGCGCGGCCGTCGTCTTCCGCGCAGCGTTCTGGCTCCAGTCCACGAACACCTTCCCCGCCCGCAGACTCCGCGTCATCCGGTGCAGCACCAGCCGAGGCATCGCCCGCTCCGCCTCCACGGCCAGCCGCTTGGCGTACTCCGTGACCCGTCCGGAGGACGCCCCCCGCACCGCCGCCAGCAGATGCAGCCCCTTCGACCCGGACGTCTTCGCGTACGCCTCGATCCCGTCCGAAGCCAGCCGCTCCCGCAGCCACAACGCGACCTCGCAGCACTCCACCACACTCGCCGGCGCCCCGGGATCGAGGTCGAAAACAAGCCGGTCGGCCTGTTCGGGGTCCTGAACCACCCACTGGGGCGTATGGAACTCGGTCACGAGATTCGCCGCCCACACCAGACTCGGCAGATCCTGCACGACCACCATCCGGGTCGGCCCCTCCGACCGCGGAACCTCGGCCGTCGTGACCCACTCGGGCGTCCCCGGCGGCACGTTCTTGGCGAAGAAGACCTGCCCCTCGGGCCCGTCCGGATAGCGCAGAAAGGACAGCGCCCGGTCACGCAGATGGGGGAGCAGGACGTCGGCGACCGTGACGTAGTAGTGCAGCACCTCGCCCTTGGTGAAGCCGGTCGCGGGATACAGCACCTTCTCCAGATTGCTGAGCGCGAGCCTCCGCCCCTCCACCTCTGTGATCGGCGTCATACGATGAGAATCACACGAAACCGGCACAAATTTCCCGTGCCGACGACACCGGACACGACGGTTCAGGAGGACGCTGCCCGTGCGATCCATATGGAACGGTGCCATCTCCTTCGGCCTCGTCAGCATCCCGATCAAGCTGGTGAACGCCACCGAGAGCCACTCGATCTCCTTCCGCCAGATCCACACCGAGGACGGCGGCCGCATCCGCTACCGCAAGGTCTGCGAGCTGGAGGACCGCGAGGTGAGCTCGGCGGAGATCGGGAAGGGGTACGAGGACGCGGACGGCACGATCATCCCGATCACCGACGAGGACCTGTCCCACCTGCCGATCCCGACCGCGAAGACGATCGAGATCGTGGCCTTCGTGCCGGGGGACCGGATCGACCCCCTCCAGATGGACGCCGCGTACTACCTCCAGGCGGGCGGCGCCCCCGCCGCGAAGCCGTACACCCTGCTCCGGGAGGCGCTGAAGCGCAGCAACAAGGTCGCGATCGCCAAGTACGCGCTCCGGGGCCGTGAACGCCTGGGCATGCTCCGTGTGGTCGGCGACGCGATCGCCATGCACGGCCTGCTCTGGCCGGACGAGGTCCGCGCCCCCGAGGGCGTCGCCCCGGACACCGACGTCACCGTCCGCGACAAGGAGCTCGATCTCGCGGACGCCCTCATGGACACCCTCGGCGAGGTCGACCTGGACGACCTGCACGACGAGTACCGCGACGCCGTCGAGGAGGTGATCGCCGCGAAGGCGGCCGGCGAGACACCCCCCGAGGCCCCCTCCCCGCCGTCCGGCGGCAAGGTCCTCGATCTGATGGCGGCCCTGGAGAACAGCGTGCGCGCGGCGAAGGAGTCGCGGGGCGAGGAGACGGAAGCCCCCGAGGAGGCCGAGGTCAGACCCCTCCCGGAGCGCAAGGCGGCGCGTACGTCCCCCAAGGAGACGGGCGGCAAGAAGTCGACGTCCACGGCGAAGAAGACGACGGCGTCCTCCGGCTCCGCGAGGAAGTCGACGGCGAGGACGGCCAAGACGGCGAAGTCGGCCCAGAGCGCGAAGAAGACGACGGCGTCGAAGAGCACGGCGGCGAAGAAGACCACCGCGAAGAAGACCGAGAAGACCGCCGCGAAGAAGACCACGGCGAAGAAGACGACACCCCGCAAACGCACGGCCTGACCCCGCCCCCTGCATTCCCCATCCGGCCCCCGCATCCGGCAACGCCCCACCCCCACCCCGACTTGACATCCCGCCCCACCCGCCCCGAGCCTCTCGACGTCATGAACGGCTGTCGCCCGAGAGGTGGTTGATGTCGCAGGCGCGCTTCGACCGAAGAGTCCGCACACTGGTCGAGGTCCGCGGCGGCCCCGACGACTGGGAGGAGGCGGAACAGCGCTTCCAGGCGCACGGCTGGCCGGTGCGCGGCTCCTCCCCGGCCGGGCAGGACCCGTACGGCACGGGCCTGGACCCCGACCCCGAGGCCACGTCCTCGGCGCTCTCGGCGCCCTCAGCCCGAAGGACCAACCTCACCGTGCGAACGCCGCGACCCTCAAGCGGCCTCCTCCAACGCACCCTCCACCGTCACCGCCCGAGGCGCACGCACCCGCCCCGGGAACAGCACCATCCCCGTCCCCAGCGCCAGCCCCACCGCGGCAGCGAGCGGAAAACGGCCGCCGTACGCGAAGCCGTGCCCGGCGAAATACGTCAACGCCCAGACACTCACCCCGATCCCCGCCCACAGCCGCCAGGCGGCAACTCCCCTAAGCCCGGCCTCGGGCCGCACCCGCGCGCCCAGCACCGCCAGCCCCCGCTCCAGCGGCCGCAGCGCGGCCACGACGCCCCCCAGCACACCCCCGAGCACCAGCAGCCACGGCACCCGCAGCGCCCACCACCCCACCGAGCCGTACGCGGGCTGGGGCGCGAGGCCGGTCAGATAGAAGGCGCCGGCGACCATCAGCACCGGCACCATGTGCCACAGGTACAGCGTCATGCTGGCGGCCCCCAGCCCCCGCACGGCCCGCCACACCGCCGCCCGCTCCAGCACCCGTCGCACACCGGGCGCGACGAGCAGACACAGCCCGACCTGCGCCACCGCCCAGGCCAGCATGGCCACCGACGGCGGATTGGTGTTGCTGGGGTCCTGCCCGGTCACCAGGATCAGACTCACGGGAAAGGGCCCGAGCCCGACGAGCAGCGCGAAACCGCCCCCGCCCACCGCCGCCATCGCGACGGGCACCACCCGTCTCCCGCGGCGCCCCTCACCCCCGCCCAGCAGCCCGTCCCGCCAGCAGAAACCGAGCTGATAGACCACACCCCACACGAGCAGGTAGTTGAGCGCCCCGAGTGCCTCGACGGCCCCGGCGTACCGCCCCTCGTCACCCAGGACCAGCGCCGTCCCCACCCCGAGCCCGACGACGCCCATCCCGACCGGAACCCGTAGCCCCCACCGCCGGTGCAGTCCATGCAGTGCCGGAGTCAGGGCGCTGAGCAGCAGATACACCGGCAGGAACCAGAACTGCATCGCCATCGCCCACCCCACCAGCGCGAGCGTGCCCGGATCCACACCGACCCCCGCACACACCCCGACGGCGAGCAGCACGAGAGCGCTGTACGCGGCCACGGGCAGCAGCAACCGCACCGCCCGCTGTCCCACCCACGCCGCGGCCGTCCCACCGCCGGCCCGGGCCCGCACCCACGACCCGCTCGCCGCGTACCCCCCGGCGAGGAAGAACAGCGGCATGATCTGGAAGCCCAGCGTCAGCCACTGCGTCCAGGGCACGCTCGCCAGCAGCTCCGGCGCCGTGATCCGGCCGTCCGGATGCCGGATCAGCCCAGTGATCAGCCAGTGCCCGAGCACCACGAGCAGGATGGCCCACGCCCGCAGAAAGTCGACGTACCGATCCCGACTGCTGTCCATGCCCAGATGCTCCCGCCCCTTCAACTCCCCGACACCGAACCACCCATGTCGCAACCAACCCGTGCCCGGCCCGACACCACCACCGCCGCTACCGCTCCGCCCACCGCCACGCGCGCTAATCCTCCCGCGCCGCGCCCCGGGACCGTACGAAGCGCAGGACGGCGATCCGCTCACCCGGCTCCGGGGGCCGGGTCCAGGACCGGGTCGTGAAGGTGTGCGCGCGTCCCTTGGTCAGGGCGAATCGAGGCAGCCCGACCCCGAACTCACCCGCGACGGCGTCCAGCAGACCCGCCTCGCCCGAGCCGCCGCTCCCGAAGAAACGCTCCGGATCGAGCGAGCCGGGTATGGCCCCCTGCCGGTCGGCGATCTCGTCCCTCAGGACGGTGAACGCGTACTGCTCCTGCCCGCCCCGCGCCACGGAGAGGTGGAAGACGCCCGGCCGTCCGGCATGCAACGCGGGGGAACTCCACACCACCACCGCCCGACGACCTTCCCTCCCGCCTCGCGAGGCGTCGACGGCCGGTGATGCGAACCGCTGGGTGTTGAAGGGCTGGGGCCGGTCGTCGAAGGCGAAGCTCCAGTCGTCCCCGGCGAGACCGACCGCCGCGATCCCCCGGTCCTCCCAGACGGCGGCGTCCTGGCCGGTGCCGCGCCCCGCTCCGAAGAGCGTCTCGAACCGGCTCTCCGGCCCCCGCAGTTCACCGTCGGCCTCGGCCCCCACGAGGCCGGGCAGCTCCTTCGGCCGGACCCCCTCCACGAGCACGAACCGGTACCCGGCCTGAAACTCCCCGGTCCGGCCGGCCTCGACCAGCCATGCCAGCCCGGGCGGGTCGATGTCGGGCGCCGCCGCGGGAGCCTCCCCCCGCTCGCCGGCCCGCGGAGTGGCCAGCAACTCCAGCCCCCGCTCCCGTATCCCGCAGACCGGACCGAGGACCGGATCCGCGAGCAACCCGACCGGCGCCAGATGCTCCGGCCCTCGGGGCCGCCACAGCGGCAGCGCGGCCCGCAGGACGCGCCACGCCTCGTCGCCCCGCCCCCAACGGGCCTGCTCCCGTGCCTCGTCCACGGCCTGCCCGAACTCCCCGCCGGGGGAGTACCGGAACGTCCCCTCCCGCACCTGCGCGAGCACGCTGTCGCCCAACTCCCGCACGGACTCGTCCGCCCCGGGCAGCCACATGCCGCTACCGCGACCGTCCCCGCGGCGGTCCCGCACCTGCTCGGCCGCGAGCACGGGCAGCAGTTCGGGCGCGTACACCGGATCGGTGGCGAGCGGCCCGAAACCGGCCATGTACGTACGCCCCGAGAGGCGCCGGATCTGGTCGCACATCCCCCTCGCCCGCGGTCTGCCGTACGCCATCGCCCTCGTCAGCGTCGCCTCGGCCTGCTCGTACCGCCCGCGCAGCGCGTCCAGGCGGGCCTCCTCCACGGAGGCGTCCACCGCGCGCGTCGTGTCGTTGACGAACGCCTCGCCCAGATCGCCCGCCCGCTGACAGTGGAACTCCTGGTGCATCGCCTCCATGAACTCCCGGAAGGAGCCGTACCGTTCGGGTGGCGCGGCCCGCCAGTGAGCCCACACGTAGACGGCCCACTCGCCGGACTCGTCGATGTCCCCCGGGTCCATCAGCACGTACGTCGCGTCCGACTCCACGTCCAGCCGGAGCGACCGCTCCCACATCCCCGCGCGGAGCACCTCCTCCGGCGTGGAGTCCTCGGTCAGCTCCTCCCGCTCCGCCTGCGCGAGCCCCGCCGCGTCCTCATGCCAACGGGCCTGCTCGGTTCCCGCGAGCACCCACACGAACCCCCCGGCATACCGCCACCCGTCACTCACCTCCACAAAGGCGCGGTACGAAGGCGGCAGCCGGCACCCCAGCCGCTCCTCGGCAGCGGCTGTCCGTGCCGAGCCGGCCCCCTCGAACCCCAGCCAGCGCTCCCGCCGGGACACCTCGTCCAGCTCCCCGCGCGATCGCTCCGGCTCCCAGGCATCCGCCCACTCCCCGCTCCAACGCCCCAGAAACTCACGCCAGTCGAACCCGCCCGTCTCCACCATGCCCCCATGCTGGCACCCCCCACTGACAACGCAGCGTGACCAGCCAGAACACCGACCAGCAGGCCAGGGTGCCGGAATGAGCACCGTGCCCGAGGTCCGCGAACCCCGACTGCGGCTGGGCGGCATCATCCTGCGCGGCCTGCTGCCCGGCCTGAAGGCGATTCCCGCCCTCCTCGCCGTCACCCTCCCGATCGCGGAGCACGACTCCCGCCGCGAGTTCCTCGGCCTCACCGTCGGACTGGCCGCCTCCGGGACTGGCGCACCATCAAGAGCCAGACCGACAGCTACGCCGTAGCGAGTCCTAGGTGTTTCATCACGTTGAGTGATCAGGGAAAGGAAGGCTGACCCGTAGAAGCGATTATCGAGCCGCGGGCGGCCGGCCCCGGCGATGTTTGTCCGGCCATCTTGACGCCGTGAATGTTACCGGTAACATCGACGCTCGTTCGGAGCATCACACCCCTGCCCACACCGCCGTGGGCCGTCCGCCCCTGGAGCCCGCGTGACCGATCACTCCACGCAGCAACGGCGCACCCCGCCGAAGCCGGGTGTCCCGGACGCACCCGCCGCCGTCCCTGCCGTCTTCAGTACCCCCGCCGTCGTCGCCTCCTGTGTGGGCTTCGTCCTGATCGGCGTGCTTCAGGCCCTCTACGGACCCGCGATCCCGGCCCTGCGCGAGGAGTTCGGGCTCTCACCCTCCGCCGCCGGGCTCGGCCTGAGCGCCCATTTCGTCGGCGGGGTCGCGGGTGTCCTCCTCTTCGACCGGCTGTACGGCCGGATCGGCAACCGGCGAATCCTCGGCACGTCGTACCTCCTGATGGCCATCGGCGCGGCAGCCTTCGCCCTCGCCCCGAACTGGCCCCTCGCCCTCACCGCCGCGCTCCTCGCGGGCGTCGGCTTCGGCGGCATCGACTACGGCCTCAACCAGCTCTTCGCCGTGGGCTTCGGCCACCGCTCCACCGCGATGCTCAACATCCTCAACGCCCACTTCGGCATCGGCGCGATCCTCGGCCCCGCCCTGATCGGCACGGCCGGCGCCGACCGCTACCCGACCGTCTTCCTGGCCTTCGCGCTGACCACCCTCCCCCTCCTCCTCTGCCTACGAGGAGTGAGCGACCACACCCCCCACCCCACCGCCCCCCGGACGGCCACCCCCGCCAGGACCCGCGCCCTGCGCTCCGTACTGGCGGTCTTCGTCACCCTCTACGTCCTGCACGTGGGCATCGAGGCAGGCGTCGGCGGCTGGGAACCCACCCACCTGGAAACCGCCGGCTACAGCGCCGCCATGGCCGCCACCGCCACCTCCGGCTACTGGCTGATGATGACCGTCGGCCGCTTCCTCGTCGCCCCCCTCGCCCTGCGCTTCTCCCCCCAGACCATCATCACCGTCTCCTGCGCCGGCATGACGGCCTCCCTGCTCCTGGCCGCGATACCACCCCTCGCCCCCTACGCCTACGCCGCCGTAGGCCTCTTCATCGCCCCGATCTTCCCCACCGGCCTCCCCTGGCTCCACCGGGCCGCCCCGACCGCCCGCCGCGCCGGCGCCCTGGTCATAGCCGCCTCCATGGCCGGCGGCGTGGCAGCGGGCCCCTCCCTCGGCAAGGTCATCGAGTGGTCCGGCGTCAACGCCGTCCCCCTCCTCCTGTCAGCCATCTCCGCCACCTGCCTGGCAGCAACCCTCTGGCTGACCCGAACAACACGCACGCCGACGACCCCTGAGCACACGAGGACGGCCCTCTAGGAGAGGGCCCCAGCAGACCCGCACCCGCCCTTCCCCAGGGAGGGGCCCATGCACCCGCACCCGCCCTCCCCCAGGGAGGGGGCCACGCACCCGCACCCGCCCTCCCCCAGGGAGGGGGCCATGCACCCGCACCCGCCCTCCCTGGGGGAGGGGGCCATGCACCCGCACCCGCCCTTCCCCAGGGAGGGGGCCATGCACCCGCACCCGCCCTCCCCCAGGGAGGGGTCCACGTACCCGCACCCGCCCTCCCCCCAGGGAGGGGCCCACGCACCCGCACCCGCCCGACCACGGGAGCGGGTCGTGGCGGTGCGTCGCAGCCCGTCGCTTACTTCGTCTCTGCCCCGTTCAACTGTGGCAGCGGGCAGCAGTACGCCCAACGCGCGACGGGCTCGACGCACCGCCACGACCCCGACCCACCCCCAGGCAGCAGGCGCACCCAAGAACCCGCGCGTCACCATCCCACTCCCGCAGAAGGAACCACCATGCCCGCCCTGACCACCACCCCCGACGGCTTCCTCCTCCACGGCACCCCCTTCCGCATCCTCTCCGGCGCCCTCCACTACTTCCGCGTCCACCCCGACCAGTGGACCGACCGCCTCCGCAAGGCCCGCCTGATGGGCCTGAACACGGTGGAGACGTACATCCCCTGGAACCTCCACGAGCCCACCCCCGGCACCCTCGACCTGGACGGCCTCCTCGACCTCCCCCGCTTCCTCCGCCTGGCCCAGGCGGAGGGCCTCCACGTCCTCCTCCGCCCCGGCCCCTTCATCTGCGCCGAGTGGGACGGCGGCGGCCTCCCCTTCTGGCTGACCGCCGACCCCGACATCCGCCTCCGCACCAGCGACCCCCGCTTCACCGGCGCCGTGGACCGCTACCTCGACCTCCTCCTCCCCCCGCTCCTGCCGTACATGGCGGCGGCGGGCGGCCCGGTCATCGCCGTACAGGTGGAGAACGAGTACGGCGCCTACGGAGACGACACCGCCTACCTCAAGCACCTGGAGAGCAGCCTCCGCTCCCGCGGCATCGAGGAACTCCTCTTCACCTGCGACCAGGCCGACGGCGACCACCTCGCCCACGGCACCCTCCCCGGCGTCCTCGCCACCGCCACCTTCGGCAGCCGGGTGGACCACCACCTCGCCCGCCTCCGCGAGGCCCAGCCCGAAGGCCCCCTGATGTGCTCGGAGTTCTGGATCGGCTGGTTCGACCACTGGGGCGGCCCCCACCACGGCAGGGACACCGCCGACGCGGCCGCCGACCTCGACCGTCTCCTCTCCGCGGGCGCCTCCGTCAACATCTACATGTTCCACGGCGGCACCAACTTCGGTTACACCAACGGCGCCAACCACCACCACGCCTACGCGCCCACCATCACCTCGTACGACTACGACGCCCCCCTCACCGAGAGCGGCGACCCGGGCCCGAAGTACCACGCCTTCCGCGAGGTGATCGCCCGTCACGCCACGGTGCCGGCCGAACCGGTCCCCTCACCGTCACCCAAACTCCCGCACACGGAAGTGGAGTTGACCCACCGGCTCTCGCTGTTCAGGCGACTCGGCCACGAGGGCACGCGCTCGATCGATCCCGTCACCGCCGACGAGCTGGGCCGGCGCGCCGGATACGTCCTCTACCGGACCACCATGTCCGCCACCGGGACCGGCCTGCTCCACTTCGAGGGCGGAGTCGGCGACCGCGCCCAGGTCTTCGTGGACGGCGCCCCCGCAGGCGTCCTCGAACGCGAGCGCTACGACGAGACACTGCCCGTCCACGTCCCCCGCCCCGGCGCGGTCCTGGACGTACTCGTGGAGAACATGGGCCGGGTCAACTACGGCCCCCGGATCGGCGTCCCCAAGGGCCTGCTCGGCCCGGTCACCTTCAACGGCGAGGCCCTGCGGGGCTGGGACTGCCACGCCCTGCCCGTGGACGAACCGCCCGCGATCGCCTTCGGCCCGGCGGACACGCCCGCCTCGGCCCAACCCGCCTTCCACAAGGGCACGTTCGAGGTGGCCGAGCCCGCCGACACCTTCCTCTCCCTCCCCGGGTGGACCAAGGGCCAGGCCTGGATCAACGGCTTCCACCTGGGCCGCTACTGGAACCGCGGCCCCCAGCGCACCCTCTACGTCCCGGCCCCCGTCCTGCGCCCCGGCTCCAACGACCTGATCCTCCTCGAACTCCACGGCACCACCACCCCGAAGGCCCACCTCACCGACACCCCGGACCTGGGCCCGGCGAAGTCCTGACACAGCCAACGACGCAACCCGCCCCTCCACCCCATCCCCTCCACCCCCGCCCGGGGCAACCCGCCCCTCCACCCTCCACCCCCCGCCCGGAGCAGCCCGCCCCTCCACCCCCGCCCGGAGACCCTTGATGCCGCACCACCACATCCGCGTCCCCACCCCCTCCGCACCCCCGCTCACCCCCGCTCCGAGGCCACCTCCCCTTCTCCGACGCCCCGTCCGCCCCCGACCCCATCGAAGTGACCAGTCGCGGGCTCACCCGCGGCGGCCGCCCCTGGTTCCCCGTCTCGGGCGAGTTCCACTACTCCCGCTACCCGGCCCGGGAGTGGGAGGAGGAGCTGCTGAAGATGAAGGCGGGCGGGGTGACCGCCGTGGCCTCCTACCTCATCTGGATCCACCACGAGGAGACCCAGGGGCACATCCGCTTCGACGACAACCGCGACCTGCGCCGCTTCGCTCACCTCTGCGCCCGCCACGGCCTGGACTTCATCCCCCGCGTCGGCCCCTGGTCCCACGCCGAGGTCCGCAACGGCGGTCTCCCCGACTGGGTACTGGCGCGCACTGCCGCGCCCCGCACGGACGACCCCGCGTACCTGACCGCCGTACGCCCGTGGTGGGAGGCGATCGCGGCGCAACTCGCCGGTCTGGACCGGGCGTCCGGCGGCCCCATCGTCGCGATCCAGATCGAGAACGAGCTGTACGACCAGCCCGGCCACCTCCTGACCCTGAAGCGCATGGCCCAGGACGCCGGCCTCGTCGCCCCCCTCTGGACCTCGACGGCCTGGGGCGGGGTCCAGCTCCCCGGCGACGAACTGCCCCCGCTCTACGGCGGCTACCGGGATTCATTCGCAGTGCCCCGGCCTTCAGGCCGGGGGTGAAGTGAATCGTGTGGTTGCGTCGCGGTGGCGTTCCGGCGGTGCCGGACCCTGCTTCGTGACGGTGACGGGTCGCTCACACGTTCCCGGTGACGACGTGGGTTCGACTTGCCTAGTGTGATCGTCATGCAGCTCCGGTACGCCTTCAGGTTGTACCCCGATGCCGCTCAGCGGGCCGCGCTGGCCAGGGCGTTCGGGTGCGCCCGTGTCGTTTTCAACGACGCGGTGCGCGCCCGTGAAGACGCCCGCAAGGCTGGGCACCCGTTCCCGACGGCCGGTCAGCTGTCCACGCGCCTGATAACCGGGGCCAAGCGGACAGCCGAGCGGTCCTGGCTGGGCGAGGTCTCCGCGGTGGTGCTCCAGCAGTCCCTGTAGGACGCCGAGACCGCGTACCGCAACTTCTTCGCCGCCCTCAAGGGAACCCGCAAGGGCCGAAGGCTCGGGCCGCCCCGCTTCAAGTCCCGCAAGGACGGCCGGCAATCGATCCGGTTCACCGCCAACGCCCGCTGGAACATCACCGACAGCGGCCGTCTGAACCTGCCGAAGATCGGCGCGGTGAAGGTGCGGTGGTCCCGCACGCTGCCCACAACACCCACTTCCGTGACCGTCGTCAAGGATGCGGCCGGCAGATTCTTCGCCTCCTTCGTCATCGACACCGACCCCGCCGCCGACCGGGCACGGATGCCCGCGACCGACCGCACCATCGGCATCGATCTCGGCCTCACCCACTTCGCGGTCCTGTCCGACGGGACGAAGATCGACTCCCCGAGGTTCCTGCGCCGGGCGGAGAAGAAGCTGAAGAAGGCCCAAAGGGAGCTGTCCCGCAAGCAGAAGGGATCGAAGAACCGGGCCAAGGCCCGCCTCAAGGTCGCCCGCGCCCACGCCAAGGTGGCCGATGCGCGCCGTGAGTTCCACCACCAGCTCTCCACCAGGCTGATCTCCGAGAACCAAGGGATCGCCGTGGAGGACCTGTCGGTGGCGGGACTGGCGCGCACCAGGCTGGCCAAGTCCGTGCACGACGCCGGATGGGCCTCGTTCGTCAGCATGCTGGAGTGCAAAGCGGAACGGTACGGCCGCGCCCTGGTCAAGGCCGGCCGGTTCGAACCGACCTCCCAGACCTGCTCCACCTGCGGCGCCGTGGACGGACCCAGAGCCCTCAACGTCCGGGAATGGACCTGTACCGCCTGCGGCACCGTCCACGACCGGGACCACAACGCCGCGATCAACGTGAAGACGGCCGCCGGACTGGCGGTATCGGCCTGCGGAGCGCAGGTAAGACCAGAACCCGTTCTGGCACAGCGCGAAGAAACAGGAAGCCATGGATTCGAGACCGGAAACCGTGCGGCGTAGCGGCACAGCCTCCAGTCGAGAAGGCCAGAATCCTCGCCCTTCAGGACCCCGTTGCTGGGTCCTTCAGGGCGAGGAGCATGTCAATCCGAGGCGTTCTGGACGGAGAGGCCGACGGCGGTTGGCCCGACACCAGCAGCAAGCACTTCTTCTCCGCCCGCCGGGTCCTCCGCCCGCCCCATGACCGGGGTCCTGGGCCGCGCGAGCGCCCCGGACGACGAGCCCTACGACTCCGTGGCGGCGGTGTACCGGGTGGACGTCCCCGGGGATCTCCCCGAGGGCACCCTCCTGCGTCTGCACTGGACGGGTGACGCCGCGCGGGCGTACGTGGGGGAGCGGTTGGTGGCCGACCAGTTCTTCGCGGGCCGCCCGTGGGACCTGGCCCCGGACCGGCTGCCGCCCGGGGAGCCGGTGCTCCTGAAGCTGCTGCCGCCGGCCGCCGGGGCGAAGGTGTTCGCGCCGGGGGAGGCCCCCGTGGGCGTGGCGGAGGTGCGGCGCGCGGAGTGGGTGACGCGCCGCAGGTGGACGCTCGGCCGGACCTGACCCCGTCGAGCGGGGGCGCGGGGCGTGCTGTGGGTTGCCGGCATGGGCCGCCTGTGGCGGACCTGGCCCGTTCCGCGCACCCCGTCCGGCCTATCCTGTGGGTCCGCCGGGCGGGGCAGGCCCGGTGGATCCGCGGTCGTCACCCGGAGCGCCCGCGGAGCAGCCCAGGCCGAAGGAAGCAGAGCACCCACCATGACGCCAAGCGCCGCAGACGGCCCGGCGACCAAGGGACGCAGCCGACGCAACTTCGCCGGCGCGCGCCCCGTGATGGACGACGTGGCGAAACTGGCCGGCGTCTCCAAGCAGACGGTCTCCCGGGTGCTCAACGACAACCCGGCCGTGCGGGCCGAGACCCGCGAGGCCGTCCAGGCGGCGATGCGCACCCTCGGCTACCGCCCCAGCCGCAGCGCCCGCTCCCTGGCCAGCGGCCGTACCCGCATGCTCGGCGTGATCTCCTTCGACGCCGCCCGCTACGGCCCCGCCTCCACCCTGACCGCGATCAACACGGCCGCGCAGGAGGCCGGTTACCTGGTCAGCTCGATCGCCCTGGACACGGCCGACAGGGCCATGGTGGTGCAGGCCGCGGACCGGCTGTCGGCGGAGGGCGCGGACGGTGTGATCGCGATCGCTCCCCAGCTGTGGGTGGCCCGGGCGCTGGCCGAGGCCCGCCTGGACACCCCTTTGGTGGTCATGGACAACGACCTGGGCGACGGCACCCCCATGGTCACCTCGGACGCCCGCAAGGGTGCCCGCAAGGCCACCGAGCACCTGCTGTCCCTCGGCCACCCCACCGTCCGGCATGTGGCGGGCCCGACCGGCTGGACCTCGGCCGACCGCCGTGCGGACAGCTGGCGGGACACCCTGAAGGCGGCGGGCGCCGAGATCCACCCCCCGCTCATCGGTGACTGGAGCGCCGACTCGGGCTACGACCTGGGGCGCGAACTCGCCGAGGACCCGTCCGTCACCGCGATCTTCGTCTCGAACGACCAGATGGCCCTGGGGGTCCTGCGCGCCCTCCACGAGGCCGGCCGCCGGGTGCCCGAGGACGTCAGCGTGGTCGGCTACGACGACGTCCCGGAGGCCGCCCACTTCCTGCCCCCGCTCACCACCATCCGTACGGACTTCACGGACATCGGCACCATCTCGCTGCGCATCCTGCTGAACCGCATCGAGGCGTCCTCGGCCCCGGAGACACCGGTGCCGCCCCTGACCCTCGTCCCCGTCGAACTGCGCGTCCGCGCCAGCACCCGCCGCCGCCCCGGCTGACGGGGGCTCAGAGGCTCTGCGGCACGAGGGCGCCGGTGCGTCCGCCGAAGCCGGCGTCGCGTGCCACGACCGCCGCCGTGGTCCGGTCGTGCACCTCGAGTTTCGTGAAAATCCGGGAGACGTAATTGCGTACCGTCTTCTCGGCCAGGAAAAGCTGCCGGGCGATCTGCTGATTTCCCAGTCCGCCCGCGAGCAGTTCCAGTATTTCCAGTTCCCGGCTGGTCAGCTCGGAGAGTCCGGTCAGTTCCGGCAGGTCCTGCACGGTGGAGAAGTATCTGCTGAGCCGGTCGGCTATGGTCGGGCTGAAAGCGGCGCCGCCGCCTGCGACTATCTGGACGGAGTGGAGCAGTTCCTCGGACGAGCCGATGCGCGCGAGATAACCGTTGACGCCCACGCGCAGGGCCGCGATGATCACGTCGTCCTCGTCGTTCTGGGACACCACGATCATTTTCGGGCGGGAATTCTCGCGGTACCGGGAGACGATCTGGCGGACGTTGTCGCAGATGGTCCGCTTCGAGGGCGGCTCACCGAGGATGATGACGTGGGGCTGTAACGCGATGTTCTCCAGACATCGCAGGCCGGAGGGGCCGTCCGGGGCCCGGCCGACGAGGGTCACGCGCTCGTCCCGGTCGATGATCGCCTCCAGCCCGGCGAGGGCGACCGGATTGTCGCTGATGAGGAACAGTTTGATGTCCATCTCTCCACGTCTCCTGGAAATTCACTGACACGGTTCCGGACGCCTGTTCGGAGTGTGGATTTCCGGAGATGATCATCGTGACCCCCGTTTTGCTTCCCCGTTGAACGGCGCGGTGCGCCCTTGCTGGTCGATGATTCACGAAGTGGGGCGGAGTCGGCGACGTAGGCACACTCGACGTCCCGTTTGTGATGGCGGCTGTTCTCGAGTATGAGTACGTGATCGACGTGAACGCAAGTTCGCCCCGGCGAAGTGGAAGATGACAGTTCCGCTTGATGGACGGCAATCGGTCACGGCTTCGCTCCGGCCGCGGCCGGGCATTCCAGCCTGACCTCGGCTCCTTCCCCCGGCCGGTTGCGAAGAGCGCAACGAATCGGTGGCCGAAAAACAGGTGACGCATGCGCCGAATAGTCGGACACAGAGAATTGCCGGCAAATGCAAAGACCCGCCGCTCGTTGCGCCCCACCGAGCCGACCGCATACGTTCGGGGCATGGGCGACATCCCTCTGCGGCGCTTGATCACACTGGACGTACTCGCCGCACTGGGGCTCGCGCTGCTCCCCCAGGTGTCACTGCTGCGGCCGGCCGCGGGCGACGGAGCGAGCGCCGGCACCGTATGGCTGCTGGCACTGAGCGCCGCCCTGCCCACGGCCGGCCGGCGACTGTGGCCCCTGCCGGTCTTCGGCCTCACCCTGGCCGCCGCCTGCGCCGCCCTGGCCGCCGGTGTCGGACCGACGCCGTTCCTCGCCGCCGCCTACGCCCTCTACACCGTGGCCGCCACGAGGCGACGCCCCGGACTCCCCGCGGCGGTCGTCGCCGGCCTCTGCGCGGCGGGCGCCGCCCTGCTCACCCTGACGGGCGGTCAGAGCTACCCCGGCGGCACCCAGGTCGTGCAGATCCTCTTCGGGCTGCTCGTCCTCGGCGCCGCCTGGGCCGCGGGCTCGTCCGTCAGGGAACGGCGGGAGAACACCCGGCGCGCCATCGAGCAGGCGGCCGAGAAGGCGAAGGCCGAGGAACGCCTGCGCATCGCCCGCGACCTGCACGACGTCGTCACCCACAGCGTCGGCCTGATCGCGATCAAGGCCGGTGTCGCCAACCACGTGGTGGCCACCCGGCCCGAGGAGGCACAGGAGGCGCTGACGGTGATCGAGGACGTCAGCCGCCGGGCACTGCGCGACATGCGGGCCACCCTCAAGGCGCTGCGTCGGGAACAGGACGGCGGCGCCCAGGACCTGCGCCCGGTCCTCGGACTGGCGGACCTGCCGGCCCTGGTCACCACCGCCGAGGCGGCCGGCGTACGCGTCGAACTGCTTCCCCGGTACGCGGAGGAACCCCCCGACGGCGTCGCGCTGTCCGCGTACCGGATCGTCCAGGAGGCGCTGACCAACGTCGTCAAGCACGCGGCACCCACCCGCTGTCGGGTGCGGCTCCTCGCGGAGCAGGGCACGCTGACGATCGACGTGACCGACGACGGACCCGGCGCCGGACCCCGGCCCAGCGTGCCCGGCGGCGGAATGGGCCTGGTCGGCATGAAGGAACGGGTCGCGGCACACGGCGGCACACTCGCCGCCGGACCCCGGCCGGGCGGCGGATTCCGGATCCTGGCGACCCTGCCGTACTGAGCCCCCCTCCGCCCCACTGAGCCCCCCTCATCCCCGGGACTCATCCTCAGGTATGGGTTCCGCCCGCGCGGACCGCCCGCCGGTCCCGTCCCGGGACCGATGTGCCCGGCAGGGGGCCTGAACCAGACTCGCCCTGTGATTGACGTGCAGAACCTGACCAAGCGGTACGGGGAGACCACCGTCGTCGGCGGCCTCACCTTCACGGTGCGGCCCGGCACCGTCACCGGCTTCCTCGGCCCCAACGGGGCCGGGAAGTCCACGACGATGCGGATGATGCTCGGCCTCACCCGGCCGGACGACGGAACCGCCCGCATCGACGGCCGCGCCTACCACGAACTGACCTATCCCGTCCGGCAGGTCGGCGCCCTCCTTGAGACGGCCGTACCGCACAAGAGCCTGACCGCAGTGGCCCATCTGCGCTGGCTCGCGCACAGCAACCGCATCGCCCGGCAGCGCGTCGGCGAGGTCCTCGAGATGGTCGGCCTCGCCGACGCGGCCCGCCGGCGGATCGGCACGTTCTCCCTCGGCATGGGCCAGCGGCTCGGCCTGGCCGCGGCGCTGCTCGGTGATCCGCCCGTGCTCGTGCTCGACGAACCCGTCAACGGCCTAGACGCGGAAGGCATCCGCTGGCTGCGCGAACTGCTGCGCGGGATGGCCGCCGAAGGCCGCACCGTCCTCGTCTCCAGCCATCTCATGACCGAGATGTCCCTGGTCGCCGACCACCTGATCGTCATCAACCGGGGCCGGCTCGTCGCGGACACCGGCACCGAGGACTTCGTCCGGCGCCACGGACGGACGTACGTCCGCGTACGGACCTCCGAACCCATGCGGCTGCACGGCGCACTCGAACACGAGGGAGCCTCGTTACGGCTGGCCCCGGACGGCAGCCTGGAGGTCACCGGCCTGGCCGCGGCGGAGGTCAACCGGCTCGCGGCGGCCGGCGGCATCCCCCTCGACGAACTGAGCACCCACACCGGATCCCTCGAGGACACCTTCCTCGAACTCATCGCCAAGGGCGGAGGCACCACCCGTGTCTGAGACCCTCGCCGCCGTCCGCGCCGAGTTCACCAAACTGCGGGGCGTGCGCAGCACGTTCCTCGCCCTGCTGCTGTTCGTCCCCCTCAGCATCGCCGTCGCCGCCCTCGGCGGCTGGTCCGCGAAGAACGCCATCGACTCCGACAACCCCGGCCTGCGCTCCGACTTCACCCCCGAACAGGCCGGACTGGACGGCATCCTCTACGGCCAGCTCGCCCTGATCGTCTTCGGCGTCCTCATCGTCGCCGGCGAGTACACCTCGGGCATGATGCGGGTCTCCCTGCTCGCCGTGCCCCGGCGCGGCCGGCTCTACGCGGCGAAGACCGCCGTCACCGCCGTCGCCGCCCTGGCCGTCGCCGTCCCCGTCACCCTCGCCTCCTACCTGGTCACCCAGTCCGCCCTCGGCCCCCACGGCGCGTCGATCGGCACCGACGGCGTCCCCCGCGCACTGGCGGGCGCCATCGTCTACCTGACGCTGATGAGCCTGTTCGCCGCGGGCGTCGCCGCCACCGCCCGCAGCGCCGTCCTCCCGCTCGCCGTGCTGCTCCCGATGGTGCTCGCCGGCTCCCAGATCCTGTCCGTCATCGGGGCCACCAAGGACGTCGTCCGCTACTTCCCCGACCGCGCCGGCACCCAGCTGCTCACCGTCGGCTCGCACGACGCGACCACCGGGTTCCTCGTGCTCCTCGCCTGGACCGCCGCGGCCCTGGCCGCCGGCTACCTCCGCCACCGCCGGTGGGACACCTGACGGGACAGGCATGAGGCAGCTGCCCCATGCCAGTGGGACATGCCGCGCCATAGGTTCCCGGACAGGTCACGGGCCGAACAGGTCGGCCCGGCCACCTGACCCACCGGGAGGAACCATGTCCGCGATCTACGAGCCCCCCACCCTCCAGGAAGTCGGCGACTTCGACGAGCTCACCAAGTGCCTCGGCGTCGGAAGCTGCAACGACTTCGCCGGCTGTGGCTACGCCATCGTCTGCTTCTGGTGATCACACCGGTGCCGGTGCGCCCCCGGGCGTACCGGCACCGCCCGGGGAACGAGGCGACATGGAATTCGTAGTTCTTCCGGACTGCCCGGCCGCCGCCGCGCTCGCGGCGCGGCTGCCGGCGACCCACCGGATCGATCACGCGTCGGGGCGGCCCTGGATCCTGGGGGACTGGCCCGCGGACGAGATCACCGTCGTAGAGGCGGGCCCGCGCCGGACGGTACTGCTGGGACACACCCGGCTGGACGTCGCCGCCGCCACGGCCGCACTCGGCCGGATGCGCTCGCTCCACGACGTGGACACCTTCGCGTCCCGGCTGCCGGGACTCTTTCATCTGACGGTCTCGATGGACGGCAGGACCCGGGTCCAGGGCTCCGTCGCCGGCGTACGACAGGTCTTCACCACCGTGATCGACGGGGTGACGGTCGCGGCGAGCGGCATGGCACCGCTGCTGCGCCTCACCGGCGCCGGCCTGGACGAAAACCTGCTGGCCGCCCGGCTGCTGGCGCCCGGCGGCGCCCCCTGGCCGCTCGCCCTGCACCCGGTCCGCAAGGGCATCGAGCCGCTCCGCACCGGGCACTGGCTCGCACTCGAGCCGTCCGGCCGCGCCCGGCAGACCCGCTGGTGGACCCTGCCCGACGCCACCCTCTCCCTCGCCGAGGGCGCCCGGGCCGTGCGCACGGCACTCGAGGAGGCGCTCGCCGCCCGCGTGCGCCCCGACCGGACCCTCAGCGCCGATCTCTCCGGCGGCCTGGACTCGACCTCGCTGTGCTTCCTCGCCGACGCGGCGGGCGCCGACCTCGTCACGTACCACGTCATGCCGCTCGACAGCGCCAACGAGGACACCCCCTGGGCCCGCAAGGCGGCGGCCCTGCTCCCCGGGGCCCGCCACCACCTGCTCTCCGCGGACCGCGCCGAGAACCTGTTCGACATCGGCTACACCTCCGGCCGTCCCGGCGTGGCCCCCGAAGGGCCCTCGACCTGGGCCTCCGGACTCGCCCACGTCCAGGACCTGGCACGGCGCGCCACCCAGGAGGGCGCCTCCCTGCACCTCACCGGCTTCGGCGGCGACGAACTGTTCGGCCGGATGCCCGCCTGCGCCTGGTCGCTGGCCCGCGCCCAGCCGGTCGGCGGGCTGCGGCTGGTGAACCGCTACCGCCTGGCCAACCGCTGGTCGTGGGGCGCGACCGTACGGGCCCTCGCCGACCGGTCCGGCTTCGCGCGGAACCTCACCGCCGTCGCCGCCCGGATCAGCGCCCCGCCCCCGCCCCTCGACGAACCCGACTTCGGCTGGGTCTTCGCACCCCGCATGCCCACCTGGGCCACCCCGGACGCCGTGACGGCCGTACGGGACCTGCTGACGACGGCGGCCCGGGAGACACCCGAACCGCTGGACGCCGACCGGGCCCGCCACCAGGCCCTGGCCTCGATCGTCTTCGAGGGGAACACCGTCCGCCACGTCAACACCGCCATCGCCGGCACCGGCACGGTCTGGGACGCGCCGTTCCTCGACGACCGGGTCCTGGAGGCGGCGCTGTCCACCCGGATCGACCAGCGCCTGGCGAGCGGACGCTTCAAACCGCTGCTGACCTCCGCCGTGCGCGGGATCGTGCCCGACGACATCCTCGACCGGCGCGACAAGGGCGAGTTCAGCGCCGAGGCCTTCCGCGGCATCGAACGCAACCGCGCCCGACTGCTGGAGCTCAGCGAGGACTCGCGGCTCGCCCGGCTCGGCCTGATCGACGCGGCGGCCTTCCGGGCCGGCGTGCTCAACCCCGGCCCGATGTCGCACCACCTCCAGCCGATCGAGTCCACCGTGGCGTGCGAGAGCTGGCTGCGGACGCACACCCCGCCGGACGGCCGCCCGCACCCCCACGACACCGGAGAACGCCGATGAAGCTGAGTCTTGCCCGCGACGTCACGCTCACCCCCGTCGAGTCCGGGGCCGTCCTGCTCGACGGACGCCGAGGCCGCTACTTCCAGTTGAACGCCTCAGGCTCCACCATCCTGCGCAAGCTGCTCGACGGGGAGGCCCCCGACGCGGCCGCCGCGAGCCTGACCGCCTCCGCACCGGTGAGCGACGTCCAGGCACGCCAGGACGTCCAGGCCCTCATCGACGCGCTGAGCGCCGCCCACCTCGTGGAGGTCGCCCCGTGACCACCCCCGCCGTGGCCGAACAGGCCCCACGGCTGCCGTGGCACCGGCAGCTCGCCCCCCGCTGCGCGGCCGGCGCCGCCCGCCTGCTGGTCCAACTGCCCCCGGCCCGGCTGCAACGGGCGCTGCGCGTGGTCAGCCGGGGCACCCGCCCCGCCACGTACGCCCAGGCGGCCCGGGCCCGCCGGTCGGTCGTCTCGGTCAGCACCCGCTGCGCCGGCCTCGGCTGCCTACAGCGCTCCGTCGCCACCGTCCTGCTCTGCCGCGCCCGGGGCACCTGGCCCGACTGGTGCACGGGTTTCCGCACCCAGCCCTTCGGCGCGCACGCCTGGGTCGAGGTCGACGGCCGGCCCGTGGACGAGCCGGGCGAACTGAGCGTGTTCCGGACGGTCCTGGCGGTGCGCG
Source organism: Streptomyces sp. NPDC096132 (assembly GCF_044763345.1). Classification (NCBI taxonomy): domain Bacteria; kingdom Bacillati; phylum Actinomycetota; class Actinomycetes; order Kitasatosporales; family Streptomycetaceae; genus Streptomyces; species Streptomyces sp. NPDC096132. The sequence continues at coordinate 283,902 of NZ_JBIWGA010000013.1, forward strand.
GGGGAGCAAGGGGCGTGGGGGATCGGCGGGATGCGGCGGATCGGCGGGATGTGGGAGATCGGCGGGATGTGCGGGACCGGAGGGATATAGGGGACCGGAGGGATGCGGCGGATTGGCGGGATGTGAGGGACCGAAGGGATGTGGGGGACCGGAGGGATGCCGGAGACCGGGGGGATGCGGGGAACCGGGGGGATGGCTCATGACGGCGGTCAAGGCCGAGGGCCTGTACGCGTATTACGGCACCACCCCGGCCGTCAACGGACTCGAACTGACCGTGCCCGACGGCGTCACGTACGGCTTCCTCGGGCCGAACGGCGCCGGCAAGACGACCACCATCAGCATGCTGACCACCCTGCTCAGGCCCACGGCGGGCCGCGCCGAGGTGGCCGGCTTCGACGTCACGACCCGGCCCGCCGAGGTCCGCCGCAGGATCGGCATCGTCTTCCAGGAGTCCACCCTCGACCTGGAGCTCACGGCCACCGAGAACCTCCGCTTCCAGGCCGACCTGTGCGGACTGCCCCGCCACGAGGCACGGACCGCGATCGCCGCGATGCTCGACATGATGGAGCTGTCCGAGCGCAGCAGAATCCCCGTACGGCAGTTCTCCACCGGCCTGCGCCGCCGACTGGAGATCGCCCGCGGACTGCTCGGCGCACCCCGCGTCCTCTTCCTCGACGAGCCGACCACCGGCCTCGACGCCCAGACCCGCGCCGCCGTCTGGGAACACCTGGACCGGCTGCGGCAGGAGCGCGGCATCACGGTCTTCTTCACCACGCACCAACTGGACGAGGCGGAACACTGCGACCGGATCGCGATCGTCGACCGGGGCAAGGTGATCACCGAGGGAACGCCCGCGGAGCTGAAGTCCGTCATCGGATCCGACCTCGTCGTCCTGCGCACGGAGGACGACCCTCGCGCCGCGACCGCCCTGGCCGACCGCTTCGGACTGGTCGCCGAGCCCGCACCGGACGGCCTGCGCCTGCGCGTCGCCGACGGCGCCGGTCTGGTGCCGCGACTGTGCACCGGACTGGGCCTGACCGTGCGCTCGGTGACCGTCACCCAGCCGACCCTCGACGACGTCTTCCTGCACCACACCGGCCTGGCCATCAGGGAGAGCACCGGCCCGCGCACACTCGGCAACCTCGGGGAGGGACTGCGATGAGCCGGACCGAGACCGTCCCCGGAGGGACTGCGATGAGCCGGATCTCGGACCGTCCTGGGGGGACTGCGACGAGCCGGATCTCGGACCGTCCTGGGGGGACTGCGACGAGCCGGACCCCAAACCGTCCTGGAGGACTCCGATGAGCCGGACCGAGACCGTCCTGCAGGGACTGCGACGAGCCGGATCTCAGACCGTCCTGGAGGGACTCCGATGAGCCGGACCGAGACCTCCCTGGAGGGACCGCGATGAGCCCGACCGACACCGTCCTGGAGACTCCCCCCGGCCGGGCGGCCCCCGCCGAGGTGCCCGCCACCACCGGGCGGGGTTCGTCCTTCCGGCCGTACGCGCTGCTGTGGCGGCGGGAGATGACCCGGCTGCGGCACAACCCCGTACGCCTCGCCATGGGCCTGGTGACGCCACTGCTGTTCCTCGTCGTGCTCGGCACCGGCCTCGACGCGGCGTCCTCCAGCCTCGGCAAGGCCCAGCTGAACGACTACCGGGCCTACCTGTTCCCCGGCACGCTGGTCATGTCCGTGCAGGCCCCGGCGATCGCGGTGGGCATCTCCCTGGTGTGGGACCGCCGGCTCGGCGTGCTCCGCCAGATGCTCGTCGCGCCGTTCCCGCGCTCCAGCATCGTCCTCGGCCTCGCGCTCGGCGGAGCCACCACGGGCGGGATCTACGGCCTCATGGTCCTGTCGGTCGGCGGCATAGCGAGCATCCGCTACACGCCGATGCTGCTGGTCGTCCTGCTGGAGATCCTGCTGGTCTCGCTGATGTTCACCGCGCTCGGACTGCTCGCCGCGGTCACGATCCGGCAGGTCGACACCTTCCAGATCGTGGTGAACCTGAGCCTGATGCCCCTCATGTTCTTCTCCGGCGCGATGTTCCCGCCGAACGGACTGCCGGGCTGGCTCGACGCCGTCGTCAAGCTCAACCCGCTCACCTACGGCGTCGACGCGGTCCGCCGCACCCTGCCGGGCCCCGACGTGCTCACCTCGGACCAGACCCGGCTGATGCTGGGCGACTGGAACCCGCCCGTGATCGCGGAACTGGGCCTGCTGGCCGCCCTCACCGCCGTAGCGCTGGGCCTGGCCACCTACCGTTTCTCGCGGACGCCGTGAACGGGGCCGTGAGCGACGGGCCCGTCGAGGACAGGGCCGTCGAGAACAGGAGAGGGAAGCCGGCGGTGCTTTTCACGCACCCCTGGCTGGGCACCGCCGCGCGCCTGCTGCTGGCCGGGGTCCTGGGCTACGCCGGCCTGGTGAAGGCCAGGGACCTCACGGAGTCCGGCCGTACGGTCGCCCTCTACCGGCTCGTCCCCGACGGCGCCGCCCAACTCATCGGCGGCGCACTGCCGTTCATCGAACTGGCGCTCGCAGCCCTGCTGATCGCCGGACTCGCCACCCGGGCCGTGGCGGCGGCCACCGCCGTGCTGATGGTGACGTACATCGCCGCCATCGCCTCGGTGTGGGCCCGGGGACTGTCCATCGACTGCGGCTGCTTCGGCGGCGCGGGCACCGTCACCAGCGGGGCCCAGCGCGGCTACGCCGTCGACATCGCCCGCGACCTCGTCTTCCTCGGCGCGGCCGCCCTGCTGATCCGCAATCCGCGAACCCGATACGCGCTGGACCGCTGGGTCCTGGACGCGAAGGAGGGATAGACATGCAGTCGACGGACGTCATGGTCGAGGAGATGGTGCGCAGGCGCCACCGTCGGCGGCGCACCCTGGTGGTCTCGCTCGTGGCCGTGGTGGTGGTCGTCGGTGCCGCGCTGGTCGGCGCCGGTCTGGTCCGTGCCACCAACACCGCGCCGGACAAGGCCCCGAGCCGGGTCCCCGCCGCCGTCTCCGACGACAAGGCGGGCCTGGTCGCCTCCGAGGGGACGGTACGGATCGACGTCTACCTCGACTACCTCTGCCCCGAGTGCCGCCGTACGGAGAAGTCCCTGGCCGGCGCACTGCGCACCCTCAAGGCGAGCGGCGACGTGAGCGTCGTCTACCACCCCGTCACCTTCCTCGACAAACGCAGCAGCCCCGCCGGCTACTCGACCCGGGCCGCCTCCGCCGCCGCCTGCGCGGCCGACCAGGACAAGTTCGAGGAGTACACCGGCGTACTGTTCGCGCAGCAGCCCCCGGAAGGCGGACCGGGCCTCAGCGAGGCCCAGTTGATCGCCGCGGGCCGGGACGCCGGCATCACCGGCGACGCCTTCGAACGCTGCGTCCAGGACCGTACGTACACGCCCTGGGTCGGGTACGTCTCCGACTACGCCGCCTCCCGCGAGGTCGCCCTGACCCCGACCGTCCTGGTGGACGGCGAGCGCGTCGAGGTCACCGGCTCCGACCCGGCCGCCGCCCTCACCCGCGCGGTGACGGAGGCCCGGAAATGAGCCGGCTGACGCTGGCGCTCTCCGGCGACTGCATGGCGACCAGAGGAGCGCTGATCACCTCCGCCCCCGCCGCCGAGGAACTCCACGGGTTGCTGCACAGCGCGGACTTCGCCTTCACCAACCTGGAGGTGGTCCCCGCCACTGGGCGCGGCCACCCCGTGCACAACGCGGCGAGCGGCGGCGGCCTGATCGCGGACGCAGGTGTGGTGGACGAGATCACGAGGGCCGGCTTCACAGTCCTCGGCTGCGCCAACAACCACGCACTGGACCTCGGCACGGAGGGCGTCCTCGGCACCACCGACCTGCTGACCGCCAAGGGGATCCCCCACGCCGGGATCGGCGCCGACCTCACCGCCGCACGACGACCCGTCTACGTCGACCGCCCCGGCGGCAGCCTCGCCGTGATCTCCTGCAGCTCCACCTTCCTCCCCGGCCAGGAGGCGGCCGCCCCCTCCCCGGACCTGCCGGGCCGCCCCGGCCTGAACCCCCTGCGCTACACCGCGACCCTGCACGTGACCCCGGCCCAACTCGACGTCCTCCGCGAGATCGACGGCGACACCGGCCTGCGCGCCCGGCGGGCCGAGGCCCGCACCCTGCTCGGCTTCGACCCCGCCATGCCCGGCCCCGACCGGCTCACCCTGTTCGGCACCCGCTTCCAGGCCGCCGACACCCCCGGCTTCACCACGGCCTGCGACCCGAAGGACCTCGACGACATCGCCCGCTGGGTCGCCGAGGCCCGACGCCGCGCGGACCTCGTGCTGGTCAGCGTGCACTCCCACGAGCCCGGCCCGACCCCGGACACCCCCGGCGAGTTCCTGCGCGAGTTCGCCCACCGCATGATCGACGAGGGCGCCGACGTCGTGGTCGGCCACGGCCCCCACCTCCTACGGGGCCTCGAACTCCACCACGGCAAACCGATCTTCTACAGCCTCGGCAACATCGTCAGCCAGATCGAACTGGCCGACCACATCCCCGCCGAGGACTACGCGAAGGTCACCGCCCCCGGCGCCCCTCACCCCACCCCCGGCCACTACTTCGCAACCCTCTCCGCCAACGGCCGCCGCCTCTTCGCTCCCCACCGCCGCTACTGGCAGTCCCTGCTCCCCGTCCTCACCTTCGACGCCGGCACCCTCACCACGATCGACCTCCACCCGATCGACCTGGGCCACGGCCACCCGGTCCACCACCGAGGCCGCCCCCGCCTGGCGGATGCCCCGCTCACCAAGGAAATCCTGACGGACTTCGCCGCCCTCTCGGAGGGGTACGGGACGAGGATCGAGGTCGGGGGGACGGGGGTGGTCGAGCTGCCGACGAGCTGTCCAAAACCACTCCACACGACGGACGTTGCCGGAAATCCCGCTGCTAGGGTGGCTGGCTGACTCCGTGGCTGACCCCACGACCAAGACAGCACACCTTGCGAGGACAGCGGGATGGCCGAGGCGGTCCGAGTACTGATCGCGGACGATCAGGCACTGCTCCGCGGGAGCTTCCGCGTCCTCGTCGACTCCACCCCCGGCATGGAGGCGGTCGGCGAGGCATCGGACGGCGCCGCCGCTGTCGAACTGGCCCGCAGACTCAAACCGGACGTGGTCCTGATGGACCTCCGCATGCCCGTCATGGACGGCATCGCGGCCACCCGAGCGATCTGCTCCGACGAGACCCTGACCGGCGTCCGGGTGCTCGCCCTCACCATGTTCGACATGGACGAGTACGTCTACCCGGCCCTCCAGGCAGGAGCCAGCGGCTTCATGCTGAAGGACGCCTCCCCGTCCGACCTGGTCGCCGGCATCCGCGTCATCGCCACCGGCGAGGGCGTCCTGGCCCCCTCGGTCACCCGCCGACTCATCGCGAACTTCTCCACCACCCCCGAGCCCCTACGCCCCGCCCCGAAACTGGTGGGCCTGACCAAACGGGAACAGGAAGTCCTGATCCTCATCGCGAACGGCCTCTCCAACGCCGAGATCGCCACCCACCTGGTGATCAGCCTCCCCACCGTAAAAACCCACGTGAGCAGCCTCCTCTCCAAACTCCACGCCCGCGACCGCGCCCAACTGGTGATCATCGCTTACGAGAGCGGCTTGGCGGAGCGGGGAATGCCGGGCTGAACCGTGTCCCATGGCCTCGTCGTCGGTGAATGCCTCACCTCAACGGATAGCCAATCCCCGCGATGTCCTGCGCAAGGTCGGCCAGAGTGACCCCCGGGTTCAACGCGCTGACGACGCTCTCGGTCAGTACACGGGAAGACAACACATGCCGAACGGCCTCCAGATCAACCGGGACCTCGTAGTAGTCCTCGGCCCACCGCTGAAACCCTTCAGGCGAGCGGTCAACCAACAACTGGAAGAGACGCCCGGCGCCATCCGGGTCTCCCTTGTCGGGAAAGTCGATCGTCCCAGTCCTCCACCCGCCGTCCCCCGTCTCTCGCCACATACAAGCGGTGACGACAGGCATCCCGTCCTCATCCGAGAAGGCGGGCTCCTCCACGCACGACCGGAAGACATCGGGAACCTCATCGAGCACCCCGGGCCATGGCCCGTCCCCCGCGTAGGGGCTCATGGCCGATTCATGATCGAACCCTCGGATGTAGGCGCCGGCGGCCGAGAAGGCAATCGAGTACTCGCCGCCCGACCCGTCCCGCATCGAGCCCATCGACTCCTCCTCGGACCAGCGGTCATCAAAGGAGTAGTACCGATCACCCCGTTCAGGGCTAAGGACCGCCTCCAGCATGGCCAGGGAACGGCAGTGCTCACGGAGGACGGCTATCTCGGGCAACTGCCGAGCAACATCTTGAACGGTCATCCGCTCATCCAAGCGCAGACCTCTGACACACACCGGGTTCCTGTCCGTGCCGGGCGGCTGCCTCGTCAGCCAGGGGAAGCATCGAGAGCCCTCGTCACCCGCGACAATGCTCCAAGATCCCTTCCAGCGCGCCCGCGGACCCGACATCCCACCCTCCGGGCGGAATACGCCTGCGCCTACGCAAAGACCCCGCACTCAGCGTTTCCGCCGGTCACGGGGTCTTAAGGCGTCATCTCACGTGGTGAGGCGCTCCTCTTCGGGCCTACTTCGTGACGCCCGCAATGAGTGTGTGGATCTCGACGGCGAGGTTGCGTATGTCCTCGCCTGCTGCGTGCACCGTGGTGGTCGCGAAGTGCCATTCCTCCGAAGGCGCTCGGTCGTGGATGCCCCAAGTCAGTTGGACGTAGCCACCGGGGCGGTGCTCCGCTGAGAGGGTCAGGTCGTAACAGAGGGAGTGCCAGGTACGTACTCCTTCCCAGCCCCGGAAGTCTTCGGCAAGCGAGGTGAGGAAGGTGTCGAGGTCGTCGCCGTCCCAGGTCTGTACCGAGGTCTCGACGTTTCCCCATGGCCCGCAGGCCCTGATGAGGAAGTCGAGCGTTGGTTCGTCCTCGAACGGTCGTGTCGGCTCCGAGAGCAGTAGGCGGGCAGGACCGGAGTCTCCCACTTGGACCACAGGACGGCCGGATTCGTCGTAGTCGATCACGCCAACAGATTAGAAGAGCGGGCTGGGCAACCAACCACCGCTCCCGGACGGCCCGGCGTCGGGCGTGGCCGCCCTGAGGCATGAGCGTCCACTGTGGCCATGGATCTTGAGCGTGATCTGGTTCCTGACGGGCTGTGGGAGATAGCAGCGCCGCTGATACCGCCGTTTCAGCCGCGTCGCCAGGGCGGCGGAACGGCTCCGGTGGCGGACCGGAAGGTGTTCTGCGCGATCGTGTACGCGCTGACCACGTCGTGTGCCTGGCGTCGATTGCCGCCCTGCTTCGGCGTGAGTCCGGCCACCGCACACCGCCGGTTCGCCGCCTGGACAAGCGCCGGCTTGCGGCGGCGCCTCCACACCGAGTCCTCGACCGGCTTGGCGCCGCAGGAGCGATCGACTGGTCTGCCGCCCTGGTCGACTCTGCCTCGATCCGGGCGAAAAGGGGGGGCCAGCTCGTCGGGTCGAATCCGGTCGACCGGGGCAGACCCGGCGCCAAGCTTCACATCCTGACCGACGCCCAGGGGCTGCCGCTGGTCACCGCGGTCTCCGCCGCCAACACCCATGACAGCCTTGCCCTCAAACCGCTGGTCATGGCCATCCCCGCCGTGCCTCGCGCCGCGGGCCCCGACGCCGCAGACCCGCCAAGCTCCGCGCGGACAAGGGCTACGACTATCCCGAGCTCCGCCACTGGTTGCGGCACCGGAACATCGCACCCAAGATCGCGCGACGCGGCATCGAGTCGAGCGGACGCCTGGGCCGCTACCGCTGGAAGGTCGAGCGCAGCATCTCCTGGCTGTTCAACTACCGGCGCCTGACCGTCCGCTACGAACGCAAGAGCCGCCACTTCGCCGCCTTCCTCGGTCTTGCCGCCATCCTGATCTGCTACAAGCAGCTCGCCAGACTCACCACGTGAGATGGCGTCTAAGGCGCCTCACACAGGGTGCCCCGGCAGGATTCGAACCTGCGTACACGGCTCTGGAGGGCGATTGAGCTTGTCGCATTTCTTGCTGGTTACAACGCTGCGTCGGCGTACTTGGTGGCCCTTCGTCCATTGCTGGTCCACGGTCGTTCGCGTCGACTCACCGAGTAGCGGGTAGCAGGCGGCTTGCAGTGAAGTGGCCTAGACCGTACTTGAAACAGGCTGAGCTGAGGCGGGACGGAAGGAAGCTGAGTGGCCAACTGGCCCCGGACACTGCGAGCGACGCACGCAACCCGATACGGGCGTCTCTGATTACTTCTCCAAGTAACCCGGTGACTGAGATCATGCCTGCGAGGACGAGTGGCGTGGCCTCAGGAGGCGAGGGCCGTATGAGTGGTAGCGACATACTTCAAGGCATCGGCGCGCTGGCGAGCGTTGCAGGGATCGCTGGCGGCTACTACGCCTGGCGTGCTCTGGACGATACAAATGTGAAAGCGTCGCAGGACCGTTTCCGAGCGGTAAGAACCGAGTTTCGAGAGAGCCTCGGTCGGATAGCCAACATGGCGGCTGACCTCCACACTGCCGCAATGCCGCAGCTAGAGCGAATCGGTGGCAGCGCGGTATTAACAACTCCGACGTTGCGCCCACCTGTTCCGCTGCCAATCGACCGGGTCCGTCTGCTCTGGGAAGAGGCTGGACGACCAGAAGATCGTGCTCTACGGTCCGCAGCTCGAAGAGTTCTACCGCGACGCACGCGGTGGAGCAAGTATTCCGGTTACGCCGAAGCACTCGACGCGCTTATGCGGCCAGCTCTCTTTGAGAATCGGTCGGCATTCCGTTTGCTCCATGCCGACTGGCAGCACCCCGATGGTCCGGTGATGTCGTTCGGCCCAGGTCGGTACTTCGACCTCGTGGACCAGGGCGAGGCGCTCTTTCATGAACTGGCCCGCGCTGCCGGGAGGGGAACGACAGCACCGTCCCTTCGCCGATTGCCCATGAGGGCTCTGCTGATGTCAGATCCCCTGTCTCTGCCACGACGCGGCGCTATTCCCTCGATCGGTACTCTCACGGTCCGGCGTACAGCCCCCGGACACGGCACGTTCTTTCTCATTTACCGTACGTCCGGGCAGGTTGCGACAGGTGAAGAGACCTACAACGTAATTCCCGGTGGAATCTTCCAGCCCGCGTCTTTTTCACCCCTTGGCCACCGACGGGATCTGGACCTGTGGCGGAACATCATGCGGGAGTTCAACGAGGAACTTCTCGGCGCCCCGGAGGCAACCGGCGCAGGCGGCTCTGAGATCGACTATGACGCGCCTCCCTACTGCGACTTCACTAGAGCCATAGCCGACGGCCGCCTGAAGGTATGGAACTTCGGCATGGGCATCGAGGCGCACAACCTAGTTCCCTGTCTCCTGACCACCGCAGTATTTGATGCCGACGTCTTCGACACACTCTTCGCCTCGATGGTCGAGCGCACCAGCGAAGGCATCCTCATCAGCGGACCGCGTGGCAGCACTATTACGGGCCTGCCGCTGGAAGCAGACACGGTCCGCGACCTGCTCGCGTCACCCCAGCTCTCCCCAATACCAGCCGCACTGCTTCATTTGGCCCTGCAGCACCGCACGTTGCTCCTCGGCAGCAGCACCTGAACTAGTACGTCACGCCGGCCCCGGTCGGTGGTTCTTCGCCGGGCGCGCCGCCCCCCCCCAGGCCGGACTGTGACGGCCGGAGCTGGCCGATCCGTACGAGCCCCACGACCAACGACCACGCCGCCGCTCCTCGCACCGCTTTCCGACGACGGCCGAACCGTGACTCTCGGTGGGCTGTCCGATACTTGATCAAGAAACCGATGGCGCTGCTGACCTGAGACGATTGGACTTCTAGGGAACCGAACACACCAGGAGCCCCGTGGTCCATGCACAGGTGTCACCGTCGACATGTGTCCCTGTGGCTGGTGGATCGCGCTCATCGGTACCGCCAGCGGGGCGCTTGCCCCTGGGCGACGCTCCGGCCGAGATCGCCATCCCAGTGGCGCTGCTGATCGTCCTCGACGTCCGCGTCCGCCGTTGCAGCCTAGCCCACCAAAAAGCCCCCATCCTGCCAAGAAACCGCAGGTCGGGGGCTTACTGATGCGGCCTTACTTCTTCTTGCCCTGGGTGTTGCCGGGAATCTTGGTGAGCTGGGTTTTTGCTGGTCAGGGGCGGTGGGCTTGAGTGCCTGGTGGTCGTCATTGGTCGCCCTCGGCCACTGTTGAGCGTCCTCGGACGGCCCAGGGACGGCCCAGGCTCCACTCGTCAGTCGGGTCTCAGCGCGTCCAATGTGCCCTCAGCATGCGGACGCGTCTGCTCGATGGGCAAGCGCGGTGGCACTTTGCAGCGTTTGGCCAGCGACGCGAACGAACTCGTTGTAGGTCTCGGCTGCGGTTCTGAGGTCACTGCGATATTCGGTGCGCCAGCCTTCAAGCTCTTGCCGCCGTGCTCCCTCCTGACTTGCCGTGAGTAAGTGAGCCTGATCAGGTTCCCGGGCCGCAGCATCGCTCCACGAGAACAGCGTCCCAGCAGCGCGCCTGATGCGAGTCCTGAGCTCACCTCCGATGTCCTGCACTGGCTGTGGCCCCCAGAGCGCCAGCTGACTTATCGCGGCTTCGAGGGCCACGACCGTGGCTCGCATGTCTTGCTTATCGGGCTCACCGAGCGGTGTCCCTTGCTTCAACTGCTTCGCAGCCGCCACCAAGTCCACTCCGGCCGTCACGTAGAGCTCTACGACTCGCGCGTACAGGGTCTGTCGCTGACCCAGTGAGCATGTTCGACAGCACCTTGATCCTGGACCTGCCGCAAGGCGGCCGTTGCTGCCGTCTCCGCTGCTCGCTCGCTACCCCGTGCGCTCATGATTCCGCCGCCGAAGGCTCCCACCACACCGCCGACCGCTGCAGCGGCGCCGGCGATCAATGCTGCTATCCCCTCATCCATCGCCTCATGATCCGCGCTGATGGTGCTGCATGCAGCAAGACGGCGTGATTGGTTGGCTGGCTGCCCACCATGAGCTTGGGAAGCTTGGGTTCTTTGGCGGCGGTTGCTGCGCTGACCTGCGGCGGAGTCACGTTGGTGTCCTGGGACGCACCGCGGGCAGCTTCCCGCTGTTCCCCGTGGTTCCCCGCAGGATCTGGCACGCGAATGGCACGGCCTCTTCGCCCGTAAGAGCTTGTAACACGATCTTGTTGAGGTGTCCTGGCCGGGCGTGACCGATGTGACGATTCGGCCGTTCGGGAGGGTGTGAGTACTCGGCCGTG
>NZ_JBIWGA010000014.1:0-135704 GCF_044763345.1 Streptomyces sp. NPDC096132
GGAACGGACGCTTCCTTTGTACTCACCCGAGAGACTCTCTCAGGCTTTCCTCCGGGCGCTTCCCTTCGGTCTTGCGTTTCCGACTCTATCAGATCTTTTCTCGATCCGATTTCCTCGGTGCTTTCCAGGTTCCCGCTCTCGCGTTTCCCTTTCCGGCGTTTCCGACTCTATCAGATCCTTTCGGCGTCTGATTCCCAGTCAGAGGGGGTTGTCTTCGCGGCTCTCGGGCCGTTCCGACGTCTCAAACCTTAGCGGATCCGCTCGGCAGTTCCTAATCGAGCTGCCGGGCCCGATTCGAATTGAATTCGGGCACGCCGAAATTCAACCCCGTCGGGAGATCGTGCTGATGGTTTGAGTGCCGCTTGAGCGGCGGGAGTGTCATCGAAGAACCGTTCCGGCTCCCCGACAACCCGAAGAACTCTACCCACCGCACAGGGCAGTGTCAAGCACCCCTTGTCAAGATCTTTTCGAGGGTGCTCCCGGCGGCCTCAGTCCAGGTCGCTGAGCCGGCCGCCGGCGTCCGGCTGGGCGTGCTCCACCCGGCGCAGGAGCCTGGTCAGGACCTCGCCGAGGGTTGTGCGCTCCCCCGGGGAGAGGTCCTGGAGCAGGTCCTCCTCGAAGACCGTGGCCAGGCGCATCGCCTCCAGCCACTTCTCCCTCCCCTCCGGCGTCAGCTCCACGATGACGCGCACGCGGTTGGACTCGTCCCGTTCCCGGGTCACCAGTCCTTCGGTGACCATGCGGTCGATCCGGTGGGTCATCGCGGCCGGCGTCAGGCCGAGGCGCTTGGCCAGATCGCTGGGGCCCAGGCGGTAGGGAGCGCCGGAGAGGACGAGGGCCTTGAGGACCTCCCACTCGGCGCTGCTGATGCCCAGCTCGGCGGTCTGGCGGCCGTAGGCGACGTTCATGCGGCGGTTGAGGCGGGAGAGGGCCGAGACGATCTTCTCGACCTGGGGGTCGAGGCCCCTGAACTCGCGCTGATAGGCGGCGATCTGCTCTTCGAGGGTCGGCTCAGTGGCGCCGGGGGGCTCGGCCATGTCCGCAGTATCGCATGCGGCGACTTTGCCTTGAAGTCCTTCGGAATATACTCTTTAGCTTCGAAGTTTAGCTTTGAAGTCTTCACATCTAACTAGTGAGAGAGGTGAACGTGACCAGGGCGAAGGGCGCAGCGATGCGCCGGATCCACGTGGGCAACGCACTCAGCGCGTTCGGGCTCGGTTTCACCGTCCCCTACCTGTACGTCTATGTGGCGCAGGTGCGGGGTCTTGGTGCCATGACGGCGGGACTCGTGCTCGCCGTCTTCGCCGTGGCCGCGCTGATCGTGCTGCCGTTCGCCGGACGGGCGATCGTGCGGCGCGGTCCACTGCCGGTCCTGCTCGCCGCCCTGGTCACCGCAGCTCTCGGCGCGCTGAGCCTGGGGCTGGCCGGCAGCGCCAGCACCGTGCTGGCCTCGGCTGCCGCGCTCGGGGCCGGGCAGGCGGTGATGCAGCCGGCGCTGGCGACGATGATCGTGGACTGCTCGACGACGGAGACGCGGTCGCGGGCGTTCGCCATGCAGTTCTTCCTGCAGAACCTCGGGCTGGGCGTCGGCGGGCTCATCGGCGGGCATCTCGTCGACACCACGCGCGTGTCCTCCTTCACCCTTCTGTTCGCGATCGAGGCGGCGATGTTCCTGCTGCTGGTCGTGATCATGGCGACGGTGCGGGTGCCGTCCGCGCCTCGGGTCGGGGACGCGCCCCGGCAGTCCGCCAAGGGCAGCTGGCGGCAGCTGCTCCGCAATCGGGCCATGGTGCAGCTGTCCGTTCTGGGCTTCGTGCTGTTCTTCGCCTGCTACGGCCAGTTCGAGTCGGGGCTGAGTGCGTACGGAGTAGAAGCCGCCGGCATCTCGACCTCCGCGCTGGGGACCGCGCTGGCCGCCAACACCGCCATGATCGTCGTCGCCCAGTTCGCGGTGCTGAAGTTCGTCGAGCGGCAGAAGCGGTCGCGGGTGATCGCGGCCGTGGGACTGATCTGGGCCGTGGCGTGGGTCGTCGCCGGGTACGCGGGGCTCGGGCACGGCAGCCAGGAGATGGCGACGGCGGCGTTCGTGTCGACGTACGCGCTGTTCGGGCTGGGTGAGGCGATGCTGTCGCCGACGGTCGCGCCGCTGGTCGCCGATCTGGCGCCGAGTGGGATGGCCGGGCAGTACAACTCGGCTTTCGCCCTGGTGAAGCAGCTCGCGCTGGCCGTCGGTCCCGCGGTGGGCGGGCCGATGGGGGCCTCGCTGCACGCGCCGTACATCGTGACGTTCCTGCTGTTCTCGCTGGGGATCACCTACCTCGCCGTACGGCTGGGGCGGCAGCTGACCGCCGTACAGGATCAGCCGTGGCTGGTGCGGAATCGGGTGGTGGCCAAGGGTGGGGCCGTGGTGGAGCCCGTGGCCGCGGAGGCGTGAGGGCCGGAAGCCGAGGGCGGCCGTCGTTCTGAGGACGACGGCCGCCTTTTTGTGTGATCAGCGGATCGCTGTCACCAGGGTCGCGGTGAAGGGGAAGGTGCTCGTGCCCTCGGGGAGGTGGGCGCGGATGGTGTGGGCGGCTTCGATGAGGGTCTGCTCGGTCATCGCCCGGCTCGGGGAGAGGGCGGAGAGATGGGCGGGGACCAGCTCCTCCAGCGGGAAGAGCTCGATGTCGAAGGTGATGTCGCGGTGGGTCGTGGTGCCGTAGCCCGCCCGGCGCAGGGAGTCGGTCAGGCGTTCGGCGGTGCAGGAGAAGGCCGTCCGGTAGGTGGCCGCCGCGTCCGGGCCGCCGTGCTTGCGCAGGGCGTGGTGCTGCGCGACGCAGTACGGGGACTCGTCCATACGGGTCCAGACGGTGGCCGCGAAGCGGCCCTGGGGGCGGGTGACGCGGGCGGCTTCGCGCAGGGCCGCGTCGAGGTCGGGGAAGAACTGGGCGCCCTGCTGGCACAGGACCACGTCGAAGGCCTGGTCGCGGTGGGGGATGTCGTCGGCGGGTGCCGCGGTGAACTCGATGTCCGGGTACAGGCGGGGGTGGCGGGCCCGCGCGACTTCCAGCCGGTCCTCGTCGATGTCGACGCCGAAGACCCGTCCGGCAGGACCGACCTGCGGGGCTGCGGCACGGGCCGCGAAGCCGGTGCCGCAGGCGAGGTCGAGGACGGTGGCGCCGGGGTAGAGGTCCGCGGCGTCCACGAGTGCGGTGACGAAGGGCGCCATGAGGGGCGCGACGTAGTGTTCGTAGCGCTCGGGGGCGCTTCCCTTGAGGTGAAAGCCCGTTGCGTCTGCCATTGGGAAGCAATTAGCACCGGGGGACGGGTTCGCCTAGGTGCTCGGCAGGACGAACTCGCACCACACCGCCTTTCCGCCACCGGGGGTGCGTCGGCTGCCCCAGTTGGAGGCGATCGTGGCGACGATCGCGATGCCCCGGCCGGACTCGTCGCCCGGTTCGGCGCGGCGGCGGCGCGGGAGGTGGTCGTCGCCGTCGGTGACCTCGATGATCAGTCGGCGGTCGGTGCGGCGCAGGCGCAGCCGCATGGGCGGGATGCCGTGCTGGAGGGAGTTGGCGACGAGTTCGCTGGTGGCGAGGACGCCGAGGTCGTGCAGGTCGGGCGGGAAGCGCCAGCTGGTGAGGACGCCGGAGGCGAAGGCACGCGCGCGTGGGGCCGCTTCGACGCCGCCGAGGAGTTCCAGTGCGGCGTTGCGGAAGAGTTCGCTGTCGGCGCCGGTGCGGGCGGGGTGCTGGAGGACCAGGACGGCCACGTCGTCGTCGTGGTCGGCGGTGACGCCGGCCGAGCGGACCAGACGGTCGCAGACGACCTGGGGGGTGCCGGTGGCGCCGGCCAGGGCACGTTCGAGGGAGGCGATGCCTTCGTCGAGGTCCTCGTCGCGCCGCTCGACCAGGCCGTCCGTGTAGAGGACGGCGGTGGAGCCGGGGCCGAGAGGGATGGAGCCGGAGGCGTGCATCCAGCCGCCGGTGCCGAGGGGCGGGCCGGTGGGTTCGTCGGCGCGCTGGACGTGGCCCTGGTCGTCGCGGACCAGGATGGGGAGGTGGCCGGCCGAGGCGTACACCAGCCGTCCCTCGTTCGGGTCGTGGACGGCGTACACGCACGTGGCGATCTGGTTGGCGTCGATCTCGGTGGCGAGGCCGTCGAGGAGGTTGAGGACCTCGTGCGGGGGGAGGTCGAGGCGGGCGTAGGCGCGTACGGCGGTGCGGAGCTGGCCCATGACGGCGGCGGCGCGGACGCCGCGGCCCATGACGTCGCCGATGACGAGGGCGGTACGGCCGCCGCCGAGGGTGATGACGTCGTACCAGTCGCCGCCGACGGCTGCTTCGGTGCCGCCGGGCTGGTAGGTGGCGGCGATCCGCAGGTCGTCCGGTTGTTCGAGCTCCTGGGGGAGGAGGGAGCGCTGGAGGGTGACGGCGGTCTCGCGCTGGCGGCGCTCGCTGGCGCGCAGGCGCTCGGCGGCCTCGGCATGGTCGGTGACGTCGGTGGCGAAGATGAGAACGGCGCTGCCCGCGCCTTCGCCGGTGTCTTCGGCGACCGGGGTGCAGGTGAAGGTGTAGTGGCGGCCGTCGGGGGCCTTGCGGGACTTCAGGGTGCGGGGCTTGCCGCTGCGCTGGGCCTGGTCGAGGAGGGGCATGAGGCCGAGGTCGCGGAGTTCCGGGAGGGCCTCGGCGGCCGGTTCGCCGCAGGGGCGTGGGCCGAAGGCCGCCGTGTAGGCGTCGTTGACGTAGGCGAGGCGGTGGTCGATGCCGTGGACGAGGGCGACGAGGGCCGGGACGCGGTCGAGGACCTCACGGACCGGGAGTTCGTCGACGGCCGGCACGGGGGGCGGATCGTCGGTCAGTTGTTCGGCGCGGGCCGCGGGTACGGAGCCCTCGCTCCGCCGGTCCGTGATGGTGACCGTGTGCTCGGCCCGCGCGGCGGCGCGGCGCTGAGTTCCGGGGAGCCGGGCGCTCCAGCGCGTGAAGTTCACGAATCCTTGCCTCGTGTAGTCGTCGTCGGCCGGCTCCGGGCCCGGCCTGGGCTCCGGGGGCCGCGCGGCGGTGGCCGCACATTGTTGCAGCACCCGGGGAGTGGAGCACTTGGGAACAGCCTCTGTGAGCAGCAAGCAGTCTGGCAGTGTGGCCGCGGTCCCGGCCGACATTCGTCAGACGTGGGGGCGGTCGGGGGAGTTCCTGGATCCGGTCAGGACGACCCCTTCGGGTCGTCGGAAGCCTCGTCAGAAGGCTTTCCACCGGCAGCGAGTTCGAACTCCGCGCGGGGATGTTCGAGGGATCCCAGGGAGACGATCTCCCGTTTGAAGAGCCCGGCCAGGGTCCATTCGGCGAGCACGCGCGCCTTGCGGTTGAAGGTGGGCACGCGGCTGAGGTGGTAGGCGCGGTGCATGAACCAGGCGGGGTAGCCCTTGAGCTTGCGTCCGTAGATGTGGGCGACGCCCTTGTGCAGGCCGAGGGAGGCGACGGAGCCGACGTACTTGTGGGAGTAGGTCTCGAGGGGTTCGCCGCGCAGCGAGCGCACGATGTTGTCGCCGAGGAGCCTGGCCTGGCGGACGGCGTTCTGGGCGTTGGGGGCGGTCTCCCTGCCTGCTTCGGCGGCGGTCACGTCGGGGACGGCCGCCGCGTCTCCGGCCGCCCACGCGTGCGTGACGCCGTCGATCCTGAGCTCGGGGGTGCATTTCAGCCGACCTCGTTCAGTGAGGGGGAGGTCGGTGGCGGCGAGCACGGGGTGGGGTTTGACGCCGGCGGTCCACACGACCGTACGGGTCGGGAAGCGGGCGCCGTCGCTGAGGACGGCGATGCGGTCCGCGCAGGACTCCAGGCGGGTGTTCAGGCGTACGTCGATGTTGCGGCGGCGCAGTTCGCTGACGGTGTAGCGGCCCATCTCCTCGCCGACCTCCGGCAGGATCCGGTCGGAGGCCTCGACGAGGATCCACTTCATGTCCTCGGGCTTGACGTTGTGGTAGTAGCGCGTGGTGTAGCGGGCCATGTCCTCGAGTTCGCCGAGTGCCTCCACGCCCGCGTACCCGCCGCCGACGAAGACGAAGGTGAGGGCGGCGTCGCGGATGGCGGGGTCGCGGGTGGAGGAGGCGATGTCCATCTGTTCGATGACGTGGTTGCGCAGGCCGATGGCCTCCTCGACGGTCTTGAAGCCGATGGCGTAGTCCGCGAGGCCGGGGACGGGAAGCGTGCGGGAGACGGAGCCGGGTGCGAGGACGAGCTCGTCGTACGTGAGCTGCTGGGGGCCGGTGCCCTCTTCCTCGGTGGCGAGGGTGGTGAGGGTGGCGGTGCGTTTGGCGTGGTCGATGGCGGTGACCTCGCCGACGACGACCCGGCAGTGCGGCAGGACGCGGCGCAGGGGGACGACGACGTGCCGGGGGGAGACCGCGCCGGCGGCGGCCTCGGGGAGGAACGGCTGGTAGGTCATGTACGGGTCGGGCGTGACGACCGTGATCTCGGCCTCGCCCCGGCCGAGTTCCTGTTTCAGCTTCCGCTGGAGCCGCAGTGCCGTGTACATCCCGACGTAGCCGCCGCCGACAACGAGAATGCGCGCACGTTCCTTCACCATCCCATGACGCACCCGGCGCCGGAGTTTGTCCACAGCCCCGACAATTTGTGTGACCGCGAGCCATGCGGGCACGTGGTTGGCCGAAAGACTGGCGTATGGGGCAGGTGCGCAGGTCAGCGGGTGTGCGCCGGGGTGCGGGAAGTGGCGTAATCGGGACGTATACGACCCGTACTCCGATCGGGGGGCGCTCCGTGCGGAACCTGCCCCTTCTGAATTGACTGCCTCTCAACTATGTTCGTGTCGACGGGGTGTCAGGGGGAAGCGCGCTCCATGGTCCGCGACGGGCGGGTCCGGGAGTCGGTCCCCGGTTCCACGCGCCCCGGAATTCGATGGCGGGGAGAGTCTCCGGGGGGAGACGTCATTACCGGGGGATCATTCATGCACATTCAGGACACGCATTGGTCGTCCGCTTCCGCGCTTGCGCACGGTGGCGGTGTGAGCGCGGTGGGCAACGGACGCGGGGACGGCCCGCGGACCACTCCGCTGCGCGTGGACGCACAGCGCAATCTGGAGCACGTCCTGCGGGCGGCGCGCGAGGTGTTCGGCGAGCTGGGGTACGGCGCGCCGATGGAGGACGTGGCGCGGCGCGCGCGGGTGGGTGTGGGGACCGTGTACCGGCGGTTCCCGAGCAAGGACGTCCTGGTCCGGCGGATAGCCGAGGAGGAGACGTCCCGGCTGACCGATCAGGCGCGGGCGGCGCTCGGCCAGGAGGACGAACCGTGGTCGGCGCTGTCGCGCTTCCTGCGGACCTCGGTGGCTTCGGGTGCCGGGCGGCTGCTGCCGCCGCAGGTGCTGCGGGTCGGGGCCTTCGCCGAGGACGGCTCCGAGGGCCCGGCGGCCGACGAGGCGCGGGTGCCGCAGCAGCGGACCCAGCCGGGCGGCGGTGAGCTGCGGCTGGTCGCCGAGGACGGTGCGGCGACGGGTGCCTCTGGCGCCTCCGACGCCTCCGTGGGCGACGACAGCGGGGCCGCGGCGCTGCTCGAGGTCGTGGGCCGGCTCGTGGAGCGGGCGCGGGCGGCGGGCGAACTGCGGGCGGATGTGTCGGTGTCGGATGTGCTGCTGGTGATCGCGACGGCGGCGCCCTCGCTGCCGGACCCGGCCCAGCAGGCGGCGGCGTCGGCGCGGCTGCTGGACATCCTGCTGGAGGGACTGCGCTCGCGCCCGTCCTCCTGAGCGGCTGGTCGCGGGTCACTCGAAGGGGTGGTCGGGGTGGGGATGCGTCGGCGTCCGCACCCCGGTCAGCGCTGCCCGGACATGTGGGGCATTTCGTTCGGGCGGCCCAACTGCTGCCCACAGCAGGACAGTTGAACCTTCCCCGTACGGGTGAAAGTTAGTACTGGATCGCGACAGGTCCCCACGGACGAGTGGACAGGCTGTCCCGTCAGGTACTGAACAAAAGCCAATATGGCACTCTGACCCGTTGTCGGGACCGGGTGGGCAGGTGGCGGGGGCTTTCCGCGATGAGCGTTGACGGGCGGGACGAGCAGGTGCCGAGCCAGGGCAGGCGCACGCGCTCACCGGAGAGCGGCGTGCCCGCCCAGCGGGAGCGGCCCGACGAGGGTGGCCTGCCGCCGCCCCGGGATCTGCCGGCCGCCGACGCCGACCTGATCGGCCGGATGCGCGCGGGCGACGACACGGCGTACGAGGAGCTGTATCGGCGCCATGCCGACGCCGTGCGCCGGTACGCGCGCACCTGCTGCCGGGACGCCCACACCGCCGACGACCTCACCGCCGAGGTCTTCGCCCGCATGCTCCAGGCGGTACGCGGCGGCTCGGGACCCGAGTACGCCGTCCGCGCCTACCTCCTCACCTCCGTCCGGCGGGTCGCCGCGGGCTGGACGCGGTCGTCGAAGCGGGAGCAGCTCGTCGACGACTTCGCGGTGTTCGCCGCGCAGGCCTCCCGCTCGTCGGAGGAGCGGGACGACACGGCGGCCATGGGCTCGTTCGGGGCCGGCCTCGACGTGGGCGCCGATGTGCGCGCCCTGCACGAGGCCGAGCAGTCCATGGCCATGCAGGCCTTCCGCTCGCTGCCCGAGCGCTGGCAGGCCGTGCTGTGGCACACCGAGGTCGAGGACGAGTCGCCGAGCGAGGTCGCCATGCTCTTCGGCCTCGACGCCAACGGCACGCGCGTCCTCGCCAGCCGTGCCCGCGAGGGCCTCAAGCAGGCCTATCTCCAGGCCCATGTCAGCGCCACTCTCACCAGCGACGAGGAGTGCGCCCACTACGCCGACCAGCTCGGCACCTACGCCCGCCGCCGACTGCGCACCCGCGCCGAACGCGGGCTGCGCAAACACCTGGAGGAGTGCGCCAGGTGTCGGCTGGCCGCCCTCCAGATCGAGGAGGTCGCCGGCAGCATCCCCGCCGTGGTGCCGGTCGCGGTCATCGGCTGGTTCGGCGCCGCCGGGTACGCGAAGGCGCTGGGGCTCATCGCGAGCGGGGCTGGAGCGGGCGCGGCGGGCGCGGCTGCTGTGATGGGCGGTGGCTCCTCCGGTGCGGCGGGTGTGGCTGCGGGTGCGGGGGTGGCGGGCGCGGGTGCGGGCGTGGCGGGTGCAGGCGCGGGTGCCGCGGGCACTGGTGCGGGCGTGGCGGGTGCAGGCATGGCGGGTGGGGCGGCCGGCGGCGGCTCCACCGGGGCGGCGGGCGCAGGTGCGGCGGCGAGTGACGCCTCCTCCAGTGGGGCGGGTGCCGCGGGCGCGGTGGGTGGTGGCTCCACCGGCTCGGCGGGTGTGGGTGGGGCGGTCGGTGGTGGCTCCTCCGGTGGGGCAGGGGCGGGTGGGGGTGCGGTGGTCTCGGAGGGGCTGGGGGCGCCGGTGAAGGCCGGGATCGCTGCCGGTGTGGTGGCGGTGGCGGCCGCCGCGGTGGCCCTCGCCCTCGTCGGCGACGAAAGTTCCGCGAAGCAGCCCGTGGCCGCGCCTCCGGCCTCCGCGCCCGTGGTCCGGCCGCAGGATCCGACACCCACGCCGACTCGTACGACGCAGTCGCCCGAGGCGGACCCGCCGGCGATCGTCCCGGCGGCGGCGCCGACCCCGACACCCACCCCCACCCCGGCCCAACGGCGTACGTCCGCCCCGACGCCGACCCCCACGCCCACCCAGCCGCTCCCACCGGCACCGGGCCCGACGCCTCCTCCCACTCCGACGTCCACGCCTTCGCCCACTCCCCCGCCCGCCCCGGTCGTCTATCCGCTGAGCGAGCTGCCGTTCGACGTCAACGGAGACGGCACGGGCCCCGAGATCCGGTTGGGCGCGAGCAGTTGGGTGTGGCAGCGCTACGGGCTGTCCATCGCCGACCGGCAGTACGCGCGCGGGGTGACCGTGCACGGCAGGTCCTCCGTCACCGTCGACCTCAACCGCGCCTGCACCTCCTACGACGCGCTGGTCGGCGTCGACGACCTGACGCTGAAGCTCGGCAAGGTGTCCTTCGCCCTCTACGCCGACGGGGTCCGGCTGTGGACGTCGGGGGCGGTCAAGGGCGGCGACCCCGCCGTGCCGGTCCATGTGGACCTGGGCGGCCGCGAAACCGTCCGGCTGGTGGTCGAGCCGCACAGCCACGTCGACGGGGTGGCCCTGGCGGACTGGGCCGAGTCGAAGTTCACCTGCTCGTAGGCAGGGTGGTGGACGCCGGATGGGCCCGGACGGCGTCGGCGAGTTCCCGTAGGACGTCGTCCGCCGTGAGGGCAGTGCCGTGGGCGCGCTCGGCCCGGTGGCGTGCCACGCCCAGCGCCGCACGGGCCGCGTTCTCGGCTTGTTCGGCACGCGCGTGTTGCGGGGCGGGGCGGGCGTGGGGGCCGCGCAGGGTGTCGGCGGCCGCCAGCAGCCTCACCGTGCGTGGGAAGTCCCCGAGCCGGGACAGCAGTTCCGCCGCACCGTCCACGACTGTCGAGGTGATCGCCCCGGTGCACTGGTCGGCCAACGCCCGGTGCAGCGTGTCGGCGTACATCGGCAGGGCGTGCTCGGAGCCGGACTCCGCTGCTGTGACGTCCGCGTGGAGCATGTTCAGCGCCGCCATGAACTGCGGGGGCGGGGTGCCCCGCCGGGTTTCCATGAGGGTCGCGTCGCAGAGTTCGCGCGCGCGGGCGACATCGCCGTCGTGGAGCGCGATGTGGGCGTGCAGCAGTACGACGAACGCCCGGGCGTCCGCCGTTCCGTAGCGGTCGGCAAGCGCGCTCGCCTCGTCCAGCGCCTTCACCGCGCCATCGAGGTCACCCACGCGGTAGCCGATCTCCGCGAGCCGGGCCATGAGGAACGCCGTCTCGGCATACGCACCGACCTCGTAGGCGAGTCGCAGCGCCTCCCGGTACTCCCGCTCGGCCGACGCGAAACGGCCGCGGGCCATCTCCGCCTCGGCGACCGCACTGCACACCTGGGCCCGCATCCAGCGGTCGCCGACCCGCCGGCTGATCGCGCGCAGCTCGGCCAGGTCGTCGTCCACTCCGGCCAGCCCGCCGGGGGAGTCGACGGCCATGTGCGTACGGAACATCAGCATGCAGCCCAGCTCCCAGTCGCCGCCGTACGCACGGCAGTTGGCGACGGCCATGTCCAGGACGCGGCGGACGTCGACCGTGTCCCGCATCTGGAACGCCGTCAGCGGCCAGAGCATCCCAGGCATCCGGGCCGCTTCCGGGCCGCCGGGCTCGAAGCGGGCCTGGATGCCGAGGAGGTAGGCCTGGTAGCGGGGGTCGCCCTCCACGTCTCTGGGCTCGGACTCCGAGAGCAGGAACAGGTGCAGCATCCGCAGGTTCGTCCGCTGCCTGTACCTCGGATGCCCGCCCTCCCGTGCTTCCTCGACGGTCGGCTCGGCGAGGGCGGCGTCGACGGGGTCCAGGGCCGCCATGCGCTCGGCCAGGTCGGCCGGGACGGGCACGGAGCGGCAGATGAGCGTGGGCACCTGGGCGGGGGCGGGCGAGGGGTCCGCCGGCAGGGCGGGGAGCGAGTCCAGGACAGCGCCCAGGCGCAGGGTGCGGTCGGCCCAGGCGGCGCCCTCGTGCCGGTAGTTGCGCAGCCACCAGAACCAGCTCATGGCGAGGCAGAGCGCGGCGGCCTCCTCCTCGTCGGCCGTGGTGATCGCGCGCTGGATCGCCACCCGGATGTTGTCCAGCTCGGTCTCCAGACGGGAGATCCACGGGAGTTGCTCGGCGGAGCGGAGCAGGGGGTCGGCCTTCTCCACGAGCGCGCGCACCCACGCGCGGTGCCGGCGCTCGGCCGCCTCGCGCGCGTGCGGGTCCTCGGCGGCGCGCTCGACGGCGTACTCGTGGATCGTCTCCAGCATGCGGTAGCGCATGCCGTCGCCGCCGTCCTGCTCGCACGGGGCCGCCACCACCAGGGACTTGTCGACGAGCGCGCCGACGACGTCCGCGACCGGGCCGGTGCACACGGCCTCGGCGGCCTCCAGGTCCCAGCCGCCCGCGAAGACGGACAGCTCGCGCAGCACGGTCCGCTCCGGTGCGTCGAGCAGCTCCCAGGACCAGTCGACCACGGCGCGCAGGGTCTGCTGGCGGGGCAGGGCCGTGCGGCTGCCGGAGGTGAGGAGGCGGAAGCGGTCGTCGAGGCGGTCGGCGATCTGCCGGGGGGTGAGCAGCCGGAGCCGGGCGGCGGCCAGCTCGATGGCCAGGGGCAGGCCGTCGAGCCGTCGGCAGATCTCCGCGACCGCCTCCTCGTCCCGGCCTCGCAGGGTGGCGGCCGCGGTGGGGCGTACGGCGGCGGCACGCTCCCTGAAGAGGCGGTGCGCCTGCTCGGGGAGGAGGGGCTCGACCGGGCGGACCGACTCGCCGGGGACGCCCAGGGGTTCACGGCTGGTGGCGAGGATCGTGAGCCCCGGGCAGCGGGTGAGGAGGGTCTCGGCGAGGGCGGCGGCCGCACCAATGACATGCTCGCAGTTGTCAAGGATCAGGAGTTGGCTGCGCGGGGCGCAGTACTCGACGAGCAGGGCGACCGGGTCGTCCTGCGGGGTCGCCAGATCGCTGCCCATCAGCACGGTCTCGCGCAGACCGAGGGCACTGACGACCGCGCCCGGTACCGCCTCCGGCCGGTCGAGCGGGGCCAGCTCGACCAGCCACGCCTGCGGGAGCCCGGCGGCGGCTTCCTCGGCGAGACGGGTCTTTCCGGAGCCGCCCGGTCCGGTGAGGGTGACGAGGCGGGCCCTGTGCACTTCGGAACGGATGGCGTCGAGCTCGGGTTCCCGGCCCACGAAAGAGGTAAGACGCGGACGGATGTTGCCGTTTCGGTCGGGGGGCCGGGGTGGGGTGAAGGGGGCTGCGGAGTGGCTCTCGGACCGCTTCTCGGACCGCTTCTCGGGGCGGCTGAGGAGTTCGGCGTGGAGGGCGCGGAGTTCGGGGCCCGGGTCGGTGCCGAGGGCGTCGGCGAGGGTGCGGCGGGCGGTCTCGTACGCGGCGAGGGCGTCGGCGTCGCGGCCCGTGTCGCGCAGGGCGCGGATGAGGAGGGCGTGCAGCGGTTCGTCGTACGGGTGGGCGGCGGTGAGTTCTCTGAGGCGCGGGACGGCTTCGCGGGCGCGGCCGAGGAGGAGGTCGGCCTCGGCGCGGGCGCGGGTGGCATCGAGGTGCAGGGCCTCGGGGCGGGCGGCGGGGGTGCGGTCGGGGAGGTCGGCGAGGGCGGGGCCGCGCCAGAGGGCGAGGGCTTCGTCCAGGGTACGGGCGGCGGTTTCGGCGTCGGCGCCCTGCTGCAGGGCTGTGGTGGCCTGGCGTACGAGGCGTTCGAACACGTGGAGGTCCACGTCGTCCCGGGTCGCGGTGAGGGTGTAGCCGCCCGGGGTGGAGGTGATGGTGTCCTTGCCGAGGGTGCGGCGGAGGCGGCCGATGAGGGCCTGGAGGGCGGCGGGGGCGTCCTGGGGCGGGGTGTCGGGCCAGACCTCGTCGATGAGGGTTTCGGGGGGTGTGGGGAGGCCTGGGCGGAGGGCCAGGGCGGTGAGGAGGGCGCGGAGGCGGGGGCCGGGGACGGGTATGGGGGTGCCCTGGTCGTCCTCGGTCTGGGTGACGCCCAGGATTTTGAACCGCACGGGGCCATTGTCGCCGGGGGGGTGGGGCGGGGGCACGGGGTTTGTGGTGCGGGAGTGTTGAGCCGGGAGGTTTGCTGATGACCGTCCGCTTCAAGTTGCCCGGGGTGGGGGCTGGGCGGGGGTGGGTTCCGCTCGCCCGCGCTTGCGGGGTGCCGCTGCGCCCACCCGTGCCGCCCCAGCGGCACGACTGCCCGCAGCTGGGGGGCGACGGCCCGGCAGAACGACTGCCCGCAGCTACGGAAGACGACGGCCCAGCGAAACGGGCTGCCCGCAGCTGGGGGGCGACGGCCCGGCGGAACGGCTGCCCGCAGCTACGGAGCTATCTCAGCCGCACGACCTGCCGCAGCTGCGGTGAGCAATGGGGCAGCGTGACTGCCACTCCCCAGGGGGGCGGGGAACTGCGCGATCAGCCCACGACGGCCCGCAGTCGAATGACTGCTTCAACTCCCCTCGGCCGACCGCTCAGCCTCCGGAGGACACCGCTCGTCTCTGGGGAGCGATCCCCGCCGGTACCGCGCGGGCGCGGGCCGGGGTGCCGGTCCAGCAGGTGCCTCGGCGGGAGAGGAGGCGGCGGAGCCAGAGTTCGAGGGAGATGAGGTCGGCCAGGCCGGGGAGGGGGAGGGGTTCGCCGGAGGCGGCGGCGCGGACCGCCTTGCGGACGACTCGCGCCTCGATCAGGCCCGCCTCCGCGAGCAGGGGGGCGTCGAAGAGGGTGAGGAGGGGGTCGGTGGCCATGCGGAGGCCGGCGCGGGCCGCTGCCGTGGTGGTGCCGTGGGTGGGGGCGCCCCAGCCGGGCGGGAGGTCGGTGATGCCGGTGCCCTTGAGGACGGTGCGGAGGATCGCGGCACGCGCGCCAGGCTGTACGCGCAGGGTCTCGGGAAGCGCGCGGCAGGCGCGTACGACCTGGTTGTCGAGGAAGGGGGCGTGCAGCCGCTGGGAGCGGATCTCGGCGGCCTGTTCGAGGATGCGCAGGTCGGCGGCGTGGCGGGTGAGGGCGGCACGCGCGCGGTAGTCGCCCGGGCGCTGGCCGGGACCGACCCCGGCGCGATGCGCCGAATTCTGCAGAAGAACCGATACTTCAGCCAACGCCTCCCCCGTCAGCCAGCGCGCCGCCGGGCCCGGTCCGCCCCAGGTCAGGGCGGCGAGCGAGGCTCCGACCGCGCCTCCCGGGTCGTCGTCGAAGCTGCGGTGCAGCAGGCGGTCGGCGAGGTTCTCGACGCCGGCCCGGTACGGCGTACGGGCGAGTCTTCGGGCCGCTCCGTACACGCGCGCGGGGACCAGGACGGAGCCGTCGGCCTTCGTCAGCGCCGCGACGGGGCGGACGAGGTGGCGGCGCTTGCGGTCCATCAGCAGGTCCGCCAGCCGGGCCGGATGGGCGTCCAGGACCTGGCGGGCGCCGTAGCCGGTGAAGTGGTCGGCGCTGCCCGCGGCGAGGCGCGCGCGGTGGCGGGCGGCGCTCACCAGGCTGGGGCCGGGTTCGTCGGTCAGCGGGCCGTCCAGGTCGGCGTACGGCAGGGTCTCCTCGCCGCCGGCCACGACGACGTGGTGCAGCCGCGGGTTGGCGGCCAGGGCGCCGGCCCGCTGCAGTTCCTCCTCGCGGCCGCGCGTCGTCAGGTCGTTGAAGGTGACCGCCAGCAGACGCTCCCCCGCGCCCGTGCCGTGGCCCAGGACCGTACCCGGCATGCCAGGCAGGCCGGCCGCCAGCAGGGCCAGCGTGCCGGAGGCCGGGCCGCCGGAGAGGTCGGCGCCGATGCCCGGGACCGGCATCCCGCGCGCGGCACGGCGCTCGGCAGGGCCCATTCCGGGCACGGGACCGGGATCGATGTCGGGCACGTGTCTGGGCGCGGACAGACGCGCGCGTACCGCGTCTACGAGTGCGTCGCGCACCCCGTCGACCGCGCTGTCCGGGTCGGCGGGCGGTGCCGCCACGGCGAGGGAGGCGACCGGGTCGTACCCGGCGATCTCACGCGCCCCGGCGCGCAGGATCAGCGCATGCCCCGGCGGAACGCGCCGCACGCCGTCGTACGGCGTGGAGTCGTGCAGGGCGGCCGGGACGTCGGGGGCGGCCAGGAGCGCCGCCAGGTGGCCGAAGTCGAGGTTGGCCTCGATGAGGTCGGCGAGCGGCAGCGCGGCCGTCGCGTACGCGGTTCCGCCTGCCCAGGGGGTGTGGAACACCGGCCGTGCGCCCGCCAGGTCGCCGCAGACGGTGATGCGCCGGCCGACCTGGACGACCGCGGTGTAGCTGCCCGGCCAGGCCGTCAGATGGCGCAGTGCGCCCCCACGCGCGGCGAACAGTCCGACGCGCAGCTGCTCGTCGCTCGCCCCGCAGGTGCCGAGGACGGCGATCCGGGTCTGGGTGTCGGCCTTCACCACCCGTACCTCGTCGGGGCGCCAGTCGCCGACCGCCCACAGCGGATCGGGGTCGCCCCACAGGAGTTGGGAGCCGACGGGGTGCAAGGTCTCGCCGTCGTAGCCGACTTGGCCGCCGTAGGGTTCGCCGCCGTCGTAACGGCCGTCGTCGCGAAGGCCGTAGCCGACGGCTCCGCCCAGCGCACCCGCGGCGGTGCTGCTCCATCCCACCAACCACCGCATCGACGCCTCCACAGGCTGTGGACAACCGAGTGCACCGTACGAACGGTTCACCATGCTGCCACGAAGAACGCGCCACAGCGGGAGGCGGCGCCGCTTGTGATCCGGAGAGTGCGCCCGTGTGAAGGCGTCGGCGCCTGCCTGGGCGACCGCGCGCACCCCGGTGTCTGCGACACGAATGCGCCCCGGTACGCTCCCCCGAAAACGCCCTGCGCGCCCTCGATTTCCATGGTCGGAGGCGTTGTCACCCATGGATCGCAGGGTCGATTTTCGGCCAAATCCGGCGCGGGCGCCCTGTGTTGTACCTCTCGTGCGCACGCTCCGCACACGCTCCGTACACACGCGCGTGCTCGTCATGAGCCGCGCCGGCCCGGGAGGCGGAGTACGCCCCCCGGACCGTTCCGCCGCCCGCGGGGATGAAGGCGGCGGTGTCCCCCAGCCCACTGGATCCAGTACAGCGGGCCGACCCACGCACGACCCATGGAACCGCTCCCCCGATGGCCGGAGAAGAGCGCACACCCGGGCGCACGGCCACACAGCGGGAGCACGTGACGACGGACCGTACCGAAGCCCGCACTTCAGTACGGACCACAATCCCGCCAACCGGCAGAATGCCCCTTAACGCTTGGGATGCGGCGAACTACGCTGGGTTTACGAATGCCGCGTGGTTATGCCAGCGCGGCAGCCGTCTGTGTCGAGGGGTGGCGCAATGTCCAGGGAGCAACGCGGGCCGAACGAAAAGCTCGGCGCCGTTCTCGCCCTCGCGGGAATCAGCAACGCAGGACTCGCGCGACGCGTCAACGACCTTGGCGCTCAACGCGGGTTGACTCTTCGCTACGACAAGACGTCCGTGGCGCGCTGGGTGTCGAAGGGCATGGTGCCGCAGGGCGCCGCGCCGCACCTCATCGCGGCCGCCATCGGACAGAAGCTCGGCCGCCCGGTGCCGCTCCACGAGATCGGCCTGGCGGACGCGGACCCCGCGCCCGAAGTGGGCCTCGCCTTCCCCAGAGACGTCGGCCAGGCCGTGCGCTCGGCCACCGAGCTGTACCGCCTCGATCTCGCCGGCCGCCGGGCCGGCTCGGGGGGCATCTGGCAGTCCCTGGCCGGATCATTCGCAGTAAGCGCATACGCAACGCCTGCCTCGCGATGGCTGATAACCCCGGCCGACAGTTCGGTGGCGCGTGAACCCCACTCCGTGGAGGGGACCGGCGCACCGCTCAAAGTCGGCCACAGCGATGTGCAGAAACTGCGGGAGGCCGCCGAGGACGCCAGGCGCTGGGACTCCAAGTACGGAGGCGGCGACTGGCGTTCGTCGATGGTGCCGGAGTGCCTGCGGGTGGAGGCGGCACCGCTGCTGCTCGCCTCGTACTCCGACGAGGTCGGGCGCGCCCTGTTCGGGGCGAGCGCCGAACTGACCCGGCTGGCGGGGTGGATGGCCTTCGACACCGGTCAACAGGAGGCCGCGCAGCGGTACTACATCCAGGCGCTGCGCCTCGCGCGCGCGGCGGCGGACGTACCGCTCGGCGGATACGTGCTGGCATCGATGTCGCTGCAGGCGACCTACCGGGGCTTCGGCGACGAGGGCGTCGACCTCGCGCAGGCCGCCCTGGAGCGCAACCGGGGGCTGGCCACGGCCCGCACGATGAGCTTCTTCCGCCTCGTCGAGGCACGCGCGCATGCCCGCGCCGGGGACGCGCAGGCCGCGGGAGCGGCGCTCAAGGCCGCGGAGAGCTGGCTGGAGCGGGCGCGCGAGGGGGATCACGATCCGTCGTGGCTCGGGTTCTACTCCTACGACCGGTTCGCCGCCGACGCGGCCGAGTGCTACCGGGATCTGAAGGCACCGCGGCAGGTGCGGCGCTTCACCGAGCAGGCGCTTTCCCAGCCGACGGAGGAGTTCGTGCGGTCGCACGGGCTGCGGCTCGTCGTTTCCGCGGTGGCCGAGCTGGAGTCGGGAAATCTTGATGCGGCGTGCGAGCAGGGGGTGCGGGCCGTGGAGGTCGCCGGGCGGATCTCCTCGGCTCGGACCACCGAATACGTGAAGGATCTTCTGCATCGGCTGGAGCCGTACGGGGACGAGCCGCGCGTCGTCGAGCTGCGGGAGCGGGCTCGGCCGCTTCTGATGGCGCCGGCGTAGGAACTTCGCCTGAGACGAGCCGCACTGCCGCGCGTTTGAAGTGACTGTCAGTGGCGCAGTGCACTATCGAAGGCGGAGGTGGTGCCGGTGGTGGCGTACGACTGTGATGTGCTCGTGATCGGTGGAGGGATCGTCGGGCTGTCCACCGCGTACGCGATCGGCCGCGCCGCGCCCGGGACCCGGGTGACCGTGCTGGAGAAGGAGCCGGGGCCGGCCCGGCATCAGACGGGGCGGAACAGCGGGGTGATCCACAGCGGGATCTACTACCGGCCCGGGTCGCTGAAGGCGCGGTACGCGGTGCGGGGTGCCGCCGAGATGACCAAGTTCTGCGCGGAGTACGGCATCCCGCACGCCGTCACCGGAAAGCTGATCGTCGCGACGGAGCGGGACGAGCTGCCGCGCCTGCACGCGCTGGTGCAGCGCGGCAGGGAGAACGGAATACCGGTGCGGGAGCTGGGCCCCACCCAGATCGCGGAGTACGAGCCGGAGGTGCGGGGGCTCGCGGCGATCCATGTGGGGACGACCGGGATCTGTGACTTCACGGGGGTCGCCCGGCAGCTCGGGGAGGCGTCCGGGGCGGAGATCCGGTACGGCGCCGAGGTGGTGCGGATCGACCGGCGGGCCGGCCTCGGCGTGGCCGTGCTCACCGCGCGCGGCCACGTCGTACGGAGCCGGGTGCTGGTGAACTGCGCGGGGCTGTACTGCGACGAGATCGCGCGGCTGACGGGGGACGAGCCCGGGGTGCGGATCGTGCCGTTCCGGGGCGAGTACTACGAGCTGGCGCGGCCGGAGCTGGTGCGGGGACTGGTGTATCCGGTGCCCGATCCGGCGTTCCCGTTCCTCGGCGTGCATCTGACCCGGGGTGTCGACGGGGGTGTGCACGTGGGTCCCAATGCCGTGCCGGCGCTGGCCCGGGAGGGGTACGGATGGGGAGTCGTACGGCCTCGGGAGGCGCTGGCGACGGCGGCGTGGCCCGGAGTGTGGCGGATGGGGCGCCGGCACTGGCGGTACGGGGCCGGGGAGCTGCGGCGGTCGGTGTCGAAGGGGGCGTTCGCGGAGGCGGTGCGGCGGTTGTTGCCGGCGGTGCGGGAGGGGGATCTGGTGCGTACGGAGGCGGGGGTGCGGGCGCAGGCCGTGCTGCGGGACGGGGGCCTGGTGGACGACTTCCTGATCCAGGAGAGCGCCCGGGCGGTGCATGTGCTGAACGCGCCCTCGCCGGCGGCGACGGCCTCGCTGCCGATCGGGCGGGAGGTGGCCCGCAGGGCCCTGGAGGTGCTGGGGACCCGGTGAGCGGCACCGGCAGCACCGGCCTCCCGTGGCCCGGCGGGAAAGCCCGTACCCGTCGAAAAGTCCGTCCCAGTAAAATCGACCCCACTGTGTCTGATTCCGTGAACACCCCCGAAGTCCCCCGGCCCGCCCCCGGCGGCGAGCACCACCCGGGCGAGTCCGTCCGGCATACCCGGGCCAAGGGGGAGCCGCGCTTCCCCGACGGTCCCAAGGCCGATCCGGCCGGGTCGCACTTCGAGCGGCGGATCAGGAGCTTCCAGCCCCGGCGCAGCCGGGTGACGGCCGGACAGGCCGACGCCCTGCAGCGGCTGTGGTCGAAGTGGGGACTCGACATCGACGGGCATGCCGTCGACCTCGTCGAGCTGTTCGGGAACGACAGACCCGTCGTGCTGGAGATCGGGTTCGGGATGGGCGAGGCCACCGCGCAGATGGCCGCCGCCGCCCCGGACACCAACATCCTCGCCGTGGACGTGCACACCCCCGGCCAGGGGAACCTGCTGAACCTCGCGGACCGGGGCGGGCAGACCAACATCAGGGTCGCCAACGGCGACGCGATCATCCTGCTGCGGGAGATGCTGGCGCCGGACTCGCTGGACGGGCTGCGCGTCTACTTCCCCGACCCCTGGCCCAAGAAGCGGCACCACAAGCGGCGCCTCATCCAGCCGGAGTTCCTCAGCCTCGTCGCGACGCGGCTGAGGCCGGGGGCGATCGTGCACTGCGCGACCGACTGGGAGCCGTACGCGGAGCAGATGCTGGACGTCCTCACCGCACACCCCGACTTCGAGAACACGCAGGCAGGCGGCGGGTTCGCGCCGCGGCCCGCGTTCCGGCCGCTGACCCGTTTCGAGGGGCAGGGGCTGGACAAGGGTCATGTGGTGAACGACCTGCTGTTCCGTCGCGTACAGCACGGCGATCGCTGACCGCCGGCCCAGCCCCGGATCGGACCTCCGGATCAACAGCCCCCACAGACAGACCGTCCACCACAGTCCCCTCCCTCGTTAGGGTCGATGCCGTGGCCATCAGTCCCCCGTTTCCGCCGTACCCACCGCACCCGGGCGGCCCAGTCGAGGACGCCGCGCTCCGGCACGCGCACTGGTGGCAGCGATGGGGGTCCCCCCGGGGCCGAGCGCAGCCGAGGGCTTGGGGGAGGATCAAATACGGGGCGCTGATCACCCTGCTCTCGCTGTCCGGGCTGGTCATCCTCGCGCTGGTGCGGGAACAGACCGGCACCGAGGGGTTCCTGGTCGGGCTCGGCCTCGCGGTGCTGCCGGTGCCGCTGCTCATAGCCGCCTTCCGGTGGCTGGACCGGGTGGAGCCGGGGCCCTGGCGCAACCTGGTGTTCGCGTTCGCCTGGGGGGCGTGCGCGGCCGCGCTGATCGCGATCGTCGCCAACAGCTTCGCGACCCGCTGGATAGCCACGGCGACCGCCGACCCGTCCAGTGCGGACACCCTCGGGGCGACGGTCATAGCGCCCGTCGTCGAGGAGTCCGCCAAGGCCGCCGCGATCCTTCTCGTCTTCCTCTTCCGCAGACGGGACTTCACCGGCCTCGTCGACGGGGTGGTGATAGCCGGGGTCACCGCCACCGGCTTCGCGTTCACCGAGAACATCCTCTACCTCGGCACCGCGTTCGGCACCGACCAGCTCACCGGCGACAGCGGCATCGCCTCCGTCACCGCCGCGACCTTCTTCGTGCGCGTCATCATGTCGCCGTTCGCGCACCCCCTGTTCACCGTGCTGACCGGCCTCGGCTTCGGCTTCGCCGCGCGCTCCGGCGACCGGCAGCGCGTACGGCGCGTCCTGGTCCCGCCAGCCGGACTGCTGCTCGCGATGGGCATGCACGCCCTGTGGAACGGCTCGTCGACCTTCGGCGAGTTCGGGTTCTTCGCGGTGTACGCGGCGTTCATGGTGCCCGCGTTCGGGCTGCTGACCTGGCTGGTCGTGTGGACCCGTCAGCGGGAGCTGCGCACGGTCCGCGAGGAGCTGCCCGCCTACACGGCCGCCGGCTGGCTCGTCCCGGCCGAGCCGTACGCGCTCGGCTCGATGCGGGCACGGCGGCTGGCCCGTGAGTACGCCAGGCAGCACCTCGGCCGGCCGGCCGCGCGGGCGGTGGCGGAGTACGAGGCGTACGCGACCTCCCTGGCGTTCCTGCGGCACCGGGGACGCAACGGGCGGGCGGGCGCCGACTTCGTCGTACGCGAGAGGGAGTTGCTGAACGAGCTGTGGCGGCGCAAGGACGTCGCCCGGCCCGCGCTGGACCACGCGGCCCGGATGACGGCCCCGCCGGTCCGCGTGGCGATGCCCGCGGCGCCCTGGCCGGTCCACGGGGGCTACGGGTACGGGCAGGGGTACGGCCCGGGTCACGGCCCCGGGTACGGGTACCCGGCGGGGCAGGCGTACGGGTACGGCTACGGGTATCCCGCGGGTCCGTATCCCGCCGCCAACCCCTATCAGTCGTAGGGAGGATCAGGCCGAGGCCCGGGTCAGCCGGGCGATCTCGTCCTCGGTCAGCTCCAGCCCGGCCACCCCGAGCAGGGCCGGCAGCTGTTCGAGCGACCGCGCGGAGGCGATCGGTGCGACCACCGTCGGCTGGGCGGCGAGCCAGGCCAGGGCGACCGTGGCGGCCTCGGTGCCGCGGGCGGCGGCGATCTCGTCGAGGGCGGTGAGGACGCGCCGGCCCCGCTCGGAGTCGAGGTGCCTGGCGGCGCCCGCGGACCGCGGGCTCCGCACGGTCGTACCGGGCCGGTACTTGCCGGTGAGGAAGCCGGACGCGAGGGCGTAGTAGGGGACCGCGGCGAGGCCGGCGCGGGCGGCGAGGTCCTGGAGGGCGCCCTCGTAGGTGTCGCGGGAGACCAGGTTGTAGTGGGGCTGGAGGGCGACGTACCGGGCGAGGCCCTCGCGGTCGGAG
This sequence comes from Streptomyces sp. NPDC096132, assembly GCF_044763345.1. Taxonomy (NCBI): domain Bacteria; kingdom Bacillati; phylum Actinomycetota; class Actinomycetes; order Kitasatosporales; family Streptomycetaceae; genus Streptomyces; species Streptomyces sp. NPDC096132. The sequence goes on from NZ_JBIWGA010000014.1 coordinate 22,489, forward strand.
AACTCCAGTGACTCCTGAAGGCGTTCGGGCGTGATGTTGGAGGCGGCGATGTGCCGCACCTTGCCCGCCCGCACCAGCTCGTCGAGCGCACCGATGATCTCCTCGACCGGCACCTCGGGCTTGTCGAAGTGCGTGTAGTAGAGGTCGATGTGGTCCGTGCCGAGGCGGCGCAGGGAGGCGTCGGCGGCGGCCTTGATGTTGGCGGCGGTCAGGCCGGGGAACTCGGGGTGCTGGCTGACCTTGGTGGCGATGACGACGTCGTCGCGGTTGCCGCGGGAAGCCACCCACCTGCCGATGATGGTCTCGGACTCGCCGCCGCCGTTGCCCTCGACCCAGGCCGAGTAGGAGTCGGCGGTGTCGACGAAGTTGCCGCCGGCGGCCGCGTAGGCGTCGAGGACGGCGAAGGAGGCCGCCTCGTCGGCGGTCCAGCCGAAGACGTTGCCGCCGAGGGAGAGGGGGAAGACCTCGAGGTCGGAGGAGCCGAGCTTGCGCAGAGAAGTCATGTTCAACGTCAACAACGGCGTCGGAGCGGCCCATTCCGACGTCGTACGAACAACGCGTGAACGGAACCGCTCCGTGCCGGGGATGTCTCCGGGGTCTCCCTGAGGGGAGATGTCAGGGGTTGAGGCCCTTGCTGCGCAGCCAGGCCATCGGGTCGACGCCGTCGGCGCTGCCGTTCGGGTGGACCTCGAGGTGGAGGTGGGCGCCGGTCACGTTGCCGGTGGCGCCCACGCGGCCGATCACGTCACCGGTGGCGACCTTCTGGCCGACGCTGACGCTGATCGACGACTGGTGGCAGAACCAGATCTCGGTGCCGTCGTCCAGGGTGAGGATGGTGCGGTAGCCGTAGGCCCCGGCCCAGCCCGCCTCGGTGATGGTGCCGCTGTGGACGGCCTTGATGAGCGTGCCGGTGGGGGCGGCGAAGTCCAGACCGGTGTGGTAGCCGGAGGACCAGAGGGAGCCGGCCTGACCGAAGGTCGAGGTGATGGTGTACGAGGAGGTCGGCAGCGTGTACTGCTTGGCCAGCTCGGCCAGGCGCGCGGCCTCGGCCTTCTCCTTGGCGGCCTCCTCGGCCTTCTCCTTCGCGGCGGCGGCCTCGGCCTCCGCCTGCTTCTCGGCCTTGGCGACGGCGGCCGCCTCCGCCTTGGCCGCGGCGGCCTCGGCGACGGCCTGGGCCTTGGAGGCGACCTGGGTCTGCTGCGACTCGGCCTGCGCCATGATCCGGTTGCGCAGTGCCTCGCCGGCGTCGGAGGAGCCGCTCTGGTCGGTCGCGTCCGGGGCCTCGGCGCCGAAGCTCGAGAGGGCGGGCGCGGCGTCCTGGGCGGAGTCGTCGTCGGAGATGAGCGAGCCCACGCCCGGCAGGTCCGGCATGGAGATGGAGACCGGGGGCTTGCCGGTGTTGGCGCTGGCCATCCCGCCGGCGCTGAAGGCGGCTATGACGCCGACGCCGAGGACGGTGGAGCTGCGGGCGAACCCGCCGCCGCCGCGCTGCTTGGCGACCCGGTGCTTGCCCCGGACCGGGGCAAGGGACTCCTCGGTGGGATTCCACTCCTCCCAGGGGCCCTCGTCGGTGCGGTAGCTGCCGTAGCCGAAGGTCTCGGAAGAGGAGCGCTGGCTCGGCACGAACGGGGCTTCTGGGGCAGGCCGGTTGGACGCCACGCGGGCGTACTCCTTTCCTTCCGTCGCCTACCGGGTTAGCTGACGGGTTCGGAGCGGGAAGGTCTCCTACGCGCGTAAACCGTTCGTGACTCTCCGAGTTCACGGCGGCCTTCGGCGCGATTCACCCCAAGGTGGTGGTTCCCCGGTTCCCTTACGGGATTCGGCGCGTGCGCACGGAGCCGACTCTTGTGACGGCTGGGACGACCGCGCTGCGTTATCGAACGTTAATAGACCTGGGGGCGGCTTTCCAAGCTCTTCCGCTTGATCAACAACATTTTTGGCCTGGACTTTCAGGCCATGACTGTTGAAAAACGGGCGAGTTGACCGGAATGCACAGCGGACGCACAGTCACCGGCCGGTCAGACCGGGAACACACCGAGGGCCGGAACCCTGTCAGGGTTCCGGCCCTCGGCCTTCAGTAGCGGGGACAGGATTTGAACCTGCGACCTCTGGGTTATGAGCCCAGCGAGCTACCGAGCTGCTCCACCCCGCGTCGGTATGACACCAGTGTACGCCATCCGCGGGACCGAAAGTCCCAGGGTGGTGCGAGGCCCCTCACACGAGGTGCCGGTTGGGCGCCTTGGCCTGCTCCGCGTACTCCGGGAGTACGACGACGTCGGCGCCCTCGGCGGCCAGGAGACCGTTGCCGTCGGCGGCCGTCACGAAGGTGTCCGGCTCCTGCCAGGCGGTGACCACCCGGCGCACGCCCGCGTCGAGGATGAGCCGGGCGCAGGGCCGCGGGCGGGAGGAGCGGCGGGCGCAGGGTTCCAGGCTGCTGTAGACGGTGGCCGTGGCCAGACGGGGGTCGGCGGGGTCGAGTTTGGCGAGGGCCGCCTCCTCGGCGTGGACGACCGGGTCGCCGGCCTCGCGGGAGTGGCCGCGGGCGAGTTCCGTGCCGTCGGCGGCGACGATCACCGCGCCGACGCTGAAGGCGGTCCGCGAGGGCGGGCAGAGGGCGGCGAGCTCGCAGGCGAGGGCCAGCCAGAGGCGGTCGGCGGCGGACGGGAGGGGGCCGGTGCCGGGGGCGGTGGGTTCGTAGCGCATGAGGACCACGTCCTCGATCCGTCGGGTCTCGGTCAGGCGCAGACGTCCGCCCTGGTAGGCGCCGGGGCCGAAGAGGCGGGGCGCGTCCGGGTCGCCCACGAAGAGAGGGGCGAGGACGAGCTGGAGTTCGTCGGCGAGGCCCTGCTGGAGGAGCTGGGTGTGGATGGTGCCGCCGCCCTCGACCATGAGCCGGTGGACGCCGCGCTCGTCGTGGAGGTGGTGGAGGAGCCGGCGCCAGTCGAGCTCGGGGCCGAGCGGGACGACGTCCGCGGCGATGCCGAGCGCCCGGGCCCGCTCGGCGCCCTTCTCCGTCGTATAGACGACCTTGTCGCCGCCCGTGTGCCAGAAGTTCGCCGCCGGGTCGAGGTCGCCGGAGCCGCTGACGGTGACCTTGAGGGGGTATTCCGGCTGTCCGGCCGCCGTGCGGGCGGCGCGGCGGTCGGCGGAGTTCACGAGCAGGCGGGGGTTGTCGGCGCGGATGGTGCCGGCGCCGATGAGGATCGCGTCGACGGAGGCCCGTACCTCGTCGACGCGGTCGAAGTCGGCGGGGCTGGAGAGGAGCAGGCGCTCGGGGGTGGTGTCGTCCAGGTAGCCGTCGAGGGAGACGGCGGCGGACAGCAGGACGTACGGGTACGACATCGACGCGGCTCTCCCTGGCGACGGGCGGATCTTGGTTCAAGTTTGAAACAAACCTACACTGAGTGCATGACGACCCGCTGGCTCACCCCCGAGGAGCAGCGCGCCTGGCGCGCGTATGTCGCCGGGTACCTCCTCCTGGACGACGCGATCGACCGGCAGCTCCAGCAGGAGGCCGGCATGCCCCACCTCTATTACTCCATCCTCGCCAACCTCTCCGAGATTCCGGAGCGGCGGCTGCGGATGACCGATCTCGCGGAGCGGCTGAAGATCACGCGCAGCCGGCTCACGTACGCGGTGACCCGACTCGAGAAGGACGGACTGCTGCGGCGCGAGAACTGCCGGTGGGACAAGCGCGGGAGCATCGCGGTGCTGACGGACGAGGGCATGGCGGTCCTGGAGGCGACGGCTCCCGGCCATGTCGAGACGGTCCGCTCCATGCTGTTCGACCGGCTCACACCCGAGCAGGTGGGACAGCTGGAGGAGATCTTCACGCAGGTCGCGCGGGGTTTCCAGGAGGACGGCGGGGAGGCCGCGCCGGAGGATCTTCCATGGCGCCGGCGCTCGTCGCCCTGCTCCGGGACCTCATGAGGCACGTCGCGGACGGCTCCGGGACCTCATGAGGCACATCACAAATACGTTGCTTCAAATTTAAAGCATAGGGTAGGGTCTCGATTCGTTGGATCTGCTTCAAATCTGAAGCAGAGACTGGCTCGTTCATCGCCCCACCGGACCCGGGAGACCCGCATGCCCGACACCCCCGCCGCCACCCAGCGCGCCCGCGTCCGGGTACCGCTGCGCTTCCACGACGGCTACTCCGTCGACGCCGAGCTCGTCACCTTCCACGGCCTGGCCGACGGGCAGGAGCATGTCGCCGTCGTCCTCGGCGAGCCGGGGCCCGTCCCACTGGTCCGGCTGCACTCCGAGTGCCTCACCGGCGACGTCTTCGGCTCCGCCCGCTGCGACTGCGGCCCGCAGCTGCGCGAGGCGGTCGAGCGGATAGCCGAGACCGGCGGCATCCTGCTGTACCTCCGTCAGGAGGGCCGCGGCATCGGTCTCTACAACAAACTGGACGCCTACGCCCTTCAGGACCAGGGCCTGGACACCTACGAGGCCAACGCCGCGCTCGGACTGCCCGAGGACGGCCGGGACTACACGGCCGCCGCCCAGATGCTGAACGCCCTGGGCGTCACCAGCCTGGACCTGCTGTCCAACAACCCCGACAAGGCCGACCAGTTGCGGTCGCTCGGCATCGACGTCCACGACCGCGTCCCCACCGGTGTCTTCACCACCCCGCACAACGTCCGCTACCTGCGCGCGAAGGTCCTCCAGACCCAGCACACCCTGCCGCTGGCCCAGCTCAGCGCGGGCTGACCGGCCGTCCGGGAGCCGCCCACCGGACGTGGGCGGCGTCGAGGGGCGCGGCCCGGCCAAGATGCGCCCCACCAGCCCTGCCCACAGGATGGGAAAGGGCTCGACTTCCCCGGACAGCTGGAGAGACGGTGAACGGTGAACAACTCCCGCCGTCGTGGCTCTTTCCGCAGGTTCAGCCCCAGGGGCCGCGCACCGCGGTCACGGATCCCGCGATGCCCACGGCCAACGGCACGGACAAGTCCTGCGACTGCGGATTCCTGCGCGGGATCATCGAGGGCACGTCCGCTCCCGTGGTGATCCTCGACCGCCATCTGCGCCACCTCTACGTCAACCCCGTCTGGTCGCAGCTCACCGGCCTCCCCGCCACCGCGGTCCTGGGCAGGACGGTCGACGAAGTACTGCCGGACTTCCGCAGATCCGACGACGTGCTGATCGAGGTGCTGGCGGACGGCCGGCCCCGGGAGGTGACGCTGACCGGAACCGCGCAGGACCCCTCCCGCGCCGGCCGCCGACTGTGGCGGGCGGTGTTCCACCGGCTGGAGTCACAGGGGCAGATCGTCGGCGTGTGCGGCATCGGCGTGGAGGTCACCAACCTCCGCCAGTACGTGGACGACCTGGAGGACGCCCACCAACGTCTCGCCCTGCTGGACGCCGCGACCGTCCGCGTCGGCACCACCCTGGACGTGGCCACCACCTGCGCCGAGCTCGCCGACTTCCTCTCCCCGTCCCTGGCCGACGTGGCCGCCGTGGCGATCGTCGACCACGAGATCCCGGACGCGCCCCCGGTGCGCCCCGGCGTCGTGCGGGCGCGGAAGATGCAGCTGTCGGCGCCACCGGAGCTGAAGTGGCATCTGCGCGCGCTGGAGGGACCGCAGCCGTACATCGACTTCCCTCGCGGCTCCCTCTTCCGCCGCTGCATGGACAGCGGACGCCCCTGGCGGAGCAACATGGCCTCCGACGAGCTGTTCCAGAAACTCGCCTTGAGGCCCGAGCACATCAAGGTCGTCCGCGCGGCCGGCATCCATTCCGTCCTCGTCGCTCCGCTGCGCACCGCGGGCCGCTCCGTCGGTTTCGTCCTTCTGATGCGAGCCGGGGACTCCGCGCCGTTCACCGACGAGGACATGCTCACCGCCCAGGGAGTGGCCAGTCGCGCGGCCATCTCCATCGACAGCGCCCACCGCTACACCCACGACCACACCATGACCCTGGAACTCCAGCGCGCGCTGCTCTCCGAGCCCGACAGCACCCATCCCAGCGTGGACGTGGCCACCCGCTACCTGCCGTCCGGCCACAGTGCCCTCGTCGGCGGGGACTGGTTCGACTCCGTCGCCCTGTCGTGCGGCCGCACCCTGCTCGTCATGGGCGACGTGATGGGGCACGGCTTCCAGGCGGCCGTCGCCATGAGCCAGTACCGCTCCGTCCTGCGGACCGTCGCCGCGTCCGGTCAGCCCGTGCACGACATGCTCGCCGAGGCCGACCGCCGGGCCGCCCTGGCAGGCCTCGACCGCGTCGCCACCTGTCTCCTCGTCCTGGTCGACGCCGACTCCGGCACCTGCACCGCGGCCACGGCCGGCCATCTGCCCCCCATCCTCGTCCGCCCGGACGGCAGCGCCGACATCCTGAGCCTCCCGGCCGGCCCCCCGATCGGCACGGAGCTCGGCGCCTACGAGATGACAACGTTCTCCTTCGAGCCCGGCGACGTACTGCTCCTCTACACCGACGGCCTCGTGGAGCGGCGCGGGGTGGACATCGACGACGCGGTGCGCACCCTCACCGAGATGGGCCTCTCGGCCGGCGGCCCGCTGGAGGATCTCCTCGACACGCTCCTGGCCCAGCTCACCAACGGCATGTGCGAGGACGACATCGCGCTCCTCGCCGCTCGTCGGCGGGCCCCGGACGGCTGATGCGGGACAGGGCCGGAAAACGCCGCGGCGCCCGAGCCGGCCGAAGCCGACCCGGGCGCCGCACAGCAGATCGGAGGCGTATCCCCCGACCACCGTCCGTAGGCCCTGTGGGACTCGAACCCACAACCAATGGATTAAAAGTCTGATGAGTGCTCATCGTGTCTCGTACCGCGCAGTACCGCGACGCACCGCCCGTTGCCGTATTGCCCAGTTCAGCGGCTTGCTGCGGGGCGATGCCGCATCGCCTTCACCTTGTCTCGTACCGTCTCGTACCGTCGCGGAATGCGGCTTCCGGGCCAGCAGCGGGCCAGCAGGAAGGGCCCCCGACCCGCAGGTCAGAGGCCCTTCGCCTGTCCGTCAATTCTACGCCGAGGCCTGCCCATTGTCAGTGTTGGCCCGTACCGTGGAGGCAACAGCAGCGTCTGCAACTGGCTGCGAGGCGCCCGGCCCCTGCTGCGGTACAGCGCCCGTAGCGGGGGCCGTTCCACGCCCGCGCCGGGCGCGCGGCACCGCGGCAGCCGCACGCTCCGCCAGGTCCTGCTCGTACTCCTGGAAGAGGGCCATGTAGGTGTCGGCGGTCAGGACGATCGTGGAGTGGCGCAACTTCTTGCTGGCGTCGTCGATGTCGCCGCCGCCGGCCTTCACCAGGGCAGCCGCACCGTGTCGGAGGTCGCGCAAGTTGATCGGGGGCAGGCCGGCCGCCTCCGCGATCCGCTTGAACTCTTTGGACACGACATCGGGGTGCAGCCAGTTGCCGTCCTCGGTCGTGAAGAGCTTGCCGGTGTCCGCCCACGACTTCCCGGCTTCTCGGCGTGCGGCACGCTGAGCGTCCTGGCGGGCGCGGTGCTCGCGCAGAACAGCCACTGTCTCGCGGTCGATCGTCACCGACGACATGCTGCTGTCGGTCTTCGGCGCCGTCTCGATGGGCTTCCAGCCGTCCACCACGATCTCGGTGAGGACGTCGATACGCGGTGGAGTCGCGTCGAGGTGCACGTTCGCCCAGTCGGCGCCGACGCCCTCGCCGCGGCGCAGGCCGTGGTGCGCAGCGAGGTGATAGAAGGCGTACAGGCGGGAGGCCTCGGCCTCGTCGAGGAAAGCGCCCAGCTGCTCAGGTGTCCAGACCATGACCGGGCTGGGAACCTGACCAGACTCACGCCACCGCGCCACACGCTCAGCCGTCCACAGCAGTCCCTTGGGGCGCGCGCTGGAGCCCAGCTCGACATGCGCGGCCGCGTTGAAGGTGATGAGCTGTTCGGCGATGGCCTTGTTGAGGGCAGCGCGCAGCGTGCGCCGGATGGCATGCCGTGTCGCCTGGCCGGCCGTCTTCCGATACGGCTTCATCTCGGACAGCTTCGCGCGCTCAGCAGCGAGACGCTCGCGCTCCTTGGCCGGCGGTCGCCCTGGGCGCGTCCACTTCGCCTGAGCCTCCTGCTCGCGGCGCGCCTCGTTCTCGGCGCGGATGACGTCGGCCTGGTCGGCGATCGCGTCGAACATCGCCTGAACGTGCCCGACGTTCACGCGGTCGAGGCGGTAGTGCCCAAGGTGCGGCTTCAGGTGAATCTTGATGTGCGAGCGGTAACCCGCGTTCGTCGTGGTCCGTGTCTTCTTGCTGGCCATCCAGCGGTCGAGCCACTCGGCCACGGTCATCTTGCCGTCGAGGGGAACGCCGACCCCGAGTCGGCGCTGTACCTCGGAAGTCTCGGGAATGTCTGCGCGGCGCCGGGAGATGTCGGCGAGTAGATCTCCCACGCGTCGCTGCTCGTCCGGGTCGTCACCGGCAAGATCAAGGATGGCCTGAAGGCGGGAGAGGTCGCCCTGAGCCTCCGTGACCGTGCCGTACCCGGTTCGCCTGAACGTCCTGCGTGTGCCCTCAGCGGACGGCGGGAGTTCCTGGCGGATCGCTGGGGCGCCATGGCCCTTGCGCTTCAACTTGGGACACGTCTGCCCCAACAGCTTGCCGTCGGGACCGCGGCACTCGCAGCGTCGGTAGATGCTTCCTGCGCGGCGGGCTGACGGCATCGGGTTACTCCTTCCTGGCCTCGGTGTCGGGCGGCTTCTCGGTCGGGCCCAGGTGCGCCAGGCCTACGCCGAGAACGAACCGAGCGGTCTCATTCAGTGCTTCCAGTGTGGCCTCCGGCATGGCGCCGGTGCGGACGCCGAAGGCCAGACCATGCCGTGTCTTGAAAGGGACGATCAGCTGCCCGTCCGGCAGATCGTCGCTGAAGAAATACCAGGCCTGCATTTGGGCCGGCGGTGACACCATGCAGCCTCCCCCATCTCCCGCAAGTGCGTTCGATTCGTGGCTTAGACCAGCGCTCTTCTGGTCCTAGAGCGTCCGGACATGATCGCACCACAGGCCCCAGATATCTACCGTCTGCTCGGAGATGTCACCGTGAGTGATGCATGGGGGAACGGATGATTCAGCCGTCTTCACCCAGGTGCGGCGGAACCAGCGTGTCAATCAGGCTAAGCAGGCGATCCCGCTGGTCAGCCGGTAGGGAGTCCAGTTTTCGAACATAAGCGACCGCTTCCCCCGTTCCCGAGCGCAACGGATCCACCCCATGGAACTGCTGACCGGCTGCATCCTGGAGCCTCTCGACCGGCAGGCGCGCAGCTTCGGCCAGCGCGCAGAGCTCCTCATACACGGGCGGCGTGACCCGTTCTCGCTTCTCCAGGCGATAGATCCAGCCACGCGTGACGCGCACGCCGCTGGCTGGGTCGACAGCCCGGTTCGCGAAGGTGTCCAGGCTGTCGCCCAGCTCCGCCCGGCGCTCCCGAATCAGGTCACTGAGCTGCGTGCGCTGTTCAGGGCTAGGAGCAGTGTCGCGTGGGGGTTCATCCGTAGCCGCCATGGGGCTCATCCTGCCACTCCTGCGCTCTCTGTGAATGAGGGACCGTTCAGGGTTCGTTGACGTCTTCCCGACGTACGGGCAGGTCAGACGCGCCGTTCATTCTGCACGCTGAATGAATTGTTCAACACACTGGGTCGGGCCGCCAGGTAGCGAAGAGTCATTGGCCGATTACCGACGCGCGCCCCCGGATATTCAACGAGCTAGACAAACCGTTCAACCCATGGAATGCTCACAGCCACCCCATTCAACTCGTTGAATGATCTGTACTACGAGGTGAACGTGAGCGAAGAGAACACCCCACCCACCATGTACGCGGTCCACAGCAGCGACCGCCTCAAGCTCCTCATGGAGCGCACCGGCACCGGTGAGTCCATCACCAGCCGCGAACTGGCCGCCCAGGCAGGCGTCGCCCACGGAACCATCGGCAACCTGATGTCGGGCGCACAGCGCATCGTCCCGGAGGACAAGGCGCAGTCCATCGCCGCCGCCCTCGGCGTGAAACTCCTGGTCCTCTTCGTCGAGATGGAGCGCGCCGGCCGCGCCTTCATCCCCGCGCAGGCCGCCGTATGAGCACCGCCGCCGCACTGACCCCGGACGAGGTCCGCGCCCTGCCCGCGATGCTCAGCGCCAATCAGGCGTTCGCCGCGATCGCCATCGGCAAGACCCTCGGCTACGAGCTGATCGACGCCGAGGAGTTCCCCGTCGAGGTCATCCGGCTCGGCCGCGTCTACCGCTTCCGCAAGACGGACGTCATGGCCTTCCTCGGCCTCTCCGAGACCGCTGCTGCCGAGGTCCAGTCGGCAGCAGCTACCCCCGACGACGACGGCGCCCCCGGGGTCCAGCCGAAGGCGCCGTCCGAGCCGTCCACCACCACCCGCGCCAGCAAGTAGAGGGGCCTGCTCATGTCCGAGCTTCCCACGGCCACCGAGCCGCCCACCACGCCCGACGTCGCCCGCACGCTGGCCGACATCGAGGCCGCCAAGCTGGGCGCCAGCCCGGACGTCGCCGAATGCCTCACGGCCATCGGCGACCTGGTGAGGATCACCGGTACCCCGAAGACCCTCGACTGGGTCCGCGACTTCCTCGGCCGCGAGGAGCTGCAGGTCTTCGCCGAGCAGCACCACGTCACGATCCACGAGTCGCGGGCCACCGGCGAGGAGCAGCTGGACCGGACCGTCGTCATCTGGACCGCTGGCGACGAGGGCCTGGCCCTCGTCCCCGCAGGACAGCGCCCCGCCGCCACTCTGCTCCAGCTGCGCGAGGAGACCGCACAGCGCGAGGAGGAGCTGCAGCGCGCCGCCGACTTCCAGGCGTCTGTCGCGGCCGGGCACGTCGAGAGCCTCGACGACTGGGACGCGCGCACCACCCAGGCGGGGAAGTGACGACCACCAGCGCGCGGGCCCGGGACACGCCGAGCCGGGCGCCCACCCCCCAGCGCATCGCCGGCGTCCTGCGCGTCGACCTCGACGGCCAGCGCGCCCGCTACGACTGCAGCCGCCCCGGATGCCCCCATCCCTCCGAGGGGCCCATCACCGCCGCACAGCACGGCCTCGCCGAGCTCCGGGCATTCGTCGCCGGAGTCCGTGACGTGCACCGGGCCGCGTTCCACAAGGAGAACCAGCCTTGACCGACTCACAGACCACCGATCTCCGGGCCGCCGCCCGCGAGTTGCACGACGCTGGCCTGTGCGTCCTGCCCATCAAGGCCGACGGCAGCAAGGCGCCTGACGTCCGCAGCTGGACCCCCTACAAGCTCGACCGCTCGACCCCCGCCGAACACGACCAGTGGTTCGGTGGCGACCGTCCCCACGGCATCGCCGTCGTCTACGGCGCCGTCTCCGGCGCGGTGGAGATGCTGGAGTTCGAGGGCCTGGCCGTCCGCGAGGGCATGCTGGACGCCGCCACCGAGATCATGGAAGCGTCCGGGCTCGGCGAGCCGTGGGCGGCCGTACTCGGCGGCTGGGCCACTGAGTCACCGTCCGGAGGCAGGCACTACCGCGTCCGCGTCGAAGGCACCGACGTACCAGGCAACACGAAGCTGGCCAGTCGCCTCGCCCGCGAGGACGAGTACACCGCCGAGGAACGGCAGCGCCTCCGCGAGAAGCCGGGCGCCCGCATCGTCCGCGTCCTGATCGAGACCCGGGGCGAGGGCGGGTACGGCCTGGTGGAGCCGTCCGGCGGCACGGTGCACGCCTCTGGCCGGCCGTACGTCCGGCTGGCCGGCGGCCCGGCCACCATCCCTGTCCTGGACGCAGACACCATGGCCGCGATTCGCGACGTCTGCCGCATGCTGGACCAGCTGCCCCGGCCCGAGGCACCGAAGTCCACCGCACCTCGCCCAGCGCCGCCCCGCCCAGACGGAAGCCTCCGGCCCGGCGACGACTTCGAGGCCCGCGCCACCTGGACGGACATCCTCCAGGGAATCTTCCGCCCCCTCACCACGCGCGGCAGCGAGACCTACTGGGGCTGGGCCGACGGCGTCGGTGGGGTGAAGGCCACCACGGGCAAGGACGAGCACGACAGGCTGTTCGTCTTCGCGACCGGCTCGGACTTCACCCCCGAGGTGCCGTACAGCAAGTTCGGCGCGTACGCCCTGCTCCAGCACAACAGCGACCACAAGGCCGCCGCCAAGGAGCTGGCGCGCCAGGGCTACGGAAGCCGCCACCTTGCCGCAGTCGGTCCCCGCCCTGCCCCCGCCTCCCCGACGCCTGAGCCCTCCACGGGCGAGCAGCAGGACGCGCACCAGACGGCTGTCAAGGTTGAGGACGATCCCGAAGGCTTCGACTACGCAGAAGCGTTCGGCCTGCCTCCCACCGTACGCACGCCCTACGACTATCGGGTCACCGGCCGGGGCGTCGAGGTGCTCAACACCAGCGGTGAGAACTGGATCAGGGTCACGTTCGCCCCGCTGGTCGTCACAGCCACCTTCGAGGACCCCGAGGGAGACCAGTACGTCGAACTGTCGTGGATCGACCGCAGCCTGGGCAGGCCGCGCCGGATCTCCCGCATCGTCTCCCGAGAGACCGCGAAGCGCGGGCGGAAGCTGATTGAGACGTTGGGCTCGGCTGGTCTCCCCGCAGTCGAGGGCGACGCGCGCGCTGTCGAGAAGTGGCTGGCCGAGTTCGAGGCCCGCAACGTCGGCCGCATCCCGTCCGAGCAGCTGGCGCGCTGGCTGGGCTGGCAGGACGACGGCACCTTCGTCTCCTCGCCCGAGGACGGCATCAAGGTCGACACGCCCTTCGAGGAGCAGCGCGGCCCGGCCCGTGCGCACGCCAAGAAGGGGACCCTCGACGGCTGGAAGGACACCGTCGCGCAGCTGGCCGACTTCCCCGTGCCGCGCGTCGCCGTCGCGGCTGGGCTCGCCGCTCCGCTGCTCAAGCCGCTCGGGCTGAACTCCTTCACCCTGGACATCTCCAGCCGGTCCACAAAGGGCAAGACGACCGCGCTCCAGTGCGCCCTCAGCGTGTGGGCCGACCCCTCCGAGCACGCGTCGGCCATGTCCAACTGGCGCACCACTCTGTACGCCATCGAGAAGCGGCTGAACCTGGTCCGAGGGATCCTCACCGTCTTCGACGAGACCATGGCCGTCACCGACGACACCCTCATCGACGAGGTGCTCTACCAGCTCCCGATGAACCACGGGAAGGCTCGGTCCGGCGGGGCGTTCGGCAACATGCTGCCCTGGGAGACCATCCTCCTCAGCAGCGGCGAGCGGCCGGCGCTGTCCTTCACGACCAGCCAGGGCGCGGCGGCCCGCATCCTCGGCACGACGATCGCCCCGTTCGGCGACGGCGGCGGCCCGACGGCGGCCGCAGCCCGGGAAGGCGTGCTCGCCAACCACGGGCACGCCGGGCCGGAGTTCATCCGGTACATCCTCAGCGGCCTGGCCCAGCCGAACGGCCGCGAGCGGCTGAAGGAGAAGCATCGCGCGCTCGTGGACGAGTTCCGCGGCGGCGGCGACATGACGAACCGGCGGGCGCCGATGGTGGCCGTCCTCGCGTTCGCTGAGGCGTTGGCGTGCCGCATCGGCCTGCTGCCGTACGAGCCGCTGCGGCATGACGTGTGGCGTGGCCTGTTCACCGCCCACAACCCGACCGACAACCGCCCCGAGATGGCACTGGACGTCCTGCGGGAGTACGTGGCCGGTCACGCGCACGAGCTGTTCAGCGCCACCCGCGCCGCCATGAACGACCGGCCGCCGTACTCCGGATGGCTCGGCGTCCTGTCGGTCAAGGACGGCGTCACCGAGGTGGCCCTGTTGCCCGAGCGCGTACGCAAGGTGCTGGCGGACGCGGGCTATTCGCTCGACGCCGTGATCGGCAGCTGGGTCGACGCCGAGTACGTGAAGACCCTGAAGAGCCAGCGCCCGGCCCACCTGCTGCCGCGTCGGTTCGACGGAGCCCGTGCGAAGTGCCTGGCCTTCACGCCCGCCGGCATCGGATACGGCGACGACGAGGCAGCGGCATGAGGGCCGTGATGCGGGTGGTACGCACGAGGTGCGTACCACCCGGCCGCCCCGGTTTCCGCAGGTCAGAGGCGTACACAAGCCGGATTCGGGGCCGGTACGCAGTCGCCCGGAAATGGCACCCCTCAGGCGTGAGCGCGTGTGCGCGTGCGTGCGGGCGTGCGCACACACATCGACCCCTGTGTCTTTCTGCGTACCTGCGTACCAGTCCCTCTAGAGAGAGACATAACACCAGCTCAGAGGCGCTTTCACCCCGGTACGCAGCCGGTACGCAGCCGGTACGCAACGCGTACCGCCCCTCTCCCCCACCACTCGAATCGAGGTGACCCATGTCCTTCACACCCCGCCCGTACCAGGTCGACGCCATCGAGGCGCTCCGCCAGGCCTGGGCCTCCGGCCAGAACCGTGTCGCCGTCGTCCTCCCGACGGGCGCGGGCAAAACGGTGGTGTTCAGCCACCTGGCCCACCAGATGCTCGACAGCCTCGGCGGCCGCCGCGCGCTGGTCATCGCCCACCGGGAGGAGCTCATCGAGCAGGCCGCTTCCAAGCTGCTCGCCGTCGACCCCATGCTGCGGGTCGGCATCGTCAAGGCCGCTCGCGACGACCACCACGACGCCGACGTGATCGTGGCCAGCATCCAGACCCTGGCCGTCGCCCGCCGCCGCGAGGCCATCCGAGACATCGGCCTGATCATCGTGGACGAGTGCCACCACGCCGCCGCCCGCACCTACATGGAGGTGCTCCGGCACTTCGGCGCCTGGGACGGCGTGCCAACGGCTGGCTTCACCGCGACCATGACGCGCACCGACGGCGGCCTGGCCGAGGTCTGGGAGGACGTCGTTTTCCGCCTCGACATCCTCGACATGATCAGCGACGGCTACCTGTGCGACGTCCGCGGCAAGGCGATCACGGTCGACACCCTCGACCTCAACAAGGTGAAGACCAGGGGCGGCGACCTCGTCGAGGGCCAGCTGGGCAAGGCGCTGGAGGACTCCGGTGCGCTGGACGCGATCGCCAAGGCGTACGTGGACCACGCGGGCGAGCGCGCCGGCGTCGTCTTCACCCCGACCGTCGCGACCGCCCAGGCCGCCGCCGCCTCTCTCCAGGCCGTCGGCATCAAGGCCGCCCCGGTCTGGGGCGACATGGGCCGCGACGAGCGGCGCGCGACGCTCGCTCGGTACGAGGCTGGCGACATCCAGGTGCTCACCAACTGCATGGTGCTCACCGAGGGGTTCGACGCCCCGCACACCAGCTGCATCGTGGTCGCTCGCCCCACCAAGTCGCCTGGCTTGTATGTGCAGATGGTCGGCCGCGGGCTCCGCCCGGCGCCTGGGAAGCGCGACGCGCTGCTGCTGGACGTCATGGGTGCTGCGTCCCGTCACAAGCTGGCTTCGATGGTCGACCTGACCGAGCGGGAGATCGGCGAGGCCGAGGAGGGGAAGAGCCTTCGGCAGGTCGCCGAAGAGCACGTGGCCAGCGAGAAGCGGCGCGCGCTTGCCGCGCAGGTGACCGCCGAGGAGATCAACCTGTTCGGGCAGTCGGCGATCCGCTGGCTCCGCACGGAGGACGGCACGTGGTTCATCCGCCTGACGGGCGCGATGTTCCTGTTCCTCGTCCGGGATCCCGGGACCCGGATGTACCGGATGCGCCGCTGGACACAGACGGACGGCATCCACCCACCCAAGGACGACGTCGCCCGACCGCTGCCGGAGGCCCTGGCGTGGCTGGAGCAACAGGCCAAGCTGCTCGCCCCGGGCGCGTTCGTCGCCCGTGAGGCCCGGTGGCGCCGCAGCCAGCCCAGCGACAAGCAGTTCGGCCTGTGCCGGCGCCTCGGCATCAAGGTGCCGCGCGGCAGCACGGCCGGCGACGTCGCTGACCTGATCGACCAGGACCGCGTCGGCCGCGTCCTGGGCCAACTGATCCTTCCCGCCGCTTGACGGTCCGGGCCTGTCGCTATCAGGCCCGGACCTCCACCCATCACACCACGGAGGAATCCCAGATGAACTACAAGACCCCGGCTCTCGTCGCCGCACTCCACACCTACGAGGCCGCCGTCAAGGCCGAACGCGTCGGCGACGGCACCCCCGAGCAGACCGCGGCCGCCCGCCAGGCCGCCACCGAGCTCGGCGCCACCTGGAACGCCTTGCACTGCGCCGCAGGCGGCTTCATCCCGGAGCGCATCACGATGGCCGACTACCCGCAGCCCGTCGGCACGATCATGCGCGGGTCGTTCGGCTCGCTGGCTGTCGTCGTCGAGCGCGACGGCTTCGTGTTCCTCGCCTGCTGCGCGGAGCACGAGGCGCAGGGCAACGCCTCCGGCTACTTCGTGCAGGCCAGCCACGGCAGGATCTGCGACCGATCGGAGCCCGCCGGAATCGCCGATTACGACTGCCCGCACGTCCCCGGCCAGCTCTTCAGCTGACATGCCGACCATCACGTCTATGACGGCCTGGCGCACCCGGGCAGCGTGCGCCGGCCAGGACACCGAGCTGTGGTTCCCCGACTACCCGGTCGGCGCCCCGGCCATGAAGATCTGCGGCCGTTGCCCGGTGCGCGCCGAGTGCCTCTACGACTGCCTCGCGGACGAGGTGCCCTCCAGGCGGTACGGCATCCGCGGCGGCCTCACTACCGGCGAGCGCCAGGCACTCCCTGAACTCCCCGAACGGCCTTCCGACGCCATCGCCGTACTCCGCGAGCTGCTCCACACCACATCCGAAGACCAGCCACCAGCCGAAAGGACCGGCCCCACCATGACCACGGACACCGAGCTTGTTGCGCAGGCCAAGACAGAAGATCTCCCCGTTGGCCAGCTCCTCAAGTGGGGCGACGAGCACCCGGACGCCGACGTCCGCGACCAGGCCGCCCGCGCCCGCCTCGCCCTCACCGGCCTCCGCCGTCGGCACGTCGCCGACCAGGAGCTGGCCGCCATCACCACCGAGGCCGAGCAGCTGGAGAAGCGCCTCGCCGAACTCCAGGCCCGCAAGGCCGAGCTGGTGCCGGCCAAGCCGAAGCGGAAGACGCCCGCGCGGGACTACGACACCCGCACGGTGCGCGCCTGGGCCGACGAGCAGGGCGTGGAATGCCCGCGGGTCGGCCAGATCCCGAAGCGCGTCCTGGACGCCTGGCGGGCCTCGCTGCTGCAGGCCGGATGAAGCACGTACGGCCGCCCCGCAGTCGAAGTGCGGGGCGGCCTCCCACCCATCACACCACGGAGAACCCCATGGCAGATCTCAGCCTTGCCTCACAGAAACTCCTTCTCGAGCTCGGCCGCCGCGACAAGGGCGCCGGCGTCGCCGTGCGCTACTCCGGCCGCGGACGCTGGTACTTCGCTGGCCCCAGTACCGGGCAGCTGTTCAACACCCGCACGTTCCCGCCGCTGTACGACGCCGGACTTGCCACTGGCTGGGACGAGTACGACGACGACGGGCCGATGCGCATCACGGAGGCGGGTCGACTCCTCGCCGCCGAGCTGGAGGCGCAGGAGCGGGCGAAGCGCGAGGCCAAGGCCGCCCGCCCGAAAGCGAACGCGGACGGCCCGGCAGCACTCCGTCTCCTGCGGGAGATCGCCAGCCGCGACCAGCCGGTCCCGATCTACGACGACGGCAGGCGCCGCGCCTGGCGCGTCGGCTCCCGTGACGGCCACAGCGCATCCATCGACACCTGGATGGCCCTCTGCAAGGCCGACCGCATCCGCATCGACCGCGTGTCCAGCATCGGCGGCCACCGCGTGACCGTCACCGACGCTGGACGCGAACGGCTTGGTGACGCCCGGTGACGCCCCGCCCGCGCTGCGCCAGCGGCCACTGGCTCCCCGCCGCCGCCGAGCCCGGCTCGCCCTGCTGCTGCGTGTTCGCGCCGCGTCGCCTGCGGTCCCGGCCGCGCGACCACCGCGACCTGTGGGGCCAGGGCCGCCACATCGCCCACCGCCGCATGACCACCATCCGACTCGCCGGGAGGTACCTGTGAACCACAACGACCGCGCCCTGCACTGGCTGTACCTGCTCGGTGGCGCGCTCACGGCGCTCTGCGCCACGACCAGCGCCCGACACGGCGCGTACTGGTACGCCGCAGGCCTTGCCGCCGTCACCTTCCTGCTCGTCATCGCAGCGATCCGCGAGTACGTCGACGCCGACGAGCGCCGTGCAGCCGCCGTGCGCGCCGAGCGGGCGGTGCGTGTCCGGGCGCTCTCCGACGAGCGCCAGCTGCGGCAGATCGCGGACTCCCTCGGTCACTCCTGCTGCGAACGCTGGTGGACGTCCTGCGGCGCCGAGCACGCCAGCACCTGCAGGAACCAGGGGGTGCAGCGATGAGCGCCCCGCGCTACACCGCCGACAGCATCACCGACGATGCCCTGGACAAGCTGTACGCCAACGCCTCGAAGGGCTGGCGCCGCGGCGACGACTGGAAGAAGCGGGCCGTGGCGGCGGAGGCCGCCATCGCCCGGCTCACCGCCTGGTGCGACGAACTCGACGCCAACGCCCAAGCCCTCTGCAAGGACAAGGACAGCGGCATCGTCCACCCCGTCGCCGCCAACATCCGCGCGAAACTCCAGCCGGAGGAGACCAGCACACCGTGAACAACTGCGGCATGTGCGAGCAGCATCTGGAGCACGGGCACCTGTGCCCCGGCTGCACGCTCGCCACCCTCGAACGCCTCAACCGCATGCCGAAGCTGTGGGCCGAGCTCGCTGAGTTCCTGGCCCCGGGCAGTCAGGGCCCGAGCTACGGGCGCACGCGGCCCGCCGAGGCGCCGCTGCCCGTCGTCGAGAACGTCCTCAGCCTGCGCGCGGTCGGCGGCATCCTCGGCGTCCTGGAGGACTGGTACAGCGCGATGCGCGCCGACCGCGGCTGGGCCCGCCCGCTCAGGCGCCGGCCGAAGGGCGACGGCATCGGTGCCCGCGTTGAGGCGGCCGCCCAGGCCCTGGTCGTCAACCTGGAGTGGATGGCCGGCTTCTGGTGGCCGGTCGGCGAGTTCGCCAAGGACCTGCGGCGGCTTGAGTCCGAGGTGCTCTCCATCGTCGACCCGCGCGACCCGGCCACCGAGGGCCGCCGCTACGGCTACTGCGTCGCCACCAAGGACGGCGAGGTGTGCGGGGCGGTGCTGCGGCTGTACCCGGGTGAGACGGCGATCACGTGTCGCTGGTGCCGCTATGTCTACCAGCAGACCGACTTCCTCCGACTGCGGCAGTTGCAGCCGGACACGGGCGCGGAAACCGCCGAACCCGTTGCCTAGAACACTAGGGTTCGGGTAGTCTGATCTGCGTGCCAACTACCAATTGGCGCGAACGAGTTGATGCCGAAGACCGGCGACAGAAGCGGTTGCTGGACCTGATCTCAGCCAGCGCCCGGAAGCGAGCGGCAGCGCTCGAAGACGGCGTGAGAGAGCTGGGAAGCAAGTCCGCAGTCGCGGAGGTCCTCGGCGTCAGCCCGAGCGCAGTCCGCAGATCCATCCGCGAGCACGGGACCGGGACCCTACCCCCAACCGGCAGCTCCCCGACCACAACCGAATAGGCCCGGAAAGCGGGCACCCCCGGATCGAGCGACCCTACCGCCCGTCCGGGGACACCCCAGATCACGAGAGAGACGGAACCTCCTCATGACCCAGCGGAACCTTATCGCCCCCGGCCAGGGGGCCGCCGCGCGCGTTGCTGCGCTCCACCAGCTCGCCCGCGAGGACTACGTGAAGGGCCAGCGCGAGCGCGCGGCGCACATGGCCCTGAGCGCCACCCACCTGGCTGCGCCGGCCCCGGTCGTCCCGTCCGAGCCGAGCGACCTCGAGGTGGCCATCAACGTCGCCCAGCGGCTGCTCGACAGCGACCAGATCCTGTCCGTCCGCGAGGCCCTCCGCCTGCTCCTGCGCGCCCTCGGCGCCGAGGCGGTGACCGGTCGATGACCTCCTACGACCCGCTGCACGGCCCGGAGAAGACGACGCCGCTGCACGGCCCGGAGAAGACGACGCCGCTCGTCGCGTCCCTCGAAGTCGAGCTGAGCGTCACGCGCCGGATCCTCGACGAGACCGCACCGCTGAACATCCACAGCCACGACGACATGCTGAAGGCCGCCGTCGCCCTCGACTGCCGCGTCCGCGCCCTCGTGGCTGCGCTGGAGGCCGCGGGGGGTGAGCGCCCGTGACCACCCGTGAACTCACCCGCGGTCAGGCCGTCGTTCTCGGCGCGGCCGCCGCCGCGATGGTCGTCGTCGGAGGCTTCGGCAGCTGGGGCACCTACTCCAACGCCGTCACCGCGTTCCACCGGCAGGCCACCGCCGCCGGCGTCGTCGCCGCGGGTGAGGGCCTCACCCTCATCCTGGCCATGGTCATGCTCGGGCGGACCATGCTGGGCATGGCGACGCCCGCCGTCGTGCGCGGCGGCATGTGGCTCGCCCCGCTGTCGGCCAGCTTCATCGGCCTGTCCATCGCCGACGACGCCCGCGAGGCCGCCGTGTACGCGGCGACCCCGCTCGCCATGTCGCTCGCCGCCGAGGGCCTCGGGTTCATTGCCCGCAGCATCGTCGTCTACCGCACCGGCGTGGACGCCGAGGTGATGCGCCGCAACGCCGACGCCGCCCGGCAGCTCGCCTTCAACCGGGCCGTCGCCGACGGCCACCCCGA
This sequence comes from Streptomyces sp. NPDC096132, assembly GCF_044763345.1. Classification (NCBI taxonomy): domain Bacteria; kingdom Bacillati; phylum Actinomycetota; class Actinomycetes; order Kitasatosporales; family Streptomycetaceae; genus Streptomyces; species Streptomyces sp. NPDC096132. Next base: position 43,031 of record NZ_JBIWGA010000014.1, read on the forward strand.
CAAGCGCAAGCAGAAGGCTGCTGTGCGCCGGTACTGGCGCCTTGCCCGGCACGTCGGTGTGGGCGACGCTGAGCTCGGTGCCGGCCTGGTCGACGTCCAGCGCGTCCGCGTCCGCGACGGAGCTGATGCGGCGCTCGCATCCATGTACGGCGGTGCGAAGGACAGCGTGTCCTCCGCACCCGTCGAGCGGCCCCGGTCCGTGTCCGCGACGGACGTCCTGCGGGCCCGCTTCGCCGACATGGACCCGGCCGATGCGATCCGGTTCGCGGCTGCCGGGCGACCTGATGCGCCGCCCGCCGAGCTCGCCGCGATCCTCCAGACCTACGACGTCCACGTCGACCCCGTCGCGGTCGCCCTGGTCCTCGGCGAGCAGCCCTCCGAGTACACCGTCGAGCGACCCGATACGCCCGCGCATCACGAGGTCACAGCCCTCCCGGCGGTGAACCTGCAGGGCGCCGTCGAGGAAGCCGCCGCGGTCCTCGGCGCGGACGCATCACCCCGCGCGATCGCCGAGCACCTCGAGCAGAACCGGCGCCTGGTCGTCGACGAGCCGTACATCCGCACCGCCCTGTCCCGGGCCGCGAAGAAGCCCCAGCCGGGCACCCCGGCCAAGCCGATGGAGGGGGGATACGCGTGATGCGCATCGTCTTCGGCGTCGTCCTGGGACTCCTCGTCGCCTACCCGGCGCTGCTCTCCCTGCTCTTGGGCGTCGTCGCCCAGCCGCCCGTCCTCGCGTTCGCCGCTGGCGTCCTGCTCTGGCCGCGCATCACCCGCCGCGTCAGGGGGTGGGCCCGGTGAGCGACGCCCTCAACAAGGCGGAGGCCGCGGTGCGGGCCGCCGAGACGGACACGGACGTCGTCCGCATCGTCGCCGCCGTCCTCGCCACCCAGCAGGCCATGAAGGAGCAGGACCGCCCCGCCCCTCCCGCGCCGCTCGCCCAGCGCCCCGTGGGCCTGTACGTCGCGGCCGGTATCGGTGGCGCCGTCGCCCTGTCGTTCCTCGCCATGGCTGCCGCGCTCCTGGCGGTCGCCGTCGCGGTCGGAGCGGTCGCGACCACTGTGTGCGTCCTGGTCCTGCGCTCCGTCTGGCAGGACATGCAGCGAGGCCGCTGACCTGGCTCTTCCGTCCCACTGACTCCCACCAGGAAGTCAGTCGGGCGGTGGGGTCGGACCAGCCGGCCCACCACCGAGAGGAACCCCGTGAACGACGACGACTACAGCAACGACGACCTGTTCAGCGCCTCCGAGCTGGCCGAGATGGACCGCGACGCCGAGTTCCGGATGGACGCCGCCGACGACGCCCGCAACACCGCCGAGGTCGAGGCCGACGAGCGGGCGGAGGACACCGGTGTCTGAGCCGAAGCTGACCCTCGGCGAGAAGGCCGCCATCGTGCGGCTGGAGCTCAAGGGCCTGCGCCGCGCCGCGGCCGGGATCACCGTGCAGCCCGACATCGACCGCGGCATCGCCCGCATCAAGGACCGCGCCCGCAAGCGCGAGCAGCAGAAGAAGTAGCCACGCCCCGGGGACGGCCCAAACCGCCAAGTCAGCGGCCGTCCCCGGGCCCCGGACCGCCCATCAGAACGACCGGAGAGACCAGGATGACCGACAACGTCGTACAGCTCCACAAGACCCCGCCCGCCGACCTCGGCGACACCCTCACCGAAACCATCATCGACGTCGTCGCCAACGCCGAGCCCCGGCCCGTCGACCCGCCCGACACCAGCCCCGAGCCCGGCACCTGGATCGCCGACGCCCAGGCCTACCTCGCCGACGCCCCGCCCGTCGTCCCCACCTTTCTCCGCAAGGTCGACGCCTTCACCAACGCTGCCCGCTGGACCGTCTCGTATTACGCGCACGTCACCGCGTTCCACACCCTCCGCACGCCCGTCTACCTCTCCCGCCTGCTGCTGCGCGCCCCGCGCGGCACCGGTCGGCTCCTCGTCCGCTGGGGCAAGTGGGTCGCCGACACCGAGGCCCGCCCCGTCGAGGCCAAGGCCGCCGCCAGCGCGGACATCGAGGCCTGGCTGGCGCTCTCGCGCGAGCACTCCCGCCGCGTCCGCCCGCGCCGCATGGCCTCCCTCGCTGTCGCCACCACCACCAGCATCACCACCCTGATCAGCGGCTTCCTCGTACCCGGCTGGACCCTCACCGGCGCCGTCACGGCCGCCGCCCTGGCTGGCCTGGCCGGGAAGAAGGGCGACAAGGCCCTCATCACCCGCTACGTCGCCACCAACGTGCTCCGCCGCCTCGACTCCACCGAGGTGTTCGACGCGCTCGCCGCCATCGGCATCGAGGGCAAGAAGGGCCGCAAGGGCGTCGAGTTCGCCTCCGAGGTCATGCGCGACGGCCCCGGCTGGCGCGCCGAGGTCGACCTCCCGCCCGGCATCGAGGCCACCGCCGTGCTGGAGAAGCGGGCCGCCCTGGCGGCCGCCATGCGCCGCCCCATCAGCACCGTCTGGCCCGAGGCCGACCGCACCGCCCACCCCGGCCGGCTCGTCCTGTGGGTCGCCCAGCGCGACCCCGCCAAGGCCGCCCGCAAGCTGTGGCCCCTCATGAAGGACGGCCAGGCCGACGTCTACCAGCCGCTGCCCTTCGGCTTCGACCCGCGCGGCAACCTCGTCGAGATCACCCTCATGTACTCGAACCTGCTGGTCGGAGGCATCCCCGGCAGCGGCAAGACCTCGTGCGCGCTCGCCATCGTCCTCGGCGTCGCCCTCGACCCGTCCGCCGAACTGTGGATCTACGAGCTGAAGGGCTCCGGCGACCTCGACTCCGTCAAGCCCATCTGCCACCGGTACGTCAGTGGTGACGAAGACGAGGACCTCGAGGCCGCCCTCGGCGGCATGCGCTCCGGGATCGCCGAGTACCAGCGCCGCGCCGCGTTCGTGCGTTCCCTGCCCGCCTCCGAGGTCCCCGAGGGCCGCAAGGTCACCCGCGCGCTCGCCGAGAAATACCCCGAGCAGCAGCTCGGCCCGCGCGTCATCGTCATCGACGAGGTGCAGGAGCTGTTCACCCACGCCGAGTACAAGGAAGAGGCCGCCGCCCTCGCCACCCGCCTCATCAAGAAGGCCCGCGCCTACGGCATCATCCTCATCCTCCTCACCCAGAACCCCGACGCCCCGTCCCTGCCCACCTCCGTCTCCTCCTCCGTCGGCACCCGCCTGTGCCTGGCCGTCATGGAGTGGCGGGCCAACAACAACGTGCTGGGCACCGGCGCCTACGACCGCGGCATGCGCGCCACCGACATCTCCGTGGACGAGCAGGGCACCGGGATCCTCGCCCGCGGCCGCGAAGGCATCACCGTCCGCGCCGCGTTCATCAAGCAGACCGAGGCCGAGGACATCGCCAAGCGGGCCCTCGCCCTGCGCACGGCCGCCGGCACGCTCTCTGGCCAGTCCGTCGGCGCCGCCGTCTGGGACCAGGACGTCGAGACGGTCGTCGACCACCTGCGCGCCATCTGGCCCGACGGGGTTGAGACGGTCCACTCCCACCGGCTCGTCGAGGCCCTCGCCGCCTACCGGGCCGACCTGTACAAGCCGTGGACCGAGATGGACGCCGCGGCCGCGTCCACCGCGCTCTCGGCCGCCCTGAAGCCCTTCAAGGTCTCCACCCGGCAGCTCACCATCAGGGAGTGCTGCGGCGGTGCCAAGGGCCTCCGGTACACCGACCTGCCCCAGACCGACGACACCGAGGAGTGACCATGGGGAACGCCTACTACGAGATCACCCGCCAGGACGGCACGACGATCGAGGCGGGCTACGGCGTGGAAGCCGTCTGCGAGCAGGACGGCTGCTTCGCCGAGATCGACCGCGGCCTGGCCCATCTGTGCGGCAACGAACCGGGTGGCGACGAGTACGGATGCGGCGGCTACTTCTGCGCCAGCCACCTGTTCCTCGGCTCGGGAGCCCCCGTCTCGGAGGGCCTGTGCGGCACGTGCAGCGAGCGGTACGAGCGGGAGCACCCGGACCCCGAAGAGGCCGCCGAGGACAGCGAGTAGGGGACCGAAAGCCGGTTTCGGATCAAGCCTGCGGTTTCACCTTGATCCGAAACCGGTTTCGCCCCCGATATCGGCCCCCACCTGCGAAGTTTCGAGTTTCGGACCTGGCCGCGCGAGGCCGTAACCGCCCCGGAACCGGCCCCGGCAAGGGCCTCCGCAGCCGACATCGCTACCGCACACTGGGGACATGGAGTCACAGCTCATCCGCCCCGGCTACCTGACCGCCCACCAGACTGCGCGGGTCCTCGGCGTCGACCTCGCCACGGTCCGCCAGCTGGTCCGCCGAGGCAAGCTCACCCGCGCGGGCGGCACACCCCGCCAGCCCTGGTACGCGGTGAACGACGTCACCGCGTATGCCGCCAACCGCGACGCCGTCAAGGTCGCTTGACCTGCTGGTCAGCACGGTGTCACGATCTCCGTGTACAGCCATGCCCGCAGGACGGGCACCACAGACACACGGCGAAGCCCCGGTGACCTGAACACCGGGGCTTCGTCGTGTCAGGAGATGGCGGCGCGGAAGACGGGTAGCGCCGTCCGCGAGCAGGGTGGGCGCCTGCCCGCGCCGCCGTCCCCGTCAACGCCTGCGCTTCACCGCCGCCGAGGCTAGGACGCCCAGGATCATCGCGGCACCGAGGATCACGCCTGGCCACCACGTGATCAACCGGCTGCCGATCAGCAGCACCAGGCCAGCCACGACGATCCCGAGCGGGACGTCGAGCTTCTGCTTCATGTTCACCACCCCCAAGGCCGGACACGGTAGCGGAGGTGCCATGTCCAAGTCCCAGCGCTGGCGTGTCTGCTCCGTCCCCCGCTGCCCCGAGTACACGCAGCACGGCAAGTGCGACGAGCACCGACGCCAGGCAGAGCAGCAGCGAGGCAGCGCACGGCAGCGAGGCTACGGACGAGAGCACGAGACCCGCTTCCGCCCCGGAGTCCTCGCCAAGCATCCGACGTGCGTCTGCACCGAGCATGAGCACGGACATGGTCAGCCCTGCGGTCGTCCCACCGAGCATGCCGACCACTACCCCTACGACCGCCGTGCCCTGGTCGCCGCCGGCCTGGACCCGAACGACCCGAGGTACGGCCGCGGACTGTGCGGGCCATGCCACAGCAGCCACACCGCGACTGAGCAGCCTGGAGGTTGGAACCGATGACACGGCACAACGTCGAGATCAGCACCGACGGCATGCGCCGAGAGATCCTCCTCGACGGACACGACATTGCGCACAGCGTCACAGCTCTGTCCTTCAGCACGGAGCACCACTGCCTGCCGGTACTGATGCTGTGCCTGCGCCTCGTTGACGTGACCACGCTCAGCAGCAAGGACACCGAGGTGCTGGTCGATGACGGCGTAGCGGAGACGCTCAAGCGGCTTGGCTGGACACCTCCTCAGGAGCAGCAGCCATGAGCGACGAGGCGAGGCCCGTCGGCGACGTCCTCGACGCCATCGGCATCAGGGCCACCGTCGCCGACGGCGAGCTGGTGGCCGGCGCCATGGTCCTGCTGAAGGTGATCGACAACGAGGGCGACACGCGCCTAAGCATGGCCTACTCGGACGGCCTGGGGTGGATCGAGCGCGCCGGCATGCTCCGCATCGCCGAGCGTATGGAGGCCCCGTCGGACCAGGTGGATGAGGGGTAGCCGTGACGGAGGGTGACAGTTCCATGATCACCCGGTGGGGGTGGACCCCCGATCAAGATCGCCTGGGGGACCGCCGGGGAGGTGGCTCCCAGGTCTGCCGGGTTCAGAGCTCCCGGTGATCATGCTCCGCTGTCACGCAAGGTGACGGCGCCGACGCCGCGCAACGCGGCCAAGTGGAGTGATCAACATGGCGAAGGGTGGAGCACGCTCCCGTTCCGGCCCGGCACCCGACCCGGAGGCGCTGCGGCGAGAACGGGACGCCGGCGAGTGGACGATCCTGCCCGCCGAGGGCCGCCAGGGCACATCGCCCGACTGGCCGCTGCTCGGCCTGAGCAACCGTGAGTCCGAGCTGTGGACCCGCCTGTGGCGGACGCCGCAGGCCCTGATGTGGGAGCGGTACGGCCAGGAGCTGGAGGTGGCGCTGTACATCCGGCGGCTCGCTGAGGCTGAGATGCCGGAGTCCGCGGTGAACCTGTCCACGCTGGTGCGACAGATGGCCGACAGCCTCGGCCTGACGAGTCCGGGTATGAGGGCGAACCGGTGGCGCATCGAGCGTCCCAGCGAGGACGACGAGACGCCTTCGGGCCCGACGCCGACGATCGCGCCGAACTCGGCGCGCGCCAGGCTGAGGGCGGTGTCCGGTGGTAGCGGCTGACGACGGCACCTGGTCGCTCGACTTCCCGGCCCTGTTCGTCGTCCCGGACTGGATCACCCGGCACTGCCGCCTCCAGTCCGTCGGCGGCCTGGACGACACCCCGGCGCCGTTCGAGATGTACGACTGGCAGCTGCGGATCACGGCCAACCTCTACCGAGTCAAGCCGACCGCCGAGCTGGGACAGCTCGCGACCGCCTTCCACTACCGGCGGGCACAGGCCGTGGCGCCGCAGAAGAGCGGCAAGGGCCCCTGGGCTGCGTCCATCGTCGCGGCCGAGGCCGTCGGGCCGGTGCTCTTCGGCGGCTGGGCGCTCGGCGGCGAGCGGTACCGCTGCTCTGACCACCGGTGCGGCTGCGGCTGGGTGTACGAGTACGAGCCGGGCGAGCCGATGGGCCGACCGTGGAACAAGCCGCTGATCCAGATCACGGCGACGTCCGAGGACCAGACCGACAACACGTACCGCCCGCTTCAGGAGATGATCCGCAACGGGCCGCTCGCCGAAGTGATGCGGGTGGGCGAGCAGTTCATCCGGCTACCGAACGACGGCCGGATCGACGTCGTCACCTCCAGCGCCCAGTCCCGTCTGGGCAACCCGATCACGTTCGCCTCGCAGGACGAGACCGGTATCTGGACCGAGGGCAACGGCATGACGAAGGTGGCCACGACGCAGCGCCGAGGCCTGGCCGGCATGTCGGGGCGCTCGCTGGAACAGACGAACGCCTGGGACCCAACCGAGAACTCGGTGGCGCAGAAGACGGCGGAGACCAAGGTCAAGGACGTGTACCGGTTCCACCGGCTGCCGCCGAAGGATCTTGACTACGGCAAGAAGCCCGAGCGGCGGAAGATCCACGCCGTGGTGTACCGGGGCAGCCATCACGTGGACCTGGACTCCATCGAGGGCGAGGCCGCCGAGCTGCTGGAGAAGGAGCCGGCGGAGGCCGAGCGCTTCTACGGCAACCGGATCACCGCGGGCATGGGTGCATGGCTCCAGCAGGACCGGTGGGACGCCCGCCTCGGGCGCCGGACGGTCCCGGACAGTGCCCGGATCGTGCTCGGCTTCGACGGCTCCGACGTGGACGACTGGACCGGGCTGCGGGCGGAGACGCTCGACGGCTACCAGTTCACCCCGCGGTACGGTCCGGATCGGCTGCCGTGCGTCTGGAACCCGGCCGAGTGGGAGGGCCAGGTTCCGCGCTTGGAGGTCGACGCCGCGTTCCGGGAGATGTTCGAGCGGTACGACGTGGTCCGTGCCTACGTCGACCCGCCGTACTGGACCAGCGAGGTCGCGGCCTGGCAGGCCCGCTTCGGCGAGAAGCGAGTGACGGAGTGGCACACGAACCGAGTGGTGCAGATGCACGCCGCGTGCGAGCAGCTGCTCACGGACGTCACGAAGAAGGACTCGACGTTCTGGCACGACGGGTGCGAGACCACGTCCATCCACGTGCGCAACGCCCGCAAGGCCGCGCGCCCGTCGAACCGCTACGTGCTGAGGAAGGCCACGGTGCTCCAGAAGATCGACCTGGCCGTCTGTTCGGTCCTGGCCCACGAGGCGGCCCAGGACGCCATCGCCGCGGGGCAGGCCGAGCCGCCGCCGACCTACTACGCCTACACGGCCTGAGAGGGGGCGAGCGTGGCTACGGAGGAGCAGGCCCGGCGCCTGGTGGATGTCCTGGCGACGGAGCTGACGTCCCGGTCGGGTGATGTGCTGCGGCACGACCGCTACTACCGGGGCAAGCATCCGCTGCGGTTCGCGTCGGACGAGTTCCGGAAGTACTGCGCGGACCGCTACGAGGGGTTCTCGGACAACTGGGTGCAGCCGGTGGCCGATTCCCCGGTGGAGCGGCTCACAGTCACCGGGGTGCAGGCGCCCGGGGAGGTGAAGGCGGACGCTGAGCTGTGGGGGGTGTGGCAGCGCAACGCGCTCGACGCCGACTCGCAGCTGGGCTTCCTCGGCGCCGGGAACGCGGCCCGCTGCTTCGTGCTGGTGTGGGGCAACCCGGACGACGAGGAGAACCCCGTCGTCACCTTCGAGGACGCCTCGACGGCCGTAGTGCAGTACGAGCCGGGGTCGCGCCGACGTCGGCGGGCCGCGATGAAGATGTGGCAGGACGGCTTCAGCGAGTTCGCCACCCTGTACCTGCCCACCGAGGTCTGGAAGTTCGAGCGGCCGCTGTCCGCAGGGGAGAAGAAGTCGCCGCAGATGGCGGAGGCTGACGCGGTCATGGCTTCCTGGACGCCTCGGGAGACCGGGGCCGAGCCGAACCCGCAGCCGAACCCGATGGGCGTCGTGCCGATGGTGGAGCTGCCCAACCGGCCGCTGCTGGCGTCCGAGCCGGTCTCGGACGTCTCCGGGGTCATCGCCATGCAGGACGCGATCAACCTGCTGTGGGCGATGCTGTTCACCAACGCCGACTATGCCTCGCTGACCCAGCGGATCGTCACCGGCGCCGAGGTCCCGAAGGTCCCGGTCCTGGACTCGACCGGGCAGAAGGTCGGCGAGCGGCCGATCGACCTGAAGAAGTTCGTCACCGACCGCATCCTGTGGCTGGAGAACCCCGATGCCAAGGTCGACTCCTGGCCTGCCGCCCAGCTCACCGCGTACACCGAGGTGATTGAGGTCTGCGTGGGCCACATCGCCGCGCAGACCCGCACCCCCCAGCACTACCTGGTGGGCAAGATGGCCAACCTGTCCGGCGACGCCCTGATTGCCGCTGAGACCGGCCTGGTCAAGCGGGCCGAGGAGAAGCAGCTGTGGTTCGGCCAGGCGCTGCGCGAGGTGTTCCAGCTGATCTGCCTGGCCCGCGGCGAGGACGACAAGGCCAAGGCCGTGGCCGGCGGGACGGTGCTGTGGAAGGACCCGCAGTCCCGCAACCTCGCCCAGCTCACCGACAGCCTGCTGAAGCTGAAGCAGATCGGCTTCCCTTTCGAGTGGCTGGCGCTGCGGTTCGGGCTGACCCCGCCCGAGGTGGCCACGCTGATGGAGATGCGTGCTCGAGAGGCGGAGTTCGACCCGGTGGCAGCCATCATGGGCGGCGGCACCGTCGAGAAGCCTCCGCCGCCCGGCCCGGACCCGGCCGACGAGGGTGTGCCGTGACGGAGCCCCTGACCCTGGCGACTCGGCACCTGGCCCGTCAGCGGCGGATCGCGGCGGCCTCCATGGCCGGGGCGCTGCGCGAGTGGGGACTGCTGGACGCGAACGACCTGCGCGCGTCATGGAGCGTGATCAGTCCACGGCTGGTGAAGGTGCTCACCGCGGGGCAGCTCGCGGCAGCCAGCGGCGCGGACGACTACGTCACGTCGGTCGTCGCAGCCGAGGGCGCGGACGGGCTCATGGAGGGCACGGTCAACGCGACGGCATTCGCCGGGGTCGCCGCCGACGGGCGCAGCCTGGACACGCTGATGTTGCGCCCGCTGATCACCACGTACCGGGCGCTGTCGTCGGGTGCGACGCCTCCGCAGGCACTGAGCGCAGGGCGGGGGCTGCTGGCGACGATCGTGCGCTCCGAGGTCGCCGACGCGGGCCGTGGAGCGGTCGGTGTAGGGATCGCCGGGCGCCGGACGATCCAGGGCTATGTCCGGGTGGTGCAGCCGCCGGCCTGTTCCCGCTGCGTGATCCTCGCCGGGCGCGAGTACGGATGGAACAAGGGGTTTCAGCGGCACCCGCGATGCGACTGCATCCACCTGCCGACGACGCTGATCGCCCGCAACCAGCACCTGGGCCGGGGCTCCTCGGAAGGGGGCCGGGGCGGCTTCATCGACCCCCGCGGCTATTTCAACAGCCTGTCCAGGGCCGAGCAGGACCGCATCTTCACGGCAGCCGGGGCAAGGGCGATCCGCGAGGGCGCCGACATGGCCCAGATCGTCAACGCCCGCCGGGGGATGTACACCGCGGACGCGTACGGCCGCCGGGTCGCTGCGACCCGCGAAGGCGCCACCCGGCGCGGCCAGTTCTACCGCCGGGAACGGGCACTGGCCGAGGCCCGCACCGGCACCCGGTTTGCCCGGGACCGCATCGACGCCAGACGGGGCCTGCCGACGTTCCAACTGCGCACGCCACGGCTGCTGCCGGAAGAGATCTACCGGCTTGCCGAGGACCGCGAGGACGCGATCCGCATGCTTCGCCGCTTCGGCTACCTGACCTGACCCGGGCGCAACGCCCAGGTCCTGACTTCCGCAACGGGAGCACTCTCATGGACCTCTCCACCCTCCCCCGCCATGTCCGCGACCACGCGGCCGGCTGGGCCCACCCCTACCCGGTCGGCCCCTGGTCGCCGGTCTTCTACGCCGGCGGCGACGACGAGGACCAGGACGACGACCAGGACGACGGCGGCAGCGACGGAGGGGACGACGCCGACGACGACCAGGACGGCAGCGACGACCAGGGCGACGACGGGGACGACGACGCAGACGAGGAGGGCGCCGACCAGCTCGGCGACGCCGGCAAGCAGGCCCTCGACCGCATGAAGGAGAAGTGGCGCAAGGAACGCGAGCGGCGCAAGGCCGCCGAGTCCGAGCGCGACCAGATCAAGGGCGCCGGCGGCAATGCCGACGACTCGGAGCAGATCCGTACCGAGGCCGACCGGGCGGCAACCGCCAAGGCCAACGGGCGGATCGTCCGGTCCGAGATCCGCGCGGCGGCGGCGGGCAAGCTCGCCAACCCGCGCGACGCGCTCGCCTTCCTCGACGTCAGCCAGTTCGAGGTCGACGAGGACGGCCAGGTCGACGAGGACGAGATCGCCGAGGCGATCGAGGACCTCCTGAAGGAACGCCCGTACCTGGGGGTCGCCGCAAAGGTGCCCGAGCCCAGGTTCCAGGGCACGGGGGACGGCGGAGCCCGCAAGGGGCGCGGCGGCCCCAAGCAGTTCACCGAGCAAGAAGTGCTCAAGATGACGCCCGAGCAGATCGACGAGGCTCACCGCAAGGGTCAGCTCCGCGACTACCTCGGCGGATAGCCACCCGAGAGGAAACCGATGTCCATCAAGCGTTTCCGGCCGGAGATTTGGTCCGCCAAGCTCCTGGTCGCACTCCGCAAGAGCCTGGTCTACGCCGGCCCCGGCGTGGTCAACCGCGACTACGAGGGCGAGATCCAGGAGGCGGGCGACACGGTCCGCATCACCTCGATCTCCCGGCCGACGATCGGTACGTACACGCCGAACTCGACGGTCATCACGCCGGAAGAGCTCACCGACGCCCAGCGCACGCTGGTCGTCGACCAGTCCAAGTACTTCGCCTTCAAGGTCGACGACGTCGACAAGCGGCAGGCGAAGGGCGACGTCATGCCCCAGGCGATGAGCGAGGCCGCCTACGGGCTGCGGGACGTCGTCGACCAGTACGTCGCCAGCCTCTACACGCAGGCCCAGGCGGCGAACCAGCTCGGCACGATCAGCGTCCCGACGACGAACCCCGAGTACTTCTACTCGAAGATCGTCGTGCCCCTCGAGGTCGCCCTGACCGAGGCGAACGTGCCCGAAGAGGGCCGGTACCTGATCGTGCCGCCGTGGCTGTACGGGCGCGCGCTCCTCGACCCCAACTTCATCAACGCCGAGAAGTCGGGTGACGGCGGCCAGGCCCTGCGCAACGGCTACGTCGGTCGCGCCGGAACGTTCACCATCTACCGGTCGAACAACTGCCCCAACCCGACCGGTGACGACTACGTGGTCACCGCCGGGAACAGCACGGCGATCTCCTTCGCCGAGCAGATCAACAAGACCGAGGCGTACCGGCCGGAGTCGAGCTTCTCGGACGCCATCAAGGGCCTGGCGCTGTACGGCGCGAAGGTCATCCGCCCCGACGCGCTGGCCACGGCCCTCGCGTCCAAGACCTGATCGGAGGCCTGAGACATGGCACGCACCGCTGTTGCCTACAGCAACTTCGTCGCCAACACGGGAGTCGCCGACTCCTCCCTGACCGCGGTCACCCTCAACCCGGGTACCGGCAACGGCCACACCATCGCCAAGGCCGAACCGGAGCTGACCGTGCTGCGGGTCGCGGTCGGGGCGACCGGCGGCAACGTCACCGTCAAGGCCGGCGCACTCCCGCTGGCCGCCGCCGGCGGCCAGGGCGACCTGGTCGTGAACGTCACGGCCAACACCATCTCCTGGATCGGACCGTTCGAGTCCGGCCGGTTCCTGCAGAACGACGGCAGCATGCTCGTCGACGTAGCCGCTGCCGTCGTCCCCGGCACCATCACCGCCCTGCGAGTCCCGAGGAACACCTGATGGCCGAGACGATCCACCTGCGGGGCGAGGGCGGCGGCATCCACGCGATGGACCTGCCGCTGCCCGAGCCCATCGAGGAGCGCCTGCGCAAGGGCATGCTCCAGCGCGTCAACGAGGACGGCACCCCCTACGTCGAGGCGCCTGCCGAGGAGACCGAAGGGCCCACCGGCGTCGGCCAGGTGCCCGCCCCGGGGCAACAGGTTCCCGGCCTGCCGCTGACCGAGCCGGCCAAGACGGCCAACAAGCCGGAGTGGGTCGGGTGGGCGGTCGTGAAGGGCGCCGACCCCGAAGAGGCCGACGGCATGACCAAGGCCGACCTCATCGAGAAGTACGGCACCCCGAGCCCCACCTGAGGAGGGCCGCATGCCGCTTCCCTCGCTCGCGACCGAGGCGGACGCCACCGGTTACGGCTACAGCCTGCCGTCCGGGTCCGCCACCGCGCTGCTCGCCCGCGCGTCGGCCAGGATCCGGCGCGCGGCCGGCCAGCCCATCACGGCCAGCGTCGTCACCGTGCAGCTGCCCGTCGAGGACGGGAATGTCGAACTGCCGGCGCCGCCGGTCCTCGAGGTCCAGTCCGTATCGTCCGTGGACGAGACGGGAGTGCTCACCACGCTCACGGGCTGGTGGTGGGACGGCGAGCACCTGCACGTCACCGGGTGCCCGTCCCGGGTCCAGGTCGCCTACCGGCGCGGATGGGACACGCTGCCCGACGGCATCGTGGAACTCACCTGCCAGGTCGCTGACCGCCTCGCCAGCACCCCAGCAGGGCTGGCGGCGGGGCTGCGGGAGCGCGCCATCGACGACTACCGCGAGGTGTACGCGACCGAGGCGCTCCAGGCCACCGGGGACCTGCTGCCCAGCGAACTAGCCGCGCTCCAGCGCGAGCTCGGCGCACGCTGCGTGTGGGTGGTGGGCTCCGCGTGACCGCACCCGGCTTTGAGGAGTTCCTCGCCCGCGGCCGGGCAGCAGCCGAGGACCTCCAGCGCGACCGGATCCACCTATGGATGCCCGGCCCGGACGTGTTCGACCGGGCCACCGGCACGACCACGCCCGGGCCGCCACTCGTCGACTACTACACCGGGGGAGCCCGGGTGAAGCCCGTCGCCGCAGCCAGCGGCGAGGAAGTCGACGCAGCCGAGCGGCAGATCACCCTGACCGACTTCGAGGTCTCCGTGCCCTGGAGCACCACGGTCACGGAACGGCCGCTGCCCGGTGCCGTCCTGGACGTCCTCGACTCGCCGGACACCCGCATGGTCGGGCTGCGCCTGTGGGTCACCAGCGTCGAGTTCAACTCCACCGCCACGGCCTGGCGGATCAGAGCGGAGGTGAGGTCATGAGCTCAGTTCGCTTCGACATGCGCGACGTTCGCCGCCTGGAACGGCACCTGGCCCGCAGCATCCCCCGGGTACGGCGGGACGCCCGCGGCGTGGTGATGCGGGGCGCGGTGAACGTCAAGCGGGACTGGCGCAACAACGCGCGGGCCACCAGCGGGAAGCACGCCCGGCACTACCCGCGCACCGTGGGGTTCGACATCGCCGCCTACGGCCCGGACATCTGGGCCGCGACGATCGGCCCGGACAAGGCCGGCGTCCAGGGTCCGCTGGGGGCGATCCTGGAGTACGGCTCGGTCAAGAACCCGCCGCACAACGACGGCGGCCGAGCACTCGCCGCCGAGCTGCCCCGCTTCACCGCGCAGATGGAGCTGCTGGCCGCGCGCGGGCTGGCCTGGTGGTGAGCCCGTGAGCACCCCGCCCGACGTCCTCCCGCACATGGACGCCGTCCAGGCCGCGCTGGAGGCGGCCAACCTGACCGTCTACCTCGGCGGCGCACCCACCGACAGCGGTTGGACGCCGCCGGACAAGTTCTGCGTCCTGTACCCGGACCCGGGCATGGCCGTGAGGGCGTCGCTTGCCGACAACCGCACGGACTTCGACTCCACCATGCAGGTCACCTGTGTGGGGAGCGACGTCGAGCGGGCCCTGTGGGTCGCCGCCCGGGTCCGCCAGGCCCTCGCCGCTCCGCTGGCTGTCGAGGGCCGCACCTGCTGGCCGGCCGAGGACCTCGGCGGCCCGCCCGTACAGCGGGACGACGATGTCACCCCGCCCGTCTTCTTCGTGCCGGTCCAGTATCGGATCTGTTCGATCCCCGCCTGACAGGAGACCCTCATGGCGCTTCTCGCCCAGCAGGTCGTCGCACTGAGCGGCCTGACCCCGACCTACTCGGCTGCCGCCGCGTCCACCACGGTGACGTGCGGCGAACGCAGCTTCCTCCACGTCAAGAACACCGCCGGCTCGTCGATGACCGTCACGATCACCGCGACGGCCAAGGTCCGGGGCCAGGCCGCCGCCGACCTCGTGGTGACCGTCCCCGCGACGACCGGCGACAAGATGATCGGCCCGCTCACGCCGGATCTGTTCGCCTCCGCCGTCGACGGCACCAGCGCCTCGATCACCTACTCCTCGACGACCAGCGTCACCGTCGCCAGCCTCGTCATCTGACGCTCGCCCCTGTCCCGCCCGCCCCGCCGCCGGGGCGTTTTTCATGCCCTGAGGAGGGCCCATGTCCGACCTGATCAGCGACGGAATGACCAAGGTGGTCTGGGCGTCGTCCATCGCCAACATCAACGCCCCCACCACGACCGAGCTCAACGCGGGCAGCGACTTCACGACCCGGGTCACCCCGGACGGCCTGAAGATCGACCCGTCCACGGCGGACGTCGACACGTCCTCGCTCGCCTCGACGTTCGACACGACGACCGTGGGCCGTGTCGGCTTCGCCACGGAGATGACCTTCAAGCGCGGCACCACGGGCGCGGAGGACCTCCCGTACACGACGCTGAAGTACGGCGTCAGCGGCTACCTGGTCGTGCGCCGCGGCATCGCCTACGCGACGGCCTGGGCGACGTCGCAGAAGTGCGAGGTGTACCCGGTCACCTGCGGTGAGCCGCAGAACTCGGCCCCGGCCGCGAACGAGGTCATGAAGTTCGTCAGCCCGCTCAAGGTCACCAGCCCTCCCGCGACCGCCGCGACGGTGGCCTGATGCCCAACATCGAGGACATCCTCAAGGCCGCGACGCCCCGGCAGCGCACCGTCAAGGTGTGCATCCGGGGCGACCTCGCCTCCGAGGTGGAACGGCTCACGGCAGAGCTGGCGCAGGTGTCGCAGGACTGGCAGCCGGAGAGCATCGCCGACGAGCACCCGGGCCGCAGGATCGCCCAGGAGCTGGACAAGGCGCAGACGGCGGCGAAGGCGGCCGAGGTGCCGTTCGTGCTGCGGTTCGTCGGCGACCGCACGTACAACGACCTGCTGGCCGCGCACCCGTCGGACAACCCCAACGAGCTGTTCGACGACCGCACGTTCCCGAAGGCGCTGATCGTCGCCTCGTGCGTCGACCCCGTCATGACCGCCGAGCAGGCCGAGGAGCTGTTCGAAAAGGTCAACGTGGGTGAACAGAAGCGCCTGTTCGATGCCGCGTGGGAGGTCCACAACGACGCGGCGTCGGACGCCTCCCCTTTCTCGCTGGCCGCCTCCGCACTCCTGGCGGGCCTTGGCGGCGGGAAGTAGAAGCCGCCCGCGCCTGGGGCGTCCCCCGCTCGGTCTTCCTCGGCCGGGTGGTCGGGCCCGGTGAGCCGCTGTGGCTGCCGGAGGACCGGGCGTGGGCGCTCGCCCTGCTGGACGTCGAGGCGGACTCCTGCCCGGAGTGCCGGCAGCCCTGGGGCGAGGCCACAGACCGTGCCAACGAAGAGGGCTACCGGGCCGAGCTGATCCGCTGCCACGCCTGTACAGCGTCGGCACAGGCTGTGAGGGCCTACCAGGACAAGGGCGGCGAGTCCGCAGGGCTGCACGTCCACATCGAGCGGCGCACGTAGCGCACGAGCACGACGGGGGGTGAGCCGTGGCCACCCGCACCGTCAACGTCCGCCTGGTCGCGGACGTCAACCAGTACACGCGCAGCATGCGGCGGGCCGCCGACGACACGTCCAAGATGGCCGGCATCGGCGCCAAGGTCGGCACAGCCCTGGTCGCCGCGTTCGCCGTCGCAGCTGCGGCAGCAGCGAAGTTCGACAAGGAACTCAGCAACGTCCGCGCGGTCACCGGGGCTTCAGCGAAGGACATGGACAAGCTGCGCGCCGCCGCGCTGGAGGCAGGTAAGACCACCTCCTTCACGGCAACCGAGGCGGCCCGCGCGGAGGCCGAGCTGGCGCGCGCCGGCATCTCCACCGCGGACATCGTCGGGGGCGCCCTGAAGGGGTCGCTGGCGCTCGCGGCGGCCGGCCAGGTCGACCTCACCGAAGCGGCTGTGACGAGCGCTCAGGCGATGAACACGTTCGGCCTGAAGGGCAGGGACGTCACGCACATCGCCGACCTGCTCGCCGCCGGCGCGAACAAGTCGGCGGCGGACGTTCATGGCCTGGCGATGTCCCTGCGGATGGGCGGTCTGCTCGCGCACCAGACCGGCCTGTCCATCGAGGACACCGTGGGCGTTCTCAGCGCGTTCGCCGACCACGCCCTGATCGGCTCGGACGCCGGTACCTCGCTGAAGGTCATGCTGCAGCGGCTCGTCCCGCAGTCCGACGAGGCCAAGGCCGCCATGGACGCGATCGGCTTCAGCGCCTACGACAGCCAGGGCAAGTTCGTCGGCCTCACCGAGCTCGCCGCGCGCATGAAGACCTCGTTCTCCAAGCTGACGCCCGAGGCCAGGAACAGCGCCATGGCGACGATCTTCGGCGCGGACGCCGTCCGCTCGGCGACCATCCTGTACGAGCTCGGCGCCGACGGCATCAACAAGTACGTCTCCGCGGTCGACGACCAGGGCGCCGCCCAGCGCATGGCGTCCGTCCAGACCGACAACCTGGTAGGCGACCTGGAGCGGCTGCGGGGCGCGATCGAGGTTGCCCTGATCGAGTCAGGCTCGGCGGCCAACGACTCCCTGCGTGCCATGACCCAGTGGATCACCCGCGTCGTCAACGCCTACAACTCGCTCAGCCCCGAGGTCCAGCACGCCGTCACCCTGCTCACGGGAATCGGAGGTGCGGCGGGACTCGCCGTGGCTGGCTTCCTGCTGCTGCTGCCGCGCATCGCCGCGACCCGTGCCGCGCTCACCTCGATGGGGCTCACGGCCGCCCGCACCCGGATCATCCTGGGCACCCTCGGCAAGGTGGGTGCCGTCGTGGCAGGCCTGGAGCTGATCTCCTACGCCAGCCAGAGCGTCCGCGATGCCTTCAAGGAGTCCCCGCCGTCGGTGTCGAAGATGGCGGCCTCGCTCGTCGACCTCGGCAAGAACGGCAAGGTCGGCGGCGAGGCACTGAAGAAGCTGGGCGGCGACCTGGACGGCTTCGGCGAGGCCGTGAAGCGCGTCGCGCACCCGGACTGGAAGGCGCGCACCACCGACATCGTCAACAGCCTCACCTTCAACATCACCAAGGGGATGATGGAGAGCCAGATCCCCCTGGACGAGGCTCACGACAAGATCAAGGCTGTCGACGAGGCGCTCGGCCAGCTGGTGTCGTCCGGCAACGCGCAGCTGGCGTCCGACGCGTTCAACCGGCTGGCGGGCGCGGCTGCGGCGGACGGCACCAGCAAGGAGAAGCTGCTGACGCTGATGCCGCAGTACACGGACGCGCTCGCGGACGTGGACGTGCAGAGCAAGACGTCCGCCACATCTCAGGAGGCGCTCGCCAAGCAGCTCGGCATCACGGCGGACGAGCTCCAGGACCAGCGGACCGAGGCCGAGAAGCTGGTGGACGCCCTTAACGCGCTGAACGGCGTGAACATCGGCTCGGCGGAGAAGGAAATCAACTTCCGCCAGTCCCTGGCGGACCTGACCGAGGCGGTCAAGGAGAACGGGCACAGCCTGGACATCACCTCCGAGAAGGGACGCGCGGTCAAGACCGCGTTCCTGGAGGCCGCACAGGCCGCGATGGACCACGCCCAGGCGGTCGCCGAGCAGAAGAACAGCCAGCAGGCCGGACAGTCCGTCCTGGAGAAGGACATCAGTCTGCTGCGCGAGCAGATGAAGGCGGCCGGCTTCTCCAAGAGCGCCATCGACCAGCTGGTCAGCTCGTACCTCCAGATGCCCGGCGTAGTGACCACGCAAGTGGACGCCGAAACGGCTGGCGCGGTGAAGGACCTGCAGACGGTCCAGGACCAGGTCGCCCGCACCAAGGGCAAGAAGATCACCGTCGATGCGCTGACGGCGGAGGCGCGGGCGCAGCTGGAAGCCCTCGGCTACAAGATCAAGAACACCAAGGGCAAGAAGGTCGAGATCACCGTCCCGACCGGCACCCAGCAGGCCAACGTCAACGCGCTGGCCGCCGCAATCCGCCGGCTGACGGACAAGACGATCCGCATCCTCACGATCCGCGAGGAGCGGGCGGTCAAGAGCACTTCCAACCGCCCGGTTGTTGGCGAGGGAGGCGTGTCGAGGAACGCCCAGGGCGCCATCCGCTTCTTCGCCAACGGCGCCGAGAACCACATCGCCCAGATCGCCCGGGCGGGTGAGTGGCGGGTGTGGGCCGAGGACGAGACCGGCGGCGAGGCCTACATCCCGTTGGCTCCCAGCAAGCGGTCCCGCTCCCGGAAGATCGCCGCCGAGACCGTGAAACGCCTCGGCGGCAACGTGCAGTGGTTCGCGGGCGGTGGGATCCCCGGCTTCACCTACACACCGACCGGAGCCGCCGTCCTCGGCGGCCCATCGGACGCGATGAAGCGGTACGACCAGGAGATCGAGGACCTCAAGAAGGCGTGGGAGGACCTCAACACGGCGCTGAAGGCGCAGAAGAAGGCCGCCGACAACCTCCGGGACGCCGAGAAGAACCTCAGCAAGGTGAGGAAGGGACACCACACCGCCGCGCAGCTGCGGTCCGCCGAGGAGAAGGTGGACAAGGCCCGCAAGGCAAAGCGGTCCGCCGACGCCACGGTGGCCAAGGAGCGCCGTGACGTCAACGCCGCCGACGCCGAACTGGGGCTGAAGAAGGGCGCCAAGGCACCCAAGGCCTTTGACCTGAAGGCCTACCAGACCCAGCTCAATGAGTCGCTGGCGGAGACCACGCGCTGGCGCAAGAACCTCCAGAAGATCGGGATGCGGGGCGGCAAGGAGCTCCAGACCATGCTGGAGGGCATGGGCGAGGAGGGCTACGCCCTCGTCAACGCGCTCGCCGGGGCCTCGGACAAGCAGTTCAAGGACATCGTCTCCAAGCTGGAGAAGACCGGCGAGCTCGCCAAGGCCACGCTCGCCGACTTCACCAAGCAGCTCAGCGGCTCGACGAAGGAGTCCCAACAGTTCGCGGCCGACCTCCAGAAGCTGGCCGCGCAGGGCTTCGGCGACCTCGCCCAGGCCCTGGCCGCCCAGGGCGACGCCTCCGCCATGACGCTCGCCCGCCAGGCCGTCAGCGACAGCAAGTCGGCAGCCGCCGCGAACAAGGCCGTCGGATCGGCACAGGGCACGCTCACCGGCGAGGACCTCGCCAACTCCCTGGTGCTGCTGTCGACGCTGCGAGGCGGCACTGGTCGAGGGTTCGCCGACCTCATCGCCGCCGGCCTGGACGTGGCCACCATCCGCGCCCTGGTCCCCAAGATGACCAAACAGATCAGCTCCCTACCGGAGGCCAACAAGGCCACCTTCGTGCGGCAGTGGGTCCAGCAGGGCGGCCAAGCCATGGCCCTCGGCGGGATCCTCACCCAGCCCGGAATGGTCCTCGGCGGCGAGGCCGGCGTGCCCGAGGCCTGGATCCCGCTGAACCGATCGGTGCGCTCGCGGGCGCTGCTGGCCAAGTCGGCGGCATCCATGGGCTACCGGCTCGTCCCGGCAGGCCGCTACGGGGGCGGCGGGGCGAGCACCGCAGCTGTGGCGCGGGAGGTGACCAGGCAGATCACCGTGAACCTGTACGGCGCCAAGCAGAGCTCGGCCGAGCAGGCCGCCGACGTCGCCAGGCACATGCAGTTCATCGGCTGAGGAAGGGGTTGGGATGCCGTACACACCGGGCGCTGCCCTGGACGGCCTGTCGGCCAGCCTGGGCAGCCTCGCCCTGGGCGCCGTCGACAGCAACGGGGTCGCCTGGTTCCTCCAGTCCCTCGAGGGCTGGGACTCGCCCGACATCCGCTCGGAATTCACCGAACGGGAGGCAGACCACGGGGCGTGGGCGTCCACGGTCTACCTCGGTGCCCGCCCGATCACCCTCGGCGGGACCATCGTGGCGCCGTCGAGGGCCGCGCTGGAGCGGGCGATGGAGACCCTGCGGGTGGCGGCCAGCCTGACCGACACTGTGCTGCTCGTGGGCGAGGCGGTGCCGAAACGGGCCACCGTCCGCCGCAGCGGGAAGCTCCTGATCCAGTACGTCACGGACACGGTGGCGACGTACTCGGTGCTGGTGACTGCTGCGGACCCGCGCCGGTACGACGCGACCCTCAGCAGCGCGACCACGAACCTGCCCACCTCCAGCGGAGGCCTTGCCTTCCCGGTGACGTTCCCCGTCGCGTTCTCGGCGACGGTGACCGCCGGGCAGATCGCCGCGGTGAACAGCGGGACTGCCGACTCGCGGCCGGTCATCACGATCGCCGGGCCTGTGGTCGCGCCGGTCGTGTCCGCGCTGTACCCGGACGGCACCGTGCGCCAGCTGGTGTACGGCCAGGACCTCGCCTCCGGGGAGACGCTCGTCATCGACACCGACGCGCACACCGTGCTCATCAACGGCAACGTGAGCCGCCGCCGGTTCATGACCGTGTCCAACGGCTGGCCGACCATCGGCGCAGGCCAGTCGGTCATCTTCCAGTTCCAGTCCACCACGTACAACGCGAGCGCGACGCTGACCGTCCAGTGGCGGTCGGCATGGATGTGAGGAGTGCACCATGCCGGTAGACGTGTGGGCCATCGACACCCTGACCCTGTCCGGCCTCGAAACCCGCCGGCTGGAGGCCGTCACCGTCATGGGCGACGGGACCGCGCTCGGCTCGCGCTCTGGCGTCCGCCCGGGCGACCCGGGCCTGACCGTGACTCTGGCCGGGTCGACCATCAACTGTTCCGCTGGCGTCGCGACGGTCGCCTACAGCGGGCAGGGCGTCTACCGGGCCGCGTTCCCGTCCTCCGTGTCGCCGGGCACGCTGACGGCCGCGCACGCCACCCTGTCGCGTATCGACCTGGTGTACCTGAGGGTGTGGGACACCAGCGTGGACGCCTCCGGCCTGAACCAGGCCGACATCGTGTACCTCGCCGGGACCGCGGCGGCCTCGCCCGTCGCGCCGACGCCGGCGGGCACACAGATCTACATGCCGCTGGCCACGATCACCGTCCCGCCGTCCGGCGGCGGCTCGCCCACGGTTTCAACGGCCGTGCGTCCGAACACGGTGGCGCCGGGCGGCATCCTGCCCTCGTCCACGGCCCCCGGCTCGCCGTACACCGGCCAGTACTACGACGACGGCACCAACCTGCTGCGCTACAACGGCTCCAGCTGGGACACGTACTTCAAGACGCCGGGTGCGTGGACGTCGTACACGCCGGTCTGGACCGCGGTCACGACCAACCCGGTCATCAACAACGGGACGATCAGCGGCAAGTACGTGAAGATCGGGCGGCTCGTCGTCTGCAAGATCATGGTGGTTCCGGGCAGCACCACCACTTTCGGTTCCGGGGCCTACCTGCTCAGCCTGCCGTTCACTGCCGCCAGCTCCAGCATCGACGACCTCGGCACCTCCCGCCTCACCGCCGCCAGCACGTACATCGGGCAGTGCATCATCGCCACCGGCGGCACTACCGCCAGCCCGACGTTCCCCACGGCAGCCAACGCGTCCATCGCCGCCAACATGTCGCCCACAGCGCCGGCCACCTTCGCCAACGGCAACACCCTGCGGCTGATGGTCAGCTACGAGTCGGCCTCATGACCGAGCGCGCCTACCAACTCGCCTGGTACGGCGTCGACCTGAAGACCGGCGGCATCATCGAGGACCTGCCCGCGCTGAGACCAACCGGCGCCCTCTCCCGCAAGCTCGGCGTCGCCACCACCACCCAGTTCGAGTTGTCCCTGGCGGGCGCACCGAGGGAGTGGGATTCGGCGACCGCCCCGGGCCGCTCGGCCCTGGTCGCCGTCGACACGGCCACGGACACCCCGCTGTGGGCAGGCGTCGTCCTGCCCCGGGACGGCGGCAGCGCGACCAGCGTCACGTTCGGGGCGGCCACCCTGGAGGCCTACCTGGACAGCCGGTTCCCTGGCACTCAGGCGCTGATCGGCACCGACCAGGCCTCTGTCGTAAGCGCCCTGGTGACTCCGGCCTTGACCAGCGGGCCGCCCCTGGTCATCGACTCGGTGGCCACCGGCGTGACGATGGACTACCTCACCGACGACGGCGACGACAAGTCGATCCTGTCGTGCCTGCAAGAGGTGATGGGCCTGGAGGGCGGCCCCGAGTGGACGATCGACGTCGCCTGGAACGGAGCCCACACGGGCTTCACCTTCCCGTTCCGGGTGCGGTCCGCGATCGGCACCCAGTCGACGAACCCCGAGGGTGTCTTCGACTTCCCGGGCTGCGTCGCCGAGTACGTGCTGTCCGAGTCCTACGAGCAGGGCAAGGGCGCCACCCGCGTCATCGCCCGCGGCGAGGGCGAAGGCACCTCCCGGCTCACCTCGTCCACGATGGACGCCACGGCCCTGCTCGCCAACGGCTGGCCGCTGTGGGAGTACCGATACACCCCGGCCTCCGGGGTCACGGACCCCGACCAGCTCACCGCGCACGCCTCGCAGGCGGTCGCGCTGATGGCCGAGGGCGCCCAGGTGTGGACCGTCCAGGCCGTCGCCTCCCGCGCCCCGCGGCTGGGCTCGGACTGGGGACTCGGCGACAGCGTCCGCCTCAGCGTCACCACCTCGCCCCGCCACCCGGCCGGCGTGGAGACGGTCGCCCGCTGCTGGGCGTGGGAGCTGGACCCGGCCGCCGACCGCGTCCGGCCGATTCTCGTCGAGGAGGGCTGATGCCGCGCCAGATCGACCAGTTGCCCACGGACGCCACCACCATGGCCCGCAAGGTGCGGGCCCTCGAGCGGGAGGTGCGGGAGCTGCGGGCCGCGCGCCGGCTGACCTCGGCGACGATCGGCAACGTGCGCACCGCCGCCGACGGCGGCCGGGTGGAGCTCGCGCAGAGCAGCCAGTCCGTGCGTGTGTACGCCGAGGACGGCGTCACCGTGCTGGCCGAGCTCGGCCCGCAGGCCGACGGCGCGGGCGGGCTGTGGACGCGTGGCTTCCAGGACCCGTACAACATGGCAACCCTGCTCGGCGCCGGCACCATCGTGTGGAGGCCGGTCGCCGACGGTCTGATCGCCGTACCAGCCTCGGCGTACTACGACACCGACACAGCCCAGTACGCCAACCTCACCTTCACCTCCGGCTCGGTCGCGGACACCGACCACCGGCTGCTGCTCATCCTCGAATCCGTCTTCGCCGCCGGCCTGCCCCGCGCCTACTTCCAGGGCGAGAACTCGACGCTGTGCGGGGTCGACGTCCTCGGCACCCTGACCGCCTCGAACATCGTCACGGGCAGCGTGGCCATCACACCGTCCGCCGCGAACACCCCGACGTCCGTCACGGTGAGCGGCCTCAACGTGCCCGGAACCGTCCTCCGGGCGTTCACCACCATCGCGAACCCGGCGCCCGGCTTCACCGCAGCCACGAACGGCGTGACGGGCTCGGGCTACACCAACCTGACCAGCTCCGGAATGACTGTGTGGGCGACCCGCCAGAGCACCACAGCCGTCACGATCATCTGGGGAATCATCGGCACCGACATATGAGAGCAGAGCCGTGAGCGAGTCCTTCCCCGACCTCCCGGCGCCCGTGTCGCTGGTCGCCGTGTGCCACACCGACGGATGCACCGCCGCCGAACTGGAGTGCCTCGGCCTCTACTACCCATACGGCGACACCGATCCGCCCTGCTACATGGGCCAGTGCGGGAGCTGCAAGCAGCCCATCACCGACCTGCGGCCCGCACCGGTCCCCTCGGCGCCCGTACCGCCGGCGGAGGAGACGCCAGCCCCCACGCCCGTACCAGTCGAGCCATCGCCCGCGCTCGACAGCCCATCAGCCTGATCACCCCGAGGAGAGCCCACTTGGCCATCACGCAGACCGCGCCGGGCAAGGTGCTGCAGCCGCCCGTCTGGTGCAACGAGCTGGACACCGAAGAGATCCCGGTCGACCTGCCCACCACCACGGGCAAGCGACTGATCCGAGTCGTTCTCCCAGCCACCCTGGCGGGCGACGTCCTCGACATCACCTACAAGTTCGGCGTGACGAACGACTGCGGCTACAACATCGGCGTCGGCGCCCACATCTGGTACTACGCGTACTCGGACCCGAACGGCTGGGCCAACCGCGTGCGGATCGACGACATGCTCACGGGCGAGAACGTCACTCCCGATGTGCACCACCTGGCGATGGACGTCAGCTTCTCGTGGCGGGTGCCGACGGACTGGACGGCCGGGCGCATGGTCCTCGCCCTGGTCGTCGACGCCCACAGCACCGCCTGGAAGGCGGGCGACATCCTGACGGTCGAGCCGGGCTACGCGCAGCTGCGCGCCCACCGTTGGACCGATCCGGTCGCCGCCTGACCCTTCATCCCCTCCGTCTGCCCCGAGCCTCTGGCCGGGGCTTTCTTCATGCCCTGGAGGCACCCATGCCCCTGACCATGCACCCCGCCACGGCGCGGATGGTCGACAACTTCCGGTACGACCACCTTCCCGAAGACCTCCAGAAGGTGAGCAAGCCGTTCCACGACCTGGCACACGAACTGGCCAAGTCCCTCTCCGGACCCGAGGTCACCAAGGCCCTGGACGACCTGTGGTCCGCGAAGAACTGGGCCGTCGTCGCGCACGTCAACCAGACCCAGGAGGCGAACTCCTGATGCCCGAACTGTGGATGCCCGGCGCGACCCGCCGCGCTCTCGGCAACACCGGCGCGATGAACGGCGGTCCGGCCCGGGCCGTCTGGCACATCACGTCCAACGCCAAGGACTGGACCTTCAAGAACGAGAACGGCTGGTTCACGGGCGGCGGTGCCAGCGTCGCCCCGCACCTGCTGTGGGAGCCGTTCACCGGCGAGGTCGCCCAGTACTTCCCTGCCGACTCCCGGAGCCTCTCCCTGGCCAACGCGGGCGCGGTGAAGACGAACCGCACCGGCCGGTACTGCATCCAGATCGAGACGGTATTCACCGCCGGGGAGACCGTCGGCGGGAAGAAGTACGCGACGGTGCGAGACACCCCGTGCAAGGGCCTCGACAAGATCGTGGCGTGGCTGCGCTCCCTCGGCATAGCCGACGCGTGGCCGGGCGGCGCGCCGACGTCGTTCACGCGCGACACCGTCTCGCTCAGTACGTGGCTCAGCGAGGGCGGCCACTACGGGCACAACCAGGTACCTGGAAACTCACACGTCGACCCGGGGCCCATGCCGAATCTGTTCGCCGTCCCGGTCCCCGAGGCCGCCAAGCCGGTCTATCAGCCGTTCCCCGGCGCTGAGTGGTTCCGGAAGGAGCCGCGGTCGGCGATCGTCACCGCGATGGGCAAGCGGCTGGTCGCGGTCGGCTGCTCGGCGTACGAGGACGGTCCCGGGCCGCAGTGGACCGAGGCCGACCGCCGGTCGTACGCGAAGTGGCAGCGGAAGCTCGGCTACACCGGGGTGTCCGCCGACGGCTGGCCTGGCGCCAAGTCGTGGGCCGCGCTGAAGGTGCCGCACGTCTGATGAGCCACGACCGCGGCGTACCGCCGTCGGACTGGCCCGGCCTGGAAATGGCCGTCAACCGGCTGACGGACGACATCTACTTCGGGTGGCTGGCCAAGGAGACCAACCCCACCTTCTGGCACTGGTGCACAGCACTGGAAGGCGTCCCCGCAGAGCGCAAGGTGCACGATGGCTGCTGGGTGGCCGCAGGAACCAGCGCCCACACTCTCGTCTCCCGCGAACCGCTGCACCTCGAACCCTCGCTGCTGTGGAACTGCTGCGGCCTGCACGGCTGGGTGCGCGGCGGCGAGTGGATCCCCGCCTGACCCCGAGAGGAACCTGCATGTCCGACTCGACCAAGCGCACCCTGCGCACCATCCTCCAGACCGCGCTCGGCATCGCGGTCGTCCTGCCGGCAGTCGTCGACGCGTCCGGCGTCCCCCAGGCGCTGCCCTGGGTCGTCGGGGCACTCGCCGTCGCGGGCGGCTTCGCTCGGGTCATGGCCGTGCCCGGCGTCCAGGCCCTGCTGCCGGGCTGGCTGCGCACCGATGACCAGGCGGACAGATGACGGAGGGAGCGACCGGCGTGGGAGCCATCGATTCCGCCGTCGCCTGGTCCGTGGCCATCGTCGCGCTCGCCGGGCTGTGCGCCCTGCTGTGGCGAGTTCTGCGGGCCGTACTACGGATCGCCGACCGGGTGGACCAGGCGTGGGAGGACTGGGCGGGCGCCGAGGCCCGACCGGGTGTCCCGGAGCGGCCGGGCGTCATGACCCGGCTCGGCCAGCACGACGGCCAGCTGGAGGACCACGAGAAGCGCATCACCCGGGTCGAGACCCGGCTACCAGACAGCGCCTGAACAACCAGCGGCCCCGCTCTCCTTCGGGAGGGCGGGGCCGCTTTCGTCATGTCCGGACTCAGCCGGTGGGCCGCTGCCCGTAGACGCTCACCCAGCGGTCGCCCCGCATCACGATGTCCGCAGTCTCCACCGCGCGGCCGGTCGCCTGGTCGTAGTACGTCCGCTCGATTGCGAGCACCGGACCGGGCGGCGTCATGCCGAGGCCCTGCGCTTCCGCGCGGGTGGCTGTGCGGGCACGGACCCGCTCGACTGGGTCGTCCACGTCGATGCCCAGGACCCGCATGCGCGCGGCGACGCCGACGCCGGCGTACGGGCCGACCTCTGGCAGCGCGACGAGGGACTGGCCGGTGAGATCAAGGGGTTCCCACGACTCAGCAAGCTGCACGGGCCGCTCGTCGGCGAGGTAGACGTACGAGGTGTGCATGACGGCCGCGCCCTCGGCGATGCCGAGACGCGCGGCCACGATGTCGGAGGCCTGCGCAGTGGTGGACTCGTGCCGCCAGGTCCCGACGGCGCCCTGCTCGGCGGCGCCCTCGGCGAACGGGCTGTCTTCGGAGCGGCGCCGGTGGCGTCGCACGAGCAGCTCCGGGGTGTCGGGGCTGCGGACGTAGTGGCCGGCACCGTGCCGGGACACGACGAGGCCTTCGTCGACCAGGAGCCGGTAGGCCTTGCTGGCTACCGAGTTGCTGACGCCGCCGTACTGCCGGGAGATCTCGGCGACGGACGGGAGGCGGGTGCCCGGCGACAACTCGCCGGACTCGATGCGGGCCTGGAGCTCTTCAGCGACGCGCAGGTACAGCGGCGGTTCCGTGCTCACTGTCCGCCTCCTCCCGATGTGACTTGCGTGACAGAGTAGTGCTGCGCCCTCTACTCTCGTACGAGAGTCATTCTCTCGCACGAGAGTGGGTATTTCGTCGTGCCTGCACGTAGAGCTGCGGAGATACGCGCCGCGCTGGAAGACGCCCTCGGTACCGCCGTGGACGCCTTCCCCTCGCCGCGCGGCATCCGCATCTCTGCCCCCGCCCCGGCCTCGGACGACTGGGACCGCTGGCGGAAGACGATCGAGGCCCTCCGGGACGCGGACGCCTGGGGGAGCAGCGACACCGGCGAAGGCCCGCAGATCTGGGCGACCGTAGAGGACGGGGTATCTCCATGAGCCGGTTGAGGGCCAGTCTGCACACCGCCTGCGCGCGGGCAGACGAGGCGTACCGCCGCCTGTTCGACCACTGCCTGGGCGAGTGCCCGAACTGCCGGGCGTACCCGCCGCAGCAGTGCGACGCGGCAGACGCCCTCCGGCGAGCATGGGCCCGCGCTCGGTGGGGGGCCCGCCGATGAAGACCATGGGGCCCGCCGTCCATCTCTCCGTGCCGCCCCGCCAGCCCGAGCCGGAACCTGGCTGCGTCATCTGCGCGCACCTCGCCCGCCAGCGGACGCAGGCCCGCGCCGAGGGCGACCTCTCCCGGGTGTCGGACTGCAACGTACGGCTGCGCGGCCACGAGCACCGCAAGGCTCCGATACCCCGCTGACCGGCCGGCCGCGCGTCCCCTGCGCGCAGGCCAGGCCACGGCCGCCACGCCCCCGGGGAAAGGGGCCAGGCGGCCACGGGCCCGCCGTCACGCGTTCACCCCGGACGCTGGCGGCGGGCCCTCTCGCCAGACCAGATCCGACACCGTCACGCCGATGACGGCCGCGATGCGGACGAGCGTGTCTGTGGTGGGCGATTGCTGCCCCGACTCGATGCGCACGACGCCCGCGCGGTCCAGGCCGGCGCGGATGGCCACCTGTTCCTGGGTGAGTTTCGCCCTCAGCCGGGAAGCGCGAATCGCGGCGCCGATGACTCGCCGCTCGGCGAGGACCCAGGGCGGTGGTGGTGAGGCAGACGGCACCCGCCTCACGCTCACAGCCCGTGATCATGTTGTCTGTAGTGGTAGCCCTACATTGAGGAGCGCCCGACAGAGGGCGTCACAGACCCGCTGAGGCGTTGGGCGACGGCCCAGGAGAGGCGCCGAGGCGGGAGCCGGGCGGTCACCCCCGTGGGTGGCCGCCCGCGCTCGTTCCGGCTGTCCCTTCGGGCCAGCGACGGGCCAGCCCGCGATCATGGAGGGGACTCAAAACGGACGCGCCCCCGGCTCGAAGTACCTCTGAGCTGGGGGCGGTTCTGTAGGCCCTGTGGGACTCGAACCCACAACCAATGGATTAAAAGTCCACTGCTCTGCCAATTGAGCTAAGGGCCCAGGCGATGTTGCCTCCCCGAGCATAGCCGGACCTGGCCGCGTCTCCGATCGGGTATCGGGGACGCGGCCGTGCCGTGGCGCGCGCAGCGGTGAAGATCGGTCATCCGCACTGTCTCTTGTCGGTCGTCGCGCTGCCTCTCAGGGCGTCTTCGCCGCCCTCGACGCCTCGCGGGCGACGGTCCGTTCGTGTGCGGGGTTGAGGAACCACTCCCGGGCCGAGGCCAGCCACCACACCCCGGCGAAGCCGAGGACGACGAGGACGGCGACCGGGGCGTAGTTGAAGGTCTCCCAGGTGACCGGGGAGACCTGGGGCAGCATGAACAACACCGTGATCACCGCGACCCACACCACCGACACCACGCCGATCACCTGCGACCAGCGGCCCAGGTGCCACGGGCCCCGTTCGAAGGCCTCGCCCTTGCGGATCCGCAGCAGCGTCGGGATGACGTAGGCGATGTAGAGGCCGATCACGGCGATGGAGGTCACCGCCGCGTAGGCGGTGACGTTGATCAGGTACGGCAGGCCGAGGACCAGCGCGCCGCCCGCCGCCAGCCAGACCGCCGCCACCGGGGTCCGGGTGCGCGGGCTGACGGTGTGCCAGACGTGGGACCAGGGCAGCGCGCCGTCCCTCGAAAAGGCGTAGATCATGCGGCTGTTGGCCGTCACCGACGCCATCCCGCAGAAGAGCTGGGCGCCGATCACGACCAGCAGGAGGAGTTTGCCCGCGGTGGCGCCGAGCGCGTCCAGGAGGATCTGGGCCGGCGGGGCACCGGTCGGGGAGTCGAGGGCACCGTCGTAGGACTGGATGGCGAAGGTGAAGCCGAGCAGGAGCACGAAGCCGGCGATCCAGGACGTCCAGATGGAGCGGACGATGCCCTTCGGGCCCGCCGTCGAGGCGTCGTGCGTCTCCTCCGTCATATGGGCGGAGGCGTCGTAGCCGGTGAAGGTGTACTGGGCCATCAGGAGGCCGAGCAGCACCACGTAGACGCCGCTGCCCCAGCCGGTGTTGTTGACGAACTCGCCGAAGACGAAGGACGCCGACTGGTGGTGGTCCGGTACGAAGGTCAGGGCGCCGACGATCACGGCCACGCCCAGGACGTGCCACCACACGCTCACGCTGTTCAGCAGGGCGACGATCCGCACGCCGAAGGTGTTGAGCAGGCCGTGCAGGAGCAGGATCGCCGCGAACAGCAGCACGGTGCGGCCCGGCGTCACCTCGAAGTCGAACTGGAGGTTCAGGTACGCGCCCAGGAAGGACGCCGCGCCGAAGTCGATGCCCGCGGTCACGGCCACCTGGCCCAGCACGTTGAACCAGCCCGTGAACCAGGCCCACGCGGCGGCCGAACGGGGCGGCGCGAGGCGGTGGGCCCAGAAGTACAGGCCCGCGGACGTGGGGTACGCCGAACAGATCTCGGCCATCGACAGGCCGACGAAGAGGGTCATCAGGCCCACGGCCACCCAGCCCCAGGTGATCACCGCGGGGCCGCCGGTGTTCATCCCGAAGAGGTAGAGGGTCAGGCAGCCGGACAGGACCGAGATGATCGTGAAGGAGACCGCGTAGTTGGAGAACGCCGACATGCGGCGAGCGAGAACCTGGGTGTAGCCGAGCTGGGCCAGCCGCTCTTCGTCCGACAGCCCATTCCCTATGGCGTCATCTGTCATGCCCCCAGCAATTCCCTCGCCGGGGGCGTGACACACGTCACAACTTGGCTGAAAATCGTGGCTGCTCGCGGGTGATCAAGGCCGGAATCGAGGTTGAGCGGTGCGCCTAGAAGATCCCCTTGTACCCCTGCCAGCCGCCGGAGATCTTCACCCGGCCGCCGAAGGACCCCTTGCCGTTGCCGGGCAACCGGTACAGAACACCCGCCGTGTCCCGCGCGACCAGGTCCGCCTTCCCGTCACCGGTGATGTCCCCGACGCCGACGACCGCGTTGTACGACGAGCCCCAGCCCGAGAACAGCTTCACCCGCGCGGAGAAAGTGCCGTTGCCCTTGCCGTAGTACCGGTACAGGTTGTTCGCCTTGTCCTGCGCGACCAGGTCACCGATGCCGTCACCGTTCAGGTCCCCGGCGCCCACGACCTTCTTGTACGTCTTCCAGTTGTCGTACAGCTTCACCCGCGCCGACAGCCTGCCGCTGCTCGTGCCCTTGTAGAGGTAGACCGCGCCTGTCCTGGCGTTGCGGGCGAGCAGGTCCGGCAGGCCGTCCTTGGTCACGTCACCGGGCGCGGTGAGGACGTCGTACTGGTTCCAGCCGCTCGTGCCGAGGGTGGTGTACGAGGTCGTCGGCTTGAGCGCGCCCCCGCAGGACGGCTTGTACAGCCGCAGGGCCCCGCTGCTCAGCCGTATCAGGACGTCGTTGCAGCCGTCCCCGCTCAGGTCGCCGAACGGCACCGCCCGGACACTCGTCGACCAGCCGGAACCGCTCACCTTCCCCGAGAACGTGCCCCGGCCCGTGCCCTGCTGGAAGGTCAGCGCGCCCGCGGAGTTGAGGGTGAGCAGGTCGGCGACGCCGTCCCGGCCGGCGTGGTCCCGCCGTACCGGCCCGGCCACCGTTCCGGCCGTCAGGAGGTGGAGGCGCTCGTCGGCATCCGCGAACACCACGTGGTCGCCGTACGGGTCGAGGTTCCAGCGGACGCCGCGGTCCGACTCGGCGTACGCCGTGTCCAGGTCGGCGGTCGCGGGCAGATCGGCCAGGTCGGCGGTGAGCGCCTTCCCGGAGGCGACGTCGGTGCGTACCAGCTTGCCGCGGACCGTGTCGTGCCGGACCAGGAAACCGTTGGCCAGCACCGCGTCACCGCTGGGCACGGAGACCGACCGGCCACGCGAGCGGTCGAACACCCCGGCCTTGCCCTGGGACGCGCAGGCCCAGTACACGAAGCGGCCGTTGACCTGGAGCTCGCTGGGCACGCAGCCCGAGCCGACGTTGACGTCGACGGCCGGAAGATCCGTGCCCAGGCGACTCGTCGTCAGGTGCCCCGCCTTGGTCGTGGTGGCCCACAGCTGACCGTCCCACACCGTGGCGGCCGCCGCGTCGAACTTGGCCACGACCTTGCGCTGCGTCCAGTCGACGACGGACTGGCCTCCGCCGGCGCGGAGAACCACCGCGTAGCGCCCGTACGCCCCCTCGACCTTGCCTGTGAAGCCGGGCACTCCCACCGCCTGGGTCTCGCCCGCCGCCGTCTGCCGCACGACCACGTGCGCCATGGCATCGACGTGGGGAAGGACGACGGCCCCGTCCCCGGTCCCGTGCAGCTGGACACAGACGCCCGCGCACGGGTCGAACACATCGCCGGCCTCGCGCACCGGCCCCACCTGCGGCACGGCCCCGCCGGACACCGTGCGCGTCTTGAACGCCGTGTCGTCGGCCCAGGCCAGCGTGCCGTTCGTCAGCGCCACTCCGTCGACCCGCGCGGGAGCCGGCGGCAGCTCGACGAGCTCGCGGGCCACGATCTGCCCGTCCGCGCCCTCGGAGAGCCGCTGCACCCCCCAGTCGGCCGCTCCGGAACCGGCCGCCACGACGGCCGAGCCGTCCGGCGTGGGATAGATCCAGCCGCCCATGTGGGGGAACAGCTCTCGCCACTCCCCCGCGTCGGTCAGGGGCCTGGTGAGAACGGGGTGGTCGTCGCTGCCCGAGATGTCGGCCACCACGACATCGTCCCCGACGATCCTGAAGAGGCTCTTCCCCTCGGTGCCCTGCGCCGGAACGGTGATCACCGGACCGTCCAGGTCGTCACGGCGCAGCAGCTGCGCGCCCTGCCCCGGATACCACCAGCCGACGTAGTCGCGGCTCAGGACGGGATTGCGGCCCACCGCCGCCTTGTAGGGGTCGAGCACCTCGACCCAGGAGCCGTCGTGCACGTCGACGAGCACCAACTGGTCCTGGACGACCGCCGGGTCACCCACGCGCATGCGGTACCGCAGGAGCAGCGACCGGGCGTCCCCCTCGCTCACCGCCTGGATCCACCCTCCCTCCGGCCAGCCGGTCACCTTCGTGTCGCTCGTGCCGCCGTCGTCCGCCGCCTTGAGCAGGTGCAGCTCTCTCACGTCCGACGGGCTGCCCACGTAGGCGACGACGGTGCCCGGGCCCGCCGTACCGGCGTACGTCATGCCGGACGGGACCGTCACCCGGCCCTCGTCCGCGCCGGAGCCGAGGGCGCGGAACTCGACGACCTTGCGCCCCTCGGCATCGGTCGACAGCTTGAACACCGTGTCCGACTGGGCGAGTCCGTACGTCCCCTGCGTGCCGTCCCACTCCGGGAACTCGGTCAGCTCCCGCGACCGGCCGGTCGCGTAGTCGGTCCACCGCACATGGGCGGTGCGCTCCGGCTGTGTGACGAGCCCGGTGTCGCCGAAGCCGCGGAACCCCGCATCGCGCGGTGCGGTCCGGTCCGCGGCGGGCAGGACCACCTCGCCCGCCCCGCTGTCCCCCTCCACGGCCCCCGCCGGCCGCGCCGGTACGGCGACCAGTGCCCCGGCCGCCACGGCCGCGAGCGTGACGGCCACCGCCGCCCTACGTCTGATGAACGTACGGCTTCCCACAGACCCCCCTGTGTGAATGAAGTGTGCATGCCCTGAGGGCATCCGGCGAGGCTACCAGCGCATGCAGAAGGCCCGTACGACAGAAGTCGTACGGGCCTTTCGCTCAGCGGCCGAGATCAGCCACCCATGTCAGCCACCCATGTCGGCCATGCCGCCAGCCGTACCGTCAGCCGTTGCGCTTCCAGCGCGGCTTGTCGTCGCGGCGGCCGAAGGAGCCGGTGCCGCGGTGGTCGTCACGACGGCCGTGCGGGCGGTCGTGACCGGCGGAACGGAAGCCCGGGCGGTCGTCGCGGCGCTCACGGTTGAACGGGCGGTCGCTGCCCCGGTGACCGGCACGGTCGTCCCGGCGGAAGCCGCCACGGTCGTCACGACGCTCGAAGGAACGGCCACCACGGTCGTCACGGTCCCGGTTGAAGCCGCCACGCTCGCGGTTGTCGCGGTCGTCCCGGCGGAAGCCGCCACGGTCGTCACGACGCTCGAAGGAACGGCCACCACGGTCGTCACGGTCCCGGTTGAAGCCGCCACGCTCGCGGTTGTCGCGGTCGTCCCGGCGGAAGCCGCCACGGTCGTCACGACGCTCGAAGGAACGGCCACCACGGTCGTCGCGACGCTCGAACCCACGGTTGTCGCGGTCACGGTCCCGGTTGAACCCACCCCGGTCGTCACGACGCTCGAAGGAACGGCCACCACGGTCGTCACGGCGCTCGAAGGAGCGACCGCCACGGTCGTCGCGACGCTCGAACCCACGGTTGTCGCGGTCACGGTCCCGGTTGAACCCACCCCGGTCGTCACGACGCTCACGGCGCTCGTACGACGGCGTGCGCTCCTCGCGCGCGCCCCGGTCGATGTCCCGCGCGGCCGGCTGCTCCGGAACGGAGGCCTCGACCGCCGCCTGGATCTCGGCCTCGGCCTGCTCCTGCGCCTCGGCCACCGCCGCCTCCGGGTCCTCACCGCGCTCGCGGGCGACCCGGGCGACGAGCCGGTCCGCCTCCTCGCGCAGCTCGGTCGCGCGGCGCTGCGCCCGCTCCAGCTGCTTGGTGAGGTGGGCGACCTCGCGCTCGGCCTGCTGGGCCGCGTTGCCCGCGGACTCCGCCTGGACCTCGGTCATCGACCGGGCCCCGGTGATCTCGGCGACCTCGGGGTCGAAGGCGGCACCGCCCTGGATGATGTGGCGCGCGGCGTCGACGCCGGCGTCCTCCATCAGCCGGAAGATCTGGCGGCGCTGGTGCGGCAGCGACAGGGAGACGACCGTGCCGGTGCGGCCCGCGCGAGCCGTACGGCCGGCGCGGTGCAGGTAGTCCTTGTGGTCGCCGGCGGGGTCGACGTTGAGCACCAGGTCGATGCCGTCGACGTGGATGCCGCGCGCCGCCACGTCGGTGGCGACCAGGACGTTGACGTAACCGTCCTTGAAGTCGGCCAGCGTGCGCGTACGGGCGCCCTGGGTCATGCCGCCGTGCAGCGCGTCCGCCTTCACGCCCGCCTCGCGCAGCTGCTCGGCGACACGGTCGGCGCCCAGCTGGGTGCGGACGAAGATGATGGTGCGGCCCTTGCGGGAGGCGATCGCGGCGGTGACCGGCGCCTTGTCCTTGGGCTTCACGATCAGGATGTGGTGCGACATGGTCGTCACGGCGCCCTGCGCGGCGTCGACCTCGTGGCTGACCGGCTTGTTCAGGTAGCGGTCGACCAGGGTCTTGATCTCGTTCTCCATCGTCGCGGAGAAGAGCATGCGCTGGCCGCCGGCCGGGACCTGGTCGAGCAGCTCCGTCACCTCGGGCAGGAAGCCCAGGTCGGACATCTGGTCGGCCTCGTCGAGGACGGCGATCTGCACGTCGTCCAGGGAGCAGGCGCCGCGGTTGATGATGTCGCGCAGTCGGCCCGGGGTGGCGACGAGGATGTCGACGCCGCGCTCCAGGGCGTAGATCTGGTTGCCCATCGACGTACCGCCGCAGACGACCTTCATCTTCAGGCCGAGGACGTCGCCGTAGGGCTGGAGGGCGTCCGCGACCTGCATCGCCAGCTCACGGGTCGGCGTGAGGATGACCGCGCGCGGCTTGTGCTTCTCGGTGCGGCCGCCGGCGAGCGTCGCCAGGGTCGGCAGACCGAAGGAGAGGGTCTTGCCGGAGCCGGTGCGGCCACGGCCGAGGATGTCCTTGCCGGCCAGGGCGTCCGGGATGGTCGCGGCCTGGATCGGGAAGGGGACCGTCACGCCGTTCTGCGCGAGCTTGCGGACGACGCCTTCGGGCAGACCCAGGTCGCCGAAGGTGATCTCGGGCTCGTCGGCCTCGATGATCTCGTCGACCTCGACGGCGCCGACGATCTCGTCGCCGGCCGTCTCGGTGATCGCGTCGACGTCGCCGGCCTCGGTGTTCTCGGGCAGGACGGCGTGATCAGTACTGGAAATGGACATGCGTAAGCGAAACCTTCCGGAGTCTCTTCGGCACGCGCCCGTCAACTCCGTGTTCGCATTACGACCGCCTCAATGCGGTCCGCCACGGCAAGGGAGAGTACGCGCCACACGGCGCGCTCTGCGGTGGCGCCGGGCAAATGGGATCAAACGATCTACCACCATACGCACCCTGGCCCACCGAAGGCAAATCAAGTCCCCACCACGACCCCGAGACCCTCGTCACGTCCCCGGGCACGAATACGGGTGGAGGAGCCGCAGGGGGGAAGCCACCGGGGGGAGCCACCGGGGCGACCTCCGAAAGAACAGCCCGCCCCAAGCCCCGGAAGAGCACCCCTGGACCGGTGCCTGGACCGGTGCCTGGACCGGCGCCTAGACCGGCGCCCCGGCCTCCGGTGCCGGTTCCCGCTGGGACAGTTGCGCGGACGTCCCGCCCCCGCTCGTCTCGTGTGCCGACGACGACGGCTCGGCGACCGTCGGCTCCGGCGAGGGCGTCGGCGGCTCCGGCGAGGGCGCGGGCGGCTCCGGGTCGGGATCCGGCGAATGGGGCGGCGGCGTCGGCTGTGGATTCGGTGGCGTCGGCTGCCCCGGCTTCACGGTGCTGCCCGGCTTCACCGGTCCCGCCGACGCGGCCCCGCTCGCACCCGCCGACGGCGAGGCCGACGCGGACGCCGAGGCACTCGCCCCGTCCTTCCCCTTGCCCTTGCCGTGCCTGTGCTTGCCGTCCCCGCCCGCGGCGCCCATGTAGCCGCCCCCCACCCCCGCCGGACCCCCGTCCGGGGCCTCACCGCCGTGCCGTCCCGTCGAATGCGACGGCTTGGCCCGGCCGCCCGCGTCGTCCCCCACGCTCATGCAACCGGCGGTCGCGGCGACGGCCATGAGGGTGGCGGCCAGACGAACAGGTACGTACATGGGGCGCACGGGGCCACCTCCGGTGCAGGCGCAATGAGTCACCTCACCAACTCCCACCGCCCACAGGAAGACACGCGCCCCCTTCCGGACGCAGGTCGGCCGGGGAGCGGCCCGACCGCGGAAGCGGCTCAGCCGTAGCCCAGGGCGTGCAGCCGCGCGTCGTCGATCCCGAAGTGGTGCGCGATCTCGTGCACGACCGTCACCTCGGTCTCCTCGACGACCTCCTCCCGCGTCTCGCACATCCGCAGGGTCGGCCCCCGGTAGATCGTGATCCGGTCCGGCAGCACGCCCGCGTACCACTCCCCGCGATCCGTCAGCGGAGTGCCCTCGTACAGCCCGAGCAGCTCGGGATCGTCCGCCGGGGGCTCGTCCTCCACGAACACCGCGACGTTGTCCATCAGCCGCGTCAACTCCGGCGGAATCCGGTC
The DNA here is from genome assembly GCF_044763345.1 of Streptomyces sp. NPDC096132. Lineage (NCBI taxonomy): Bacteria > Bacillati > Actinomycetota > Actinomycetes > Kitasatosporales > Streptomycetaceae > Streptomyces > Streptomyces sp. NPDC096132. Next base: position 80,605 of record NZ_JBIWGA010000014.1, read on the forward strand.
CAGCGCCTCGGCGACCAGTTCCTCGAACTCCTCGCGCGTCATCTCCAGCACAGGCCCATTGTCGGGTACACCACCGCTTCCGGGAGAGCGCGAACCGTCCGCATACCCGCGCCCACACCCGGGCATACGGCACCAATGGTCCGCGTCCGCGTCCCCCGTACGCCCCCTGCCACCGCCCTCGAGCTCTCGCCCCGCTCCCACCCCTGGTCCCGCGCCCTCGGCCTCACGGCCGTCGTCCTCCTCGGCGCCTGGCTGGGCCTGCTGGTCGTCGGGAACGTGCGCGCACCGGTCGGGCCCATGAACACGACCATGACCCTGCGCCCCTCCCTCACCGGCGGCACCAAGATCAACGTCTCCCCGCTCGGCGCCCTCACCCTCGACAGCCACACCGCACCGGTCCGCCTCGACGTGAACGTCGACCAACTCGACCCCGCCCGCTCCCAGGCCCTCGTCGACCACCCCGAACGCCTCTCCGGCCTCCAGGACGAGGTCGCCCAGGACGTCCAGCACGGCACCCTCGACCTCGCCGTACGCTCCTGCGTCGCCGTCGTCTCCGGCGCCACCGCCCTCGGCCTCGCCGTCTACCGGCGCCCCCGCCGCGCCCTCGCCGCCGGCGGCCTCGCCCTCGCCCTGCTCGCCGCCTCCGGTGCCACCGCGTACGCCACCTGGAATCCCAAGTCGGTCCTCGAACCCCGCTTCTCGGGCCTGCTCTCCTCCGCGCCCTCCCTGGTCGGCAACGCCCGCAGCATCGTCACCGAGTTCGACGTCTACCAGCAGGAACTGGCCCGCCTGGTCACCAACGTGACCAAGCTCTACGACGTCACCTCCACCCTCCCCGCCTACCAGCCCGACCCCACCACGGTCCGCGTCCTGCACGTCTCCGACATCCACCTCAACCCCGCGAGCTGGAAGATCATCGCCTCGCTGGTGGAGCAGTACAAGGTGAACGTGATCGTCGACTCCGGCGACACCATGGACCACGGCACCTCCGCCGAGAACGGCTTCCTCGACCCCATCGCCGACCTGGGCGCGCCCTACATCTGGGTCCGCGGCAACCACGACTCCCGCGTCACCCAGAGCTACCTGGAGCGCATCAAGAACGTGCACGTCCTCGACGACGGCCGGGCCGAGACCATCGCCGGCCTGCGCTTCGCGGGCATGGGCGACCCCCAGTTCACCCCCGCCCGCTCCTCCGTGCCGGGCGCCGGGGCGTCCCAGGAGGCGGCGGGCGACCGACTGGCGGAGGCACTGCGCGCCCAGACGGCCGCCGGCACCCCCGTCGACATGGCCGTCGTCCACGAGCCCTCCGCCGCCCGCCGCACCGACGGCACGGTCCCCCTCGTCCTCTCCGGACACCTCCACCACGAGGAGATGGAGATCCTGAAGAACGGCACCCGGCTGCGGGTGGAGGGCTCGACGGGCGGCAGCGGCCTGCGCGCCGTCGAGGGCGAGTACCCCGACCCGATCGAGGCGTCGATCCTCTACTTCGACCGCGAGAGCAAGCGCCTCCAGGCCTGGGACGAGATCAAACTGGGCGGCCTGGGCCTGACCACTGCGGAGGTCAGCCGCCACCTCCCCAAGGAGAACCAGCCCGGAGCCTCCCCCAGCCCCACCCCGTCCAGCCCCTCCCCGTAAACCGTTTTGGCGATCCCTCCCGCCATCCCATATGCTTCTCACGTCCCCGACGCGCTGAGAAGCGCCCAGGCGGGCCGATAGCCCTCATCGTCTAGCGGCCTAGGACGCCGCCCTTTCAAGGCGGTAGCACGGGTTCGAATCCCGTTGGGGGCACGCAACACCGTGTGCGACACTGTCGTACACAACAGCTTGGTCCTGTGGAGCAGTTTGGAGTGCTCGCCACCCTGTCAAGGTGGAGGCCGCGGGTTCAAATCCCGTCAGGACCGCTGAGGTTTCACGTGAAACCTCGTGGCTGGGTAGCTCAGTTGGTACGAGCGTCCGCCTGAAAAGCGGAAGGTCGCCGGTTCGACCCCGGCCCCAGCCACAACGCTGAACAGCGGAAAACCCCCGTCGGGAAACCGGCGGGGGTTTTTCGTTGTACGTTCATGCCCGTCGGCGTGTTGCGGGAGGGGCGGGGACAACGGTGAGCGGGAGCGTCGCACTGGAGAAGGACCGGGCGCGGTACGGGCTGATGGCGGTCGTCGTCAGCAATCTCGCGATCGCCGGGACCGCGGCGTTCGGGGTCTGGCAGCTGGACGGCGACCGATCGGTGATCGTCGGCGTGCTGACCGCCGCCTTCACGGCCGTGAGCAGTACGACCACCGCCTATCTCGGCATCAAGGCCGTGTCCAACACGGCGAAGTCGATCGCCCTCGCGGACCCCCAGCGCCGCGCCGAGGCGATGTCTTCCTCTGCCACGCCCCCGCCCACGTCCACGGCTTCGTCGCCTGCCTCGCCCCCGGCACAGCGCGGCTCGTAGCGGGGCTTCCGCGAGCCACCCCGTACTCCTGGGGCAAAAGGGTTCGCCACGGATTTGGCCGGGATGAGATCCTGGATCGCGTATGTCTACGCATCCTGCCCCCGCCCTCGGCGCCCTCGCCCCCCGCCTGGCCGAGCTGTCCCTGCGCGACGCGCACCGGCTCGGGCGCAGGCTCGAAGGCGCGCGCAAGATCCGTAAGCCGGAGGCCCGTGCCGCCGTCCTCGCCGAGATCGAGGCGGAGGTCGCACAGGTCGAGGAACGGATGACCCTGCGGCGCGACCGTGTGCCCGCCGTCACGTACCCCGAGCAGCTCCCGGTCAGCCAGAAGAAGGACGAGATCGCGGCCGCCATCCGTGATCACCAGGTCGTCATCGTGGCTGGTGAGACCGGGTCCGGTAAGACGACCCAGATTCCGAAGATCTGTCTGGAGCTGGGGCGTGGCGTTCGCGGCATGATCGGGCACACCCAGCCCCGCCGTATCGCCGCCCGTACCGTCGCCGAGCGCGTCGCCGAGGAGCTGCGGACGCCTCTCGGCGAGGCCGTCGGCTGGAAGGTCCGCTTCACCGACCAGGTGAACCCGGACGCCACGTTCGTGAAGCTGATGACGGACGGCATCCTGCTCGCCGAGATCCAGACGGACCGCGAGCTGCGCGCCTACGACACGATCATCATCGACGAGGCCCACGAGCGGTCCCTCAACATCGACTTCCTGATGGGCTATCTGGCGCAGCTGCTGCCCCGGCGGCCGGATCTGAAGGTCGTCATCACCTCCGCGACCATCGATCCCGAGCGCTTCTCCCGCCATTTCGGCGACGCCCCGATCATCGAGGTCAGCGGGCGGACCTATCCGGTCGAGGTGCGGTACCGGCCGCTCCTGGAGGAGGACTCCGAGGACGCCGACCGGGACCAGATCACCGCGATCTGCGACGCCGTCGAGGAGCTGATGGCGGAGGGGAAGGGTGACGTCCTCGTCTTCCTCTCCGGTGAGCGGGAGATCCGGGACACGGCGGACGCGCTGGAGAAGAAGAAGTACCGGTTCACGGAGGTACTCCCGCTCTACGCCCGGCTCTCGCACGCCGAGCAGCACCGCGTCTTCCAACCGCACACCGGCCGCAGGATCGTTCTGGCGACGAACGTCGCGGAGACCTCGCTGACCGTCCCGGGCATCAAGTACGTCATCGACCCCGGTTTCGCCCGTATCAGCCGCTACAGCCACCGCACAAAGGTGCAGCGCCTGCCCATCGAGCCGATCAGCCAGGCCAGCGCCAACCAGCGCAAGGGCCGCTGCGGAAGGACCAGCGACGGCATCTGCATCCGGCTGTACAGCGAGGACGACTTCACCGCCCGCCCGGAGTTCACGGACGCGGAGATCCTCCGTACGAACCTCGCCTCCGTCATCCTGCAGATGACCGCGGCCGGCCTCGGCGACATCGAGAAGTTCCCGTTCATCGACCCGCCGGACCACCGCAACATCCGCGACGGCGTCCAACTGCTGCAGGAACTGGGTGCGCTGGACCCCACCCAGCAGGACCCGCGCAAGCGGCTGACCCAGACCGGGCGCAAGCTCGCCCAGCTGCCCGTCGACCCGCGGCTCGCCCGGATGGTCCTGGAGGCCGACAAGAACGGCTGTGCCCGCGAGGTCATGGTCATAGCCGCCGCGCTGTCCATCCAGGACCCGCGCGAGCGCCCGGCCGACAAGCAGACCCAGGCCGACCAGCAGCACGCCCGCTTCAAGGACGAGACCAGCGATTTCCTCGCCTATCTCAACCTGTGGCGGTACGTCCGCGAGCAGCAGCGCGAGCGCGGCTCGTCGTCCTTCCGCCGGATGTGCAAGCAGGAGTACCTGAACTTCCTGCGCATCCGTGAGTGGCAGGACATCTATACGCAGCTGCGAACGGTCGCCAAGCAGATGGGCATCCATCTCAACGAGCAGGACGCCGGCGGCGACAGCATCCATGTCTCGCTGCTCGCCGGTCTGCTCTCACACATCGGTATGAAGGACGTGAAGGACGGCGCGAAGAACGAGTACCTGGGCGCGCGGAACGCCAAGTTCGCGGTCTTCCCCGGCTCGGCGCTGTTCAAGAAGACGCCCCGTTTCGTCATGTCCGCCGAGCTGGTGGAGACGTCCCGCCTGTGGGCGCGCGTCAACGCGAAGATCGAGCCCGAGTGGGTCGAGCCCGTCGCCGGCCATCTCCTGAAGCGGACGTACAGCGAGCCGCACTGGGAGAAGGACATGGCGGCCGTGATGGCGTTCGAGAAGGTCACGCTGTACGGCGTACCGATCATCGCCCAGCGGAAGGTGAACTACGGCCGGATCGACCCGGAGACGAGTCGCGAGCTTTTCATCCGCAACGCCCTGGTGGAGGGCGACTGGCGGACGCACCACAAGTTCTTCTCGGACAACCGCAGGCTCCTCAGCGAGGTCGAGGAGTTGGAGAACCGGGCCCGACGCCGGGACATCGTCGTCGACGACGAGACGCTCTTCGACTTCTACGACCAGCGGGTCCCCGAGCACGTCGTGTCCGGGGCCCACTTCGACTCCTGGTGGAAGCGCAAGCGGCACGAACAGCCGGACTTCCTGGACTTCGAGCGGGAGATGCTCATCCGGGAGTCGGCGGAGGCGGTCACCAAGGCCGACTATCCGGACTCGTGGCGGCAGGGGCAGCTGAAGTTCCGCGTCACCTACCAGTTCGAGCCGGGCGCGGACGCGGACGGCGTGACGGTCCACATCCCGCTGCAGGTCCTCAACCAGGTCACGGACGAGGGCTTCGACTGGCAGATCCCGGGTCTGCGGGAAGAGGTCGTCACGGAGCTGATCCGCTCCCTCCCGAAGCCGATCCGCCGCAACTACGTGCCGGCGCCGAACTACGCCAAGCGCTTCCTGGACCAGGCCGTTCCTCCCCCAGTCTCGGCTTCGCTCGACCGGGGGGACCCCCAGCAGGAACCCCTGACGACGGCGATGGCCCGTGACCTCAAGCGGATGGTCGGCGTCCCGTTCGAGGCGGAGGACTTCGACTGGTCGAGGCTCCCCGACCACCTGAAGATCACCTTCCGGATCGTCGACGAGCGGCGCCGCAAGCTGGCCGAGGACAAGGACCTTCAGGCGCTGAAGCTGCGCCTGAAGCCGAAGGCGCGCCAGGCCCTCTCCCAGGCCGCCGCGGCGACGGCCGTACGCGAGGGCGGCGAGTCCCTGGAGCGCAAGGGACTCACGGACTGGACCATCGGCTCCCTCACCCGCGTGTTCGAGACCCGCCGGGCCGGCCAGCCGGTGAAGGCGTACCCGGCCCTCGTCGACGACGGCGACACGGTCTCCGTACGCCTCTTCGACACGGAGGCCGAGCAGGCGGAGGCGATGTGGAAGGGCACCCGGCGGCTCATCCTGCGCAACATCCCGGTCAACCCTGCGAAGTTCGCGTCCGAAAAGCTCACGAACGCTCAGAAGCTTGCTCTGTCGGCCAATCCACACGGTTCGATACAGGCTCTGTTCGACGACTGCGCGATGGCGGCGGCGGACAAGCTGATCGGTGACTTCGGCGGGCCGGTGTGGGACGAGGAGTCGTACCGGAAGCTGTACGACAAGGTGCGCGCGGAGATCGTCGACACGACGGTGCGCACGGTCGGGCAGGTGCAGCAGGTCCTCGCCGCCTGGCAGGCCTGTGAGCGCCGCCTGAAGGGCGTACGCAGCCCCACGCTGCTGGCGAACCTGACGGACGTACGCAAACAGCTGGACGCCCTGGTGAAGCCCGGCTTCGTGACCTGGGCGGGGCTGCGGCGGCTGCCCGACCTGATGCGGTACCTGGTGGCCGCCGACCGGCGTCTGCAGCAGATGCCGACGGGGGCCCAGCGGGACACCTCCCGCATGGAGAAGGTCCACGAGATGCAGGACGAGTACGCCTGGCTCCTGGAGCAGCTCCCGCAGGGCCGGCCGGTGCCGCAGCAGGTTCTGGACATCCGCTGGATGGTCGAGGAGCTCCGGGTCAGCTATTTCGCCCACGCGCTGGGCACGGCGTACCCGGTCTCGGACAAGCGGATCGTGAAGGCGATCGACGCCGCGGTTCCGTGACGGGACCGGCACGGAGGGTGAGTTCGACCAGGGGGCTCACCCTCCTGTACAGTCCTTCTCGCAGCACAGCGCAACACAAAGTGCCGCGAAACCTGGTCCTGTGGAGCAGTTTGGAGTGCTCGCCACCCTGTCAAGGTGGAGGCCGCGGGTTCAAATCCCGTCAGGACCGCAGTAGAGAAGCCCGGATCTTCGGATCCGGGCTTCTTCGCGTGTCCGGCACCCCCGCCAACCGGTGGCCGCATACCCGCCCCCTCCCTTGACGGCGTCACATTCCCTCGGTACCCCAGAACTCAGGGCACGTTCCCCGCGTGGCCCTCCTGGAGGTGGCGTATGGCGGCATCGGCTAGGCACGAGACGCGGGCGTTGCTCCGCGCGCATCTGTCGGCCGCGTCGTCGTATCGGCACCTGACCCGCCATTGCCCGATCTGCCACCGCCTGCTGCGGCTGGCCTTGGACGGCGCTCCACGGGGTACACAGACCTCTGGGGAGGCCTTCGACGAAGTCCTGGAGGACGCCCTCGAGGACGAGAGCCCCTCGACCGCGTGACCAACGACGGTGTCGGCAGGCGCAGTTGCCCGCGTCTCCTCTAGCGCAGAGGAGCACGCCGTAACAAGGCCACTGGCATGTGACGGGTGTCACCGCATGAGTTTTGAAACCGGGCCTTCTTACCCGTCTCCTACAACTGGTCAATTTAATATGTGCAATTGCACCACTGTGGAGGATGTCCACAGTGATGTCCGGAGGGCACTCCCAGGAACCCACGCACACCCTCCCCAGACTCCGACAGGGTCGCTCACAGAGCGACCCGACCGGGTCCGGTAGACGCCCTCGAACGGTCTCAAGCGCACAAAAAAGATCGCGCTAGACCCGGCGGAGTCCAGCGCGATCGACGACGTTCCCGGTGGGCGAGGGCCCTGTTGGGGCAGGACCCACGTCGCTTGGAGCTAGTTTTCGGGCGTCCGAACAGGTTGGGGGACCTGCCGTGTTGCCCGGTTATTCAGTTGTTCAGGCCTCGCTGCGCTGCTGCGGGATACCCGCCAGCAGGGCGCGGACCTCGGCCTCGCGGTATCGGCGGTGTCCGCCGAGCGTACGGATCGACGTGAGCTTGCCGGCCTTCGCCCACCGCGTGACCGTCTTCGGGTCCACGCGGAACATGGTGGCGACCTCAGCCGGGGTCAGCAGCGGCTCAGCATCAGGGGTGCGAGCGGTCATGAGCGGCCTCCTCGGGAGAACCGAACCTTCTCGGTTCTTTCCTCTAAATTCTGCACCTTGACCCGCGTTGCCCGAAATGGCGGACGCGAGTCGAGTCGGTTATAGGACGAACGGCTTGTCCTCGGCACTACAACTACACCATCTGTCCAGCCGCGTCGGCCAAACCGATGGAATTGCCCCCCAGGTGTTCATCGGCGACGGAAGCCGATGGACCATGCCATAGCGGACAGTCACGCCACTGTGACGATCAGTCACAGGGGCGCTCAGGAGTCACCAGACCCCCCAAAGCGTGCAATGCTGAGATTCCCCCCACCATGGAGCATAAGTAGGCGGATGGAGTCCTCCCCGGACTCCTTGTCCTATTTTGGCACGAGGAGGGGCAAGCGGCGCAAGGGCCGTGTACGTGCGGTCCGTCACCCTTGCGACATAAGCCCGGATCGGGACCTACGTCCCGTCAGTTCCGTGAAGTGCGGATGACCGTACGCTGTTCGACCCATTTCGGCCGTGACGTACGTCACTTCTGAAAGCGCTGTCGCCTCTGTCACATCGTCAGTTCACAGAATGCACGATGCCGTCAGTTGGCCGAACGCCGGTCCCGGACGATCCGCCACCGCTCCACGAGCCGCTCGTACGCCTCGCCCGCCGCGACCCCGTCACCGATCCGCAGCGCCTGGATGCCCTCGGCCACGTCGGCGGCCGAGTGGTCGTCCTCCAGATGGCCGGCCGGGAGGGTGTGCACGAGGCCGCCGTAATCCAGTTCCACCAGCGAACGCGGATGGAACTCCTCCAGCCAGCGCCCCACGTCCAGCAGGCCGTCGATGAGCGGCCCCTCGTCCATGGCCTCCTTGAGCGTGCGCAGCCCCCGGGCCACCCGGCGCCGCGCCTGCACCATCGGGGTGCGGTAGCGCAGCACGGGCGCCACCTCCGCGGTGCCCTTCTCGTAGGCCCGCTCCTCGTCGGAGACCAGCACGAACCAGTTCAGCGGCACCTGCCAGGTCGCCGTGCGGATCCACGGGCGCGCGTCGGGGTTGCGCTCCCGCCAGCGCTCGTAGTCCTTCGCCGCCTGCAGCCGTACGACCTCGGGGAGCACCGCCTCCAGGACCGGCCGGGGCAGCTCGTCGCCCAGCTCCGCCAGGGCCTGCCAGCCGCGCAGCCGGGTGCGCCACGGGCACACGTGCAGCACCCCGTCCACCTCGGCCACGAACGCGTCGCTGCTCTCGTGCACCGGTACCGCGACCGGCGGCGTGGGCAGCAGATCCGCCAGGGAGCGGCGCAGCTCGTCCTGGTAGGAGGGACGGTCGGGGCGGCGGGCGTAGCGCGCCCAGTGGGTGCGCTCGGGCTCGGGGAAGGCGGCCAGCGGCTCGTACACGCGCAGATACGACGCGTAGGGAACGATCACCGAGGACACCTTGGGCACGCCTGCTCCCTCCCCCGCCACCCGACCGGGAAACCTGATCGACGCGCACGACCGATCGCACCGCCGACCCCCGCGTGGGCGCGGGAAAACCATGCAAATCGTCGCACGCGTGTACTCCGGGAGGAGGTGATCGCGAGCAGTACGCGTTCGGCGGGCCGTGCAGGCTCTACGCTCGTCCCACAGGCCCCGCCACCCCTTGGGAGCCTGCGTCCCAACCGCCGCCAGTTACCCAGGAGTCACCACCGTGACCGACGTAGACAACGGCGTCCTGCACACCCTGTTCCACTCGGAGCAGGGGGGTCACGAGCAAGTCGTGCTCTGCCAGGACCGCAAGAGCGGCCTCAAGGCCGTCATCGCCCTCCATTCCACCGCGCTGGGCCCCGCGCTCGGCGGGACCCGCTTCTACCCGTACGCGAACGAGGCGGAGGCCGTCGCCGACGCGCTGAACCTCGCGCGCGGAATGTCGTACAAGAACGCCATGGCCGGCCTGGACCACGGCGGCGGGAAGGCCGTGATCATCGGGGATCCCGATGTGATCAAGACCGAACAGCTGCTGCTCACCTACGGCCGTTTCGTGGCTTCGCTCGGCGGTCGGTACGTGACCGCCTGCGACGTCGGCACCTATGTCGCCGACATGGACGTCGTGGCTCGCGAGTGCCGCTGGACGACCGGCCGCTCCCCGGAGAACGGGGGCGCGGGCGACTCGTCCGTGCTGACCGCCTTCGGCGTCTACCAGGGCATGCGGGCCTCCGCCCAGCACCTGTGGGGCGACCCCTCGCTGCGCGGCCGCCGGGTCGGCGTCGCGGGCGTCGGCAAGGTCGGCCACCACCTCGTGGACCATCTGCGCGCCGAGGGCGCCGAGGTCGTCGTCACGGACGTGCGCGAGGACGCCGTACGCCGTGTCCTCGACCGGCATCCGCAGGGTGTGTCGGCCGTCGCGGACACCACGACGCTGATCCGGCTCGAGGGGCTCGACGTCTACGCTCCCTGTGCGCTCGGCGGGGCGCTCGACGACCACTCGGTGCCCGCGCTCACGGCGTCGGTCGTGTGCGGTGCGGCCAACAACCAGCTGGCCCACCCGGGTGTGGAGAAGGACCTCGCCGACCGCGGGATCCTCTACGCGCCCGACTACGTGGTGAACGCCGGCGGGGTCATCCAGGTCGCCGACGAGTTGCACGGGTTCGACTTCGACCGGTGCAAGGCGAAGGCGTCGAAGATCTTCGACACCACGCTCGCGATCTTCGCACGTGCGAAGGAGGACGGGATTCCGCCGGCCGCGGCGGCGGACCGGATCGCCGAGCAGCGGATGCACGAGGCGGCCCAGGCGCGCGGATGGTGAGCTTCCGGTAACGGGTCCGCCGCAGGCGCCCCGAGGGTTTGGTCGGTACCGCCGGGTGGAAAGTTAGAGAGAACTCTCACTCTTCCCGGCGGGTCGGCCGCCAATAAGTGGTTAAAATCGCCACTGACCAGCGAGGACGGGGCGTCTCACAGGTCCTGCGCACACGCGCGTGCTACGGGCGACGTACCGTACGGGCGTGGGCTCAGGTACCGTGGGAGCCCTACGGCGGGCTCTCCGAGGAGAGACCGTTCTGGATCATGAACGCGTGTCAACCTGGGGCCAGCGAGCCCCGTCGTTGAGGGGGTCGAGCCATGGGGCGCGGCCGGGCCAAGGCCAAGCAAGCGAAGGTCGCCCGCCAGCTGAAGTACAACAGCGGCGGGACGGATCTCTCACGCCTGGCCGAAGAGCTGGGCGCATCGCCATCGAACATGCCGCCGAATGGTGAACCGTTCGAGGACGATGACGATGAGCAAGACGACGACCCGTACGCACGGTACGCCGATCTGTACGGGGACGATGACGACGAGGACGACGACTCCTCGCACCAACAACACCGTCGCGGCGCTTGACCTTGCTTTGAGCACTCACCCGGTCGGTGACTTCGGTCACCGACCGGGTCTTGTGCTGTGCGCAGGGTGCGCGGTCGGCTGTCAGGCGTAGTCGCCCACCAGCTCCGCGCCGGTGGTGTGCTCGCCGCGCTCCGTGATCTCGCCGGCGACCCAGGCCTCGACGCCACGGTCGGCCAGCGTGGCCAGGGCGACGTCCGCCGACTCCTCGGGCACGATCGCGATCATGCCGACGCCCATGTTCAGCGTCTTCTCCAGCTCCAGGCGTTCGACCGAGCCGGTCCTGCCGACGAGGTCGAAGATCGGGGCCGGGGTCCAGGTGGAGCGGTCGACGATTGCGTGCAGTCCGTCGGGGATGACGCGGGCCAGGTTGGCCGCGAGTCCACCGCCGGTGACGTGCGAGAAGGCGTGCACGTCGGTGGTGCGGGTGAGGGCCAGGCAGTCCAGCGAGTAGATCTTGGTGGGCTCCAGGAGCTCCTCGCCGAGCGTGCGGCCGAGGTCGTCGATCCGTGCGTCGAGGGACAGGCCCGCCTGGTTCAGCAGGACGTGCCGGACCAGCGAGTACCCGTTCGAGTGAAGGCCGGAGGCCGCCATGGCGATCACCGCGTCACCCGTGCGGATACGATCCGCGCCGAGCAGCCGGTCGGCCTCCACGACGCCCGTGCCGGCGCCGGCCACGTCGAAGTCGTCCTCTCCGAGGAGGCCGGGGTGCTCGGCCGTCTCACCGCCGACCAGGGCGCAGCCGGCCAGCACACAACCCTCGGCGATGCCCTTGACGATGGCGGCGACGCGCTCGGGGTGGACCTTGCCGACGCAGATGTAGTCGGTCATGAACAGCGGCTCGGCACCGCACACCACGATGTCGTCCATGACCATGGCGACCAGGTCGTGGCCGATGGTGTCGTACACGCCCAGCTGACGGGCGATGTCGACCTTCGTGCCCACGCCGTCCGTGGCGGAGGCGAGCAGGGGACGCTCGTAGCGCTTGAGGGCGGAGGCGTCGAAGAGGCCGGCGAAGCCGCCGAGGCCGCCGAGGACCTCGGGGCGCTGCGTCTTCTTCACCCACTCCTTCATCAGCTCGACGGCGCGGTCGCCCGCTTCGATGTCGACGCCCGCGGCTGCGTAGCTGGCACCAGTTGTCTCAGACATGGCTAGTGAGAACCTTCGTGTCGTACGGCAGGCGTTTGAAAAAGCACAGCACGGGCCGTCTACGGACGGCGGATCGCGTCGGCGGCGGCCGTGGCGGCCGGGCCGGCGGCCAGCTCCGTCTCCAGCAGCTGCTTGCCGAGCAGCTCGGGGTCGGGGAGCTCCATCGGGTACTCGCCGTCGAAGCAGGCGCGGCAGAGGTTCGGCTTGGCGATGGTGGTCGCCTCGATCATGCCGTCGATGGAGATGTACGCCAGGGAGTCGGCGCCGAGCGAGGTGCCGATCTCGTCGATGGTCATGCCGTTGGCGATCAGCTCCGCGCGCGTGGCGAAGTCGATGCCGAAGAAGCAGGGCCACTTCACGGGCGGGGAGGAGATCCGGATGTGGACCTCGGCGGCTCCGGCCTCGCGGAGCATCCGCACCAGCGCCCGCTGGGTGTTGCCGCGGACGATCGAGTCGTCGACGACGACCAGACGCTTGCCCTTGATGACTTCCTTCAGCGGGTTCAGCTTGAGGCGGATGCCGAGCTGGCGAATGGTCTGCGAGGGCTGGATGAACGTACGGCCGACGTACGCGTTCTTCACGAGACCCGCGCCGAAGGGGATGCCCGAGGCCTCCGCGTAACCGATGGCGGCCGGGGTGCCGGACTCCGGGGTCGCTATCACCAGGTCGGCCTCGACGGGGGCTTCCTTGGCGAGCTTGCGGCCCATCTCCACGCGGGAGAGGTACACGTTCCGGCCGGCGATGTCGGTGTCGGGGCGGGCCAGGTACACGTACTCGAAGACACAGCCCTTGGGCTTCGCTTCCGCGAACCGGGACGTACGCAGACCGTTCTCGTCGATGGCCACGAACTCGCCGGGCTCGATCTCGCGGACGAAGCTGGCGCCGCAGATGTCGAGGGCGGCGGACTCGGAGGCGACGACCCAGCCGCGCTCCAGCCGGCCGAGGACCAGCGGGCGGATGCCCTGCGGGTCACGGGCCGCGTACAGGGTGTGCTCGTCCATGAAGACGAGCGAGAAGGCGCCCCGGACCTGCGGGAGGATCTGGTGGGCGGCCTGCTCGATGGTCAGCGGCTTGCCGTCCTCGTCGACCTGGGCCGCGAGGAGCGCGGTGAGCAGGTCGGTGTCGTTGGTCGCCGCGACGCGCGGGGTGCGGCCCTCCTGCTTGGGCAGGTTGGCGACCATCTCGGCGAGCTGGGCGGTGTTGACGAGATTGCCGTTGTGGCCGAGCGCGATCGAGCCGTGCGCGGTGGCGCGGAACGTCGGCTGGGCGTTCTCCCACACGGAGGCGCCGGTGGTCGAGTAGCGGGCGTGTCCGACCGCGATATGACCCTGGAGCGAACCGAGCGAGGTCTCGTCGAAGACTTGGGAGACGAGGCCCATGTCCTTGAAGACGAGGATCTGGGAGCCGTTGCTCACCGCGATACCCGCGGATTCCTGGCCCCGATGCTGGAGGGCGTAGAGCCCGAAGTATGTGAGCTTGGCGACCTCTTCACCGGGAGCCCAGACTCCGAAGACGCCGCAGGCGTCCTGGGGGCCCTTCTCACCGGGGAGCAGATCATGACTGAGTCGACCGTCACCACGTGGCACAACTCCGAGTGTAGGCGAGATCGACCACTGGTCCGAATTGGGGATACCTGCCAGTAACTGGATCTTCGTTGGGCCGACACAGTCAAGATCGACTTGTTTGCGCAGGTCAGAAGGTCTATACGTCCTCCCGGTGGCGATCCGGACCACCACCGGGACGGGCACGCGTGGTCGCGTTCCGTATGCACGAGTGAGGTGTCGCACACCATTCGGCGCGACACGGGTCAGGACATCAGCGGCAGGAGCGCTCCCAGGTCGGCCCGCTCACCGCTCGCGCTCACCCGCGCCGCCGCCACGGCCTCCGGCCATGTCAGCCGCCCGGTCGCCAGCCGGATCCAGGTCAGCGGGTCGGTCTCGACGACGTTGGGCGGGGTGCCACGGGTGTGCCGCGGGCCTTCGACGCACTGCACGACGGCGTACGGCGGGACGCGCACCTCCGTCGCGCCGCCGGGCGCCTTGACGGCCAGCGCGTCCGCCAGGAGCCGGGTGGCGGCGGCGAGGGCCTGCCGGTCGACGGGGACGGCGAGGCCGGGGACGGCGGCGTTGAGGTCGTCGGTGTGGACGACGAGCTCGACGGTCCGGGTGACGAGGTAGTCGGCGAGCGGCAGCGCACCGGCGTTGGTCTTCAGCAGCCGGGTCCCGGGGTGGGTGTCGAGCTGCTCGACGAGGTCCCGGGCGACGCCGGCGAGGTAGGCCTCGAGGTCCGTGTGCCGCTCGGCCAAGCCCCGGGTGAAGTCGTCGATGGCCGAGGAGCTGGCGGAGGTCGCGAACGGCCAGTCGAGGAGCGTGGCGTCCTGCTTCGGCGGCTCCGGCAGATCGAGGGAGCGCCCGATGGCCGTGACCGCCATCCCGATGTGCGCGACCAGCTCCCGTACGGTCCACTCCCCCAGCCGCGTCGGCAGCGCGAGCTGCTCGGGGGTGAGGCCGGCGACCGCCTCCCGGACGTTCTCCAGCTGGGCCAGCACCGCCGTGCGGGTCCTGGCGGGGTCGTACGTGCGTGCGCGCTTCTTGGCCGGTGACATGGGCGTGAGACTAGCTCCGGGGTAGGACAGCCGGGGCGCCGCCGGTCGTCCGGGGTGGGACGGTGGGGGCGCCGCTCGTCCGAGGCTCCGGTCGTCCGGGAGGGCGCGGCCGGGGCGCCGGTCGTCCCAGGCTCCGGTCGTCCGGGGTGGGACGGTGGGGGCGCCGCTCGTCCCAGGCTCCGGTCGTCCGGGAGGACACGGCCGGGGCGCCGGTCAGGGCATCGGTCGGGATGCCGGTCAGGGCGCGCCGGTCGGCGGGGTCACGCCGTTCTTGGGGTTACGCGGGGCGGGGACGGCGAAGGCCCCGACCGGCTCGGCGGGCGGGGCCTTCGTCGTCGTACGCGCGCGTGGTTACGCGAGGAGCGCCGGGATCGTCTCCTCGTGGGCCTTGCGCAGGTCCTCCAGGGAGAGCGCGAACTCGCCCTGGACGTCCACGGTGTCGCCGTCGACGACACCGATGCGGGTGACGGGGAGGCCCCGGGCGCCGCACATGTCGTTGAAGCGGACCTCCTCCGAGCGCGGGACGGCGACGACGGCGCGGCCGGCCGACTCGGAGAGGAGGAAGGTGAACGCGTCGAGCCCGTCCGGTACGACCAGACGCGCGCCCTTGCCGCCGAGCAGCGCCGACTCGACGACCGCCTGGATCAGACCGCCGTCGGACAGGTCGTGCGCGGAGTCGATCATGCCGTCGCGGGAGGCGGAGATCAGGATCTCGGCCAGCAGGCGCTCACGCTCCAGGTCGAGCTTCGGGGGCAGGCCGCCGAGGTGGTCGTGGACGACCTGCGACCAGGCCGAGCCGCCGAACTCCTCGCGGGTGTCGCCGAGGAGGTAGAGCAGCTGGCCCTCCTCCTGGAAGGCGACCGGGGTACGGCGGGCGACGTCGTCGATCACACCGAGGACGGCGACCACCGGGGTCGGGTGGATGGCGACCTCGCCGGTCTGGTTGTAGAGCGAGACGTTGCCGCCGGTCACCGGGGTGCCGAGCTGCTGGCAGGCGTCGGCGAGACCGCGGACGGCCTCCGCGAACTGCCACATGACGGCCGGGTCCTCGGGCGAGCCGAAGTTCAGGCAGTCGGAGACGGCGAGCGGCTTGGCGCCGGTCGTGGCGACGTTGCGGTACGCCTCGGCGAGCGCGAGCTGGGCGCCGTGGTACGGGTCGAGCTTGGCGTACCGGCCGTTGCCGTCGGTCGCGATGGCGACACCGAGGCCGGACTCCTCGTCGATCCGGATCATGCCGGAGTCCTCGGGCTGGGCGAGGACGGTGTTGCCCTGGACGAAGTGGTCGTACTGCGAGGTGATCCACTTCTTGGAGGCCTGGTTCGGCGAGGCCACCAGCTTCAGGACCTGGTCCTTCAGCTCCTCGCTCGTCCGCGGCCGGGGCAGCTTGTTCGCGTCGTCGGCCTGGAGGGCGTCCTGCCACTCGGGGCGGGCGTACGGGCGCTCGTAGACCGGGCCCTCGTGCGCGACCGTGCGCGGGTCGACGTCGACGATCTTGCCGCCGTGCCAGTAGATCTCCAGGCGGTCGCCGTCGGTCACCTCACCGATGACGGTGGCGATGACGTCCCACTTCTCGCAGATCTCGAGGAAGCGGTCGACCTTCCCCGGTTCGACGACCGCGCACATGCGTTCCTGCGACTCGCTCATGAGGATCTCCTCCGGCGAGAGCGTGGAGTCGCGCAGCGGGACGTCGTCCAGGATGACGCGCATGCCGCCGGAGCCGTTGGAGGCCAGCTCGGACGTGGCGCAGGACAGACCGGCGGCGCCGAGGTCCTGGATGCCGACGACCAGCTTCTCCTGGAATGCCTCCAGGGTGCACTCGATGAGGAGCTTCTCCTGGAAGGGGTCGCCGACCTGGACGGCGGGGCGCTTCGACGGCTTGGCGTCGTCGAAGGTCTCGGAGGCGAGGATCGACGCGCCGCCGATGCCGTCACCGCCGGTGCGGGCCCCGTAGAGGATGACCTTGTTGCCCGCGCCGGACGCCTTCGCGAGGTGGATGTCCTCGTGCCGCATGACGCCGATGGCACCGGCGTTGACCAGCGGGTTGCCCTGGTAGCAGGCGTCGAAGACGACCTCGCCGCCGATGTTCGGCAGGCCCAGGCAGTTGCCGTAGCCGCCGATGCCGGCGACGACACCGGGCAGGACGCGCTTGGTGTCGGGGTGGTCGGCCGCGCCGAAGCGCAGGGGGTCGACCACGGCGACCGGGCGGGCGCCCATCGCGATGATGTCGCGCACGATGCCGCCGACACCGGTGGCCGCGCCCTGGTAGGGCTCCACGTACGACGGGTGGTTGTGCGACTCGACCTTGAAGGTGACCGCGTAGCCCTGGCCGACGTCGACGACACCGGCGTTCTCACCGATGCCCACGAGCAGCGCGTCGGACTGCGGGGCCTTCTCGCCGAACTGGCGCAGGTGCACCTTCGACGACTTGTACGAGCAGTGCTCGGACCACATGACGGAGTACATGGCGAGCTCGGCGCCGGTCGGGCGGCGGCCGAGGATCTCCACCACCCGCTCGTACTCGTCCTTCTTCAGGCCGAGTTCGGCCCAGGGCAGCTCGACGTCGGGGGTCGCGGCCGCGTGCTCGACCGTGTCCAGAGGCGTCCGGCTCATACGTTGACCAGCTTCTTGAGGATCGAGGTGAAGAACGGGAGGCCGTCGGTGCGGCCCGACCCGATGAGGGGCTCGACGGCGTGCTCCGGGTGCGGCATGAGGCCTACGACGTTGCCGGCCTCGTTGGTGATGCCGGCGATGTCGCGCAGCGAACCGTTGGGGTTGAAGTCCAGGTAGCGGAACACCACCCGCCCCTCCGCCTCCAGCTTGTCGAGCGTGTACTCGTCGGCGACGTAACGGCCGTCCATGTTCTTCAGCGGGATGTGGATCTCCTGGCCGGACTCGTAGTCGACGGTCCAGGCGGTGTCCGCGTTCTCCACCCGCAGCTTCTGGTCGCGGCAGATGAAGTGGAGGTGGTCGTTGCCGAGCATCCCACCGGGGAGCAGATGGGCCTCGGTGAGGATCTGGAAGCCGTTGCAGATGCCGAGGACCGGGAGGCCGGCCTTCGCCTGCTCGATGACGGTCTCCATCACCGGCGAGAACCGGGAGATGGCTCCGGCGCGCAGATAGTCGCCGTAGGAGAAACCGCCGGGCAGAACGACCGCGTCGACCTGGTGGAGGTTCTTGTCCTTGTGCCAGAGAGCGACCGGTTCCGCGCCCGCGAGGCGGATCGCGCGCTGTGTGTCCCGGTCGTCGAGGCTGCCCGGGAAAGTGACGACGCCAATACGAGCGGTCACTTCGCGGCCTCCGCGACTTCCTCCACCTTGACGGTGAAGTCCTCGATCACGGTGTTGGCGAGGAAGGATTCCGCAAGATCGTGGATGCGGGCGAGGGCGGCCTCGTCGACCGGGCCCTCAACTTCCAGTTCGAATCGCTTTCCCTGACGTACGTCGGAGATCCCTTCGAAACCCAGACGCGGCAGTGCGCGCTGCACCGCCTGGCCCTGGGGGTCGAGGATCTCCGGCTTGAGCATGACGTCGACTACGACGCGTGCCACTGGCACTCCCGGTGGTGTGGTGCTGAGCAGGTTCCTGCAGGTGTCCCCGACAGGCACCTTCAGACTACCCGCACAAAATTTCTACGCGGGTAGAGTTGTAGGAATCTACGTGAGCGCCATCACGATCAGGTATCGGACCAGTGCCTTCACGAAAAGTTCAGGGAAAGATCCGGGGTGCCCGCGTGTTGCCTATTGCCCTGGGACACGCGGGGCGATTTAGTCGGGCTTCACATTCGATTGCCGGGCACTGTACAAATGAATTGGCAATAGCCGATACTTTGCCCCATAACTGGCGGACAGTCGACATCTCCGTGACGTCTTGGCACGTCATCGCAGAGCTGTCGCACGAAGGGACCGATATTCGTGGCGCAGAAGGTCGTGGTCACTCTCTTTGACGACATCGACGGCTCGGAAGCGGCGGAAACGATCGCCTTCGGACTCGACGGCAAGTCGTACGAGATCGACCTGAATGAAGCCAATGCCAAGAAACTGCGTAAGGCCCTCGAGCCCTACGTGGAGGCCGGCCGCAAGCGGTCGAAGTCGGGCAAGGCGTACAAGCAGACGGAGGTCGCGCCCGACCCGGCGGCCGTTCGCGCCTGGGCCCAGGCCAACAAGATGGAGGTGCCCGCGCGCGGGCGGATCCCCAAGAAGGTCTACGAGGCGTTCGCCGAGTCGCAGTGAGCCACTCGAAGTAGCGAAACCCCGGACACAGAGGGGCTTTTCATGCCACGCTGCACATGTCGGCGTGCGAGCCCCGAAGGCACAAGTCCAGCCCTGAGTTGGTGGACCCGGTTAGGACGGGCGGTGACCGCGCCAGACCGGCCGGGCTGCAATGCTCGGCTGCGGGGCATGGCCAACTGCCTCAGCCTTCCCTGGAAGGCTGGACGCGTCTGCGCTCGCGGAGACGCAAGCCTGGGCTCTGCTCGGGCACTTGGCTAGCAGAACATCCCCAGGGGTGCGGATCGGTCCGATCCGCACCCCGACTCACGCGACTTGGACGAGAACCCCGTCCATGGGCTAAAGTCTGAAGCACGCCGCAGGGCACACCACCTGCGGAAACACGCGGGTGTAGTTTAGTAGCAGAACAACCCCCTTCCAGGGGGAAGGCGCAGTGTGCGATTCCTGTCACCCGCTCTGCACCGCCGTCCCGACCACCGTTGTGGATCAGGTAGGCTGGTGCTCGCGCCGATCGGTGAGAGCCGGTCGGAGGCAATGCGGACGTAGCTCAGTTGGTAGAGCGCAACCTTGCCAAGGTTGAGGTCGCGAGTTCGAGCCTCGTCGTCCGCTCTGTATCAAGCCCCCCGGCTTCAACCGGGGGGCTTTTTCGTGCTCCTGACGGCTCCCCATCCGACATCCCCGTCTGACATTTGTCATGGGAAGTGATGACACCTCGCACTGCTGACGGCCTCCGTCCGCGGGGAAGCTTGGGGCATGGACGCGAATGAACACGTGATTGAGGTCACCGACCTCCGGCGTGTGTACGGGGGCGGGTTCGAGGCGGTCCGTGGAATCTCCTTCCACGTCGGCCGCGGAGAGATCTTCGCGCTGCTCGGTACCAACGGCGCCGGCAAGACATCGACCGTCGAACTGCTGGAGGGCCTCGCGCGCCCCGACGGCGGACGCATCCGCGTCCTCGGCCACGACCCGTACACCGAGCGGGCCGCCGTCCGGCCGCGCACGGGGGTGATGCTGCAGGAGGGCGGCTTCCCCTCCGAGCTGACCGTCGCGGAGACCGCGCGGATGTGGGGCGGCTGTGTGAGCGGCGCCCGGCCCGTCGGGGAGGCGCTGGCCCTGGTCGGGCTCGCCCGGCGGGCGGACGTACGGGTCAAGCAGCTGTCCGGGGGCGAGCGGCGCCGCCTCGACCTGGCGCTCGCCCTCCTCGGCGACCCCGAGGTGCTGTTCCTGGACGAGCCGACGACCGGCCTGGACGCCGAGGGCCGCCGCGCCACCTGGGACCTGGTCCGCGCCCTGCGCGACTCCGGTACGACGGTGCTGCTGACCACGCACTATCTGGAAGAGGCCGAACACCTCGCCGACCGGCTGGCCATCCTGCACGAGGGGCGTATCGCGACCGCCGGGACACCCGGCGAGGTGACCGCCGCCCAGCCGTCCCGGATCACCTTCGAGCTGCCCGAGGGGTACTTCGTCGGCGACCTGCCTCCCCTGGGCGAACTGGGCGTGTGCGGTCACGAGGTCGAGGGCCGTGTCGTCCGGCTGCGCACGCGGGAGTTGCAGCGGGCGGCCACCGGACTGCTGGTCTGGGCCGAAGGGGCCGGGGTCGAGCTGCGGGGGCTGGACGTGCGGTCGGCCTCGCTGGAGGAGGCGTTCCTGGGGATCGCCCGGGAGGCTTCGCAGAACACGGCGGTCGAGGGGGTCACGGCATGAGCGGGAACACGGTCAGAGGTGCGGCGACGACACCGGCGAGCCGTATGGCCGCCCTCGCGCGGGCCGAGTTGACCCTGCTGGGGCGCAGCAAGAGCATGATCCTCGCGGCGGTGCTGGTGCCGCTCGTGCTGCCGTTCAGCCTCACGCCGGTGGTCGACGACATGGGCGTGGAGGACGCCGGCCTCACCACCGGCCTGGTGCTGCTGCCCGCCGCGATCGGCTTCTCCCTGCTGTTCGGGGTGTACTCGGCGCTGGCGACCATCTACACCGCCCGGCGCGAGGAGCTGGTCCTGAAGCGGCTGCGCACCGGGGAGTTGCGGGGCGCCGAGATCCTGGGCGGCGCCGCGCTGCCGGTCCTGACGATGGGGCTGGTGCAGTCCCTGGTGCTGGTGATCGGCTCCACGGCCCTGCTGGACATACCCCTGCCCGAAGCACCCCATCTCGCCGTCCTGGCGCTGCTGTTGGGCCTGGTGATGTGCGCGGCGCTCGGGGCGGTCACCGCGGTCGTGACCCGGACCGTGGAGAACGCCCAGGTCACGACCCTGCCGATGGTGCTGGTCTCGATGATGGGCTCGGGGGTGACCGTCCCGCTGGAGCTGCTGCCCGACAAGGTGGCCTCGGTCTGCGAACTGCTGCCGCTGTCCCCGGTGATCACGCTGATCCGCGGCGGCTGGACCGGCGACCTCTCGGCCTCCGAGGCCCTGGGCGCGACGGCCACCGCGCTGGCCTGGACCGTGCTGGCGGTGTTTGCTGTACGGCGATGGTTCCGGTGGGAGCCCCGGCGCTGACCTGCCGGGGGGACGGGGGAGACACGGGGATGCGCAGGCCGGGAGGCTGGTGGCGGCGGAAGAGCACACCGGCGAAGGTCGAGACCTACACACGGTGGTCGTTCCACTTCTTCGCGCTGGCCGAGTTGACGGGGGTGGGGCTGCCGTTGACGGGGGCGGCGCTGGGGACCGGGGCGGGGCTGTGGCTGCCGCCGATGGTGCTCGTGCACTGCGCGCTGTGTGCCGTGACGGCGTCGCGGGCGCTGGACTGGACACGTGGGCGGCGTCCCCAGCCGGTCCGACTCATGTGGGCGCTCGCCGTCGCCACTGCGGCGGTCGCCGTCCTCGCGATCTGGATCGCGGAGCACGGCTCGGACCGCGAGGACGTGGACTCCGCCGCGGGCGCGGTGTTCGGGATCGCCCTGATCTTCGGGGCGGGCATCACCGCGCTCGGCATCCGCGAACGGCGCCGGGTGTTCGCCGTCGTCAACGGCTTCGCGGCGGGGGCCGGCGCCGTGGCGTTCCCCATCACCGGTGACGGCTTCGCCACGCTCGTCGCGATGGCGGCGGTGCTGATCGGCGGCTCGCTCCTCGCTTTCACCTCCGTCTTCTCCGTCTGGCTACTGAACGCCGTCTATGAGCTCGACGAGGCCCGTGAGACCCGGGCCCGGCTCGCCGTCGCCGAGGAGCGGCTGCGGTTCGGGCGGGACCTGCACGACGTGATGGGGCGCAACCTGGCGGTGATCGCCCTCAAGAGCGAACTGGCCGTCCAGTTGGCCCGGCGCGGGCGGCCGGAGGCCGTGGAGCAGATGATCGAGGTGCAGCGGCTCGCGCAGGAGTCGCAGCGGGAGGTGGGCGATGTCGTGCGGGGGTACCGGGAGGCCGACCTGGGGGTCGAACTCGCCGGTGCGCAAGGGGTGCTGACGGCAGCGGGGATAGCCTGCGAGGTCCGGGGGGAGACCGACGGGCTGCCCTCCGAGGTGCAGTCGGCGCTCGGCTGGGTGGTGCGCGAGGCGACGACGAACGTGCTGCGGCACGGTGACGCCGGGCGGTGTTCGGTGGGGCTGCGGGTGACGGAGGGGCGGGTGGTGCTGACCGTGGAGAACGACGGGGCCGTGGCCGAGGGGGGCGGTGGCGGCGGGTCCGGGCTCGCGGGCCTGAGGGAGCGGTTGCGGCAGGTCGACGGGACGCTGCGGGCCGGGTTCGCGGGGGCGGGTGTGTTCCGGGTGGTGGCGGAGGTGCCGCTGGGCGGGGAGGGCCCGGGGAGCGAGGCCGGGGTGCCGTTGGGCGGGACGGGCACGGTGAACGCCGAAGTGCCATCGAAGGGGACGAGTGCTGTGAGTGAGGTCACGTCATGACGGTGCGGGTGTTGCTCGCCGACGACGAGCACCTCATCCGGGGCGCGCTGGCCGCGCTGCTCTCCCTGGAGGACGATCTGGTGATCGTCGCCGAGGCGGCCACCGGGCCGGAGGCGCTGGCGATGGCACTGGCGCACGAACCGGATGTGGCCGTGCTGGATCTCCAGATGCCGGGCGCGGACGGTGTGAAGGTCGCCACATCCCTGCGGGCGGAGCTGCCGGGCTGCCGGGTGCTGATCGTCACCAGTCATGGCCGGCCGGGGCATCTGAAGCGGGCGCTTGCGGCGGGTGTGCGCGGGTTCGTCCCGAAGACGGTGAGCGCACAGCGGCTCGCGGAGATCATCCGTACCGTGCACTCCGGAAACCGTTACATCGATCCGGAGTTGGCGGCCGACGCGATCGCCGCCGGGGACTCGCCGCTGACCTCGCGCGAGGCCGAGGTGCTCGAACTGGCCGCCGACGGGGCACCCGTCACGGAGATCGCCGAGCGGGCCGCGCTGTCGCCGGGGACGGTGCGGAACTACCTGTCGTCGGCCCTCTCCAAGCTGGGGGCGGAAAACCGTCACGCGGCGGTGCGTCTCGCACGCGAGCGGGGTTGGGTATAGTTGGCCTCGCGCCACGGCGCACTGCGGACGTAGCTCAGTTGGTAGAGCGCAACCTTGCCAAGGTTGAGGTCGCGAGTTCGAGCCTCGTCGTCCGCTCCAGTGAAACCCCGGTCCGGTGGACCGGGGTTTTCTCGTGCCCCCGGCTTCTCGTGCCCCCGGTTTCCCGGGGGCACGGGCGTGCTACGACCAGCGGGTGCCGGTCAGGCGTTCGTACGCCTCGATGTACTTGGTGCGGGTCGCGTCGACGATCCGCTGGGGCAGCTGCGGCGGGGGCTGCTCGCTCTTGCGGTCCCAGCCGGACTCGGGCGAGGTGAGCCAGTCGCGGACGAACTGCTTGTCGTACGACGGCTGGGCGCGGCCCGGCTGCCACTGGTCGGCCGGCCAGAAGCGGGAGGAGTCCGGGGTGAGGACCTCGTCGGCGACGACGAGGGTGTCGCCGTCGAAGCCGAACTCGAACTTGGTGTCCGCGAGGAGGATGCCGCGGTCGCGGGCGATGTCGCGGGCGCGGCCGTAGATGGCGAGGGTGGCCTGGCGGAGCTGGGCGGCGGTGTCGGCGCCGACCTGGCGGGCGACCTCCTCGTAGGAGACGTTCTCGTCGTGCTCGCCGACGGCGGCCTTGGTCGCCGGGGTGAAGATCGGGGCGGGGAGTTCGCTGCCGTCGACCAGGCCCTCGGGCAGGGCGAGGCCGCAGACCGTGCGGGACTCGTTGTACTCGACGAGTCCGGAGCCGGTGAGATAGCCGCGGGCCACGCACTCGACCGGGACCATCTGCAGGGACTTGCAGATCAGGGTGCGGCCGGCCCAGTCGGCGGGGGCGCCGGGGGGCAGTTCCGTGCTGAGGACGTGGTTGGGGATCAGGTCGGCGAGCTGGTCGAACCACCACAGGGAGAGCTGGGTGAGGACCCGGCCCTTGTCGGGGATCTCGGTCGGCAGCACCCAGTCGAAGGCGGACGTACGGTCGCTGGCGACCATCACGAGGTCGCCCGCCTCGTTCTGGTACAGCTCGCGCACCTTGCCGGTGTGCAGATGCACCAGGCCCGGCACCTGGAGGGGCTCGGGCTTTTCTACGAATCCGGACACGGTTCCTCCCCGTGGTTCTGTCCTAGGGCTTGATTGTCCCGTACATCGGGATTGATCAAGGACAGAGGGTCGGCCGGGCCCGCCTTGTGGCTCAGTCGCGCTTGCAGATGCGGTCGAGGAGGTTGGCGGTGGCGCGCTGGACGCGGGGGTCGACGTGGCCGGGGCGGTCCAGGGCGGGGGACCAGGCGAAGGTGCCGGAGGCGAAGACCAGCGCGCCGGAGGGGGCGCGGTAGAGGGAGGTCTCCTGGTGGCGCTGGGCGCCCTCGCTGTCGGTGTAGGGGGAGTGGGCGAGGAGAATGCGCTCCTCGTGGGCCGGGAGCGGCGTGCGCGGGAAGTAGCGGTCGGCCTCGCCGGCGACCAGGCCCTCGATGCCCTCGCCCTCCTGGGCTCCGGTGGCCTCCCACAGCCAGTGGCCCGCGTTGCGGACGATCAGCGGATGCGGTTCGGGGACGCGGCCCGCGTACTGGATGCCGACCAGTTGCTGCTCGGCGCGGTCGATCTCCCGCCAGAGCAGGGACTTGCCGGGGCCCCTGCGTTTTCTGCAGGAGAGCAGCCGGCCGGGGACTCCGGACGGGGACGGGCCCAGCTCCACCTGCCAGTACAGGGTGTTGGCGGAGAGGAAGACGAGGGAGGTGCCGCTCTCGCGGGCGAGTTCGACCGTGCGGCGCATGTTCGCCGACCAGTACTCGTCGTGGCCGGGGAAGACCAGGCCGCGGTAGCGGGTGGGGTCGACCCTGCCGGCGTGCAGATCGCTGGCGTCGGCGTAGGCGAGGTCGTAGCCGTAGCGCTCGGCCCAGCGGATGAAGTCGTAGGCGTGCCCGACGTGGAGGGGGAGGCCCGCGCCGGCGTACGGGCGGTCGAAGGAGACCGTGGTCGCGGCGTCGGCCTCGCCGAGGAGGCGGCCCTTCTCGTCCCAGGCGTGGTAGAAGCTGGCGCCGGTGCGGCCGTCCTCGGGGTAGAGGTTGTATGCCTGCCAGGTGACGTCGGGCAGGACCAGCAGCAGGTCGGCGGGGTGCTGGTCGCGGACCGTGAAGGGGATGTGGGAGCGGTAGCCGTCGGCGGTGGTGAGGACGGCGACGTACGCGCCCGTCTTCCAGTAGGACGGGACCTGCATGCGCCAGGAGAGCCACCAGTGGTGGCAGGAGACCGTGCGGTCGGCGGTCAGGGGCGGCGGCTGGACGATGCCGGAGAGCCGGGGGCTGGTGGTGATCTTGGCGGCGCCGTCGCCTTTGTAGTGGCCGATGCGGTAGATGTCGACGCTGAACTCCTGGGGCGGGTCGACCGTGATGTGGAAGTCGACGGCCCCGCCGGGGGCGACCGCGCCGGTGGAGGTGAAGCCCTTGATCTGGCGGCGGACGTCGTCGGCGGAGCGGGGTACGCCGGACGCGCGCGTCGCGGAGCGGGGGCCGGGGACCCTGGGGGTTCCCTCCTTCGGTGTGGTGGCCGGGTCGACGTACCAGGGGACGACCTGGCCGGTGTCGCCGAAGTACGTCTCGCCGCCGCGCAGCCAGGGGACGGGGCCCTGGCCGAAGGGATCCGTCACGGCGTGGGCCAGTGCTCCCGACTCCCATCGGCGAATGTGCTCCGGTCCCGGTGCCATGGCGCTCCCCTCCCTGGTGCCCCCGTGATCGTCCGGCGGTGCGGTCTCGACGCGGTCGCGGCGCCCGCTGGGCGGACGCGGTCGTGCTCTGCCCGGTGCTTGTCTGCTTGTCCTATGTCGCACGCCCATGCCAAAGGCGCGATCGGTCCCAGCACATCACATAACGCGCGCAGACAGTCACTATTCGTTGCGAATTGGCCGAAAGTGGAACCAGGGGGTCCGTTCCAGGCGGATCGAATCGGCCCAGGGGCGGCCGGTCGGGTGGAGGTGGGACCGAGGGCGGACGCCTGGCGGCGAGGGTCGGTTCAGCCGAGTCGTACCGGCTTCTCCGGGCGTATGCCCAGCTCCACCAGCCAGGCGCGCAAGGGGCCCGGGTCGCCGTCCTCGACGAGGCTGAGGACACGGGGTGCGAGGTCGGCCACCCGCTCTCCGTGGACGAGGAGGGTGGGGCCGTCGAGCCAATCGAGGCCGGGGGCCGCTCCGACGGTGTCCATAGCGGCGCAGCAGACCATCGCGGTGACGTGATCGGTGAGCAGCTCGCGGTCGGTGCGCGGGGGCTGGAGCGGGAAGAGCGGGAGCGCGCCGTCCTCCCAGAGGGGGCCGTCGGGGCCGCCCTGTCCGCCACTGGGCGCGGGAGGCGTCGCCGCCACCGCCTCCTCCCGCGCCACCTCCGTACCGAGCTGTGCGGCGAGGGCCTTGCTGCGGGGGTTGGGGGCGGGGAGCCCGTCCTCGTCGTCGTCCTCGGGGTGCGCGTGGGGCGATGCGGGGTGCCCGTGGGGTGCGGGAGGAGTGTCCGTCGGGCCGGGCTCGTCCGACGGGGGCGCCGTGGCCGTCGGGGGCGTGGTGGTCGCCAGGGGCATCCCGGCTGCCTGGGCGGATCCGTCTGCCAGGTGGTCCAGTACGCGGGCCAGGGTGGGGCCGACCGGGTGGTGGGCGGGGTCGGGGGTGGGGCGGGTGCCCAGGGAGTCCAGGACGCGGTGGAGACGGGCCGCGTCGGTGCGCCATTTGCGGTCCACGACCTCGTCCGGGTACTCCTGCCAGTCGACCGGGGACCAGTCCGGGCCGGTCTCCGCGGGGCCGCCGTGGAAGAGGCGGGCGGCGAGCAGGGAGGCGGCCTCGTCGATGGCGCCGGGCTCTTCCAGCAGGTCACAGGCGGGACGCTCACCGAGCCGGGAGGCGAAGCCCTCGGCCAGGCGGTCCCGGCGGGACAGCTCCGTCAGTGCGGCCACGACGCCCGCGTCCAGCCGGGAGGGCCAGCGGCCCATCCGCCAGGCCGGCAGCGCGACCCGGGTCAGCAGCCGGTCCCAGCCCGCGTACGCGAGGCCCACCTGCTCCTGGGCGACGATACGCAGTCCGTAGTCCACAGCCTGTGCACGCTCGGCGGCCGCCGCGGCCACGCCGCGCTCCATCTCCGCGGCATGCACCTGGCAGCTGCGCAGCATCAGCCGCGTGACCCAGCCGATGCCCGCGCAGACCAGGCGGACGCCGGGACAGCGCCCGCGGTCGGCGGAGACGGCCACCGCGGCGTCCAGTCCCCGCACGAAACGCCGGGCCGCCGCTATGTCGGGGTGTGCCGAAGGGCCCGTACCGGCGACGACCGGGGCGAGGACGGCGCGCAGCTCGCCGACGCGCATCCACCACAGGAACGGGGAGCCGATGACGAGAACGGGCGCGGTCGCCGTACGGCGGTGCAGGTGCCGGCCGGAGCCCGCGCCGGCTATCTCGTCCCCCGCCCGGGGCGCGGGCGGACCGTGGGCCGGGTGGGTGCGGTCCTCCAGCCAGCTGTCGCAGTCCGGGGTGAGCGCTATGGCGGAGGGCGCGGGGACGTCGAGGCGGTCGGCGAGGTCGCGCACCAGCCGGTACAGGTCGGGCGCCGCCTCCTCGGCGATGGCGACCGTGGGGCTGACGGCGGGGCGGGCGCGGGCGACGACCAGGCCGACGACACCGGCGGCGAGCAGCACGACGAGCGCGACCACCGAGACCACCCAGCGGGCGGTGTCCCAGCCCGGGCCCACGAAGTGCCCGGTGGAGCCGCCGACGAGCAGGATCACGGCGGCGGCCGCCGGCAGCAGCGCGACGGCGAGGGCCCGGCTGCGGATGCGCAGCACGGCCAGGGCCCGGCCCCGCGCGGACTGCGCGCCCGCCTCCACACCCATACCGGTCACGACCGGGACTCACCCCCTCACCGTCTCGTGGTCCTCGCCTGCCTGCTCTTGCTCACTCCCCCACTGTGGCACCCGCCACTGACATCGCAATGCCGGTGGGCCAAGTGCCGGAACGCTTGCGCCGCACCCTAGTTGGCACTCCGGCCCACGTCAGCCGGATAGCTCAGCGCTCACTCGATGGAATGGCTTTGGGGAAAGGTGGAGGACGGTGGGCAACGATCAGGCCCCGGGTTCCTGAGGAGCCCACTGGGGACTCCCGCGGGGCCCGGGGCCTGGGGGAAGCTGCCTGTTCGCAGGGGTGCTGCGCAGGGTTGTGCGGGGGTACTGCGCAGGGTGCTTACGGGTCGTTACGCGCCCGCTGCCGCCTTGGCGGCGATGTCCGTACGGTGCTGGGAACCGTCGAGACCGATGCGCGCGACGGCCTCGTACGCCCGGTCGCGGGCCTGGGTGAGGTCGGTGCCGGTCGCGGTGACGGACAGGACACGGCCGCCCGCGCTGACGACCGTCCCGCCGTCCTGCTTGGTCCCGGCGTGCAGGACGTACGCGTGCGGGGCGTCCTCGGCGGCCACCTCGTCGAGCCCGGTGATCGGGTCGCCGGTGCGCGGGGTGTCGGGGTAGTTGTGCGAGGCGATGACGACGGTGACGGCCGCGTCGTCGCTCCAGCGCAGGGGCTCCAGGTCGGCCAGAGTGCCCGTCGCGGCCGCGCGCAGGACGCCGGCCAGCGGGGTCTTCAGGCGGGCCAGGACGACCTGCGTCTCCGGGTCGCCGAAGCGGGCGTTGAACTCGATGACCCGGACCCCGCGGGAGGTGATCGCGAGGCCGGCGTAGAGCAGTCCGGAGAACGGGGTGCCGCGGCGGCGCATCTCGTCGACGGTCGGCTGCAGGACGGTCTGCAGGACCTCCTCGACCAGCTTCGGGTCGGCCCACGGCAGCGGCGAGTACGCGCCCATGCCGCCGGTGTTCGGGCCCTCGTCGCCGTCGAGCGCGCGCTTGAAGTCCTGGGCGGGCTGGAGCGGGACGACCGTCTCGCCGTCGGTGATCGCGAAGAGGGAGACCTCCGGGCCGTCGAGGAACTCCTCGATGACCACGCGTTCGCAGGCAGCGGCGTGTGCCGTGGCCGCCTCGAGGTCGGCGGTCACGACGACGCCCTTGCCGGCGGCGAGACCGTCGTCCTTGACGACGTACGGCGCGCCGAAGGCGTCGAGGGCCTCGGCGACCTCCTCGGCGGTCGTGCAGACGTACGAGCGGGCGGTCGGGACGCCGGCCCCGGCCATGACCTCCTTGGCGAAGGCCTTCGACCCCTCCAGCTGCGCGGCCTCCCCGGACGGCCCGAAGACCGGGATGCCGGCCTCGCGCACGGCATCGGCGACCCCGGCGACCAGCGGCGCCTCCGGGCCTACGACGACCAGCTCGGCGCCGAGCTCCAGCGCCAGCGCGGACACGGCCTTGCCGTCCAGGGCGTCGACCTGGTGCAGCTCGGCGACCTCGGCGATGCCGGCGTTGCCGGGAGCGCAGTGCAGCGCGGTGACGGCGGGGTCGAGGGACAGTGAGCGGCACAGGGCGTGTTCGCGGGCGCCGCTGCCGATGACGAGGACGTTCACGGGGGTCAGCCTAACGGTGTCCTTGTGCGGGCCGCTGAGGGCCGGGGGGGTTGGGTGTTCGTAGGTTCCTCTGAAGTGGGACCGTGTGCCGCGGTGGTCGTCCGTGGAGGCCGCCGCTCCCAGACCCCCGGTCGGCACTACTCGTTGGTGTATTCCTCCACCACCGTCGCCCCCAGCTCGCGCACGATCAGTTCATGGCCGGAGAGGGCCGACTCGTTGAGGTCGGGGTCGTCGTCCTCGGGGATGTCGTCCTCGGGGGCGACCGGTTCCGGGGCGGGCGGTCTGGGTGCGGCCGGGGCGGGGGCCGCCGGGGCCGACGCGGGGGCGGAGGTGGATGCGGAGGAGGACTGGGCCGGGGGGGCGGGGTTCGCGGGGGCCGGGGGCTGGGCGGCCGGGGCGCCGTAGCCTCCGCCGGGGGCGCCGTAGGACGCGGTGCCTCCGGGATTGCCGTAGCCGCCCGGCGCGCCGCCGCCGGGAGAGCCGTAACCGCCGGTCGGCGCGGGGGCCGAGCCGCCGGACGGGTCGATGACCGCCTCGATCTTCCACTGGACGCTGAACTGCTCGGCGAGCGCCTGTCGCAGCACGTCCTCGCTGCCGCTGCTCGCGAAGTTGTCGCGGGCGCCGGCGTTGACGAAGCCGAGCTGGAGTGTGGTGCCGTCGAAGCCGGCGACATGGGCGTTCTGGCTGAGGAGGATCCAGGTGAAGCGGCGGCGGTTCTTGACCGCCTCCAGGATGTTGGGCCAGAGCATGCGGGGGTCGAGGCCGTCGGCGGGGGGCGCGTACGCGGCGGGAGCCGAGGCCGCCGGGGTCGAAGGGGTGGCGGGGGCAGTGGCGGGCGGCTGGGTGGGAGGTGCGGAGGCCGCTGGGGGACGTACCGCCCCACCGCCCGCGGGGGTGGCCGTGGGCCAGCCGCCCGGTCGGCGTCCGCTGCCCGCGGCGGTGGCGGTGGGCCAGGCGCCGGGGGCGGCAGCGGGAGCCGGAGCCGGAGCCGGAGCGGCCGGGGGCTGGGCAGGCGGGGCCGCGGCGGCGGGCTGTGCGGGACCGGCGTCGGCAGCGGCGGGTGCCTGCGCGGGGGGCGCGGAGGGAGGCGCGGACTGCGGTCCCGGGGGCGGGGCGGAGGTGGGAGGCATGGCGGCGGGCTGGCCCCCGTGCTGAGGCGGGTACGCGGCCGCGGGTTGCCCTGGGAGCGGGGCCGGAGCGGCCGCGGCGCCCGCTCCCGCGCCCATGCCCGTGTTCGCGCCGGCACCGGCACCGGCACCCGTGCCGCCGCGCACCGCGGCCCGGGCGGCGGCCGCGCCGCCTCCCGGTGCGATGGGGGCGCCGCCGGTCGCGGGCGCGCCGCCGTGCGCCTCCGGCCCGGGTACGTACCCCATCGCGGGCATGCCCTGGGCGACGCCGCCGGCGGAGAAGTTCACGCCGCGCTCGATGCGGTCGAGGCGGGCCATGACGGAGCGCTCGTCGCCGTAGGCGGCGGGGAGGAGTACGCGCGCGCAGATCAGTTCCAGCTGGAGGCGGGGCGAGGTGGCGCCGCGCATCTCGGTGAGGCCCTCGTTGACGAGGTCGGCGGCGCGGCTGAGTTCGGCGGCGCCGAAGACGCCGGCCTGGGCCTGCATCCGCTCGATGACGTCGGCGGGGGCGTCGATGAGCCCCTTCTCGGCCGCGTCCGGGACGGCGGCGAGGATGACGAGGTCGCGCAGCCGCTCCAGCAGGTCGGCGACGAAGCGCCGAGGGTCGTTCCCGCCCTCGATGATCCGGTCGACGACCTCGAAGGCGGCGGCTCCGTCGCCCGTGGCGAAGGCCTCGACGACGGAGTCGAGCAGCGAGCCGTCCGTGTACCCGAGCAGGGACGTGGCCATGGCATACGTCACACCGGCGTCGCTCGCGCCGGCGAGCAGCTGGTCCATGACGGACATGGAGTCACGCACGGAGCCTGCGCCGGAGCGCACGACGAGCGGGAGCACGCCGTCCTCGACGGGGATGTCCTCCTTCTGGCACACCTCGCCGAGGTAGTCGCGGAGCGTGCCCGGCGGTACGAGCCGGAAGGGGTAGTGGTGGGTCCGGGAGCGGATGGTCCCGATGACCTTCTCGGGCTCGGTGGTGGCGAAGATGAACTTCAGATGCTCCGGCGGCTCCTCGACGACCTTGAGGAGTGCGTTGAAGCCTGCCGACGTGACCATGTGGGCCTCGTCGATGATGTAGATCTTGTACCGGCTGCGGGCGGGCCCGAAGAAGGCCTTCTCCCGCAGGTCACGGGCGTCGTCCACACCGCCGTGCGAAGCGGCGTCGATCTCGATGACGTCGATCGACCCCGGGCCGTTCCTCGCGAGGTCCTGGCACGAGTCGCACTCGCCGCACGGGGTCGGCGTGGGCCCCTTCTCGCAGTTCAGGCACCGGGCCAGAATGCGCGCGCTGGTCGTCTTGCCGCATCCGCGCGGCCCGCTGAACAGGTACGCGTGATTGACCCGGTTGTTCCGCAGCGCCTGCTGCAGCGGGTCGGTGACATGCCCCTGCCCGATGACCTCGGCGAACGACTCCGGGCGATAGCGGCGGTACAGCGCGAGAGACGACACGCATACGAGGTTATAGGCGCCCACTGACAACCGAGGCCCGCGCAGGGACCGGGAAACACAAGCGCCCCCCACGCACCCGCCAGAGCCGACCTACCCTTGCTGCCTTCCGGCCCTGGGGGAGTTCAGTCAGATAGCGCCGCGTGAGGGGCTGCCCAAACAGTACCTGATCGCGGGGGCCCGGAACGAGTTCGCGAGCACTCCTCAACGTCTTGTATTGTTTGCGGCGGAGGATTCGCCTAGAGGCCTAGGGCGCACGCTTGGAAAGCGTGTTGGGGGCAACCCCTCACGAGTTCGAATCTCGTATCCTCCGCCAGTGCCTCACCGGGCACGATGTCGAAGGGCCCCACCGCAAGGTGGGGCCCTTCGACGTTGTCCTCAGACCTCGTTGTCCTGGTTTTTGTCCACAGCGGGTCCCGAGGGTCCCCAGATCGCATCGGCGATCTTCCCGGCGACATCCTTGAGCATGGCGTCCGGTACGTGGAGGTACCTCGCCCTCATGCGCGCGGAGGTGCCCGGCTCCCATCCCATGATCTGGTCGATGACCCGGGCCGGGACTCCGAGCAGCATGAGCACGGTGGCGGCCGTGTGCCGAGCGTCGTGAAGCCGGCCGTCCCGGACCCCCGCGTCTTCCAATAGCCGCTTCCAGTCGTGATAGTCCGTGTTCGGGCTGAGCGGGCCACCGAGCCTCTTGGTGAACACGTAGTCCGACTCGATCCACAGGTCACCAGCGGTCTTGCGCTCACGCGCCTGTTCCTCGGCATGGGCCCGGAACATGGCCACCAGCGGGCCCGGCAGGGGCACCGCGCGCCGGCCCGCCCTGGACTTGGTGTTCTTGGTCTCGCGCCGGACCTGTTCCTTGGCTGGGCAGTACCCCGCCGCCGTCCGGCCGCACGGTGAGGCTTCCGGGCACCCGTGCTTGTACCTGGGACGCAGACGGTTCCGGCGCAGCTTCAGGTACTCGTTGTCCAGGTCGACGTCAGACCAGCGCAGTCCGAGCGTCTCGCCCTGCCGCAGACCGAGGGCGAGTGCCAGCATCCAGCGGGCGCTGTTCCGTCGTTTGTTGGCTTCGAGCAGCAGGCTCTGAACCTCGTCGACGGAGTAGGGCTCAACCTCTGCTTCGTCCTCTTCCATCCGCGGCGGCTTCGCCAGTGCGGCAGCGTTCTTGGCCGCGTGGCCACGGCGTACCGCTTCCCCGAGGGCGGTACGGGCGGTGCGGTGAGCCTGGTGAGCCGTGCCGGCCTTGCGGGCCCCGTTCTTCTGCATCCGGCGGTACAGACTTTCCAGGTGCTCAGGCTCCAAGCGGTCAAGGCGGTGCTTGCCGACACCGGGCACGAGGTGCACGCGAACGGCCACCTCGTAACCGTCGTAGGTGTTCTCGCTGACGGTCGGCTTGGCGATGTTCTCGACCCAGTGCAACAGCCACTTCTCGACCGTCCACGGCTTGCCGGGCTGTTGCGCCGAACCCTGGTCGCGCTGCTTCTCCAGCTTCCGGACTTCGTCCACCAGTTCCTTGCGCGTCGGGCGAGTCAGGTGCCGGCGGTAGGGCGTCCCGTCGTCCTTGTAGCCCATCGGTACCCGGGCGTGCCACCGTTCGTCTTTCCCGTAGTAGATGGCGGATTCGCCGTTGGCACGACGGGTGCGCTTCTTCTCTTCTGCCACAGGCAGACTCCTGTTTCGCGGTGTCGGGATGGGGCCCGGGCGGCGGGCTGCCCTGTCCGGGAGTGCCGCCGCTCCGGGCGTCGTCAAGCGGCTCGTTTGGCTGCCCGCCGGCGGGCGAGGTACGCAGCGGGCGCGTCCGCTGGGACGCGGCGGAGACGGCCGATGTCGATGGACTCCAGCTCTCCGGAGCGGATGAGCTGGTAGCAGAGGGTTCGACCGATCCGGAGACGGCGGGCGGCCTCTTCGACGGTCAGCAGCACGAGGGTGGGGTCAACGACTTCGGCGAGTTGGGCCGTGGCCATGCGCGTGGTGCTCCTTCGGCTGAGAAGAGGGAGTTCCGGGGCGGGGCCCGTTTCGGGAGTCCGCGTCTGTCCGAGGTAGGGATTTCTGCGTCACCGCGTCACCTGCGTCATGCAGGCTCTTGACCTGCGGGTTTTGTGTGACGCAGATGGGTGGGGGTGCGTCACGCGTGACGCAGGCTGTCCTCACGCGTGACGCAGGTGACGCGGCGTGACGCAGCCGGGGCCGTCTGCGTCACACCCGTCTACGCAGGTCACCCGCCGTTTCCGGGGGCGGCGTGACGCTGTGACGCAGCGTTCCCCTACTTAGGAAAAAAGAGGGGGTGTCTGTGGTGGTGTGATGTGGCTCAGGGCGTGAAGAAGGAGCCGCTTCGCGGCGCGTCCATCGCAGGGCGGCGCCGCCGCCGAACAGCAAGAGGAGCACGCCTGGCCGGTGGTGCTCCTCTTGCTCGTGCGGCCGCGGGGGCGGTGCCGGTCAGAACGCCTGCTGCTCGTGCGGGGGCGGAGCGGCCAGGCGGGTCATCTCGAGGTAGCGGCCCTCCCTGGTGCGGCCCGAATCGATGAGGACGCCCCGGGCGGCCAGGGTCGGCTGAAGCCGCTTGAGACGGTCGGAGAGGACTTTGCCGGTGGTCGGCCACCCCTTGGGCAGGGAGCGGAAGTCCTCGCCCGTGTAGAGGCGGGTGAGGCAGTGCAGCCACTCGGTGGACGTCATCCGCTGCTCGCCGCCCGGCTCGATGGTGTCGGCGTGCCTGAGCACGGTCTGTGCGAGGAGATCGCCCTCGATCACGTCGTCGTTGAGGTCGTCCAGACTGGCCCGGTAGGCGGTGAGAGCTCCGAGTCCGGTTGCCGCGTCGAGTTGCGCGCACAGGCGGGCGAAGTCCGCCATGCGCAGGTCGGTGGGCGTTTCCGCCTGCACCGCGCGGACCTTGACTGTGAGGTCCAGGAGTGAGCCGAGGACGACGGGCAGAACCTCCGCGTACTCCGTCCACAGTTCCGCTTCGGTGCGCCGGACACGGGGCCGTTCCAGACGCAGCGGCAGGAGCCGTTCGGCGAGGTCGGGCCGGATGACTCCTACGTCGATGCCGGTCAGCAGCAGGGGCCGGCGGTAGCCGACGCGGAACACGTCCCCGTCGGTGAACAGGGCGCGCTTGACGCTCTCGATGCCGGTGACGATGCAGCACATGGCGTCGGACAGGTCTGGCGTCATGTGGGAGAGGTTGTCCAGGGCGGTGACCCATCCGGCCGCTACCGCCGCTACGAGGTTCTCCTCGTCCTTCGGCGCGCGGCGCAGGTCGCCGCTCATGCCCTCAATGATCCGTACGAGCATGCGCCCGCCGGTGGACTTGCCCGCGCCCTGCGGCCCGGTGAGGAACGGGGCGGGGACGGGCACGGACGGTTCCAGGCAGCCGATGAGCCAGGCGATGGCCAGGCACTCGGTTTCGGCGTTGGCGAAGTTGCACAGGCGGAGCAGGAGATCGATGCCCTTGCCGTCGGTGTCCTTGGTGGGCAGGGGGAGTTCGCCGGTGAGCTGGGTGCGGCGCCAGCACACTTCACGCGGGTCGGGGATGGCGATGTCCCATCCGGTGGGGTGGATGCGGACGGACTGCCCGTCGGTGCGGCCCAGGTCCAGCCACGTGGCCCCGTCGAATCCGGGGGCGACGCGGATGTGCACGGACTGCACGTCCTCGGTCAGCGCGAGCGCTTCGATCAGGTCCAGCGCCTCCTTCAGGGCGGTGCCGTTGAACACGCCGCGCCCGTCGCGGAACAGGCCGACCATGAGTTCCTGTCGGTGGCTGCCCGTCGTGCCCTGGGAGCGGATCGGCCGCGCGACGGGGTGGCCGTTCTTCTGCGCGTACACGGTGCCGTCGGCGGTGCGGAAGTACCGGAAGTGCGCTTGCGCGTAGTCGGTGATGACCTCGCGGGCAGGGTTCTTTTCGTCGTCGGACATGGTCACAGTCCCAACCTGGTGCGGGCGTTGGTCCACGCGTCGGTGCAGTGCCGCGGGGACTCACCCTTGGCCTGGGCGGCGGTGAACAGCCGCGCGACGTGGGTGTCGGTGAGGCAACCGCACCGGCCGTGTGTGGACAGCACGGCCAGGAAGGTGCGGTAGATGGTGGCGTGCACCGCCTCACGGGCCTCGGTGATGCGCTGCTCGGCCATTGCGATCCCCCGCTCCAGGTAGGCGGGCGTGCGGTGACGGCATGCCCCGCCATCTGCCAGGGCAGGCACGGTGACGGCCTGCGGCGGCGACTGGATCGCGGGCGGTTCCTTCACGGCGAGCGCACGTACGACGTCCGGCAGGGCGGTCATGGTGCCGGTGCCGGGACCGAGCCACCGCGCGTAGGACATCGTGGATTTGATGTCGACGCCGTCGCGGACGGCGTTCAGGGACTGCATGGTGCCCTGGTAGATCCAGTGTTCGCCGCGCGTGGTGGCCACGGTCCGGGTAGCCGGCAGGGTTTGAGCGGCCCAGGCGACGGCCGTCGGGTTGTCGAGGTCGACCACAGTCACTCCGGCGCCGCCGGGGTGGTAGGCCACGGCGGCGGCCCGGCGCCACGCGGTCACCCACGGCCGGGAGGTGAGGGTGTGGGTGTCGGTGGTGGCGGCGGCCCAGCCGTGGCAGACGTCGGGGCACTGGCAGGGGCCCGGGGTCTTCATGTTCGGCCGGCCGCCGCACGCGTTGGCGGTGCAGGTGGGGCAGTTCCCGAACGGCAGCTTCCCGGCCCGCAGCGGCAAGGGTGGGATCCCGTCCGCGGCCAGGTTCAGGGCGAGGGGCAGGAGGTTCATGCGGCGCTCCAGTCGGGCAGGAGCATCTGGCCGTGGGCGGGGATGGCGCAGATGACGCGCTCGCGCCACTTCAGGGCGTAGTCGATGCAGTTGGCGCAGTTCTTGTGCGTGTGGCCGGGCAGCGGGGGCCGGTGGCGGGCGTGGGAGCTCCAGGCGGCGGAGTCGGCGGAGGCGAGCAGGTGACCGACGCGTTCCAGGCCGAGGATCTTGAAGCCGAAGCCGTGGAGCTTGAAGCCGTGTGCGGCCATGGCGGTGACGATCGCGGCGCCCTGACGGGTGGACTGCAACCGGCACACCGAGCCCAGCCCGACGACCGGTTCGGCCCGCAGGTCCACCCCGGCCCGCTCGTACAGCTCCACGCACCGCTCGTAGGCCGGCACGTTGTCGCCCTGGAGGACGGGGGCGATGCGCAGGTCCGGGGCGAGGGAGCGCAGTTCGAGGAAGTTGGCCACGGTGCGCCGCTGGTGCTCGGCGACGCTGAGGTGGGTGCCGACGAAGTGCTGCCTGCCGAACCATCCGCCGTTGATGATGGCGTCCTCGCACATCCAGTCCTGTGGTGCGGCCCAGTCGTAGGGGCCGACGTGTTCCCAGATGCGGCGCAGGTCATCGACGTACTTGCGGGGCGGGCGGGTCCACGTGCCCTTGTCTTTGAGCTCCATGAAGCCGCCGGAGTCGACGGCGTAGGGGCCGCGGGCTTCGTCCCACTTGATGGCGCGGTCCCAGTGCTCGGACTTCAGGAACAGCGGCACGTCGGTGAGGCGCAGCCAGTGCCGCTTGTGGGTGGTCAGGTAGAACCGCATCCGGGGCGCGGCGGGAGCTCCCGGCGTGGGGACGGCCGGTGGTAAGGCTCGCCGGATGTTGGTGGGTTGAGTCATGCTGGAAGACCTCCACGGGTCAGTTGGTGGCTGGTGGACAAGGGCGGCCCGGTTCTTTGGCGAGAGGGGGCCGCCCTTGGCACAGTTAGCGCTTGGAGCCGAAGAGCTTGACGGTGATGCCGCCGACGCTGATCGGGCCGGTGGCGGCGGCGATCTGGACAGCCGTGTGGACGGCGAAGTCGAGCAGGGCGAGCAGCGCGGCCACGGTGGCGAAGATGCCGATCGCTCCGGCGCCGGCGACGGCGAGCGGGTAGAGGTAGTGGCTGAGCGGGCGGCCGGTGCGGTCGGTGGTGTGGACGACGATCACGACCGGCTGACCGGTGGCTTCGGCGCGACGGTAGGCGTCGGCGGGGATGTGGGGGGCGATGCTGCCGGTCGGGTTGTGGTGGTTCATCGGTGCTCCCCCTCGGGGTGTGCCACGGGCCCGCGCCGAAGGTGGCGTGGGCCCGTGCGGATGGGTGTTAGGGGCGGGTGTCAGGGGCCGTTACGGGGTGGTGTGAGGGCGCGTAACACCGTGTCTGCCTAGGGGTTTGGGTGTTAGGGCCCGTAACGGTGTTACGGGTGTCAGGGGGTGTTAGGCGGCGGCGAGGGCCGGCACGATGCGCCACCGCCCGGTGGTGTTCGTGGCCTCCAGCCGGCCTTCCACGGCGGCCTCCTTCAGGCGCAGGGAGACCCAGGAGCGGGAGAGGCTGTTGCGGTCGCACCAGTCGGTGAAGTCGACCGGGCCCACGACCATCTGCCCGGCCGCCTCGAACTCCGCCAGCGCCCGCGCGAACAGCTCCCGCGCCTCCTCCGGGGACGGCCTGCGGCCGTGCTCCTGACCGAAGATCGGGATGTCGTCGCCGTCCTGGTTGCCGGGGAGTTCGGCGTCGGGGTCGATTCCGGCATCCTCGGGGTCGACCAGCAGCCCGCCGCCGTACTCCTCCATGTCGTCCTCCTCCTGGACGGCCCGCAGCGCGGGCGACTGCGGGGTGGGGGTGTCGGTGGCGCGGCCGGTGTAGGCCCGACCGGCCACGGCGGCGAGGGCGCCGGCGGTGATGGGGTCGGCGGTCGCGCCGTTGCGCTGCGCCCACACAGCGAGAGCCTCCATGACCGGCACGACGCGCGCGGGGAAGGCGAGGGTGCGGCCCGGAGACGGGTAGCGGTCCTCGGGGACGCCCGGTGTGACCAGGTAGCAGTAGCCGGGGCGCCGGTTGCCCCACGCCCCCGGGTGCGCGCCCGCGTCGATGACCGTCTCCGGGAGGGAGAACCCTTCGTCGCGGGGGTCGCAGCCGAGCGCGATGACGGACGGCAGCGAGGCGCGGGTGCTGGTCGACATCTGGTCGTACGAGGGGCGCTGGAGCGACACGATCAGCGAGATACCTGCCGACCGGGCCTCCTGCGCGATCCCCGTGAACGCGTCGTCGCCGAGCGCGCGGAGGGTGTTGGCGGCCTCCTCGAACCAGACGACCATGAACGGCATGCCCTCGCAGCCACACGCCCGCCCGTCCGACCGGCACGAGTGCGCCGGGTCGTTCTGCTGCTCGGCCGCGGCCGGGACCCACTGCCGGTAGCCGTGGGCACCCAGCCACCGGGTGCGCGCCGGGATGGCGGCCTTGACCGCCTCCACCATGACCTCGGTGTCGGCTCCGCCCTCCGCGCTCCAGTCCAGGCCCGGCCGGAGCGGGGCGAAGTCCTGGAAGGCCTTGGGGTCGGAGAACAGCACGATGACGTCCCGGCGGGACAGAATCTCCGTGAGCAGGTTCAGGGCGGTGTCGCCCTTGCCGGATCCGGTCCCGCCGGCCACGAGGACGTGAGTGGAGTTGCGTCCCGCCTCCGGGTCCCCGGGCAGCCACAGGATGAGCGGGGCGCCGTCGTCGTAGCGGCCGATGACCAGCGGTTCGGCGATCGAACCCCCGAGGTTCGACGGACCCTCCCACTCCGCCACCTGCGCCAACATGTCCTCCGGGACGATGACCAAGTCCCCGCGCCGGGACGAGTCCGGGTCGGGGCTGTAGCGCACGGCCGACGTCGGCAGGTCCAGGGCGGACGCGATCCGCGCCAGGGCCTTCGTGACGTCCGCGTTGGTCTGCTCACCGGCCTGCACCGCGAGCGGGGCGGTGACCCGGTTCGGTTCCACCTTCGGCGTCCCGATCTGCGCCCGCGCCAGACCCACCTTCTCCAGCAGCCCGCCATCACCGCTGCCGGCGGGGGCGCCCTCGGGGTTGTGGCGCAGGACCATGCGCACGTTCCACGACAGCGCGACCACCGGCCCGCCCATCAGGAACATGTCGTCGATCGGCCCGGCGGTCGGCCCGGCGAGGCACGCGGCGGTGACCCACGCGGAGCCGGCCGCGACGGTGACGGCGGAGTGCAGGCGGCGCTGCTGGCTGGTCGACTTCCCCGCCCACCACGTCGCCCCGGTCAGGGCGACGGAGGCGAGGGTGAGGCCGACACCGGCGCCCGCGCTGCCCTCCCAACGCCAGTTACCCAGCGCGCCGGCGAGGCCGGTCCCGGCGAGGCCGATCCACGGCGGCATGTGCGGCTTGGCGCGGTGCAGGAGGTAGGCGCCGATGCTCCCGCCGGACGAGCCGTCGGGCAGGGCGTAGGCGGTCATGGTGCGCCCGTCGTCCAGATAGTCGGTGACGTGGCGGCGGTTGTTCCTGGTCATGCGGCGACTCTCCTTACTGCTGGTGCCAGTTCATGACCGGCTGCTGCGGCCTGCGGGCACGGTGACGGACGCGGTTGATCTCCTCCTCGAACTCCTGCTGGAAGGTCGAGTAGCAGGCGGCGGCGTTCTTCGCAGCGTCCCGGAGGGCGTCAGCGGAGCGCTGCATCTTGCGCGCCACCTTCTGCGCGCGGATGCGGGAGCCGAACGTGCGGCCCTGCGGGTCCGGCACCGCCGCCAGCACGCCCTTGAGGATCTCCGAGCCCATGGCGACTTCTATGGACAGGGCGACGGCGGCGGCGCGCAGGGTGTTGCAGTACTGCCGCACCTGCGCCGGCGAGCCGAACTCCGGCGTGGGCAGCAGCGCCTCGGAGTGCGGCCGGCCGCCCCCGCCGTTGCGAGCGGCGGCCCGGTTGTTGTTGACGGTGACGTTGATCGGCGGGACGAACGAACCACCGAGCGCGCCGACGAACCCGCCCGCGGCGGCGCCGGCGTTGGCGAACTTGTTGGTCTTGTTGCCGTTCTCGTCGATCAGCGGGCGGCGGGCGTGCTGTGCCTGCCGGTGCTGCCGGTTGGCCGCCCGGTTGGCGGAGCCGTTGTCTGCCATGTGGCGATCTCCTCAGGTCAGTGCGAGCGGCGGACGATGAGCCAGGCGGTCTGAGCGGCCAGCCACATCAGCAGCCAGACCAGCTCCAGCGGCCCGGCGAGCGGCCCGAAGCCGGCGGACAGGGCCGCCCACGCGGCGGCGAGGGTGGCGAGCAGGGCCAGAGCGGCCCGCCAGATGACGACCGTGCCGCGCGCGGGACGGCGCACGTGCAGGAAGCCCAGCCACAGCGCCGGGGCCACGGCGAGCGGGGCGAGGACCAGCGAGGACCACCACGCCATGACGTGCAGCACGCCCGTGAAGGCGAGGGCGAGCAGGGCGAGGGCGGTCGGGGCGAGCGCGCGCCGAGCGTTCCACAGCGCGCGGCCGATGAAGCCGAGCGCCTCGCGGGTCAGCGAGGGCGACTCGGGGACGACGATCACGAACGGCTGCGCGCCACGGCGCCCGCGCTGCCGCGGGATCTGGACGGTGTGGACACCCGCAGCCTTGCTGCGGGAACGGGTACGGCTGGACACAGCAGAGCTCCCGGAAGGGTCGAAGAAGGAGGGGAGGGTCAGGCGGCGCGCTGTTCGTCGGTGGCGATGCACATGCCGCAGAGGCCGTGCGAGCGCGGGATGCAGTAGCCGACGTCCAGTCGGCAGCGCGGGCAGGTGCGGCGGGCGAGCATCGCCAGCGCGAGGGCGCCCCACTTGCGGGACGTCATCGGCCGCACGGGCTTGGCCAGGTCGACGCGGTAGAGGTAGGCCACGCGGGGCGTGCCCGCGTGGCGGTTGATGACCATCACCTGAGCGGCGACCGGTTGCCCGCCGGGCCGTAAGCCCCGGGTGCGGAGCTGGCGGCGGGTGGCGTAACCGTCTGGGGCCATGCGCCAGGGGTAGGTCGGTATGCCGTAGCGGGCGCCGTTCGGGTCGAGGCAGCGGCTGTAGGCGGTCGGCATCAGTGCCCGCCCCCGCTCGTCAGCGCGAGCGGCTGAGGCTCGTTGGCGTTCGCGGCGAGCCGGGCGTAGACGGTCTGGACGTACGAGGGTGAACGGGTGGACTTACGCGCGGCCGTCCGGATGGACTCTCCCGTGGTCCAGCACCCATGGATCACGTCCAGCGCTTGTTCAGTGGACAGCCGCTCCACCTCCCGCTCCCCCTCATCCGACGACGCCGGACGGGCCGGGAGAGCAGGGGTGAACAGTCGCTGTGCACCGCAGATGACCAGCGGCGACGGCACCGGAAGAGGCTGCACCGGGGCAGTGGCGGACACCGGGGCGACGGGCGGAGCCGGGGTGGGCACCGCACGCGGTGCGGGGGTGTCCACCACGAGCGTGGGGGTGTCCACCTGGTCGCGCAGAACGGTGATCCGGTCCAGGATCGCGCGCCGGTAGTGAGTGATCGCCTCAGCGAGAACGATCAGCAGGACAGGCGGAATGGAGTGCAGCACCAGCCCGGCCGGGTCCACCTGTCGTGGCATCCCGAACGCCGTGCCGGCGGGCCACAGGGAGCTCCAGCAGTTCATCAGCCATGTGCCCAGACCGGCGAACCAGCGCAGCGCGCTCGCCCAGCCCGACGGGTGCACACCGTGCTCGGACAGCCGGCCGTCCACGATCAGCACCGCACCGAGAGCGACGGCGACCATGGGGTCCAGCAGCCACGCGATCCACGGCGAGATGTGGTGATCGATCGCGAACAGCGTCACGTTCGTCGCCGTGAACGCCAGCGCCACCACCGCGACCGCGACCAGCACCCTGGTCAGGTTCGCCTGGAGCGCTTGCAGCGCGGCGATCTGGGCGGCCGGTCGGGACTGCTGCCGGTTCACGCGCCCACCCTCGTGACTGGGGAGGCGAGGTTGGCCAGCTCCAGCCGCGCGGCCAGCGCCCGGCGCCGCGCCCTGCGCAGCCGGCGCGTGTCCAGCTCGGACGGGACGCGGTCCAGCGTCGCGATGTGCGCGTCCAGCAGCTCGATGTCGGCGAGGATGACCGGCATTTCGGTGTCGATCGCGTCCAGTTCGGCCGCGGTCGGCTCCAGCCAGTCGGCGAAGGCGGTAACGGCCGTCTGAACAGTAACGATGGGTTCCATGGGTCGTGTCTCCTAGGTGGTGGAACGGCCCGAACAGCGGCTCCCGGGAGGCACCCCGGGAGCCGCGCGCCGTTGTAATTGGTCGTCTGGTGAGCACTGCT
This sequence comes from Streptomyces sp. NPDC096132, assembly GCF_044763345.1. Lineage (NCBI taxonomy): Bacteria > Bacillati > Actinomycetota > Actinomycetes > Kitasatosporales > Streptomycetaceae > Streptomyces > Streptomyces sp. NPDC096132. The sequence goes on from NZ_JBIWGA010000014.1 coordinate 124,103, forward strand.
ACTCAGCGCGGACGTTGAGGGCCCGCGAAGGTTCTGCGGTTTCTGCTTCAAGCAATGCCTTCACCGCCCTGCAGGGCGGATTCGGGCAGGTCACCCGGCCCGACATGGGCGGTCGGGGTGGTAACCCGCACCCATCGACCGCCCGTGTTCAGGCAGCTGGGTCGGCACTCTGTTGAGTTCGTCTCAGCGCTGGATCCGGTCCGTGTTTCCGGGCGCTGAATGCGCAGGTCAAACAGCCGCGACAGCACCGCCCTCATCTTGCTTAGGGGGGCTTGCCGCCTCGCTTGTTAGGTACCGTAGGCAAACTCAAGGCTGCGCGCAACCCCCTCTCGCGATAGAGTTCGATAGCCCCCCTAGGCGACGATCGGAGAGTCGTGCAAGACGACATGGAGAAGGTCTCTGGGATCACGGACCCCGTTGACCGCGCTAAAGCCGCAATCGACCTGATGGCGCGGTATCAGAGCCACGTGAACGAGCTGTCGCGCATCCGCCGGGAAGCAATCGAAGAGGCTCAGGCAGCGGGCATGACCCAAGCGGAGATTGCGAAACGACTCGGGGTCAGTCGGGGACGCGTGGGACAGCTCGCGTCCGCCGGCCCACCGCCAGAGCGCGCCTTCTTCGGCACCGACCTGGTCACGGTGTCGCTCGGCGGTAAGTACGAGGCGGGCAAGGCGCCCGACCAGCACCCCAGCGAGGTGGTCACCCGCGAGGACCTCAACAACTTCGAGCACCTTCGGAAGTTGCTGGGCGGCATGAAGCTGGAAACTCAGTACGAGGTGATCCCGCCCACCGGGATCGTGAACCTCAACCGGGACAACCACGTCGTCATCTGCGGTCCCCGTCTGTCCCCGATCGTGGCGCAGGTACTCGAAGGGGACGACAACCTTCGGTTTGCCAAGGACCACGTGTGGCACCTGGTGGACCAAGTGGCCGGGAAGGAATTCCGGTCACCACAGGACGAAGACGGGTCGGCCGGCGACGTCGGGTACCTGGGACGACTCCCCCGCCTCGATGGGAAGGGGACGTTCCTCTACATCGCCGGTATCCACGCCATCGGAGCGAACGGAGTCGTTCACTTCCTGGAGAACAACCTGGCAGAGCTGTACCGAGAGGTGCGCACGCGCCGCTTCTCCACGCTGATTTCGTGCCGTTACGACCCGAAGACGCTCGAAGTGCTGGAGAGTCGACGCGTCACCCCGCTGTACCGACACGAAGGCTGAGCATGCGCGTCGCCATCGACACCCAACCTGGTGGAGCCGCCCCCAACGAAGATTGGGTGGCCGGCACCCCGGCTCTTGCCGTCGTGCTAGACGGGCTAAGCACGGCGGGCCTGGACACCGGATGCCGCCACGGCGTGCCTTGGTACGTGGGGCATCTGGGCAGTCAGCTTGTCGCTGGGCTGGCCGACCCCGAAACGTCGCTGACCGCCGGGTTGGCGGGTGCCCTTGAGCGGGTGGCCGCACTGCACCCTGGATGCGACCTCGGCAACCCCGGAACACCCTCGGCAACGGTCGCGATCCTTCGCCAGCGAGAGGGGTTCCTAGACCACCTGGTTTTGGCAGACTCCCCCATCGTGCTCGAAGGGCACGGCAACTACACCGTGCTCACAGACCTTCGCGTGGACGAAGTCCTTCCCGAACTACGGGCCGAAGTCGAGCAGTACGAGACGCATACGACTGAGCATCAGGAAGCGTTGCAGCGGTTCGTGACCGCACAGCGGCAGACCCGCAACACGTCGACCGGATATTGGGTGGCGGCTTCTGGCCCAGATGCGGCAGATCACGCGCTCACAGGAAGCGTCCCCGACCAAGACGCGCTCGCCGCAGCAGTCCTGTCAGATGGCGCATCGCGTCTCGTCACCGAATACGCCATGGCGACGTGGTCCGAAGTCTTCACAGCGCTCAGGACCGGGGGCCCGCGAGAGCTGATCGACACCGTCCGGAAGGTCGAAGCCACGGACCCGACAGGGCGCCGGTGGCCGCGCTACAAGTCGGGTGACGATGCTTCTGTCGCCTTCTGTCAATGGTGATAGCCACAGCTCAACCCGCTCACGCAGGCAGTAGACGAAAGGCCCGATCCTTCGGACCGGGCCTTTCACGCAGCCTCTCTGGCACTCGACTCCGGCGGGGCAGAGAAACCGCCCTAGAGAGCTAGAGCAGCCTTGAGGGCACTCGCCACGCGCATCATGGAGGGCAGGCTGAGAGCGCCAATTCGCTCCTTCAGCTCTTCACGATACGCAGGAACTATGTCGTCGCAGCAGACATAACCCACGAGCGGCGCGTCCGCCGCTGCTAGCTTGACGATGCTTGGCAGGTCAGGCTTGTTGGTAGTGGTTAGCCTCACCATTAGGCAGTCATTGAGCTTCTGATTACGTGTGTTGTTGGAGACGACCAGGAACGGCTTGAGGCCATAACCCAGATCAGCTCGATATACGACACCACGCACAGGCACAATCTCAGGCACAGATACGACTCAGTCCTCGCTGGATCCACGACGACGAGCACGCATCGCACGCTCATGCATCTTGTCCTCGTCATTGCGCGCAGCCGCAAGGGCCGCATATCCGGTGAGCATGACCTGCTGCTCAACCGCTTGCCGCCCCGCCTCGACTAGCGCCTGCAGAACCTCCCCCTCAGAGGCGTTTGAGGGGAGCTCCACGCCCAACAGTTCTGCCAGGGCAGCACGCTCAGCGCTTGCAGGCTGCCGCAGGCGCTCCACGGTCTCGGTGTCTTGAGCGGTCACAGGGACAGACTTACGGGCTACGGCGTCCGGCTTCCTACGGGTGGGAGTGGTCATGCCCCACAGTGTGATGCAGAAAGTGATGCAATGCAAGAGTCATAGACCGAGGCACGCAAAATGACAAAGATTCGGCAAAGAACCTGCCAAGACTTGGCAAAATAACGGCATCCACGTTCTGGTCCCCACTACCCTGCGTGACCGTAGGTCACGCAGGGTAGTGGGGACCAGAACGTGGATGCCCCTCACATAGGGGAGGTTCGTTGCTGTACGTGATCGAAGCAGGTCACGTGCCTGGGAGCTACTCCCCGAGATCTACAGAGGTGCTCAACTACGACGAGCTTAGCGGTTCGAAGGCCTGGATGCTGAGTGCCTCGCCAGTCAACCTGACGCACCGGCCAACCGCGCTTCCCAAGTCCAAGCAACCAGCCGATGGCCTTGCTTCCTCGTCCATTCACCACCGCCCATTGTCCGAACGCCCCCGTACATCCACGCGGACAGTTGGCCTGCGTGCCCTCCGAAGAGCGTGACATCCGTGGGCTGGTCAGATAACCATCGTCGGGACCCTTCATCCGGGCAGTATGGGCGCGGTCGTAGCAGCGCAGGCCAGCCTCAATGGATCCGAACGGCCGGCGCCATGTACTGCTTGTCACGATGTCGTTCCAGGCGCCGGCGCACGGTCCGCCGGACCATCGCCCGCACCCTGCGCTTCGGGGCGAAGGCGAGCGGGCGGTGCGTCCGGGGGAGTGGATCGCCGGGTCCGGACGCCGTACGAACGTAGTGTCATGGCTTACCGGCCCTCGGCAACTCTATCGGCGTGCGGATCAAGTCACCACGGGGCACCAAATTCCACCTACAGCCGACCCGCCGAATGATGGCTTCGGTTGTCTCCCAACCCCTACATCAGTGCCAAGATCTCCGCGATGGCCCGCCCGACTTTCACGGCGTTTTCTAGGTTCCGATCCCATCTGGGGGCCCATGCCTGGATCGCCTCAAGGCTATTAGCGTTGACGATGTCGCCCGCAGGGAACTGGTAATCCCACTCGTCCGTGCGATCGTTATTTCCCGTGATGGTGCCATCCACACCGAAGGTTTTCCGATCGGTGAGAGCGATAATGATGCCGTTGGCATCGAGCACTGCAACCTTCACTCCGCCGGTGAATCCGCCGAACCAGGTGCCGGTGTGCGTGTTGGTGAAGGCTTTGAGCTGACCGCTGTCGTGGAGGGAAGCATCGGTCCACATTCTGTGGTTGGCCCCAAGGTTCCGCTGCTGTTTGCCAGGGGTTTGGGCGATGATGGCCATCAGGAACCTCCGTCCACATGACCGCGAATCAGCGATGCTGGCAGGAAGCAGACCTCTTCGGGGCGGAATCCCTTCTGGCTCAGCAGGGTCCGGGGATCCCGGATGGGCCGCAGTTTGCCAGAATTCATAACGAAGACGCCGTTATCGGATTCCACGTACTGCCCCTCTTCGAGTGGTAGCAGCGGAACCTCTGATGGGATGGGGTCCACTTCTGGGTACTGCTCAAGCTTCGAGTCCTCAACCACTTGTAGATCGCTTGGGGAGAGCCCGTTGGCTTGCATCGTCCATAGGTCCGGGACCCACCGTTTCGTAGCGCCCTCCACTAGGTACACCTCGTGGCTGGTTCGTCCCGTCAGCAGACGTCTGTCTCCACTGGCCAAGTCTTTACCTCCGCCCACTCGATTGTGCCGACGCTTTGCCCGCCAGCTCTCACGTCGCCTTGAATATGACCCAGGCAATGTCCTGCCCTTAGTAGGCAGGCCGGACAGAAGAGCAGATTCACTCGGCCGCTCCGTCAAGGCTTGCTCTCTTCTCGTAAGCCAGCACTCGGGCGGGTGGTGACCATCGGACGGTTCTCGGCGAGGAAACACTGAGCATCCGGCACACAGGTCAGGAACTGGCACTAACGCTGCGAGCCCCGTAAGACGCTCGTTGTCCTGGTCTTTGTCCAGTGCACTGACGGACGCCACCGTTCATCGCCGTACGCGCACCCCGTCTGACCTGCCGCGTGAACCCTCACGGACGCCCCCGAACAGTCATGCGGACAGTTGGAAAGCGTGTTGGGGGCAACCCCTCACGAGTTCGAATCTCGTATCCTCCGCCAGCTCAGAGGGCCGGACCACGAAAGTGGTCCGGCCCTCTGGCGTTCGTCCGCCGTATCTCGGGTCGCGCCTAGACGACCGTGAGCACGATCTTTCCTTGGATGTGGCCTCGGGCGGCGCGTTCGTGGGCCGCTCGGGCTTGCGCGAGCGGGAACGTGCTGTCTAGCGCGACGCGAACCGTGCCCGCGTCGAGCAGGTGTCCCAGTTCGGTGAGCTGCGCGCCGTTGGAGCGGACCTGGGTGCCCGAGACCGTGACGCCGAGCTTCGCGGTCTCCTCGTCGTCGTATGTGCCGAAGAACACGGGGAACAGGGCGCCGCCGCGCTTGAGCGTGCGCAGGAAACGACTGCTGTCGGGGCCGCCGACGGTGTCGAGAACGAGGTCGACGTCGTGCACGAGGTCCTCGGGACGGCTCTTGGTGTAGTCGATGAACCGGTCGGCTCCGAGCTCGCGCAGGAACGATTCATGCGCGCCCGACGCCACCGCGATGACCTGTGCGCCCTTCCCTTTCGCCAGCTGCACTGCGAAGTGCCCCACGCCGCCCGCTGCGCCGTTGACGAGCACCGTCGTGTCGGCATCGAGTGGCATCGGGCGGTGCCGCGCGGCCTGGAAGGGCGAGGGGTGATCGTGTCCGAGCTCGATCAGGAACTGCCACGCCGTCAGTCCGGCCATGGGCGCCCCGGCGGCGCGCACGTGATCGATGCCGGCCGGCTTGCGCGCGAGGTCCGACGCGGGCGCGGCCACGTACTCGGCGTATGCGCTGCCGTCGAAGCTGGGAAAGCGGAGGAGGCCGAAGACCTCGTCACCGACGGAGAGGCCGTCCACATCCGGGGCGACGGCCTCGACGACGCCCGACACGTCCGTCCCCGGAATCACGGGCAGGCTGAACTTCGGCCTGGTCTCCGGAGGCAGGTTGGTCAGTCCGTCGCGCAGGTACCAGTCCGGAGGATTGACGCCGACCGCGTGCACGCGAACGAGCACCTCACCCGGCTTCGGGTCGGGAATCGGCACCTCGTCGTGACGCAGAACCTCGGGGCCGCCGTGCTCATGCAGCCGGATCGCCCTCATCGTGCGTGTCGGCATCGGTTTCTCCAGCTCCTGTCGGCGGATACGCTCATCGGATCAGCGATCCGTTTATCCGGATCACTGATCCGAATATATGGATCAGTGATCCGGATGGTCAAGAGGGACAGATGCGGGCCGACGCCAGGAAGAATCACGACCACCTGCTCGCCGTCGCGGGCGCCGTCATCACCGAGCAGGGTGCCGAGGCGTCGATGCGTGACATCGCACGCAAAGCCGGCGTAGGGCTCGCCACGCTGCTGCGTCACTTCCCGACGCGCGAGGCGCTGTTCGAGGCCTTGCTCCGTACGAGCTTCGACGAGCTGACGGCGAAGGCGGGTGAGCTCGAAACGTCGAGCTCACCCGATGACGCTCTGGTGTCGTGGCTGCGCGACTTCGTCGCCGTCGCGCACAACTATCGCGGCGTCGTGGCGTTGATGATGGCCGCCATCGAGGACAGCCGGTCCGCCCTTCACACCTCGTGCGTCACGATGCGCGCCGCCGGCACGCGCCTTCTCGCCCGCGCTCAGGCCGAGGGCATGGCGCGAACCGACATCGACGGCACCGACCTGTTCGCGCTGGCCGGCTCGCTGGCGTGGCTCGGCGATCAGCCCTCGCTCGCGCCACGCCTCGATCACCTCTTCGCTGTCGTCGTGAGCGCGATCCTGACAAGCCGCTGAGGCCCAGCCCCGGCTCCTCCCCCCTGCTCTTCTCCCTGCTCCTCCGGTCAGGGCGAGGGGGAGAAGCCGGCGGAGCGGTCGAGGTGGAAAGCGGAGCCCGGAGCCGTCGGAGACCACCCCTCGCGCAGGGCGAGCCGAATGGCCTCGGTGACATCGGAGGGCAGTACGGGCTTGGCCTCGCGACCGAGCCAGTTGCTCGGATGCGGGTGGCCGATCGTGACCACGAGCGTCGTCCCCGGGGTGCCCGCGTGCTCGACCGCGAACGTGCAGGGCGACCAGGCCAGGCCCTGGAAGTAGGTCGGCCGGCGTCGCAGCCGCCAGCGGTAGGCCGTGCCGTCGACCACGATGCGCCGTGCGCCCTTGCGGCCCAATGCCATGACTCCCCCCTCGACACGGAGGATGCTACGAGCCCGGTCCCGCGGTCCGTCTCGAATTTCCGCCCAGAGGGCCGGACCGTGAAAGTGCTCCCATCAGGGGCAGGATCAGGGAGACGTCGATGCCGTCGGTGGCGAGTTCCTGGCGTGCCAGGCCGGCCGGGACGGCAAGGGCGCCGTCGAGTTAGGCGCTCAGGGCGGTCGGCGCGGCGGGCGGCCCGGACCGGGAGCGCATCCTCGCGGTGCAGCAGGCGGGCGATTCGCCTCGCCGATGCCGGAGGAGGCAGGGCGCCGGTGACGATGACCACGCGGCCGGACCTACGGTGACGACCACGGGTCCCGTGCGTTCGGCCCTGGCCGACGGGCCGGAACCGGCCCGGCATCGACGGCCGGGAGCCGACCGGCCCCCTGGACTTGGCACAGATCGTCAGCCCGATCGAACTCGGCCGCCTCATCTGGTTCCCCCCGGCCGCACGGCCAGCAGCATCGCGGCGGCCGTCCGGCCCGGCCCCGGCCCCAACACCGACACCGACAGCAACACCAACACCAACACCACTGAAATGCGTTGCCGCCACGCGTACTTGTGCCCGAAGGGCGGGGCGCGCATCGTGGCCTTCCGCCGTCGGGTCACGTCGAGTCGAGGAGCGTACGCATGCCGCAGAACCCGGAGCTGCACATCTGGTTCCAGCCGGTCAACGGGGAGGCACTGGCCGTCAGAAGCCGTGACTTCGAGACCTTGGACTCGGGTCTCGCCGCGTTGAACGAGGCACTGGAGCAGGGACGGACGTTACGGTTCGGGCTGACCGGCCCGGACGACGCCGAGAACGGCTTCGCGCTGGTCAACTTCGCCAACGTCGTGGCGGTCAAGGTGTGGCCGGAGCCGACGAAGGGCGCCGACGACGGCCACTACCTCTGACCGGGCCTTCGTCCGGCTAGGACAGGCGGAGCGTCACCCGGTCGCTGTCGGTGCGCGGGATGTACGCCTGCTTCCAGGTCCAGCCGGCCGTACCGCGCTTGTAGTGCAGCTCGACCGACGAGTTCTTCTTCCACCAGTAGTCCCAGCCCGTGGCGCAGGTGTGCGCGTTGGCCGTCCAGACCGGGGAGTCGTCCCAGTCGTCGAACTGGTTGTAGCCCTTCACCCAGAACTTGATCTGCGCGGAGGAGTCGTTGCAGAGCTGGATCTGGGTGGCCGCGACGCCGTCGGCGTGGGCGGTCGCGGGGAGCGCCAGAGCACCGAGGACGGCGCTTGCGGCAAGTGCGGCCATGGTGGCCTTACGGCGGAGACCGTGCATGGGAAGGGCACCCTTCTGTCGGTTTCGTCGGATCCTTGAGGGGGCGGGGCAGGGCGGGTCAGTCGAGCAGGCCCTCGGACTTCAGCCAGGCCTTGGCCGTCTCGGCGGGGGTTCGTCCGCTCTCGACGGAGGCGGTGAGCGCCACCAGTTGTGCGGTCGTCAGCCTGGAGTTGAGCTTGGCCAGGGCCTTTCTGGCGGCCAGACCCGCGTCGGGGGCCGCGATCAGCGGGAAGACGTGTTCGGGCGGGACGACGGCTTCGGGGTCGGTGAGGACGACCAGCTGGTCCCGGGTGAGGACGGGGTCCGTGCCGCGCAGCACCAGGACGTCGGCGTCGGCCGAGGTGTCCGCCGGGGCGAGGGTGACGCCGTAGGCCGTCTTCAGCGAGTCGGCCGTCGGGGCGTCGGGGTCGCCGGAGGCGGCACCGCCCAGGGTCAGCCGACCGTCCGTCTCGGCGAGGTCGGTGAGACTGCGCAGTCCGTGGCGCCGGGCGGTGGCCCGGGTGACGGCGAGGACGACCCCGCGCTCGGCGGCGGCCGGCGGCAGCGCGACGATGCCCGGGGGCAGCGCCATGCTGAGCGTCGCCGCCATGTTGCCGGGCAGGGTCTGGCCGCCCGGCAACGCCCGCAGCATGGTGCTCTCGTACGCCGGCGCGAGGCCGATCTCGCCCTCCACCACGGCCCGGGCGGCGTCGGCGGGCGAGGCGTAGACGGTGGTCGCCGTCTTCACCTCGGCCCCGGCGGCGGTGAGCAGTTCTCCGTAGAGGGCCGCCACGACCCGGCTCTCCGCCGAGCGGTCGGTGCCGATCACCGTCGGCCCCTGGGCGTCCGCGTAGGCGCTGGTGGTGCCCTGGCCGGCCGTGTCGGTCGCGCACGCGGAGAGCGCGAGGAGCGAACAGACGGTGAGGGCGAGGGCGCGCAGCGGAAAGCGTCTTGCTGGTTTCACGTGAAACACCACTTCGCGGAGGAACAGGCGGCCGGGGGACTCAGCGGCAGTGCGCGTTCCACTCGCCGGACGTCATCTTCGCGTCCCTGAAATTGACGTAACCGGCCTTGGGGTTGTCCTTGTTGAAGCCGGACGACTTGTAGTTGTTGACGTACCAGATGTAGTGGCCGTAGTAGCGCTTCGGGAAGTGGATCTCGTACCAGCCCTCCGCCTGCTGCTTGGCGGTGCCGCGTTCGATCCAGCCCTTGGAGCCGGCCGGGATGTTCAGCGTGTTGCTCTCGGTGTCGGTGTGCGACACCTCCCAGGAGTGGCCGTAGCTGAGCTGCACGGAGGCTTCGTAGACCTTCCAGAACCCGACGGTCGCGGTGATCGCGACGCCGACCGAGTTGGTGGCGCCGGTCGTGTCCGCCCAGTCGATGCGGTGCTGGTTGGTCTGGCTGCCGCAGTTGTACGCGGTGCTGCCGACCTGGTGCTTGGGGCCGGTGTACGTCCAGTAGCTGGTCGGGTGGAACTCGCACAGGTCGACCGACCGGGTGCCGCACTGCTCCAGGAGCTGCTTGGTGGTGGGGCTGGCTGCGGCGAACGCGGACTGCGGGGCCGCCAGCGCGGTGGCACCCAGGGTGAGGGCCGCGAGCGTTCCAGCCGTCCGGCGCAGGTGCTGGGCGGATCCGTTCTTACGGAGAGCGAATGCCATCGGGGAACTCCAAGTGGGGGATGCGAAACGCCGACTGTTTGTTCGCGGCGGACCGTTCAGCGACCACACTCGGGGGCGCGGAATTGTTGAGCAATGCAGGTCAGGGGGGTAAACAACCGGCGAGCTTCCGAGTGCCGGTCGCGATTCCCTGATGCCGGACGGCGCGTCTTGTCGGGTGCGCGCAGGTCCGTTTCGCCCTTCGGTCGGCGTGGGGTGGCGGACGGGGTCTCCGTCGACGGCGCGTGGCGGTCCGGTGGGGAGGTCTCCGGTGCGGCTGTTTCCGGTACGGCGGGTCCCGGTACGGCACCTTCCCGTACGGCGCTTTCCCGTACGGAGCGTTCCCGGGCGTCCGGCGACGCGGTGACCGGCGCCGGTGCGGGAGCCGGGTCGGAGTCGGAGTCGGTGTCGGAATCCGCGTCCTCCGAAGCCGGCGGCTGTTCGCAGAGGCGGAGGTAGGGCACCTCGGGGAGGTAGGTGTGCCACTCGGCACGGGTGAGGGTCGTGCCGGCGCGGGCGCAGAGCTGGGCGACGACCCGGGCGGGATCGAGGGCGTACGTCTGGACGGGGACGTGGGCGCCGCTGGCGTGCACCGAGGTCCCGTCGGCGCTGAACGCGAGGGAACGGAGCGCGTCGCCCGGCGTGTTGAGGCTGCCGCCCAGGGGCTGCCAGGTGGCGGTGTCCCACAGCCGCAGGGCACCCGAGGCGTGGCCCACGGCGAGGGTGCGGCCGTCGGGGCTGAAGGCGAGGGCGGTGACCCGGGCGCAGGAGGCGCAGTCGGGCGCGACCGGTGCGGCCGGGAGGACGGCGGCGCGGTGGCGGTCCCGGGTGCCTTCCCAGACGGTGACGGTGCCGAAGGCGCCGCCGGTCGCCAGGTGGGTGCGGTCGGGGCTGAGCGCGAGGACGTCCGGACGATCCCCGTCGGCGAGCGGCACCTCGGAGTCCCACCCGAAGGGCAGGGCGGCGGCCCGGCCGGTGAAACCGGCGCTCAGGGCTCCCCCGAGCGCCGCCGCCAGGGCCTTCGGCTCGGTCGTGCGGGTGCCGTGGGCGGTGTTCCATACCTCTCCGGTGAGCGGGCCTGCGGCTGTCGCCCGGGAGACCAGCAGGTCACGGCCTCCCGGTGTCAACGCGATCGACCGGACCCCGGAGGCGGGCGGCCCGTCGAGGGCGAGCGCGGCCCGTTGCCGGTGACCCGGCACGTCCCATACGGCGAAGGGGGCGGGGTCGGGGGATGCGTCCCGGAACCCGGTGGCCCCGTAGGCGAAGGCCTCGCCCTCGGGGCTGAACGTCATCAGAGGGCGGTCGGCCCGCGCCACGGACACGGGTGGTGGTTCGGCGACGATGTGGCCGGTGCGGGTGTCGCGCAGGTGGAAACGGTAGCCGTCGGCAGTCCGTTCGGCGGTGGCGAGGAGACGGCCGTCCGGGCTCAGGAGCTGTAGCGCGGCCGGTCGGGCGAGCCATCCTGAGGTGAGCGGAGCCGTGAGGTCGAGGGAGTGGACCGTGCCGGCGGACAGATAGCGGAGCGTCGGGGTGGCCGGGTCCCAGGCGAGGGCGGCAACGGGGGCGTCGGTCAGGGGGTGCCGGAACACCGGGGTGGCCGGAGTGGTGTCCGAGGCGGGGCGGGTGCCGGCGGTGCCGGAGGCGGGGCGGGTGTCCGCGGTACCGGCGGTGTCCGGCGCGGTCCCCGCGCCCCCAGCACCGG